>JAATFX010000015.1 GCA_015654925.1 Enterobacterales bacterium | reverse complement strand
TTTTTTTGAAACACCAGGGTAGTAGTGTGTAATTAGAATACAAAAGTGAAGACAATATTATGACCAATGCAAATCGTCCAGTGCTCAATCTTGATCTTGATTTATTGAGAACGTTTGTTGCCGTCGCTGATCTCAACACCTTTGCGGCCGCAGCAGCATCAGTATGCCGAACCCAATCGGCCGTCAGCCAGCAAATGCAACGATTAGAACAGCTTGTCGGAAAAGAGTTATTTGCCCGTCATGGTCGTAACAAGCTTTTGACCGAACACGGGATACAATTGCTCGGATATGCCAGGAAGATTTTACTTTACAATGACGAGGCATGCACATCCCTGATGTACAGTAATATTCAGGGCGTGCTGACCATTGGCGCATCGGATGATACTGCCGATACCATACTTCCATTTTTGCTCAGCAGGGTAACGCGTATTTATCCTAAGCTGGCAATTGACGTTAGTGTCAAACGCAGCCTGCTGATGCAAGAAATGCTGACTAATGGCGAGGTGGATCTGGCCATTACCACATTGAGCAATCAAAGCCATCCTTACGTCACGCTGCGCTCGTCCCCGACATTATGGTACTGTTCGGCTGATTATCGCTTCGTTCCGGGGGAAGTCATTCCCCTGGTGGTCTCCGATGAACCCAACTTCTTTCGCACCCTGGCCATAGAGCAACTACAGGCGGCCGGATTGTCGTGGCGCATTGCCTATAGCGCCTCGACGCTCGCGGCTACCCGCGCGGCGGTCAAGGCGGGGCTGGGCATCACGGTGCGCCCGGTGGAAATGATGAGTCCGGAGTTGCGGGTATTGGGAAAAAACGAAGGCATGCCTGCGTTACCTGAAACCCAATATGTCCTTTGTAAGCATCCGCAGTGCGAAAATGAATTGGCCATGGCTATTTTCAGCGCGGTGCAAACGGGGAACAACTTTTACAGTCCCGATATTTCGCCGCCGGTCAAAGGAGAGGGGGCGGGAGAAAGTTTCACGGTCAATGATGAATAAACATGCCATTGTATAAAATTAAGCCCCTGAAATACGGGGCTTAATTTTCTAAATAATGTAAAAATACCGTTTTGAAAGTAAAAAAAGTGCCAGCGCTGGAAAATAACCCGCCTTTGCGCATTTCCCGTCCCCGATCGCCTTTTCGTTACCCGACGTAAAATTACCCGCTGAAAATACCATTGTAAAATCCTTGTCAATTAAATCAAAACACTGTTTCTGGTGCTTATTTTTCGTAAAGGCCGCACAGAATGTGCAACTTTTAATGTGATAAGTTGCAAAATTGTGTCCTGGATCAAATTTTACCCTTGCCGAATACGCGGAATAACATGATTTCCGGTGAAAATGGTATAGTTACCTGCGGGTCATCGTAACGTAGCACGAATCGTATAGGCTGATTGTTCCGATCACTGACACGATTAAGCGGCGGATGTGCGCATCATATGTTAATCAGTTATTACATGTGTAAATTACTATGAAGTTTCCTTTGTCCAAGTTGACAAAAGGTTATGTAAAGGAGTAAAAACCCCACACAATGGCTGTGTTTGCCGGTGGCATCGGCCTGGTGCGGTTTTTTTAAACTTCTTCCCATAAATCGATGTGGTGAGTCGAACTGCCGTTGACTAAGAGCAGACTGCAAAATGCCACTTTTGATGAGCAAAATGAATGTCAATAACCACTGAAGTTACCGCCCATTATTGGGCGTTCGCCGTATTCCTCGCCGGCGCCGTCGGTCTGTGCTGTTTTATGCTGCTTGGCGGTTACCTCCTTGGCGGCCGGGCCCATGCGCGATCGAAAAACGTTCCATTTGAATCCGGCATCGACCCGGTAGGAACGGCAAGACTGAGGCTTTCCTCCAAATTTTACCTGGTAGCCATGTTTTTCGTCATTTTCGACGTTGAGGCCCTGTATTTATATGCCTGGTCGGTCTCCATTCGCGAGGTTGGCTGGGTTGGCTTCTTTGAAGCCGCCATTTTTATTTTCGTGTTGTTGGCGGGCCTGGTTTACCTGGTGCGCATCGGCGCGCTGGACTGGACGCCTGAACGTTCCCAGCGCCTGCGCCGTTCCGGGCCGGTCACTGAAAACCAACGTCATCAGCAGTAACAGCGAGGCATCAAAATGGATTACACCCTCACCCGTGTAGAGCCGGACGGTGAGAATGACCGTTACCCCCTGCAAAAACAGGAAATCGTAGCCGATCCCATGGACGGTCACGTCAGCCGCAGCGTTTATTTGGGCAAACTTGAGAATGCCCTGCACAACGCGGTGAACTGGGGGCGGGGCAATTCTTTGTGGCCTTATAATTTCGGCCTCTCATGTTGTTACGTTGAAATGACCACCGCTTTCACGGCGGTGCACGATGTGGCGCGCTTCGGTTCCGAAGTTATCCGCGCCTCACCGCGCCAGGCGGATTTCATGGTGATTGCGGGTACCCCCTTTACCAAAATGGCCCCGGTTATCCAGCGCCTCTACGATCAAATGCTGGAACCGAAGTGGGTGATCTCCATGGGCGCCTGCGCGAATTCCGGCGGCATGTACGATATCTATTCCGTGGTGCAGGGCGTGGATAAGTTTTTGCCGGTCGATGTGTATATTCCCGGCTGCCCGCCGCGGCCGGAGGCCTATATCCAGGCGCTGCTGCTGCTGAAGGAATCCATTGGCAAGGAACGGCGCCCGCTCTCCTGGGTGGTCGGCGATCAGGGGGTCTATCGGGCCAATATGCAATCTGAACGCGAGCGCAAGCAGGGCGAGCGCATCGCCGTGACCAACCTGCGTTCCCCCGACGAGATTTAAGCGCGAAGCGATGTGACGTTTGTCGTCCATAATCAGATAACGCGCAGAATGGCATGACGCCGGCACAGCCTTAATTTGGTGAAAAAAAACTATGACAGAGTTGATGACGCAAAATCTCGCCCAGCCGGCCTGGCAAACACGCGATCACCTTGATGATCCCGTGATCGGAGAGTTGCGTGACCGTTTCGGCCCGGAAGCCTTCACCGTGCAGCCTACCCGCACCGGCATCCCCGTGGTGTGGGTCAAGCGCGAGCAAATTCTCGACATCCTGGTATTCCTGAAAAAGCTGCCGAAACCCTATGTGATGCTCTACGATCTCCACGGGGTGGACGAGCGTTTGCGCACCCATCGCGCAGGCCTGCCCGCGGCGGATTTCACCGTGTTCTATCACCTGATTTCCATAGATAGAAACCGGGATATCATGCTGAAAGTGGCGCTGGCGGAAAACGATCTCCACCTGCCGACCATTACCAAAATTTTCCCCAACGCCAACTGGTATGAGCGGGAAACCTGGGAAATGTTCGGCACCGTGTTCGACGGCCATCCGCACCTGACGCGCATTATGATGCCGCAAAGCTGGCAGGGCCACCCGCTGCGTAAAGACTACCCCGCGCGCGCCACCGAATTCGATCCTTATATGCTGACCAAGCAGAAAGAGGATTTGGAAATGGAAGGGCTGACCTTCAAGCCGGAAGAGTGGGGCATGAAGCGCGGACGGGACAACGAAGATTTTATGTTCCTCAACCTCGGTCCGAACCATCCCTCGGCCCACGGGGCCTTTCGCATTATTTTGCAACTCGATGGCGAAGAAATCGTCGATTGCGTGCCGGATATCGGTTATCACCACCGCGGCGCGGAAAAAATGGGCGAACGCCAATCCTGGCACAGCTATATTCCCTATACCGACCGGGTGGAATATCTTGGCGGCTGCGTCAATGAAATGCCTTACGTGCTGGCGGTGGAAAAACTGGCCGGTATCGTGGTGCCCGAACGGGTGGAAGTGATTCGCGTCATGCTTTCCGAGCTGTTTCGCATCAATAGCCATCTGTTGTATATCAGCACCTATATCCAGGACGTGGGCGGTATGACGCCGGTATTCCTGGCGTTTACCGACCGGCAGAAAATTTATGACGTGGTCGAGGCGATCACCGGGTTCCGTATGCATCCGGCCTGGTTCCGCATCGGCGGCGTGGCGCACGATCTGCCGCGCGGCTGGGACGGCCTGCTGCGCGACTTCCTCAACTGGTTGCCCAAGCGGCTGGATTCCTATGTTAAAGCGGCGCTGAAAAACAGCGTGCTGCGCGGGCGCGCCGAAGGCGTCGCCGCGTATAATGCCCAGGACGCCCTGGATTGGGGCGTGACCGGCGCCGCGCTGCGCGCCACCGGCATCTCATTCGACGTGCGTAAATGGCGGCCGTACTCCGGTTATGACAAGTTCGATTTCGAAGTGCCGGTAGGCGACGGCATCAGCGATTGCTACAGCCGCGTCATGCTCAAAGTCGAAGAGATGCGCCAAAGCCTGCGCATCCTTGAGCAGTGCCTGAACAATATGCCGGAAGGGCCGTTTAAAGCCGATCATCCGCTGACCACGCCGCCTCCCAGAGAGCGTACGTTGCAGCATATCGAAACCCTGATTACCCATTTCCTCCAGGTTTCCTGGGGTCCGGTAATGCCGGCTAACGAATCGTTTCAGATGATCGAGGCCACCAAGGGGATCAACAGTTACTACCTGACCAGCGATGGCAGCACCATGAGCTACCGGACCCGTATTCGCACGCCGAGTTTCCCGCATCTGCAGCAAATTCCTTCGGTGATCCGCGGCAGCCTGGTATCCGATCTCATCGTCTATCTGGGCAGTATCGATTTTGTTATGTCAGATGTGGACCGCTAATTATGCATGAACATCATAAAGAACCGCATGAGCACGCCATCGCGCCGGGCCAGCCGAATGAAAACGAGGCCTTTGTCCTCAGTCCCCAGGAACGCGACGCCATAGAGCGCGAAAAGCATCACTACGAAGATGCCCGCGCCGTCTCTATCGAAGCGCTGAAGATTGTGCAAAAGCAGCGGGGCTGGGTGCCGGACGGCGCCATAGACGCCATTGCCGAGGTGCTGGGCATCCCGGGCAGCGACGTGGAAGGCGTGGCCACGTTCTACAGCCAGATCTTCCGCCAGCCGGTCGGTCGCCATATCATCCGCTATTGCGACAGCGTGGTTTGCCATATCACCGGCTACCAGGGTATCCAGGCGGCGCTGGAACAGTCGCTGAATATCAAGCCCGGCCAGACCACCGAGGACGGGCGGTTCACCCTGCTGCCCACCTGTTGCCTGGGCAACTGCGACAAAGGGCCGACCATGATGATCGACGACGATACCCATGTTCACCTGACGCCGGAAGGCATCGGTTCGCTATTGGAGCAGTATCGATGATAAGACAGATTGAACGTACTGCCGAGATGCACCCTCTCACCTGGCGCCTGCGCGAAGACGGGCAGCCGGTATGGCTTGATGAATACCGCGCCAAAAGCGGGTATGCCGGCGCGGAAAAAGCCCTCAAGGGCATGGCGCAGGACGATATCGTCGCCCTGGTCAAGGATTCCGGCCTGAAAGGGCGGGGCGGGGCGGGCTTTTCCACCGGCCTGAAATGGAGCCTGATGCCCAAAGATCCCACCATGGATATCCGCTACTTGTTGTGCAACGCGGATGAAATGGAGCCGGGCACTTATAAAGACCGCCTGCTGATGGAGCAACTGCCCCATTTGCTGGTGGAAGGCATGCTGATTGCCGCTTTTGCCCTGAAAGCCTATCGCGGCTACATCTTCCTGCGCGGCGAGTATATCGAAGCGGCGGTGAATTTGCGGCGCGCCATAGCCGAGGCCGTCGAAGCCGGTTACCTGGGCAAGAATATCCTGGGCACCGGTTTCGATTTTGAACTGATCGTCCATACCGGCGCCGGTCGTTATATCTGCGGGGAAGAAACCGCGCTGATCAACTCCCTTGAAGGCCGCCGGGCCAACCCGCGTTCCAAACCGCCGTTCCCGGCGACGTCCGGCGCCTGGGGCAAACCAACCTGCGTCAATAACGTGGAAACGCTGTGTAACGTGCCGGCGATCCTCGAACACGGCGTGGATTGGTACAAGGGCATTACCGCCGGTAAAAGCAACGATACCGGCACTAAATTGATGGGGTTCTCCGGCCGGGTTAAACATCCCGGCGTATGGGAGCTGCCGTTCGGCATCACCGCCCGCGAAATCCTGGAAGACTACGCCGGCGGCATGCGCGACGGCCTGACGCTCAAAGCCTGGCAGCCGGGCGGCGCGGGTACCGACTTCCTGACCGCCGATCATCTGGATTTGCCGATGGATTTTGAAAGCATCGGCAAGGCGGGCAGCCGTTTGGGCACCGCGCTGGCCATGGCGGTGGATAACGAAATCAATATGGTTTCCCTGACGCGCAACCTGGAAGAGTTTTTCGCCCGGGAATCCTGCGGGTGGTGCACCCCTTGCCGCGACGGCTTGCCCTGGAGCGTAAAACTGCTGCGCGCCATTGAAAACGGCCAAGGGCAGCCGGGGGACATCGACACGCTGGAACAGCTTTGCCGTTTCCTCGGCCCGGGCAAGACCTTTTGCGCTCATGCGCCGGGCGCCGTCGAGCCTTTGCAAAGCGCCATAAAATATTTCCGGGCCGAATTCGAGGCGGGAATTGCAACGCAGCATATCGGTAATACCCGCGCGATCGGCGGTATTCAGCCAAACTTGCTGAAAGCGCGTTGGTAACCCTGCATCCTGGCCGCGCGCAGCGCGTGCCGGATGTTATGCACCCGAGACGCATTTTGATTAACGCCCGCCGTACGGCGGGCCACACGGAAGCATGCTGACTATGGCTACCATTCATGTAGACGGCAAAGAATACGAGGTCAACGGGTCGGACAATCTGCTTAAGGCTTGTCTCACGCTCGGCCTCGATATTCCTTATTTTTGCTGGCATCCGGCGCTGGGCAGCGTCGGCGCTTGCCGCCAATGCGCGGTAAAGCAATACCAAAACGCCGAAGATACGCGCGGCCGGCTGGTGATGTCCTGTATGACACCGGCATCCGACGGCACCTTCATCTCCATCGAGGACGAGGAGGCGCAGCAGTTCCGCAAGAGCGTGGTGGAGTGGCTGATGATCAATCACCCCCACGATTGCCCGGTGTGCGAAGAGGGCGGCAACTGCCATCTCCAGGACATGACGGTAATGACCGGCCAGAACTTCCGCCGCTACCGTTTTACCAAACGCACCCATCGCAACCAGTATCTCGGCCCGTTTATCTCCCATGAGATGAACCGCTGCATCGCCTGCTACCGGTGCGTCCGCTATTACAAGGATTATGCCGACGGCACCGATCTCGGCGTGTACGGCGCGCACGATAATATCTATTTCGGCCGTCCCCAGGACGGTACGCTGGAAAGCGAGTTTTCCGGCAATCTGGTGGAAGTGTGTCCGACCGGGGTCTTTACCGATAAAACCCATTCCGAACGCTATAACCGCAAATGGGACATGCAGTTCGCTCCCAGCATTTGCCAGCAGTGCAGCGTCGGGTGCAATACCAGCCCGGGCGAGCGTTACGGCGAACTGCGGCGCATCGAAAACCGTTTCAACGGCAGCGTGAACCACTACTTCCTGTGCGACCGCGGCCGCTTCGGTTACGGTTATGTCAATCTGAAAGATCGTCCGCGCCATCCGCTGCAACGCCGGGGCGATGACTGGATCTCCCTGAACGCCGACCAGGCGATGCAAGGGGCCGCCGACGCGCTGCGCCAGGCCAAAAAAATGATTGGCATCGGTTCGCCGCGCGCCAGCGTAGAGAGCAACTTCGCCCTGCGTGAGCTGGTGGGCGCCGCCAATTTTTATAACGGCGTTTCCGACGACGAACAGGCCCGGCTGAACATGATGCTCAGCGTGCTGCGCGACGGCGGCATCCATACGCCTTCGCTGCGCGAAATGGAAAGCTACGATGCGGTGCTGGTGCTGGGGGAAGACTTGACCCAGACCGGCGCGCGCATCGCGCTGGCCGTGCGCCAGGCCGTCAAGGGCAAAACCCGCGAAATGGCCGCGGCGCAAAAAGTCGCCGACTGGCAAATCGCCGCCATTCAGACCATCGGCCAGCATGCCCGGCATCCGCTGTTCGTCACCAGCGTCGATCGCACCAAGCTCGACGATCTCGCCGCCTGGACCTATTGCGCGCCGGTGGAGGACCAGGCCCGCCTGGGCTTCGCTATCGCCCACGCGCTGGATGAGGCGGCGCCGCAGGTCGACGGCCTGTCCGACGAGCTGCGCGCCAAAATCGATGTTATCGCCCAGGCCCTGGCCGGCGCCCGCAAGCCGCTGATCATTTCCGGCAGCAACGCCGGCAGCGTCACGGTGATCGCCGCCGCCGCCAACGTCGCCCGCGCGCTGAAAGGGCGCGGCGCCGATGTCGGCATTACCTTTGTGGCCGCGGCCGCCAACAGCATGGGACTGGCGCTGATGGGCGGCGGTTCCCTAGACGAGGCGCTGGCGCAAATCGAACAGGGCGCGGCGGATAGCGTAATCGTGCTGGAAAACGACCTGTACCGCCACGCCCCCGCCCAGCGGGTGGACGCGGCGCTGGCGAAAGCCATCAATCTGATTGTGGTGGATCACCAGCGCACGGCCATCATGGATAAGGCCAACCTGATTCTGCCGGCGGCCAGCTTTGCTGAAAGCGACGGCACGCTGGTTAACCAGGAAGGCCGCGCGCAGCGCTTTTTCCAGGTATACGATCCGGCTTATTACGACGACCAGACCATTATGCTGGAGAGCTGGCGCTGGCTGCATTCGCTGCATTCCACCTATCTCGACCGCCATGTGGACTGGACGCAGTTCGACCATATCATCGCCGCCTGCGCCGAGACCCTGCCGCAGCTGGCCGGTATCGTGCAGGCCGCGCCGGATGCGGGCTTTCGCGTCAGCGGGCAGAAACTGGCCCGTGAACCGCACCGCTACAGCGGCCGTACCGCCATGCGCGCCAACATCAGCGTGCACGAGCCCCGCCAGCCGCAGGATAAAGACACCATGTTCGCCTTCTCCATGGAAGGCAGCAGCAGCCCCCAGGGCACCAGCAAACAAGTGGCGTTCGCCTGGGCGCCGGGCTGGAACTCCCCCCAGGCCTGGAATAAATTCCAGGACGAAGTGGGCGGCCATTTGCGCCACGGCGACCCCGGCGTGCGTTTGCTGGAAGCCGGCGAGGATCGTTTGGCCTACTTTACCGCCATCCCGGCGGCCTTTGCCGCGACGGACGGCGGCCCGTGGCGCGTCGCCCCTTATTATCACCTGTTCGGCAGCGAAGAGACTTCGCAGCGCTCGGCGGTGATCCAAGAACGCATGCCGGAACCTTACGTGATGGTAAGCCGCCAGGATGCGGAGCGCCTGGGCGTTAACAGCGGCACGCTGCTGGAATTCAGCTGCGCCGGCCAATCGCTGCGGCTGCCGGTGCGCTTTAGCGACGCGCTGGCCGCGGGGCAGGTCGGGCTGCCGCTTGGGCTGCCGGGCATTCCGCCGGTATGGGCGGGACAACCGGTTGAACATCTGCGGGAGGCCGCGTTATGAGTTGGTTAACATCGGACGTGATTGACATCATATTAACGGTTTTAAAAGCGATAGTGATCCTGCTGGTGGTAGTGACCTGCGGCGCGTATATGAGCTTTGCCGAACGCCGGTTGCTGGGCTTGTTCCAGAACCGGTACGGGCCTAACCGGGTCGGCTGGGGCGGTTCGCTCCAGCTGGTGGCGGATATGCTGAAGATGTTCTTTAAAGAGGACTGGGTGCCGCCGTTCTCCGATCGGATGATCTTCACCCTGGCGCCGGTAATTGCTTTTACCGCGCTGCTGGTATCCTTTACCATCATTCCGGTCAGCCCCACCTGGGTGGTATCGGATCTCAATATCGGGGTGCTGTTCTTCCTGATGATGGCGGGGCTGGCGGTGTATGCGGTGTTGTTCGCCGGCTGGTCGAGCAACAATAAATACTCCCTGCTCGGCGCCATGCGCGCCTCGGCGCAGACCTTGAGCTACGAAGTATTCCTCGGACTGTCCCTGATGGGCGTGGTGGCGCGGGCCGGGTCGTTCAGCCTGGGCGATATCGTCGCCTCCCAGGCCGATTTGTGGAATATCATTCCGCAATTCTTCGGGTTCGCCACCTTCGTGCTGGCGGGCATCGCGGTCTGCCACCGCCATCCCTTCGATCAGCCCGAAGCGGAGCAGGAACTCGCCGACGGTTACCATATCGAATATTCCGGCATGAAGTTCGGCCTGTTTTTCGTGGGTGAATATATCGGTATCGTCACCGTATCGGCGCTGATCGTGACGCTGTTCTTCGGCGGCTGGCAGGGGCCGTTTTTGCCGCCGTTTATCTGGTTCGCCCTGAAAACCGCCTTTTTTATGATGATGTTTATCCTGATCCGAGCGGCGCTACCCCGTCCGCGCTATGACCAGGTGATGGCTTTCGGCTGGAAAATCTGCCTGCCGTTAACGCTGCTGAACCTGCTGGCGACGGCCGCGGTCATTTTGTATAACGCTCAATAAGGGGTGAATAAACCATGACATTAAAAGAGTTAGTGATTGGTTGCGGCACCCAGCTACGCAGTATCTGGATGATCGGCATGCAGGCGTTCAGCAAGCGCGAAACGCAGATGTATCCCGATGTGCCGGTCAATCCGCCGCCGCGGTTTCGCGGCCGTATCGTCCTGACGCGGGACCCGGACGGCGAAGAGCGCTGCGTGGCCTGTAACCTGTGCGCCGTGGCCTGTCCGGTCAGCTGTATTTCGCTGCAAAAAGCGGAAACCGCGGACGGACGCTGGTATCCCGAATTCTTCCGTATCAACTTCTCCCGCTGCATTTTTTGCGGCCTGTGCGAAGAAGCCTGTCCGACCACGGCCATCCAGCTGACGCCGGATTTTGAAATGGGCGAGTTCAAGCGGCAGGATTTGGTCTATGAAAAAGAAAATTTGCTGATTTCGGGGCCGGGTAAATATCCGGAATATAATTTTTATCGGATGGCCGGTATGGCGATCGGCGGGAAAGATAAAGGCGAAGCGGAAAACGAAGCCAAACCCATCGATGTCAAAGGTTTGCTGCCCTAAGGAGTCAAGCATGGAAGTCGCTTTTTATTTGTCCGGCCTGGTGGCGATATTGGCTACGCTGCGGGTCATTACCCATACTCATCCGGTTCACGCATTGTTGTACCTGATCGTCTCGCTGCTGGCCATAGCCTGCGTGTTTTTTACGCTGGGGGCCTATTTCGCCGGGGCGTTGGAAATCATCGTCTACGCCGGCGCCATCATGGTGCTGTTTGTGTTTGTGGTGATGATGCTTAATCTGGGCGCCGCCGACGTGCGCCAGGAACGCGACTGGCTGACCCCGTCGGCCTGGGTCGGGCCGGGCGTGCTGTCGCTGCTGTTGCTGGGCGTGTTAATCCGCGCTATCTATGGCGTGCGCGATCGCGGTATCGCCGGCGACGTCATCAGCGCCAAGTCCGTCGGCATCGCGCTGTTCGGACCCTACGTCCTGGCGGTGGAGCTGGCTTCCATGCTGCTGCTGGCCGGGCTGGTGGTGGCCTTCCATCTGGGGCGCGAAGACCGCGAGGGCGATGCGGTGAATAAAGGCCCCAAAATAACCGACGCCATTAAAAGAAAATCGGAGGAACAGGCATGATCCCGCTAACCCACGGACTCATTTTGGCCGCCATTCTATTTGTACTGGGTTTGACGGGCATGCTGATTCGCCGCAATTTGCTGTTTATGCTGCTGGGGCTTGAAATCATGATCAACGCCTCCGCCCTGGCGTTTATCGTTGCCGGCAGCTACTGGGGCCAGGCGGACGGGCAGGTGATGTATATCCTGGCCATCAGCCTTGGCGCGGCCGAAGCCAGTATCGGCCTGGCGCTGCTGCTGCAACTGCACCGCCGCCGCCAATCCCTGAATATCGATACAGTCAGCGAGATGCACGGATGAACCTACTCTATTTAACTATTCTGTTTCCCCTGCTGGGCTATGTGCTGCTGGCCTTTTCCCGGGGACGCTGGTCGGAAAACCTGTCGGCCACGGTGGGGGTCGGGACCATTGGCCTCGCCGCCCTGACCACCCTGTGGGTGGGGCTGGATTTCCTCGGCAACCGCACCAGCGATACGGCGGTATTCAACCAGCCGCTGTGGACCTGGATTTCGGTGGATAATTTCAACATCGCCTTTACCCTGACCCTGGACGGCCTGTCGCTGACCATGCTGTCGGTGGTCACCGGCGTCGGGTTTTTCATCCATCTGTTCGCCTCCTGGTATATGCGCGGTGAAGAGGGCTACTCGCGCTTTTTCGCTTATACCAACCTGTTTATCGCCAGCATGGTCCTGCTGGTCCTGGCCGATAACCTGCTGTTGATGTATCTCGGCTGGGAAGGGGTGGGGCTGTGCAGCTACCTGCTGATCGGGTTCTATTACACCGAATCGAAAAACGGCAAGGCGGCGATGAAAGCCTTTATCGTGACCCGGGTAGGGGACGTGCTGTTGGCATTCGCCCTGTTTATCCTGTATCGCGAACTGGGCACGCTGAATTTCCGCGAGCTGATGGTGCTGGCGCCGCAGCATCTGGCGGTCGGTTCCACCGCCATCACCCTGGCGACGCTGATGCTGCTGGGCGGCGCGGTAGGTAAATCGGCCCAGTTGCCGTTACAAACCTGGCTGGCGGACGCGATGGCCGGCCCGACGCCGGTCTCGGCCCTGATTCACGCCGCCACCATGGTGACCGCCGGGGTGTATCTGATTGCCCGTACCCACGGCCTGTTCCTGATGGCGCCTGACGTGCTGCATCTGGTGGGGATCGTCGGCGCGACCACCCTGGTGCTGGCGGGATTCGCCGCACTGGTGCAAACCGATATCAAACGGGTGCTGGCGTACTCCACCATGAGCCAGATTGGCTACATGTTCCTGGCCCTGGGCGTACAGGCCTGGGACGCGGCTATTTTCCACCTGATGACCCATGCGTTCTTCAAAGCGCTGCTGTTCCTGTCCTCGGGGTCGGTGATCCTGGCCTGCCATCATGAGCAGAATATTTTCAAAATGGGCGGACTGCGCAAATCCATCCCGCTGGTGTACATCTGCTTCCTGGTGGGCGGCGCGGCCCTGTCGGCCCTGCCGATTATTACCGCCGGCTTCTACAGTAAAGACGAAATCCTGTGGGGCGCCCTGGCCAACGGCAACTTCAACCTGATGTTCGCGGGCCTGGTCGGCGCGTTGCTCACCTCCATTTACACCTTCCGCATGATCTTTATCGTGTTTCACGGTAAAGAGCAGATCAAGGCCCATGCCGGCAAAGGGATCAGCCATCACTTGCCGCTGCTGGTGCTGCTGGTGCTGTCCACGTTTATCGGCGCGCTGATTACGCCGCCGCTGGCGGGGGTATTGCCGGACAGCCGCGCTGGCGAAGAGGGCAAGATGACGCTGGAAATTATCTCCGGCGTGGTGGTGGTGGTGGGCATCCTGATCGCCGCCGCTTTGTATCTCGGCAAGCGCAGCCTGGTTAACGCCGTAGCCGCCAGCGCGCCGGGACGCTTTTTCACCGTTTGGTGGTTCAACGCCTGGGGCTTCGACTGGCTGTACCATAAGGTGTTCGTCAAAACCTATCTGGGTATTGCCAAGCTGCTGCGGAGAGACCCGCTGAACGCTTTGCTTGATATTCCGGCGGTGCTGGCGCGCTGGGCCGGCCGCGGCCTGACGTTCAGCGAGAGCGGCCAGCTGCGCTGGTACGCAGCTTCCATGAGTTTGGGCGCCGTAATAGTGGTGGCGCTACTGGTTTTTGTATAACGAAGGTTGTTTAACGCAGTGAGTTACGCAGTTTAGTTGCTGATAACTCCCGTTTGAGACAACGGCGGTTAACGACGCGCGAGGAGAGGGGGTTACACCGGCAGTATGCCTTCCCCCGCTCCGCAGCAAGTTTTCAGGTTTTTTCAATTTAGGGACGCACAACGCCATGCTACTACCTTGGCTAATACTTATCCCCTTCATTGGCGGTCTGCTGTGTTGGCAATGCGAGCGTTTTGGTACCCGGGTACCGCGCTGGATAGCCGTGATCGCGATGGGGCTGACGCTGGCGCTCTCCCTGCAACTCTGGTTGCAGGGCGGGTATACACTGGTTTCGGCGCAGGGACTGCCGCAGTGGCAATCCGAATATATTTTACCGTGGATACCGCGCTTCGGTATTTCCATTCATCTGGCGCTGGATGGCCTCTCCCTGCTGATGGTGGTGCTGACCGGCTTGCTGGGCGTGCTGGCCATCCTCTGTTCCTGGCGCGAAATCCAGCGCTACCAGGGGTTTTTCCACCTGAACCTGCTGTGGATACTCGGCGGCGTGATCGGGGTGTTCCTGGCCATCGACATGTTCCTGTTCTTTTTCTTCTGGGAAATGATGCTGGTGCCGATGTACTTCCTGATCGCCTTATGGGGACATAAGGCGTCGGATGGTAAAACCCGTATTACCGCGGCGACCAAATTCTTTATCTATACCCAGTCCAGCGGCCTGCTGATGCTGGTGGCCATCCTGGGGCTGGTGTTCGTGCATTTCAACGCCACCGGGGAATGGACCTTCAATTATGAAGATCTGCTGCATACCCCCATGTCTTCGCTGGCGCAATATCTGCTGATGCTCGGCTTTTTCATCGCCTTCGCCGTAAAGATGCCGGTCGTGCCGCTGCACGGCTGGCTGCCGGACGCCCATAGCCAGGCGCCCACCGCCGGTTCGGTGGATTTGGCGGGGATTTTGCTTAAAACCGCCGCCTACGGCATGCTGCGTTTTTGCCTGCCGCTGTTTCCCGAGGCGTCGCACCAATTCGCCCCTATCGCCATGTGGTTCGGGGTGGTCGGTATTTTCTACGGCGCCTGGATGGCTTTTGCCCAAACCGATATCAAGCGCCTGATCGCGTATACCAGCGTCTCCCATATGGGGTTCGTGCTGATCGCCATCTATAGCGGCAGCCAGCTGGCCTACCAGGGCGCGGTGGTGCAGATGATTGCCCACGGCCTGTCCGCCGCCGGGATGTTTATTATTTGCGGCCAGCTGTACGAACGTCTGCATACCCGCGACATGCGCCAGATGGGCGGCCTGTGGGGGCGGATAAAATTCATCCCCGCCATGTCGCTGTTTTTTGCGGTCGCTACCCTGGGGATGCCCGGCACCGGTAATTTTATCGGTGAAATCCTGATCCTGTTCGGCAGCTTCCCCGTCGTACCGATGATTACGGTTATTTCTACTTTCGGCCTGGTGTTTGCTTCGGTTTATTCATTGATCATGATTCAGCGCGCGTATTATGGCCCGGCCAAGTCAAAAGAAACCCTGCCGGGCATGTCGTTGCGCGAACTGTCGATCGTGATGCTGCTGGCGGTGTTGCTGGTGCTGCTGGGCTTTTTCCCGCAGGTCATCCTTGATACCTCTTCAGCGGCGATGAGCAATGTACAGCACTGGTTCGCCATAAACGAAGCCGGTTCAACCATTTCAACAACAAGGCCGTAATTCGCCATGACAATAACTCCTCAACAACTGATCGCACTGTTACCGCTGTTGATCGTCGGATTGACGGTGGTGGTTGTGATGCTGTGCATAGCGTGGCGACGCGACCACTTTATCAATGCCACTCTGACCGTTATCGGCCTGAATCTGGCGTTATTATCGCTCTATTTCGTCGGCCAGGTCGGCCCGATGGATGTGACCCCGCTGATTCGGGCGGACGGCTACTCCATGTTTTATACCGCCCTGGTGCTGGCCGCCAGCCTGGCCACCAGCACTTTTGCCTACCCGTGGCTGGCGGGTTATCCCGGCAACCGGGATGAGTTTTACCTGCTGGTGCTGATTGCCGCCATGGGGGGCATTTTACTGGCCGGCGCCAATCATCTGGCGTCGATGTTTCTGGGCATTGAACTGATCTCGCTGCCGCTGTTCGGGCTGATCGGCTACGCCTACCGGCAAAAACGTTCGCTGGAAGCCAGTCTTAAATACACCTTGTTATCCGCCGCCGCGTCGTCGTTCCTGCTGTTCGGCATGGCGCTGGTCTATGCCGATACCGGCAACCTGTCGTTTGGCGGCCTGGGCCGGGTGCTGGATGATACCATGCTGCGCCAGCCGCTGTTGCTGGCCGGCCTGGGCATGATGATTGTCGGTTTGGGTTTCAAACTTTCCCTGGTGCCGTTCCATTTATGGACGCCCGATGTTTACCAGGGCGCGCCCGCGCCGGTCTCCACCTTTCTGGCCACCGCCAGCAAAGTGGCGATCTTCGCGGTACTGATGCGTTTGTTCCTGTACACGCCGGTGGTGAACAGCGACGCCCTGCGCCTGGTGCTGGCCATTATCGCCTTCTGCTCCATTATGTTCGGTAACCTGATGGCCATCGGGCAAACCAATATCAAACGCCTGCTGGGCTACTCCTCCATCGCCCATTTGGGCTACCTGACGGTAGGGCTGATTGCGGTACAGGCCCACCAGCTGGCCGTGGAAGCGGTGGGCGTCTACCTGGCCGGCTATCTGTTCAGCAGCCTGGGCGCCTTCGGGGTGGTCAGCCTGATGTCCAGCCCCTACACCGGTCCGGACGCCGATTCGCTGTATTCCTATCGCGGCCTGTTCTGGCATAAACCGATTTTGTCGGCGGTGATGACGGTCATGATGCTGTCACTGGCCGGTATTCCCATGACGCTGGGTTTTATCGGTAAGTTTTATATCATGGCCGCCGGCGTGGGCGCCCACCTCTGGTGGCTAACCGGCACCGTGGTGCTCGGCAGCGCCATCGGGCTGTATTACTATCTGCGCGTGATGGTCAGCCTTTACCTCAGCCCGCCGGAAAAACTGCGCCGCGATACCCCCTCCAACTGGGCATTGACCGCGGGCGGGGTGGTGGTGCTGATTTCCTCCTTGCTGGTGCTGTTGCTGGGTATCTATCCGCAGCCGCTGATTTCGCTGGTCAGGCTGGCGCAGCCGCTGATGTAGCCGAGTCTTCCCCTGGACCGCCCGCTGGCGGTCCAATTTTTTAATCCCCGCGCCGCGCGAAATAATTCTCGTTAAAAAAAGCCTTTATTGACGTCCGTCATTGTTTCTTTGTGCCATTCGGTGATAATGCAAATAACTCTCATTGACGTTTGGCTCGGGTTCGATGTTCACTTCTGGTCTCAAATACCTACTGTTCGGTTTCATCGGTTGGCTCGGCATCTCGCTCGCCTGGGCGGCTGACGACTATCAAACCTGGATTACCGATATCCAGGGCCGCCTGGATACCACCGCGCAGCTCTACCAGCAGCAGAAAGCGGACGAAGCGCGCCATGAAGTGCAAATGGCGTACTTTGAGGTTTTTGAAAATCTAGAAGGGCCGATCCGTATTAATATTTCGGCGCAAAAAAGCTATCAAATGGAAAGCGAGTTCGGCGAGATCCGCCGCCTGATTGGCGAAGGCAAACCGCTGGCGGAAGTGCAGGCCAAGATCAACGGCCTGAAAAACGATCTCGACAGCGTATTGCCGGTATTGGCCGGCGGTCACCAATTGGTGGCGGCGGGGCAGCATGGCGCCTACGAAAATACG
Source organism: Enterobacterales bacterium (assembly GCA_015654925.1). Taxonomy (GTDB): domain Bacteria; phylum Pseudomonadota; class Gammaproteobacteria; order Enterobacterales; family Enterobacteriaceae; genus Acerihabitans. Next base: position 4,832 of record JAATFX010000015.1, on the reverse strand, counting down.
CAAATCGCCCTCTATTGGCAGCAAAGCTTTAAAACCATCGACGACCTGCTGGCCAACGCCTTGACCCAATACCAGCAGGGGCAGTATGCCGCCGCCAGTCAAAGCGTACAGCAAGCCCATTTCCAGGGATTCAAAAATTCCGAAATGGAAATGTCGGTGCGCAAAAACCGCTCCGCCCAGCAGGCCGCCGCGATCAACCAGGAGTTTATCGCCCTGATTGCCCTGGCCGGCAAACCCGACCAAATGAACGATATGTCCTATAACGTCACCACGCTTTTACAGGATATCGAAGATCTGTTGCCCGGACTGCCCACCACCCGCGACGACCAGCCGGTTGCGGCCCCGGTCGCCGGGGGCATCGCCGATACCGGCGCCAATCCGGCCGCCGGCGCCGACGGACAGCCCGATGCCAACTGGCGCCAGGTCAGCAACGACATTAATACCGCCGTGGCCGCGGCTATCGCCCAATATCGCGCGGGCCAGGCCAAAGCCGGCATGATGGCCATCCAGGATGCCTATTTCGATCGCTTTGAAGCCAGCGGCATGGAGAACAAAATCGGCTCGCGCGACGCCGCGTTCAAATCCACGCTGGAAGGTTACTTCACCCGACTGGTCAGTTTGATGAAGGCCGGCCAGCCGGCCGCCCAACTGCAAGAGCAGGCCGATGCCCTCGCCGCCAACCTCTCCAAGGCGGTGGACATGCTGGGCGAGGGTGGCGAAAGCCACTGGACGCTGTTGGTGTATAGCCTGCTGATCATCGTGCGCGAGGGTATGGAAGCCTTGCTGATCGTCGCCGCCATCGTCGCGTATCTGGTGAAAAATAAACACCAGGACAAACTGCCGCTGATCCGGCAGTCGGTTTGGACCGCGTTGCTGGCAAGCGTGGTCACCGCGGGGCTGTTCCAGTGGCTGTTCGCCAACTCCGGCGCCAACCGCGAGCTGCTCGAAGGCGCCACGATGATGATTGCCGTGGTCACGCTGTTCTTTATGAGCTATTGGCTGCTCTCCAAGGTGGAGGCGCGGCATTGGAAAGCCTACCTGGAAGGGAAGATTACCTTATCGTTAACCAGCGGATCCCTGGCCGGCCTGTGGTTCACCAGCTTTCTGGCGGTGTATCGCGAAGGGGCCGAGACGGTGCTGTTTTATTATGCATTGCTGGGGGATGCCAGCAACGTCGGCGGACAACTGTCCATCCTGGCCGGTTTCCTGATTGGCTGCGCAATCCTGGTGCTGGCCTATTTGTTAATGCGTTATACCGTCGTGAAACTGCCCCTTAAACCGTTCTTTATGTTTACCGGCGGCTTCATGTATTTAATGGCTTTTGTTTTTGCCGGCAAAGGGGTATTGGAGTTAATCGAAGGCAAATTATTCGAACCCACGTTGTTGAAGGGCGTACCGGAAATCACCTGGCTGGGCATCTATCCCTACCTGGAAACCCTGGTACCCCAGATGGTTTTAGTACTGGCCGCGCTGGTGGCTCTCTGGGTTATGCGCCGGCGTTCCGGTACTACGTTGCCAAAACCGGAAGCGGTGTAGAGCACTTTATAATAATGTAATTTTTTTTGCTGACTGAGGATGAAGTTGATGAAGATGAATAAAAGCCTGGTGGCCGCACTGGTTGTAACCGGCGTGATAAGTGCCCCCGCCGCGTTTGCCGCCGAGCATCCGGCCGGTGAAACCGTCACCATGAACGAAATGCAAATCGCGGCGGTCTATTTGCAGCCCATTGATATGGAGCCGCGCGGCATGGGCCTGCCCGCCGCCAAAGCGGATGTTCATCTGGAGGCCGATATCCATGCGGTCGAAGGCAATAAAAATGGTTTCGGCGCCGGTGAATGGATGCCCTACCTGACCATTAGCTACACCCTGGTGAATACCGATTCCGGCGATAAGCAGGAAGGTACCTTTATGCCCATGGTCGCCAGCGACGGCCCCCATTACGGCCAGAACGTGAAAATGATGGGCGTGGGCAACTATAAAGTCACTTTCCATATCGAACCGCCGTCGAAAGCCGGCTTGCATCGCCATACCGACGCTGAAACCGGCGTGGGCCGTTGGTGGAAACCGTTTGACGTCAGCTATGATTTCAAATATATCGGTCTGAAATAAACCGGCCCCGCCGCGAATGCCTGGCAGTTGCGGCGGTATCGGCTACCGTCGCAGCGGCTTGCCGGACCGCTGCCTGAGATAGCGTTACCCGTCCTGAGTAGGTTTCATGAACTATTTTTTCGTTACCGCCTTGCAAGCTTTCCTGCCGGTGACACTGTTATGCGCATTGAACTGGGTGCGTCGCCCCGCGCCGTCGGTGCGCGGCCTGGTATGGGTTACCCTGCTGGCTCTGGCGGCCGGTACGCTGGCCGGCGTGCATTTATCCGCCGGACAACCGACGCAATTAACCCTGACCCTGTTGCAACTGGCCGCGCTGCTGCTGTTTTTAGTTAGTCAATTCTTCGTTTCCATCCGCATGGGCTATGGCTGGCAAGGCCTGCTGATAGCCGGTGCGGCGCTGCATTGGGTTAACGATCCCAACTTGAGCGCGCTGACCCCCACCGGGGTGATCAATACCGATTTATTGCTGAACCTGAGCGCCGTGGTGCTGGCGGTGGCGTTAATGGCGCTGTGCGCCGTGCTGGCGGCGATGGTGGTGCGGCGTTTGCCCCTGTGGCGCTGGCCGTTGCTGCTGGCGCTGTCGCTGCTGCTGCTGTTGCCCCTGTGCGGGCAGGCGCTGTTATTATTAATGAAGCTCGAAATCATCGGGCTGACCAAGCTGCGGCTCAGTTTTGTTTCCAATGTCACCAACAGCAGTCCCTGGCTGAATTATTTCAGCGCCCTGGCCATGGCGCTGCTGGTGCTGGCGTTTATGCGCCCGCTGCTGCGCCTGCGCGCGGACTACCTGCGCCAGGCCCAGCCCATAATGCGCCGCCAGGCGATTGCGCGTTATCGCAACGCCCGCCGTACCGTCGCCACGCTGTTGGCCGCGCTGCTGATGGTCGTGGCCGCCCAGCTGTATTGGGATTTAGTGGCCTCGCAGCCGCCCAGGCTGTCGGAAGCGGTACCGGTGACGCTCGGCGCGGACGGCCAGGTGCATATTCCCCTGGAACAGGTGCGTGACGGCAAGCTCCATCGTTTTGTCTGGGTCGCCGATGATGGCAAGGCGGTGCGCTTCCTGGTGATTAATCGCTATCCGGATCGCCTGCGGCTCGGAGTTGTGTTCGACGCCTGCCTGTTGTGCGGCGATCAGGGATATGTCATGGAAGGCAACCAGGTGGTCTGCGTGGCCTGCGGCGTGCATATCTTTATTCCGTCCATCGGCAAGGCCGGCGGCTGTAATCCCGTTCCCATTGATAACTGGCGTAATGACGATAAAGAGTTGACCATCGGTAAACCGGCGCTGGTGGCGGGAGTGAATTATTTTAGCACCGTCATAACCTTGCAGGTCGCCGACCCGGTGGACGGCAGCAAGCTGACCAATGTGAAGGCCGAACACAAATACAGTTATGGCGGCAAAATGTACTTTTTTGCCAATGAAGCCAACTACAACCGTTTTCGCGCGCAGCCGACCCGGTTCGTGCCGGCCGCGGCCGATGATGCGGGGGAGGGCGAGTAGCGTATGTTGTGGCGCATGTTACGGCAGTCATGGTGCAGGAATATCCGGCGTAAATCCCTGGCGGTATTGACGGTATTCCTCGCCGCCGGGCTTATCTCCGCGCTGCTGGCGGTATCCATTGATATCGGCGACAAGATGGCGCGCGAGCTGAAATCCTACGGCGCCAATATCCTGATCGAACCGGCGGGCCAGGCGGCGCTGCCCGCGCTGTTCGGCGAGCGGGGCGCGCCGTTATCCGGACAGGATCTGATCGATCAGTCCGAACTGCCCAATATCAAGGATATTTTCTGGCGCAATAACATTATCGGTTTTGCGCCGCTGTTGGGCGGGGAAGTCCTGATCGACGGCAAATCGGTGCCGGTGCTGGGCACCTTTTTTTCGCAGCCGGTGAACGTGCCGGACGAAACGGATTTCCATACCGGCCAGCAAATCATCAGCCCTTACTGGCGCGTGACCGGGGCTTATCCCCAGGAACCCGTAGCCGCCGGACAGCCGGCGCAGGCGCTGATCGGCAAGCAGCTGGCCCAGCGCACCGGCTGGAAAATCGGCGATCGCCTGGCCCTTAAAGGGTCGCACGGCGAACAAACCATAGCCATCAGCGGCATCCTGGCCAGCGGCGGCGACGAAGAGGGCCGGCTGGTCATGCCGCTGGCGCCGGTGCAGCAACTGCTGGGCCTGCCGGGTAAAGTGCAGGCGGTGCGGGTATCGGCGCTGACCGTGCCGGAAAACGATCTCTCCCGCCGGGCCCGGGATAACCTCGATGGCCTGACGGCGGAGGAATACGATCTTTGGTACTGTACCGCGTTTGTGTCGTCGATCTCCCATCAGCTGGAAGAAGCGATTTCCGGCTCGGTGGTGCATCCCATCTGGCAGGTGGCGGCCTCGGAAGGCGTGGTGATTGAAAAAATCCAATTATTGCTGGCGGTGGTGACCCTGGCGGCGCTGGTCGCCTCAAGCATGGGTATCGCCTCGCTGATGACCAGCACCATCATGGAGCGCGCCCGGGAAATCGGTTTGATGAAGGCGCTCGGCGCCCGCCAGTGGCAGATCATGCTGCTGTTTTATCTCGAAGCGGTGATGAGCGGCGCGCTGGGGGGGCTGCTGGGCTGTATCGCCGGCTGGGGCCTGGCCAAAGCCATCGGCCTGATGCTGTTTGGCGTACCGCTGAGTTTTGCCTGGATCGTGGTGCCGAGCGTGCTGGTGATCGCCATACTGATCGCGGTCA
>JAATFX010000091.1 GCA_015654925.1 Enterobacterales bacterium | reverse complement strand
TTTAATTTTTATTCGTAAAGTTGAGGTCCGCTATGGCGACTATTCCTTCCGGTTCGGTCAGTTGGTACAAAATTTTCCAGCGCGGACAAGACTATATGAAAACCTGGCCGACCGAAAAACGCCTGGCGACGCTGTTCCCTGAAAATCGCATGATTGCCGCGACCCGCTTTGCCGTGCGTTATATGCCGGCGGTGGCGGTGTTCACCCTCACCTGGCAAATCGCCATGGGCGGCCAGCTCGGTCCCGCGGTGGCGACGGCCATCTTTGCCTGTAGCCTGCCGATGCAAGGACTGTGGTGGCTGGGCAAACGCGCCGTCACGCCGTTGCCGCCTGCTCTATTGCACTGGTTCCACGAAGTGCGCCATCAACTGAGCGAAGCCGGCCAGGCCCAGGCGCCGGTGGAAGGCATCCCGACCTATCAAATGCTGGCCGACGTGCTCAAACGCGCGTTCAAGCTGTTGGATAAAGCTTTTTTGGACGACTTGTAATCATCGGCTTAGCCGCATCGATCGGTCAGCGTTCGTCGATCATCGTCTCTATCAGGCCGGATCGCCGCAGGCGTCGTGGCGCGCCGGGCGATATTTCGCCACCTGCTGTTTTAAATCAAAGAAGCGCCGGCTTGCGGTTCCGCAGGCCGGGGCATTATGCGATGCTGTCACCAGAGACTATTTTCGGCGCAAACAGGCATAACACCAGGAGTGGATGATGGAGATGACAAACGCCCAACGATTAATTCTGTCGAACCAGTATAAAATGATGTCCTTGCTGGACCCGGACAACGGCGAGCGCTATCGCCGCCAGCAAACCATCGTGGAGCGCGGTTATGGCTTGCAGATGCGTGAATTGGATCGGGATTTCGGCCAGCTAAGCGAAGATGTCTGCCGCACGATTATCGATATCATGGAATTGCATCATGCGCTGCAAGTCTCCTGGTCGAATCTGAAAGACCGCCAGGATATCGACGAGCGGCGCCTGGCGTTTCTCGGCTTCGATGCCGCCACCGAAGCCCGTTATCTGGGGTATGTCCGTTTCATGGTGTTTACCGAAGGGCGCTACACTCACTTTGATTCCGGCAGCCACGGTTTTAATGCTCAAACCAAAATGTGGGATAAATATTTGCGGATGTTGGCCGTCTGGCAATCCTGTCCGCGCCAGTATCATCTTAGCGCGGTCGAAATTACCCAAATTATCAATGCCTGATGGCTTAATCCGGAGATATGCCTGTGCTGTGTAAAGGTTTTTTGTTTGACCTTGATGGAACGTTGATTGATTCATTGCCGGTAGTGGAATTGGCCTGGGGAAATTGGGCCAAACGCCATAGCGTTCCGGTCCAGGACGTTTTTAATTTTATCCACGGCAAACAGGCTATTACCTCCCTGCGCCATTTCATGCCCGGCGCAAGCGAAGAGGCCATTCAAACGGAGTTTGCCGCGCTTGAAAAATTCGAAGCCGGGTGCATCGAAGGAGTGACGGCGCTGCCGGGCGCGGTAGAGCTGCTGTCGCGGTTAAACGCGCTGGATATACCGTGGGCCATCGTAACCTCCGGGTCCACTCCGGTCGCCTCCGCGCGCATTCTGGCCGGCCATTTACCCGCGCCGGCGGTGCTGATTACCGCCGAGCAGGTGGCCCGCGGCAAGCCGCAGCCGGATGCCTATTTGCTGGGAGCGCAAAAGCTGGGGCTGCTGCCCGGCGACTGCATCGTCGTGGAAGACGCCATCGCCGGTATTCAGGCCGGCCTGGCGGCGGGTTGCCCGGTGATAGCGGTAAATCCTCCCGCACAAACGCCGCAAAAAGAGGCCATCGGCCTGCTGCTGACCTCTCTGGAACAATTGTCTATCGAGAAAGACTTGCACGGTGTGCGCGTCAGCCTGCGCCAGAACTGAAACCGACGCATGCAATTGTTTGTGCAATTAAAATGATCGGCGCCAATGGCGAAAAAAATGATTCAGCCCCGTATGGCCGGGGCTTTTTTATGGCATGATTCCCCTCAAACTCCGAATGGCTTATCCGGGATACCGTTTTGAATAACGAACTCATCTGGGTCCTTGCCCTGCTGCTGGTCGCTATGTTCTTGTTTACCACCAATAAAGTGCGCATGGACGTCGTGGCATTGTTGGTGATCATCGCTTTTGTACTCAGCGGCACCCTGACCCTGCCGGAGGCTCTCGCCGGTTTCAGCGATCCTAATGTCATCTTGATCGCCGCGCTATTTGTGGTAGGCGAAGGACTGGTGCGCACCGGTATTGCCTATCAGGTGGGCGAGTGGCTGATGCGGGTGGCGGGAAAAAGCGAAACCCGCATGCTGATTTTACTGATGATTACCGTCGCCGCCCTGGGCGCGTTTATGAGCTCCACCGGCGTGGTGGCCATCTTTATTCCGGTAGTGCTAAGCGTCTCCCTGCGCATGAAAACCTCCCCCAGCCGCATGATGATGCCGCTAAGCTTCGCCGCGCTGATCAGCGGCATGATGACGCTGGTGGCCACCCCGCCGAATATGGTGGTTAATAGCGAACTGGTGCGCGACGGCGAGCAGGGCTTTGGCTTTTTCGCCGTGACGCCGGTGGGTCTGGTGGTATTGCTGATGGGCATTGGTTATATGCTGGTGGCGCGCTACTGGCTGGAGGTCGGCGACGGGGATCAGGCGCGCGAACAGTGGCGACGCCGGACATTTCGCGACCTGATCCGCGATTACAGGCTGACGGGCCGGGCCAGGCGTCTGGCGCTGCGGCCCGGTTCGCCGCTGATTGGCCAGCGGCTGGATGATTTGCGCCTGCGAGACCGCTACGGCGCCAACGTGGTGGGCATTGAACGCTGGCGCAAATTCCGGCGGGTCATGATCAGCGCCAGCGGCAACACCGAGCTGCGCCATCGCGACGTGCTGCTGATTGATATGTCGGCATCGGAAGTCGACCTGCGCCAGTTTTGCAGCGAACAGCAACTGGAGCCGATGATCCTGCGCGGCGAGTATTTTTCCGAGCAGTCCCGGGACGTCGGCATGGCCGAAGTCAGCCTGATTCCGGATTCGGAATTAACCGGCAAAACGCTGCGCCAGGTGGGATTTCGCAGCCGCTACGGCGTAAACGTGGTGGGCATTCGCCGCAGCGGCGAGGCGCTGGCGGGCAAACTGATTGATGAAGAGCTGTCGCTGGGCGACATTCTGCTGGTGATCGGCGACTGGAAACTGATCCGCCAGCTGCAGGTCCAGAAATATGATTTCATCGTGCTTAACCTGCCCGCGGAGGTGGACGATGTGGCGCCCGCGGTCAGCCAGGCGCCCCATGCGCTATTTTGCCTGGCGCTAATGGTGGCCATGATGCTTACCGAAGAGATCCCCAACCCCATTGCCGCCCTGGTTGCCTGCATGCTGATGGGTAAATTTCGCTGTATCGATATGGAGAGCGCCTATCGCGCCATCCACTGGCCCAGCCTGATTCTGATCGTCGGCATGATGCCCTTTGCCCTCGCGCTGCAAAAAACCGGCGGCATTGAAATCGTGGTGCGTTTGCTGATGGATATTTCGGGCGGGGCGGGGGCCCACGTCATGCTGGTGAGCTTGTTTATCCTATGCGCGGTGATAGGGCTGTTTATCTCCAATACCGCCACGGCGGTGCTGATGGCGCCCATTGCGGTGGCTGCCGCCCGCGAGATGTCGGTTTCGCCTTATCCTTTCGCCATGATCATCGCCATTGCCGCCTCGTCGGCTTTCATGACGCCGGTCTCCTCGCCGGTCAATACCCTGGTCCTGGTGCCGGGCGGCTATAAGTTCGGCGATTTTATGCGTATCGGCGTGCCGTTTACCGTGCTGGTGATGGTGGTAAGCGTGGTGCTGGTGCCGATACTCTATCCATTTTGACCCGGACATGGCGCATGGCGTTACAGCGGCGTGTCCTGGCTAATCTCGTCCAGGGACAGGCTGAAGCTGGGAACAAACACCGTCATGAAATATTCCATTTCCGGGCTGTGCCGCTGCGCCAGGGTTTTTTCCAGCCGCGCCAGCGCCATGGTGAACTCGTTATTGCCGGCCGAGATCTCCTCCAGGCATTTCAGATAGGCGCACAGCGTATCCGCCTGCTTCACCACCGCTTTTTCCTCTGGGGAATAATGCTCTTCGTCAAGCAGCGACCGGTAGTCTTCCCGTAATTCTTCCGGCAGCATCGCGATCAATTTTTGCTGGGCGATCTTCTCGATGTTTTTATATTCATGGGCCATTTGCGCATTGAAATATTTAATGGGCGTGGGCATATCGCCGGTCAGGACCTCGCTGGTGTCATGGTACATCGCCAACAGCGCGATACGCTCCGGATTAAGCCGTCCGTCGAATTTACGATTGCGGATCACCGCCAGCGCATGGGCGACGAACGCCACCTGCAGGCTGTGTTCGGATACGTTTTCGGTACGCACGTTGCGCATCAGCGGCCAGCGATTAATCAGCTTTAAACGGGAGAGATGGGCAAAAAAATGACTTTGAATCATGACGGACTCTTACGGCAGGTGAGTAAGGGATCTATTGTGCGCACTGGGGCGGGATTATGCAAATTCCGCCGGTGCGGGCCGGCAAGGCCCCGCACCCTGGGGGTTACTGATGGTAATTTTGCAGGAAACGGCCGAATTTGCCGATGGCGGTTTCCAAGACATCCACGCTCGGCAGCGTTACGATGCGTAGATGATCGGGCCACGGCCAGTTGAAGGCGCTGCCCTGCACCAGCAGGACTTTTTCTTGCAGCAACAGATCCAGCACCAGCTTCTGATCGTCGAGCACGTTAAACCGCCGGGCATCGATGCGGGGGAACATATACAGCGCGCCGCTGGGTTTCACGCAGGATACTCCGGGAATATCGTTGATCAGCTCCCAGGCGCGGTTGCGCTGCTCGTAGAGCCGCCCGCCGGGGTTGATAAATTCGCTGATACTCTGATAGCCGCCCAAGGCGGTCTGAATGGCGTGTTGCATCGGTACGTTGGCGCACAAACGCATTGACGCCAGCATTTCCAGCCCCTCTATATATCCCTTGGCATGTTTTTTCGGGCCATTAAGCACCATCCATCCCTGGCGAAAACCGGCAACGCGATATGTCTTGGACAAGCCGTTGAAGGTCACGGTCAATAAATCGGGGGCCAGCGCCGCGATGGAGTGATGCTGGGCGGCGTCGTAGAGGATCTTGTCGTAAATTTCGTCGGAAAAAATAATCAAATCGTGCTGGCGGGCGATTTCCACCAGTTCGAGCAACATCTCTTTACTGTACACCGCGCCGGTGGGATTATTCGGGTTGATAATCACCAGGCCGCGGGTGCGCGGGGTAATTTTACTGCGGATATCGTCCAGGTCCGGAAACCAGCCGGCTTCTTCATCACACAAATAATGTACCGCGTTACCGCCGGACAGCGACACCGATGCCGTCCACAGGGGGTAATCCGGCGCCGGGATCAGCATTTCGTCGCCGGTATTCAACAGCGCCTGCATCGACTGTTGGATCAGCTCCGATACCCCATTGCCGATATAGACATCTTCAAGGGTGATATCATGCATATTGCGCGCCTGGTAATGCTGCATGATCGCCTTGCGCGCCGTATATAATCCCTTTGAGTCGCAATACCCCTGCGAGGTCGGCAGATTGCGGATGACATCCACCAAAATTTCATCCGGCGCGTCAAAACCAAACGGCGCCGGATTACCGATATTCAATTTGAGGACTTTGTTACCCTCTTCTTCGAGGCGCTTTGCTTCTTTTAGCACCGGGCCACGGATGTCATAACAAACATTTTCCAATTTGCTGGATTTTTCAACGGGTGCGATCACGATATTACGCCTTATACCAGAAAAACGTCTTCCGACCATGGAATCACGCATTACGCATAATGTACTCCTCTGCCGGGGGCTTTTGAAGGATAACGGCGGGCTTCGGGGGGAATGTTCAGGGGAACTAAAGGCAGCAGCGCAAAATTAATTTTTTAAGCCATTTACCAGTGTAAGTTGCTACCATATCTGATAAAAACAAACAATTCCACTACAGAGAACCATAGGATAACTCGTAAATAAAAATTTTATGGACATTTATTATACTACTGCGAGCCAATAAGGGTTACTCTCCCTACAGGACGTGATTATTCGGTACATGCACATGAAGGATGCGGGCCGCAACGCGCGACGCGATGCCATAAACCCCGGGGAAGAAGGATATTGGCGGCAGAACGTGCAATAACGGCGATTTAAGGGATAAGTCACACATTTGCCCAACGCAAAGTATTGCCTGTTCATTGGCTTGTGTGCTTTTTTGCATAGGGAAATAAAGGTCACATTTTGAGGCTTACAAATTATTGTTGTTTCGTTTATGGTAGCTATTTATGGTATACATTTACTTGCCGGTAGATTTAGAAAGAAATTAATTTTGATTGTATAAACAATAGTTAAGAGAAATTTATGTTAATTATGGCGATTGAGAGATAAAAAAAGCACTTAACCCCTAATATTCAACATTTATTTCAAATATGAAGAACGCTTTTAATTAATTACCTTTAAGTTTGCGCTCGCTGTTAAAACCTTTTTGATTTTCATACAGCATCATACCAATGATATCCTCATGAAATTTCGCGCTTTACCTACGGTAAAAAAGCGATTCGGCAATAGCGGCAGAGGTTATCTTTTATATAAGCGAGGAGATCGCCCGAAGATGGGGGGATGTCCCAAAAGATTAAAGCAAGTGCCCGTTAACCAAACGGCGAATCATAGTGATTCGGACCCGGCGGGGAAGGGGATTTGCTCATAAGAGTTATAGTTTAGAAATGTTTTTTTGAAACACCAGGGTAGTAGTGTGTAATTAGAATACAAAAGTGAAGACAATATTATGACCAATGCAAATCGTCCAGTGCTCAATCTTGATCTTGATTTATTGAGAACGTTTGTTGCCGTCGCTGATCTCAACACCT
>JAATFX010000053.1 GCA_015654925.1 Enterobacterales bacterium | reverse complement strand
CGTTACGTTACCGTTTAATGCCTAGACTTTATCTGGAAGCCGTGTCTGGTCTTAACCAGGCATTAGACTTGCTCTATCAGTTTGAGTTTTAACGATGCGAATAATTGTCTACGGTAGTCTGCGACGCAATCAGGGCAATAGTCATTGGATGACGAACGGCCAATGGCTGGGAGATCATGAGATCTCGGGTTTTGAATTGTACGATCTCGGCCATTACCCAGCGGTAGTCCCTGGCGAGGGGACGGTATATTGTGAAGTCTATCGCATTGATTCCTCGACTTTGGCCGAGTTGGATGCCTTGCGTACAAAAAGCGGTGAATATAAACGGGCATTGATTGCGACGCCTTATGGTAGCGCCTGGATGTATGTCTATCAACGTCCTGTGGAGGGATTACGACAGCTTAAGGGCGGCGACTGGGCCAAGCGGGACGACGAGCCCTGATTGGCGCCGCGCCGGGCGACACGCTCCACGAAGGAGGCGCGTCGCCCGGCGCGGGCAACATTCAACACATAATGCAAGGCCGGGTTAACGCATGGTTCCGGCGATGATTATTTTTTAGCGCGTTCGAACGAGGCAATGATTTCCGCTTTTGCGGCTTCGGCATTTTCCCAGCCAGCCACTTTCACCCATTTACCCTGTTCCAAATCTTTATAGTGTTCAAAGAAATGCGTGATTTGCGCCCGCAGTAACGGCGAAAGATCTTCCACGTCTTTCACATGATCATATTCTTTGGTCAGCTTGGTGTGGGGAACCGCCACCAGCTTGGCGTCTTCACCGGCTTCGTCGGTCATTTTGAGTACGCCCACCGGACGGCAGCGAATCACGGAACCGGGTTGCAGCGGGTAGGGCGTGGGCACCAGCACATCCACCGGATCGCCATCCAGGGACAGGGTATGGTTGATATAACCATAATTACACGGGTAGAACATGGCGGTGGACATGAAACGATCGACAAACAGCGAGCCGGAGTCCTTATCAATTTCATATTTGATAGGCGAAGCATTGGCGGGGATCTCGATCACAACATAAATATCCTCGGGAAGATCTTTACCTGCCGGTACCTGATTCAAACTCATGTCAATTTCCTTAATCGTGCTTAATAGAGTGGCGTGACGCCTATTATAACCAAATTTTACGTTAGTTCACCGCTGATTCACCAACCCCGGTCATTTTAGCTTTTGCCCAAGCCTTGTGAGATATTTCACATAATCCAGTTATAACCGTCAAATCGATAAAGTAAAACCTGCCGCGTCCGATAACCGATGCAGGGCGGAGTGTACGGCCTCTGCCGGGTGATTTGTCTTCATCAACATCTGAAAAAGCAGGGGCAGGAACAATGTTCAAAAATATGAGCGTCAAGGTCGGGTTGCTCACCTGGCTGGTACTGATGACAATAATTTTATTTATTGTCAGCGGCATTAGTCTCCATACCATCCGGCAAAGTTCACATTCTCTGCAAGCCACTAACCAAATCCAGGGGGAAGAACTGGGTTCGCTCAGTCGCGCTTATAATGCGTCGCTGCGTGCGCGCACCGAGGCGTCGCTGGCGGTCAGGCAGTTTGAAACCGGCCTGATTAACGAAGCCCAGACCTCCACCAATAACGCCAAAGCGCTGGCCAAACAGGCCGACGACGCCATGGCGGCATTTATGGCGGTGGGGTCGATCACCTCCGAGGGGGCGAAACGCGCCCAACAGCTGAATATGGTTTATCAGCGCTATAACGACCAGGGCGTTAAAGCGGTGCTTAAAGCTTTGAGCAACGCTGATATCGATGCCTATTACCAAGTGCTGGAAACTCATTTAACCCCGCTGAGCAACGAGATGGATCAACAGCTCGCCGGTTTTCAGCAATTCGCGTCGCAGGCCGGGCAGGATATCCAGCTCGCCGCGGCTGATAGCGCCCGTTTGCAGTTGACGCTGGTCATTATCGCCTGCGTGCTGAGCCTGGCGCTGGCGATCACGGCCTGGCTGATGATGCGATATTTTATTCTGCGGCCGCTGAATACCGCGATTGTGCATTTGGAACATATCGCCGCCGGCGATTTGTATCATCCGGTGGCGGTGAACCGCAACAACGAGCTGGGGCGCCTGAACCGGGCGTTGGCATTGATGCAACAAGCCCTGGCGGATGCGGTCAGCGAAGTGCGGCAGGCCGGGGGACAAATCGATGCGGGTACGCGCGAATTGGCGTCCGGCAATGTAAATCTATCCCAGCGTACCGAGGCATCCGCCGCCGCCCTTGAGCAGACCGCGGCCAGTATGGAACAGCTGACCCAAACGGTAAAACTTAATGCCGAGCATGCCCGCCAGGCCCATGAATTAGCCAAGACGGTATCCGATACCGCCGATAAGGGCAGCGAAGTCGTATGCTACGTGATTGAGAAAATGCAGGCCATTACCTCCAGTTCGCGGCGTATCGCCGATATCCTCGGCGTGATTGACGGCATTGCTTTTCAGACCAATATTCTGGCGCTCAATGCAGCGGTGGAGGCGGCGCGCGCCGGCGAGCAGGGACGCGGGTTCGCGGTAGTGGCGGGGGAGGTGCGCAATTTGGCTCATCGCAGCGCCGAGGCGGCCAAAGAAATTAAGGGGTTGATTAAAGAGTCCCAGGGGCGGGTTAACGAAGGGTCGGAAATGGCGCATACCGCCGGGGAGACCATGGACGAGATTTCTGAAGAAGTGATGCGCGTGACCCGTTTGATGCGCGAGATTTCCAATGCCACCGATGAGCAAAGCCGCGGGATCGAGCAAATTTCCCTGGCGGTGTCGCAGATGGATGCGGTAGCGCAGCAGAATGCGTCGCTGGTGGAGGAGTCAACCGCCGCTACGCGTTCGCTGCAGGCGCAGTCGGAGCAGTTGGCGGCCAGCATGGCGTTATTTCAGTTGGAGGCGGGTGAGATTGGGGCGGAGGAAAAAGAGAAGGTCGCGGCCTGAGGTGGGGGGCGCCATCGGGAGATGGCGCGCGTTCCCTTTAACCGGCACGCAGTTAGCGCCAGCGCTCGCGGGCTTACCGTGCCAAGGGGTGTCGGACGGCCAAGAGATGGCCGCCTCAACCCCTACGGCGCGCTTTCCTTTTAACCGGCACGCAGTTAGCGCCAGCGCTCGCGGGCTTACCGTGCCAAGGGGTTTTTATGGTTAGTTGTTGTCCGGGTATTCGAGAATAAAGCGTTCGGCGTCGTTAACCATTGATTCCGTGCCTACAAAAAACGGCGAGCGCTGATGCAGTTTTTCCGGCTGGATGTCGAGGATGCGGTTGGCGCCGTCGCTGGCTTTGCCGCCGGCTTGTTCGGCCAGGAATGCCATGGGGTTGCATTCGTAAAGCAGGCGCAGTTTGCCCTGCGGGTGCGTGGCGGTGCTAGGGTAAAGGTAAATGCCGCCTTTGAGCAGGTTGCGGTGGAAATCCGATACCAACGAGCCGATATAGCGCGAGGTGTAAGGGCGGTGGGTGGCTTCATCCATTTCCTGGCAATATTTAATGTATTTTTTAACGCCGGTGGGAAACTTGATGTAGTTGCCTTCGTTAATTGAATACATATTGCCTGTGGCAGGGAAGCGCACGCTTTCGTGGGACAGGCAGAATACCCCGATGGAGGGATCGTAAGTGAAGGCGTGGACGCCGCAGCCGGTGGTGTAGACCAGCATGGTAGAAGAGCCATAAACCACATATCCCGCCGCGACCTGTTTATTACCGGGCTGCAAAAAATCCGCTTCCGTAACCGGCGTGCCTACGGGGGTGATACGGCGGTAAATGGAGAAAATGGTGCCGACGGATACGTTGACGTCGATATTGGAAGAGCCGTCCAGCGGGTCCATCAGCACGACATATTTGCCGCTGGTGGAACGATCGCCGTCAAAAATCACGATCTCGTCTTCTTCTTCAGACGCAATCCCCGCCACTTGTCCGCGGGCTTTCAGCGCCGCTTTTAGCTTTTCATTGGCGAACAGGTCTAGTTTCATCTGGACTTCGCCCTGGATATTGGACACGCCGCTGGTGCCCAGGATATCCACTAAACCCGCGGTATTGATATCGCGATGTATGATCTTCGCACCTAATTTTATCGCGGAGAGCAACGCGGTAAGCTCACCGGTAGCGTGTGGAAATTCGTGCTGCTTCTCAACGATAAATTCGCCTAACGTTTTCATAACACTTTCCCTGAATCGAAATAAGACACTGTAGCCATGGATGAAAAGCGGTATTATCGGTTATCCATCTAACCTGCCTGAACCCATAATAACCCCTAACTCGTATCGCTAACCGAAAATCACTGACCCGTTACCGCTTACCAAAACCACTGGCCCATATACTCCTGGCCGGTTTACCACTAACGTCTGCATAGGAAGTTTAGCTTAAACGAATGCGGGTACATCATCAAATCCGTTTATATCGTCCGGCCGCAGCGGTAGAATGGGCCGCAGATCGTTGTTAAAAAAATGGAAAAATTATGCGCATACATATTCTCGGTATCTGTGGCACGTTTATGGGCGGGTTAGCGATGCTGGCCCGTTCACTGGGACACGACGTCACCGGGTCTGATGATAATGTCTACCCTCCCATGAGCACCCTGCTGCAAGATCAGGGCATCCAGCTTATCCAGGGCTACGATCCGGCCCAGCTTTCGCCGGAGCCGGAATTGGTTATTATCGGCAACGCGATGAGCCGCGGTAATCCATGCGTGGAAGCCGTGCTTGAAAGGGGAATACGTTATGTATCCGGCCCGCAGTGGTTGCACGATCGGGTGCTGCAACAGCGCTGGGTAATCGCCGTCGCCGGTACCCACGGCAAAACCACCACCGCCGGCATGGTCACCTGGATACTGGAAGTCTGCGGCTATCAGCCGGGGTTCGTGATCGGCGGCGTACCGGGGAACTTCACGGTGTCGGCCCGGTTGGGCGACAGCGATTTTTTTGTGGTGGAAGCGGATGAATACGATTGCGCGTTTTTTGATAAACGTTCCAAGTTCGTTCATTACTGCCCGCGCACCCTAATTTTGAATAATCTTGAATTCGATCATGCGGATATTTTTGACGATCTGAAGGCCATCCAGAAGCAGTTTCATCATTTGGTCAGGCTGGTGCCGGGTAAAGGCAAAATTATTCTGCCCGATAACGATCCGCACCTAAAGCAGGTTATGGCGATGGGCTGCTGGAGCGAGCAAGAGTATGTCGGTGAGGAGGGCAGCTGGCGCGCGAAAAAAATTGCGGCGGATTCAAGCGCGTTCCAGGTGTTTTTGCAAGGTGAATGCGTCGGCGAAGTCCATTGGGATATCGTCGGCGAACATAACATGCATAACGCGCTGATGGCCATTGCCGCCGCCCGGCATGTGGGGGTGCAGCCGGCTGACGCCTGCCAGGCGCTGGGTTCCTTTATTAATGCCCGCCGTCGTCTGGAGCTAAAGGGCACCGCGAACGGCGTCAAGCTCTATGATGATTTCGCCCATCATCCCACGGCTATCCTCGCCACGCTGGCCGCGCTGCGCAGCAAGGTTGGCGGAACCGCGCGTATTTTGGCCGTACTTGAACCCCGTTCAAACACCATGAAAATGGGCCTGAACAAAAATGAACTGGCGCCTTCCCTGGGGCGGGCCGACGAAGTCTTTTTATTCCAACCGCAGCATATTCCCTGGCAGGTGAGCGAAGTCGCCGAGGCCTGCGTGCAGCCCGCTCACTGGAGCGCGGACGTGGATACGCTGGTGGATATGATCGTTAAAAGATCGCAGCCCGGGGATTATATCCTGGTCATGAGCAACGGCGGATTCGGCGGTATTCACGGTAAACTGCTGGCCCAGTTGAATCTCAAAGCGGGACTGGCGGTATCACCGCCGTAGAGCAGGCAAAAATTGGCCTGTGCGAGTGCCTATATAGGGTAAGGAATTAGGCCGGTCTTGAGGCCGACCCAGCATTGGCAAGTCGCTTTGACGTTATCGGTCTTCGGCGGCGTCCACTGCCCTGCGTTGCGCTCGGCTCATGCTGGGCATCCTCTCTGTTAAGGTGCTTCCGTTTAAAAAAGAAACCCTCAATCAAACAGCATTCTCGTCCGCCGGCAAGCTTTCCTCTGCGACGTCAATTTTCTTTCAAGAAGTTGGCGACTTTATCGGTTTCCAGGAGCCAAATGGGAGCCAGACGGTCGGAAGCCGGCTCGAGTTTCGCATAGCATCGGCATAGGTTGGATCACCTTAATTAGTTGATAAATATGGTGTGTATGGCTTGGCGCAGTCCAGCGAAGTGCCGGGCCGGAGTCAGGGTTAAACAAAAAAATCCCCCGCAAGCGGGGGTAAAAATCGTCGGATAGGACGACGAGAGGGAATCAATAGCTCGCGTCTGGGGTCATTGCTGGACACAGGAATAACTGAGGGCGACGACGGCATTGATTTTTAATTTTGAACGATGTTGCTGTGTTGCTGGTGCTGAATCAGCCGGAACGACACTATCCGCCAGAGGATCTATCCCCGTTATGGAAACCACGAGAGCGTCGTTAAGGTAAATTGGTTATACAACTTGGGTATTTATTTACAGAACAGAGCCCCTTATTTATAGAGCTCCGCGGTCGCATGCCATGTATCGTTTTCGCGCGCTTCGGTAATCCGGTAAGCGGTCGCGCCTTTAGCGTCGGCCGCCTGGTTCAGCGCCTGATGGATATCGGACGGCGCGCCGCCAATACCGCTAACGCTTACGGTTCCGAAAGCGTGCAAATTATTCGCTTGTTCTAGCGAAATCGAATCGGCGGCAAATGCGCCAAATGACAGGGCCGATATTACGGTCATCAATGAAGCCGCAGTAGAAATTCTCATTTTTCTCACCTCTATTTTCTTCACGTTTGATAGAACACATGACGCACAACGTGATGGGCATCACGAAACTAAGTATACACTAATAACGTAAGGTATTAATAGTTCACTCATAATTTATTATGAAACTTTAACATGCAACACTATATTAATATAAGCAAATGCTATTAAAACCGGATGAAAAATAGGCGACTAATGTTAATTAATTGTAATTTCAAGCAGATAGCCGGATGTAGCCAAACGTGCTGAATTGTCTCTTTCCGCCAGTGCAATAGCCTGGAGAGAAGGGTAAGGAGTGGATATATGACAGGTTGGGGCGGGAATAGCAGCATAATACGTAGGGTTAAACGATGGTAAAAACGGGATAATCGGCGTTAAAACCGGCGCCTTGATTCATTTTCGTTATAAAGCACCGGTAAAAAGGTTCAAAGCTCCTGGTCAAACAGAATAAGTATGGCCTCGTGGAGCTGCTTAACGCTAAACCCTTTGGCCGGGGTGGTAAAAATGGTGTCATCACCGGCGATGGTCCCCAATATGCCTTCGGATTTACCCAGCGAATCCAACAAACGGGCAATCAGCTGCGCAGCGCCCGGGCTGGTATGAATCACTATCACCGCATCGTTATGATCTACATCCAAAACCAAATTTTTCAGGGGACTGCTGGTGGTGGGTACGCCCAATTCGGCGGGCAGGCAGTAGACCATTTCCATTTTGGCGTTGCGGGTGCGCACCGCGCCGAATTTAGTTAACATCCGCGAGACTTTCGACTGATTGATATTTTCAAATCCTTGTTCTTGCAATGCAAAAACGATCTCGCCTTGAGAACTGAATTTCTCTTCTTTCAGCAACGCCTTAAAAGCTTTAACCAGTTCTTCTTGTTTTATGTTATTACGCATTTTTTACCAAACCAGTAGCTATAAACATAGTTGTAATTATGCATAAAATTGCATTTTTATGCAATAAAAATGCCCAGCCAAGGGCGTTAATCGCCGCGATAGCCGGCAAAACGGCTAGGATAACAATATTTATTCATTTCCTTTTTGACCTGGCTCCCAGATTATTGCTGTGGAAAAAGTAAAGCAATTGTTATGAAAATGATGTTGTTTTGACACTAATTCCCGGTGTAATGTGATTGATAGCCAACGGCAACAAACAGCAGCGGCAGCGGTATTTTATGGACGGCGGAAAGTTAATGCGCCAATTCTCAAATTTGCGATCGCTGATTTGTTTTTACCCGTTTATGTCTCTATGATCATAACCAGATGATTTGACGGCATTTAATTTTTCCTATAATAATAAGGAGATTAGAATGAAAGTCGCAGTTCTCGGTGCAGCCGGCGGCATTGGCCAGGCGCTTGCCCTGTTACTCAAAACCCAACTTCCATCCGGTTCAGAACTTTCTCTTTACGATATCGCACCGGTCACTCCTGGCGTCGCTGTCGACCTCAGCCATATTCCTACGGCGGTAAAAATCAAAGGCTTTAGCGGCGAAGATGCCACTCCCGCCCTGGAAGGGGCGGATATCGTCCTCATTTCCGCCGGCGTGGCTCGCAAACCGGGCATGGACCGTTCGGATCTATTTAATGTCAACGCCGGCATTGTGCGCAACCTGGTGAACCAGGTGGCTAAAGCCAGTCCCGGTGCCCTGATCGGCATCATTACCAACCCGGTGAACACCACCGTGGCCATTGCCGCCGAGGCGCTGAAAAAAGCCGGTGTCTATGATAAACGCAAGCTGTTTGGCGTCACTACCCTGGATATCATCCGTTCCAACACCTTTGTGGCTGAACTGAAAGGATTGCGGCCGCAGGATGTCGAGGTGCCCGTGATCGGCGGCCATTCCGGCGTTACTATATTACCTCTGCTTTCCCAGCTCAAAGGTATCAGCTTCACCGAACAGGAAGTCGCCGATCTGACCAAACGCATTCAGAACGCCGGCACCGAGGTGGTGGAAGCCAAAGCCGGCGGCGGATCCGCTACCTTATCCATGGGCCAGGCCGCGGCGCGGTTCGGACTGTCGCTGGTTCGCGCCTTGCAGGGTGAACAAGGCGTGGTGGAATGCGCTTATGTGGAAGGCGACGGGGAGTACACCCGTTTCTTTGCCCAGCCGCTGCTACTGGGCAAAGACGGCTTGGCGGAACGCAAACCTATCGGCACCCTGAGCGCTTTTGAACAGCAGGCCCTGGAGCATATGCAGGATGTACTGAAGAGCGACATCGAATTGGGTGTGAAATTCATCAACCAATAGGCCCTTCGTTTCCCGCGCCTTCAAGGGCGGGAAACGCGTTTTTCCCCCGGTTATTTCCCTTTCCTCCCCTTTTTTCCCCTCGATCGCCGGCCGTCATTTCCGGTGGAAAACGGCAAAAATCCTGGCGCGTCAATAATTGATGTAAGTAATTATTCTATTGATAAATAATGATTATTTAGCGTTATAGGATAAAAATCAATGGCGATCTCATTTTTAAATCGCTGGTGGCGCTTCCGCCTTTTTTTGTGTTGTAATTGACGTTACGACAAGCTGTAATTGCTATAGAGTATGGGCGTATTAACAACGGAACCGCGCGGTAGCGCAACCGGCAAGACTTTATGGTTGATGTCTCTATGGTTGTACGCAGCCGCGCAATGGTAATAACGCGAGGTTATTACCATGACAAGGAGGG
This sequence comes from Enterobacterales bacterium, assembly GCA_015654925.1. Classification (GTDB taxonomy): domain Bacteria; phylum Pseudomonadota; class Gammaproteobacteria; order Enterobacterales; family Enterobacteriaceae; genus Acerihabitans. Next base: position 9,649 of record JAATFX010000053.1, on the reverse strand, counting down.
TAAATGGCTGCAAAAAAGGAATGGATAGCAACACACGAGCTGATTGGCGTTGGCGGGTTACCCAAAACGCGTCAAGGACTTAATCGCCGCGCCCGCGAAGAGGGCTGGCATAAAAGGCGGCGCGAGGGCGCGCGCGGCAAGGCGGTTGAATACGCCTGGCAAAGCCTGCCGGAAGCCGTTAAACGGACGCTCTCATTGCGTTCCTGTACTGCGGACTACGTGTTATCGACACAAGAACCGTCTTCTACCTGGATCGAAATTCACCGGCAGCTTTCCAGTGCTGAACGTGACTTTGTGGTGGCGTTCGTGTTACGCGAAGGCGTATTAAACCTGCTAAAACGCCTGGATTATCCCGATGAGCTCCTGACGGAGCTCGATCGGGAGTAGGGGGGGTTATACCGCAGCAGGGGGATCTTCTGCGGCAGGTTTAGCCGGGACACGTTTACGTATCAGGCTTTTCCTGTCGAGTAGCTGCTTGGTGTCGGGGTCGATATAGCGGCTGGGCCATATCTTCGAGGGGTGAATTCCCAGCGTATCGGCAATCAACCATTCGCCTTTGGGCCAGGGCCGTGTCAAGGCGTTCGCCAGCGTTGACGAACTCAAACCTGCTGCTCGCGATACTGCCGCGAGTGTGGTACCGCGTTTGCGCATTGAAGCAACAATATCCGCCGGGTGCCAATCATCTGTGTGTTGAATCATGACTCAATCCTTTGCGATAAGCCGGAGGTAAGTTAATGCCAGAACTAACATATGTGAATAACCCGTTATAAATGCAACTTTTGGATGGAAAATATATATCATTAATTTTCCAAATATGTGTCGATTATTTTCCATATAAAGTTGATTTTTGTTAAGGCCATCCCTATTCGGAATGCAAAAGATATGAAAAAAGACTGGTTTAGAACCAGCGAGCTCATGGGTATAGCTAAACTTCCCACCACGCGCCAGGGCATCACCGCGCGGGCGCGCCGAGAAAAATGGGTCAGCAGACCGGTGATCGGGGTCCAGGGTAAAGGCCTTGAGTTCGCCAGGGAGAGTTTACCGCAAGCTGTCCAACGGGAATTAACCCGCCTGGCAATGCGCGACGAGCCGGCCGAGCCCTATCTGGCCAATGCCGCCGGGCGCAGGGAGCCGGAAAAAGACCCATTGGCGGCCTGGATCGCCATCTACCAGCAATTCCAGCCGGAAGAGCTGGACGATGTCATCAGTTTTGTCTTGAGGGAAGGCATTGCGGCGTTTTTGACTCGCCTGGGAATCTTGCCCAGGCGGTGAGCCGACGGCGGGAAACGGCGGCGGCGGATATTTCCAAAAAAACGGTTTTCCTAAAACTGGCGCTGCACCGCCAAATGCGCCAGGCTTTCCAGCGCCTGCCGATAAGGGGTCGGCTCCAGGCAGGCCAGGCAGGCGATCGCTTTGTCCGCCTCCGCTTCCGCCCGCTGGCGGGTATATTCCAGGGAACCGCATTGCCGCATGGTTTCCAGCACCGATTCCAGCAAATGCCGGCCGTTGCCCTGAACGATGGCTTCGCGAATCATCGCCGCCTGGTCGGCGTTGCCGTTGCGCATGGCGTGCAGCAGCGGCAGGGTCGGTTTGCCTTCGTTGAGATCGTCGCCGGTATTTTTACCCAGGGTTTTGCCGTCGGCCCCATAATCGAGCAGGTCGTCGATCAGTTGGAACGCGGTGCCGAGGTAGCGGCCATAATCCCGCAGGGCGGCTTCCTGCTCGGGGGTGGCGTCGGCCAGGATGGACGAAGACTGCGCCGCGGCCTCGAACAAGCGGGCCGTCTTGCTGTAAATCACCCGCATATAGCTGTCGATGCTGATATCCGGATCGTTGCAGTTCATAAGCTGCAACACTTCGCCTTCGGCAATCACGTTCACCGCTTCGGACATCAAGGCCAGCACGCGCAGCGATTCCAGGGCGGTCATCATCTGGAAAGCGCGGGTATAAATAAAATCGCCCACCAGGACGCTGGCCGCATTGCCGAACGCCGCATTCGCCGTGGCCTTGCCCCGCCGCATATCCGACTCGTCCACCACATCGTCATGCAATAAGGTGGCGGTGTGGATAAACTCGATCAGGGCCGCCACGGTAACATGCTTGTTGCCCTCGTAATGCAGGGCGCGGGCAGCCAGCACGGCAATCATCGGCCGGATGCGCTTGCCCCCGCCGCTGATGATGTAATGGCCGAGCTGATTGATCAGCACGACCTCGGAGTTCAATTGCTCGAGTATGATGGCGTTGACGTTCGCCATATCCTGCGCTGTGAGTACTGTAATTTGATCAAGGTTCATTATTTTCTTTTGGCTTTATTTTTACCGTTAAATAGTAACGCTGCTCATGAGGCCAGATGGCAGAAACTGTGTTACTGATTGTACTTGAAAAATGATAGAGATAAATGCCGATGAAGAAACTGCCCTTTTTTCGCATCCTGTATGTATTCTGCACTTGTCATAGGACGCTTTTTTGCGTAGAATTCGCGCCCTATTGTGAATATTTATAGCGCACTGTGGACGATTATAGGTTGAGTGCGCGGAAAGCGGAGTTTTTTATGTACGCGGTTTTCCAAAGTGGTGGTAAACAACACCGGGTCAGCGAAGGTCAGACTGTTCGCCTTGAAAAGCTTGACATTGCAACGGGTGAAACCGTTGAGTTCGACCAGGTAATGATGATTGCCAACGGTGACGACATTCAGATCGGCGTTCCTTTCGTCAATGGCGGAAAGATTCAAGCTGAAGTAGTTGCTCATGGTCGCGGCGATAAGGTGACGATTGTTAAATTCCGTCGCCGTAAGCACTATCGTAAGCAACAAGGCCATCGTCAGTGGTTCACTGACGTGAAAATTACCGGTATCGGCGCCTAACAGGGGAGCACAATCATGGCACACAAAAAGGCTGGCGGCTCGACTCGTAACGGTCGCGACTCAGAAAGTAAACGCCTTGGCGTTAAACGCTTCGGCGGCGAAGCTGTTTTAGCCGGCAGCATCATTGTTCGTCAGCGTGGAACCAAATTCCATCCTGGCACCAACGTTGGTTGCGGTAAAGACCACACTCTGTTCGCTTTGACTACTGGCAAAATCCAGTTCCAAGTTAAAGGACCGAAAAACCGTAAATTTGTCAGCATCATTGCTGAATAAATTTTCTGTTCTCCGATAGCAGAGTTAAGAGTTAAGCCCCGCAATTCGTTGCGGGGCTTTTTATTTTCTTTCCAGGTTACCTTTCTTTCCAGGTAAGTTTCGCGTCCAACACTCATGAAGACAAATCAGCAGGCGGGGCAGCAGGCGGGAATGGGCATTGCGCTGGCGCTTACCACCGCCATGTGCTGGGGCGCCCTGCCCATCGCCATGAAGCAGGTGCTGACTGATATGCAGCCGTATACCGTGGTATGGTACCGGTTCATCATCGCGGGCATCGGCCTGGCGGTTATCCTGGCGCCGCGCGGCCAACTACCGCCGCTGAAGCTGTTTTTCCGCTGGCGCTGGCTGGTATTGCTGCTGATTGCCACCGCCGGACTGCTGGGGAACTTTATTTTCTTCAGTTCGTCCCTGCAATACCTCAGCCCGACCGCTTCCCAGGTCATAGGCCAGCTGTCGCCGGTGGGCATGATGTTCGCCAGCGTGTTTATCTTGAAAGAGCGCATGCGCATGACCCAGGTTATCGGGGCGGCGCTGTTGGTTACGGGACTGGTGATGTTTTTCAATACCAGCCTGATTGAAATATTTACCCGGCTTACCGACTATACGCTCGGGGTGATCCTCGGCATTTGCGCGGCGGCGGTCTGGGTCTGTTACGGTGTGGCGCAAAAAGTCTTGCTGCGCCGGCTGGCTTCGCAACAGATTCTGTTCTTGTTGTATGTTTTGTGTACAATAGCGTTAACCGCCGTGGCGAAACCCATGGTGATTATGCAACTGAGCGGCTGGCAGGTTGCGTGCCTGTTGTTCTGCGGCGCCAACACCCTGATCGGTTACGGCGCGCTGGCGGAAGCCATGGCCCGCTGGCAAGCGGCGCAGGTCAGCGCCATTGTCACGCTGACGCCTTTGTTCACCTTGCTTTTTTCGGATTTGCTGTCACTCGTCTGGCCGGCTTACTTCGCTGCCCCGGCGCTGAATATCGTCGGTTATGTGGGCGCGTTTGTAGTGGTGGCGGGTGCGATGTTTTCCGCGGCGGGCCATCGATTGTGGCCCGGGCGGGCAAAAACGGGACCGGCATTGCCCATTAAGCCGCCCGGCAAATGAATTACGGAGAGTTTCCATGAAGTTTGTAGATGAGGCCGCCATTGTGGTGGCCGCGGGTGACGGCGGCAATGGCTGCGTCAGTTTCCGGCGGGAAAAATATATTCCTAACGGCGGTCCTGACGGCGGCGACGGCGGCGACGGCGGCGATGTCTATTTGCTGGCGGACAGAAATCTTAATACCCTGATTGATTACCGCTTTGAAAAATCCTTCCGCGCCGAGCGCGGACAGAATGGACAAAGCCGGGATTGCACCGGTAAACGCGGCAAGGACATCACGATTAAAGTCCCGGTCGGCACGCGCATTCTCGACAAGGATACCGGTGAGACCATGGGCGACATGACCCGCCATGAGCAGCGCCTGATGGTGGCGAAGGGCGGTTTCCACGGCCTGGGCAATGCGCGCTTCAAATCTTCCATCAACCGCGCGCCCCGGCAGAAGACCGACGGCACCAAAGGCGAAATCCGTGAAATACAGCTTGAGCTGTTGCTGCTGGCCGATGTCGGCATGCTGGGTTTGCCTAATGCCGGTAAATCGACCTTTATCCGCGCCGTGTCCGCCGCCAAACCTAAAGTGGCCGATTATCCCTTCACCACCCTGGTGCCGAGCCTGGGCGTGGTGCGTATGGACAACGAGCAAAGCTTTGTCATCGCCGATATTCCCGGGCTGATCGAGGGCGCGTCCGAAGGTTTGGGGCTGGGCATCCGGTTCCTAAAACATCTGGAACGCTGCCGGGTGCTGCTGCACCTGATCGATCTGGCGCCGATTGATGAATCGGATCCGATCGAAAACGCCAAGGTCATCGTCAGGGAACTTGAACGCTACAGCGAAAAACTGGCGGCCAAGCCGCGCTGGCTGGTATTCAACAAACTTGACCTGCTGGAGCCCGAAGAAGCGGACCGCCGCGCCAAAGCCATTGCCGCGGCATTAGGCTGGGAAGAACAGTTCTACGTCATTTCCGCCGCGAGCCAAAAGGGCGTCAAGGCGCTGTGCTGGGACGTGATGGCCTTTATCAACAGCCATCCCAACGAGCAGCCGGCTGAAGAAGCGGTGCCTGAAAAGGTCGAGTTTATGTGGGATGACTATCATCGCGAGCAGTTGGAGAAAAACGAAATCGAGGCGGAAGACGATGGCCTCGACGACGATGATTGGGACGATGACGATGAAGAAGGCGTAGAGATTATCTATCACCGCTAGCTGATCGCCCTAACGCTAGTGCAGCCCCACCGCCGCCGGCGGGGGGGCTTTTTTTATGAGTCCAAAACCAATCGAAACAAAAGCCACGATGGTGGCGGCAAATATCGCCAGAATATGCCAGGTTTCCGGCGTCGGTCCTTGGATAACGGGAAGATCCATATCAGTACCGCCATTTAAATACTAACGGTGCCTTTAATTATATTATTCATATAGCACTTTGCTTGCGCCGGAATCGGCAAATCAATCCGATTACTTTTCACTTTCATTTCTACCGCCATGCCGGCAGGAATAATAATCATAAAAATAACCGTGAGTAATTAACGTAAAGCTGCTGAAAACGTTAGCGGTGGAATGCTTTCATCGTTTAAAACCGCAGATAGTAAATTGATGGCTTGCGCCATGTTATAATTTTCGGCATGGCGCGCCGCGGCCCAGGGGTTTGTCTGGCGTTCATGATCAATTCCTTTCTTTATGATTATCCTGTTGATTTTTTAGCTGCGGATAGTATCGGAATATTACATAAACAGCGATTTAGGCATATGAATGGCGCACAGAAGCCTATGGCAACTGACAAACTCTAAGTGCGCGCGATGGCGGTTAAAGATGATAGGGGATTTAGCTGCGGATAATAAAATTAAACACCGGTTTGATTGGTTTTAGTTAAGAGAGCAAATGAACCCGTTGTGAAAAAAACAGACGTAATAGTTATATCAAACTAACAGTGTGGCAATCCGGTCATTATTATTTCAGCAGGCTGGCGCGTGCAGTATATTCTATTAATGCACGCCGCGCAATTCCCTGTTAATAGCGCCAACTCGCCTTATATGCGCCGGGCCAGGAGGAATTACGGCCCGGGCCGGCGGATGGTCTCCGTCCGGCCCGGGGCGCCGACATTAGTTGTTTTGATAAATATCTTTATATAACCGGCTCTCAAAACGCACCAGGGGGATTCTGCGCGCTTTTTGATCCTGCGGCGGTACGGCATAACCCGAAAGATACTGGACAAATGCCATCCGTTGTCCGCTCGCGGTGGTGATGAAGCCGGCCAGATTATAGACCCCCTGCAATGAACCGGTTTTCGCCGACACCTTGCCGTCCACGCCCGCTTCATGCAACCCGGCGCGGTACATCAGGGTACCGTCATAGCCCGCCAGGGGCAGCATGGAGATAAAGTCCAGGGTCTGGTCGTGCTGGCCGATATATTGCAGCACTTGCATCATGGTGGCCGGCGAAATCAGGTCGTGGCGGGATAAGCCGGAGCCGTCGACGATAATGGTATTGCCCAGATCGATACCGGCCTGCTGGCGCAGGATTTGCCGTACCGCGTCCGATCCGGCCCGCCAGGTGCCCGGTACTTTAAAGCGCTCGTGGCCGATGGTGCGAAAAACGGTATCGGCAATCATATTATCGGATTTTTTCAGCATCAGCCTGAGCAAGTCATGCAGGGGCGCGGAAAAGGTCTGTGCCAGGATTTGCCCCGGGGCGCTAGGCGTCGTCTCACGCCGCAGGGCGCCGCCGACCCCGATATCCGCCTGCTTCAGCTCGCTTTTTAAAATAGCGCCCGCATAGCTGGCGCCGTCCTGGATGGCGAACGCCAGCGGCAAGGGCTCGGCGCGCTGCATCATGCAGCCGGTCAGGGTAAAACGGTTCAATTCCCCTGGCACCACGTCCAGCTCGCAATATTGCGCGTCGGGGGAGCCTTTGGCCAAGGTGCGCACCTGGCTGAACATTTGTACGGGATAGTAGGAGGCGACGCGAATAAAAGCATTGTCGCCGGGTTTTGGCGCGCTATAGAGCGAGACGGAAAAACAGTTGCGATCGACAATCGCCGCTCCCGGCGGCGCGCTGAAGCACTGGGTCAGATCGTTCCACGGCCAGCCCGGGGCTTTGTCGTGGCTGGCGAACACCGAGGTGTCGATCACCAGATCTCCGGCGATCTGTTTTACCCCCTGCTTGCGCAGTTCCGCCACCATATTGCGCAACTGCTGGCGCCCCAGGGTCGGGTCGCCGCCAAAGCGGGCCACCAGATTGCCTTGCAGCACGCCGTTGCTGATCTGGGCGCCGCTTTCAAAGGTGGTGCTGAACCGATAGGCCGGGCCTAATTGCAGCAGCGCCGCCAGCGCGGTAATCACTTTTTGCGTACTCGCCGGCAGTGCCATCTGTTGGCTGTGATAATCTATCACCGGCTCGGTGGCGCCGATTTTTTGCGCGATAAGCGCCAGATTAGCGCCATCGGGCAATAATTCCGTATAATTTTCAACCGGCGCCCCGTGGGCGGTTAGCATGAAAACACCGGTCAATCCTGAGAGTAGTCGTGAAAAACGCATAATTTTGGGCAACGGCAAGATAACGTGCCGTCATACTACGGTGCAAACAGGGTTAAAGTAAACGATGACCCATCGGGAACTCTGGGTTAAAATACGTATCAAAATGCAAATCGAGACTGTCCTGGAAAGGTACTCCAGGTGCGGTTTTTTTTGCTTTTCGCTTAGGTGGTAGCGGAAACAGTCACGCCGTGGCTAGTTTAATTAACGTCAGGACGGCGAATATTTTAGCAGGATGAATTTTTTTTAGAGGTATTGCCATGACTCCAATTCCGATGACTTTGCGTGGTGCTGATAAACTGCGGGAAGAGCTAGAGTTTTTGAAAAGCGTCCGTCGCCCCGAAATTATCAAAGCCATTGCCGAGGCCCGTGCTCACGGCGATCTGAAAGAAAATGCGGAATACCATGCCGCACGCGATCAACAGGGGTTTTGTGAAGGCCGCATCCAGGAAATCGAAGCGAAATTATCCAACGCCCAGGTTATCGACGTCACCAAGATGTCGGCCAATGGCCGGGTAATTTTTGGTTCGACGGTGACTATCCAGAACCTCGATACCGAAGATGAGCTGACTTATCGTATCGTCGGCGACGACGAGGCGGATTTTAAACAAAACCTGATTTCCATTAATTCTCCCATGGCGCGCGGCCTGGTGGGCAAGGAATCCGGTGATATCGCGCTAATTCGTACGCCCGGCGGCGATGTCGAATATGAAATCCTGGACATCCAATATCTTTGATTGACTCATAAATATTGTGATGATGGTTTGTAAAGAAAGGAAAAAGGCCGTAAGCGGCCTTTTCCTGCATTAAGGAACGTGGCACCTTTTCATCAGAAAAGCGATTGTCAGCGCGGTAAAGTAATATTCGGCTGTGTGGCGGGGCGATATAACACCAGCACGCCGCCGATCAATTGTATGTTGTTGGCGCCCGTTTCACGCACGATGGCATCGGCGATAAGCGTCTTGGTTTCGCGCTCTTCAGCGGCAATCTTCACTTTGATCAGCTCATGATGCTCCAGGGCCAGCTCGATTTCCGCCAGCACGCCTTCCGTCAGGCCGTTGTTGCCCAGCATAACAACCGGTTTCAACGGGTGGGCCAGGCTTTTCAGGTGCTGTTTTTGCTTATTATTAAGATTCATTTGTCTTTTTTGCTTACGTTGGGATTGAAAACGGTACATTCTACCGCCATCTCATGGTTATCACCAAATCGGTCGTGATTGTATCTGGCGCACGAGTGCCCGAATCCCGTCACTAATGCACTCTTTCAGGATAGTTGGAAAACAAGATGACCACCAAAAAGCGTTCTGGCAGCTCCAGTCGTTGGCTACAGGAACACTTTAGCGATAAATATGTTCTCGAGGCACAAAAAAAGGGGCTGCGTTCCCGTGCCTGGTTTAAACTTGAAGAAATACAGCAGGGCGACAAACTGTTCAAGCCGGACATGGCGGTGGTGGATCTCGGCGCCGCGCCGGGCGGCTGGTCGCAGTATGTTGCCACGCAAATCGGAAAGAAAGGGCGTATCATCGCTTGTGATATTCTGCCCATGGACCCCATCGTGGGCGTTGATTTCCTGCAAGGCGATTTTCGCGATCCGCTGGTATTACAGGCATTGCTGGAAAGAGTAGGCGAAGCAAAAGTACAGGTGGTCATGTCCGATATGGCCCCCAATATGAGTGGTACGCCGGCCGTTGATATTCCCAAAGCCATGTATTTGGTGGAGTTGGCCTTGGAGATGTGCCGGGATGTGCTGGCACCTGGCGGCAGTTTTCTGGTTAAAGTCTTTCAGGGAGAAGGTTTTGATGAATACCTGCGGGAAATTCGCTCCCTATTTACGAAGGTAAAGATTCGTAAGCCAGACGCTTCGCGCGCTCGTTCGCGGGAAGTGTACATTGTGGCG
>JAATFX010000136.1 GCA_015654925.1 Enterobacterales bacterium | reverse complement strand
GCGGCGGCGCCATGGCCGACGTCTCGCTGTGATTAAATAAAATCACGTCGCGATCGATCAGGCCCTCTTCCGACATCACCGACGCGCGCTCCAGGCAATTTTCCAGTTCACGGACGTTGCCCGGCCAGCTATAGCTCATCAATAAGCGCAATGCGCCGTCGCTGATGCGTAACTCGCGTCCCTGTTTGGCCGCCAGCTTGGCGATCAGGAACTGCGCCAGCCCGACAATATCATCCTGGCGCTCGCGCAGGGCCGGCAAGTTGATGGGCATTACGTTAAGCCGGTAGTACAGGTCTTCGCGGAAATGGCCGTTGCGCACTTCCTCTTCCAGATTGCGGTTGGTGGCGGCGATAATGCGCACATTGACTTTAATGGTGGTATCGCCGCCCACGCGCTCCATTTCCCCCTCCTGCAAAATGCGCAGTAATTTGGCCTGGAAGGACGCGCTGCTTTCGCCGATCTCATCGAGAAACAACGTACCGCCGTCGGCCAGTTCGAAGCGCCCTTTGCGCTGGCGCACCGCGCCGGTAAACGCCCCCTTCTCGTGGCCGAATAATTCGCTCTCAAGCAGGTTATCCGGCAGCGCCGCGCAGTTGAACTTCACAAACGGCTCCAGGGTGCGCGGCGAATTATAGTGAATGGCGTTGGCGATAAGCTCCTTGCCGGTACCGCTTTCCCCGCGCACCAGCACGGTGGTATCCCATTTGGCCACCTGGCGGATCACGTCGAAAATTTGCCGCATCGGCTGGCTGTTGCCCACCATATTATCAAAACCGTACTGATGTTTGACCTTGCGCCGCAGGGTATCGCGCTCCTGGCGCAGGGCTTCGGTTTCCTGGCTCATATGCCCCACCAGCCGCACCGTCTGGCAAATTAAATTGGCCACCATTTCCAGGAATCGGGTGCTGGCCGGCAGCCGGTCTTCATGCAGTTCCATCGGCTGCGCCGCCAGCACTCCCAGCGGCACGCCGTCGGGGCCGGGGATGGGTACGCAAATAAACGGCAGGCCGTAATCGTACAAATTCAGCCGGTCCAAAAAGCGGGGATCGTCGGAGACGCGCGGCAGCACCAGCGATCGCTGCTGGCTCATTACCGTGCCCAATATTCCTTCGCCGATGCGGTAGCGGACATTTTTGCATCCTTTTACCACTTCGGTATCCGCGCCGTACAAGGCCTCGATAAATAATGCGCTGCGCGATTTATCAAACAGGCACACCATGCCGTACTGCATATAGGCATGCTCGTATAACGCCTGGATCATGGCCTCCAGGGTCTGGCCCAAATCCAGCGATCGGCTGAGCGCCACGCTGATTTTATGCAGCGCGGTAAATTGTTGTGATAAATCAAAACGCCGGGAGGTCTGGGTGGAAGTAGGAAACTGGTTCATTCTGCTGCTCCTATCATCGCCGGGTGTCTGAACGGCTTGGCCGGCAGGGGTAAACGCAAGGTCAAGAGCGTCCCGTCCTCTTCCTGGGTATGGATATCGATCATGCCCTGATGATTGCCAACCAGGGTTTGTATCAAGCGCAGCTCCATGCCGTGTCCGGGCATGGTGAAGGTTTGCGGCGGCGTCGCGCTATATACCGGCTGCAACGACAAATTGTCGCGCAGGTCGAAAAAGAACGCATTGTCGCGCCCGTAGGCGCGCAGCTGGATAATCAGCGCCGTCGCCGGCCGTTCGCCGGCCAGGATCAGGCAGCGATCCAGCCACAGGCTCAGCGACGCCAAAATTTGATGGCGCTGCCCCCAGCCCAGTAAAACATCCGGCTCGCATCGCCAATGCAATTCGCCCAGGCAGCCCAGGCGCGGCCGGTAGAGATCGGCTAAATCTTTCAGCAGATCGCCTATCGCCCAGAAGTCCTTTTCCTCTTGCTCCAGCGACGGCCGGCAGAGCTGCAAGCGCGCCAGCGCCTGCTGTCCTTCCTGCCAGGCGGCGTCCAGGCCGGGATGCACCGCGCCGTCGGGATTAAGCCGCCGGGCGGCCGCCAGCATATTGAGCGGGCCGCTGAGCTGCACCATGGCCGCATCCAGGGATTCGCGGATCGCCGCCAGCAATTTGCCGGAGACCAATTTATGTTTTAGCTGTTCAAGCCGCTGTTGCGTCCGCTGTCGCTGCTGTTCGCTGTCATCGATAAGCGTAATTAACGTGCGCGGCGGCGCCACGTCCGAGAAATAGCGGCTCACCTCTTCATTTACTTCCGATAGCGGCCAAATGCTCAGGCCGAACACCCGTTCGCTGCCGCCGATATGCAAGGTGACGCGCTCGCCGGCCGCCAGCCGGGTTTTATTGTCCGGATAACCCAGCCCGGCCAGCAGTTCGCGGCCGCCATAATCGGCGCACAGGGTTTTATAGGCCAGATTATCCATCACGATCCGGTCGTGCTCGTCGAGCACGATAACCGGCGCGGGCACGTTATTGAGTACGGCGGCGATCAGCGACATTTGGTTGCGCAGGCGCTGCATCAGGGCGTAGCTGTCGGAGATATCCTTATGCATGCCGAGGTAATGCTCGATCTGGCCTTGCGCACTGAAAATGGGGGAAATGCTCACTTCCGCCAAATAGAGGCTGCCGTTTTTGCGCTGGTTAATCAGTTGCCCGACCCAGGGGCGTCCTTGGGTTATGGTGCGCCACATGTCCTGATAATGTGTATTGGGCGTCTGGCGGCTGGCCAACACGTTGTGGTTTACCCCGGTCAGCTCGGGTTCGCTGTAGCCGGTAAGCTGACGGAATGCCTGATTGGTATAGACGATACGCGCATTAGGGTCGGTGATGGAAATGGCCACCGATGATTGTTCCACGGCGGTATAAAACAGTCCGGGACGCAAAACGGACAGCGCCGGCGTACCTGCGCAACTGTCCAAAAGCGCGGCATCATCGAGCATAGGTAGACGCATAAAAACTCCTGCGGGTCGGGATAAAAATCAGGTAGTGGTGTGTTTCACGACAATTTGTCAGATCTGCCGACAGGATGGCGCGAAGCGATAATGACCTTAAAAATTGTGCAAGTTTGATACCGAAAGTTGCACAAACGCAGAAAACCTTGATCTAAACAGGGTTTTTTGGCCCAAAAGCGCATTTGAGCCCCGGTTCCGGACAGCGCCGTCCGCTCGCCCGACGCGGGCGCGCGCCATCCTGGCGCGTTTTACGCACCAGCATTGCGCATTTTTTGTCCAGCGCAGATTGGCACAGCTTTCGCAATAACCCCCTAAGTACGCTTTCGGCTGCGGGGAATAAAATGAAGGAAATACTGCTGATTATATTGGCCAACGGCCTGGTGAATAACATCGTACTCGCCCGCTTTCTGGGTTTGTGCTCGTTTATGGGAGTTACCAATAAAGTGGATTCGGCGCTGGGCATGTCGATGGCGACCACGTTTGTGATTACGCTGTCCGCCGGCCTGGGCTGGGTTATCTACCACTGGATTCTGGTGCCGCTGGGCATGGAATATTTGCGGTTGCTGTCGCTGATTATGGTGATCGCGTCGCTAGTCCAATTATTAGAGTTATTTATCGCCAAACAAAGTCCCGCGCTTTATCGCACGCTGGGCATCTTCCTGCCGCTTATCACCACCAACTGCGCCGTGCTGGGCGTGGCGCTATTGGTACTGGACGATAATCTGAGTTTTCTCCATAGCGTGGTGTTCGGTTTCAGCTCTTCCCTGGGATATTCATTGGTGATGGTGATTTTCTCCGGCCTGCGCGAACGCCAGGATAACGCAACGCCCCCGCTGCTGTTTCGCGGCGCGCCGATCAATTTTATTACCGCCGGCATACTGGCGCTGGCATTCACCGGTTTTGCCGGCCTGGCGGGATAAGGAGATGACGATGAACGCTATATTGCCGGTGCTGGCGGTTCCCGCTATCGGCACCGTTATCGGTTACCTGCTCGGTTATGCCGCAATCTATTTTAAAGTGGAGAAAGATCCGCGCATCGACGCGGTGGTCGCCCTGCTGCCCAACGGCCAGTGCGGCCAATGCGGTTTCCCCGGCTGCGCCCAGGCGGCCGGCGCCATGGTGCGCGGGGAAGCCCCGGTCAGCGCCTGTACCCCCGGAGGGGCGGCGCTGGCCAAACGCATCGCCGGGCTATTGGATATGCCGCTCAACGATGCCGAAGACCGCGGGCCGCAGGTGGCGGTGATTAATGCCCAGGCCTGCGACGGCTGCGGACGCTGCCGGAAAAAGTGCAATTTTGACGCCATTGTCGGCGCGACGCGCCAGCAGCACGGTATTTTGGCGGATGACTGCACCGGCTGCGCCGCCTGTATCGCCGTGTGCCCGCAGCAGGCGATTGAACTGCGCGCCGATCCCCTGCTGACCCCCACCGCCGCTAAACCCCGCTTTGACCTGAGGGAGGCTTCTTATGTTTAGCGCCAAGCTAAAACCCCACGGCGGTATCCGCCCCTATAGCCATAAGTCCCTGACGCGCGATATCGCCATCCGCCCGCTGGCCGCGCCGCGCCAGCTGATCGTCCCGCTGCGCCAGCATACCGGACCGGCGGCGGTGCCGGTGGTGGCGCCGGGCGCTATCCTGAGCGCCGGCCAGCTGATTGCCGAGGCCCGGGAGCGCATGTCCGCGCCGGTGCATGCCGCCCTGGCCGGGGTGGTGACCGACGTCGTGTCCGGCGACCAGGGTTATATCAAGATCAAGGTAAACGCGCCGGCCGACCAGCCATTGGCACCCCGCCTGGCGGCCCCGGACGGCCTGGATGATGTGCACGCCATGCTATCGTTAATCGAACAGGCCGGCATCGTCGGCATGGGCGGCGCCATGTTCCCGGCCGCCGATAAAATCAGAATGAGCCTGCGCTATCCCATTGAGACCCTGATTGTCAACGGCGGGGAGTGCGAGCCGTATCTCACCACGGACGATCGGCTGATGCGCGAACAGGCGGAATTTATCATCGGCGGCATCCGCTATCTGCAGGCCATTACCCATGCCCGCCAGGTTTATATCGGTATCGAGGATAATAAAACCGAGGCCATCGCCCGCCTGGATGAGCTTTGCCGCCAGGAGCGGAACATCGAAGTGGTGATTTTGCCCTCGCTTTACCCCATCGGTTCGGCCAAGCAGATGATCGAAGCGGTGACCGGCCGCCAGATTCCGCAAAACCGCCGCTCCACCGAAATGGGGGTGCTGGTGCAAAACGTCGGCACCTGCATCGCCATTTTTCACGCCATCCGCTTTGGCAAACCCGTGACGCACCGGGTCATTACCGTCAGCGGACGGGCCGTCGAACATCCCGGCAACCTGCTGGTGCCCATCGGTACGCCGATTAAAGAGATTATCGGCCAGTGCGGCGGACTGAAATCCCAGCCGGCGCGCATTGTGCTGGGCGGGCCGATGATGGGCCGGGCCGTGGAAGATCTGGCGACCCCCATCAATAAAGGCACCAGCGGCCTGCTGCTGCTCAACGGCGACGAACTGCCGCAAACCCGCCCCAGCGCATGCCTGCGCTGCGGACGCTGCCTGGATGCCTGCCCGATGAGCCTGGCGCCGCAGGCGATGTTCGCCGAGTTGAAAAACGACGGTTTCGCCAAAGCGCGGCAGCAGGGGCTGAATGCCTGCCTGCTGTGCGGGTCCTGCGCTTATGTTTGCCCGGCGGCGCTGCCGCTGACCCAATTTTTCGACTGGGGCCAGCAGCAGCTGCGGCTGATTAAGCACCAGGAAGATAAACTATCGCGCACCCGCCAAAACAGCGCCCGCCGCCAGGAACGCCTGGCGCGGGAAGCCGCCGAAAAAGCGGCGGCGCTGGCCGCCAAGCCCGCGCGCCGCGCGCGCCGCAATGCCCCGCCTACGGAGGATACCCCATGTTAACCGCGCCGCATGCCCACCAGGGACTGACCGTTGACCGCCTGATGTACCGGGTCAATATTTCCCTGCTGCCGGTCGTCATCCTGGCGTTTTTGCAGTTTGGCGCCCAATCGATTTTGCTGATTTTTTGCTGCCTGCTGAGCGCGCTGGCCTGCGAGGCCCTGTGCCTGAAACTCAACCCCGCCGCCCAGGGCCATACCTTTGACGGCGCGGCATTCCTCACCGCGCTGATCCTGGCGCTGAGCCTGCCGCCGCACGCGCCCCTATGGCTTGGGATATTTGGCGGCGCGGTGGCGATTATTTTCGGCAAGCATATCTACGGCGGCCTGGGGCAGAACCTGTTCAACCCGGCCATGCTGGCGCGGGTGGTGCTGCTGATCGCATTTCCGGTGGAAATGACCCGCTGGGTGGAACCCGCCGCCTTTTATGACGGCGCTTTTTATCGCCTGGGCGTGGACGGAATGACCGGCGCCACCTTGCTGGGCGGCTTTAAAGAAAGCGGCCGGCAACATTTGGAACTGCTGGCCAACCTGTTTGGCAACCGCAGCGGCAGCCTGGGGGAAACCTCGTCGCTGTTGCTGGTGCTGGGCGGCGGCTGGCTGATGCAGCAGCGGGTCTTCAGCTGGCATATTCCGCTGGCGACGGTGCTGGGCTGCCTGCTGCCCGGCACCGTCCATTGGCTTATCGCCCCCGGCGGCATCGTGCCGCCGCTGGCGCAGCTGACCAGCGGCGGACTATTGCTCGGGGCGTTTTATATCCTCACCGACCCGGTTACCGGCCCCGGCAGCGTGCGCGGACGGCTGATCTACGGCGCGCTGGCCGGTTTCATTACCTATTGCATCCGCGCGTTCGGCAATTTTCCCGAGGGCATGGCGTTCGCGGTGCTGCTGGTTAACGCCCTCACCCCGCTGATTGACAATTATACCCAGCCAAAGGCCTACGGTTACGTGGGCGGCAAGGAGAAATCATCATGAAACCGCAACGCCGCCCAGGGAAATCCGGCCGCCGAACGGGAGGCCGATATGCTTAACCGCGGGATGACGCAGTATTTCCCCACCCGGGAAAGTCCGCTGACCCAGGGTTTCTTGCTCGGCTCGTTTACGCTTATCGTTTGCCTGCTGGTCGCCGGCTGCTGGTGGCTGACCCATGAACACATCATTCTGCGCGAGAAAGAGGATACCCAGAATATGCTGTCGCAGGTGTTTCCCGCCGGACGTTACGATAATGCGCTGGCGGATGCGCAGCAATCCCTGACGGTGGACGGCCGCGAAGTGCGTTTTTACCGCGCCGGCCTGAAGGGTAAACCCAGCGGCATCATCCTGACCAGCGAGACCCAGGGTTATGGCGGCCCGATTCAACTCCTGACCGGCATCGACGCCGACGGCGTGATTACCGGGGTGCGGGTGATAAGCCATAAAGAGACACCGGGGCTGGGGGACGCCATCGAGCTGGAGCGCAGTCCCTGGATTCGCAGCTTCGACGGCCAATCCCTCGACAACCTGACGGAACAACAGTGGCATGTCAAAAAAGACGGCGGCCGGTTCGACGCATTCACCGGCGCCACCATCACTCCGCGCGCGGTAGTGAAAGGGGTACATGAAAACCTGCTGGAGTTCAGGCAACGGCGGGCGCAATTCCTGGGTGAACACCCTTGATGACGTTGATAATGCAGTATTTAACCTCGATGGGAGGCGCTTATGAGTGGTAATAGCCAGCCGCGGCTGCGGGAGATTATGGTCAGCGGGGTCTGGACCAATAATGTCACCTTTGTGCAAATTCTTGGCCTGTGCCCGCTGATGGCCATTACCACTACCGCCACCAACGGCCTGGGGCTGGGATTGATGACCGCCATGGTGCTGGCCTGCTCCAATTTTCTCGTCTCGGCGCTGCGCAAGGTGACGCCCAGCCAGATCCGCATTCCGGTGTATATCTCGATTATCGCCTCGCTGGTGACCATCCTGGATTTAACCATGAACGCCTGGATGCACGATCTGCACAAAGTCATGGGGCTGTTTATCCCATTGATCGTGGCCAACTGCGCCCTGCTGGGTCGGGCGGAGGCTTTTGCCGCCCACAACCGGATTTTCCCCGCGGCGCTCGACGGCTTGGCCACCGGCCTGGGGTTTACCCTCGGCTTGACCAGCGTGGGCGCGATGCGTGAAATTCTCGGCAGCGGCACGCTATTTAGCGGCGCGGCCCTGCTGCTCGGCCCGCATTTCCATTTTCTGGAGCTGCATCTGCTACCGGGGTACCGGGGTTTTTTGCTGATGTTATTACCGCCGGGCGGCTTTGTGGTGATGGGCATGCTGCTCAGCGGCATCCGCCTGGTAAAACGCCTGACCAGCCGCGCCAGAGCCGCGCAGCCCAGCCGCGAACCCGCCGGAGGCTGCCACTGATGAAATTTTCAGTCGCCCACGTCAACGGCATCCAGGGTCGTTGCATTCAGATGCAACTCGACGCCCCGGTGACGGTACGCCAGGCCATCCTGGCATCCCCGCTGCCGCAACTATTTCCTTATCTCGATCTCGCTGTCCACCGCACCGGCATCTATGGCCGCTTATGCCCCGCCGATACGCCGGTCAGCGAAGGCGATCGGGTGGAAATTTATTTGCCGACCATCAAAACCGGCGCGGACGATGACGACGATGATTGATGCCGCCGCCAGGCCGCCCGATGGGACGCCCGCCGTGCGCTATTGCGGCGAAATTTTTTTCATTGGCATTGTTAACATTTTTGGAGCTTATCATGGCTAATATCGGCATTTTTTTTGGTACCGACACCGGCAAGACCCGTAAAATCGCCAAACTGATCCACCAGCATCTCGCCGGCGAAGCGGACGAGCCGAAAAACATTAACCGCGCCACCATCGACGATCTGCTGGCCTACCCGGTGCTGATCCTCGGCACCCCGACCCTGGCCGACGGACAGTTGCCCGGGCTGGACGCGGAGTGCCAGAGCGAATCCTGGGCGGAATTCGCCGATACCCTGGCGCAGGCCGATCTGAGCGGCAAAACCGTGGCGCTGTTCGGGCTGGGGGATCAGGAAGCTTATCCGGATAATTTCGTCAGCGCCATGGGCGAACTCTACGATATCGTGACGCAAGCCGGCGCGACTATCGTCGGCGCCTGGCCGCGGGACGGGTATGTATTCACGTCTTCCGCCGCGCTGGAAGGGGATGAGTTTGTGGGTCTGGCCCTCGATCAGGACAATCAGGCGGATCTCAGCGCCGGGCGGGTTGAGGCCTGGATTACGCTGGTGAAGGCGGCGCTGTAATATTCCGGCCCCCTATTCGTTAAAACATGCCGGTTTAACGGCGTCGATATGCGGGCTGATGGCCCGCTGTTGTCAATATTATTGCCCATAACGCAATAGAAGGTGTTAAAAAAGGCCATTGACTTATTGATCAGATAATCATGTTATATATTTTGAAGTTGTTTTATTTTTTATTTTTATGCCAGCCATGGATTGGATACTTTATAAAATTAATATCCAGGCGAATCACTTTCACTGGTCACCACATATTAATTTCCATAACGCTTTGTCGGATTAATTAATACTAATCTGGCAGTAGCCAGTCAATCTATTCACGCCCCTCTGGCGGCAGGAGAATCTATGGTGAAGCAAAAAAAAGCATCCGTTGTATTATCCGGCCCCACCGGCGAACCCCATCCCCCAACTTTTGATAATACAACTTTTGATGAGTATGCCGGGCTGTACGAGCAATTGGCCCAATGGCCCTACCGTAAATATCTGGAAATACCGGCGCTTGCCGCATGCCTGGGCGATTTAACCGGCCAAACCGTACTGGACTTCGGCTGTGGCCCCGGTTTTTTTTCGCGCTGGTTGAAACAGCGCGGGGCGCAAGCGGTGGTCGGCCACGATATATCCGCCGGCATGCTCAATTATGCGCGCCGCCGGGAAGAAAAAGAGCGCCAAGGCATTATCTATCTGGCGGAGCTGGATGAAACCTACACCGCCGCCTTTGATATTGTCCTGGCTATTTATGTCCTGCCGTACGCGCCGGACCACGAGGCATTACGCGCATTATGCCGTTCCATGGCCCGAGTGCTCAAACCCGGCGGACGGTTGATCACCCTCCCCCTGCATCCCGATTTTCATCCCGACGCGGAATATTACCGCGCCTATGGTTTCAGGCTAATAGAACCCGCGCCCAGGCGCGATGGGGGCAAGGTGCGCTTGCATCTTTGCCAACCCCCTTATGATATCAACCTGGATGCCTATTACTGGTCAGCGGAAACCCTGGCCGCCGCCTTGGCCGATGCGGGGTTTATCAATTTGCGCTGGCCCGGATTAACCTTGCCAGCGGGACCAGCGCCTACTCCGCCGGGCGGGTTCGAATTCTTGCTGCCCTATTTCCTGCGGCCGCACGTGGCCATCATCGAGTGCGTCAAGGAGGGATAGGATAATGACCATTGGCGCGGTTCACCGCCCCCATGACCCGGTACCCCAGATGGGAGCTATTGCCGGCGTGGATCGGCACGAATGGGATGGGTTGGTAAACGACAGTGATTTTTACCATTGCCACGGCTGGCTGGGCAGCCTGGATTACGCCCTGGGCGCCGGAGAAATCCTGACGGTGCGGGGACGCGCCGGACTTCTGGGCGGATGCGCGCTGTGGGACGGCGAAAACCAACCCGGCCTGTTTTACCTACCGGAGTATTTTCCAGGACTTCCCGGGCCATGGCATACGCCGTTTTTATGGGGCGGGGCCAGGCGCTCCACTCATAATGAAATCCCGTGCATCAGCGGCCCGCACCGGGGGGAGGCATTGGCCGCCATTGCGGCGGCGTTGGCGGCGCAAGCGCAGCTACGCGGCAAAACCGCCACCGTCATCCCTTATATGCCCCTAAACCGGGCCATGGAAATCGCGCGCCATTATCCTTACGCCAGGGTAGTGATGCATGGCGCCGAAGCCACGATTCCCGTGCTGCCGGGTGGCTTGCCCGCCCAGTTGGCGCGCTGGCATTCACATCATCGCGGGCGTACCAAAGCCGAACTGCGCGCATTTGAGCGTTTGGGTAACCATATTGAATGGCTGCCGTTAACTGAAAACCTCTTTACCGTCGCGGCCAGGCTGATTGCCGATAATCGGGGAAAATACGGCAGCCATCAGGGCGCCGAATGGATACAGAATATATTTTACGGACAACGCCGTTCGGCGATCATCGATACGGCTATCGCCGCCGTCGCCAAAAAAAATAAACGCATCTCAGCGATAACTATTTTTTATCATTTTGGCCAAGCGCTGCATGCCCGTTATTACGGTTCGGATTATCAGGATATCGATAATGATTTCAGATATTTCGCATTAACATATTATTACGCGCTTGATTATGCGGATAAACATGATATTACCCAATGCCGGCTATCTATTTCCGCCCTGCATGCCAAAACATTCCGCGGGGCACAGTTAGAGCCATTGGCCGCATTGCTGTTATTCGCCGACCGACCTGACCTGGCGCGGACATCTTGTGAAAATTACAACCGCCGCTTTCATCGTTATTACCAGCGGCATTTTTCCAAGCATCTTACCGCGGAGTGGCTACAACTGGAATAAGGAGAATCGGCATGCTGCATCTTATGTATTTATTAAAACCCACCCACCAGGCGCAACGGGACATGACGGCATTTTGGCAATGGGTGGGCGACCGCGACCGCTGGTTTTACCACACCCTAGCCATGGCCGGCGATCGCCGCTGGTACATACGCACCGTGGGTAATAACGTCCATTGCCTGGAACACTATGTTTCATTCGCGGACGAAGCGGCATGGGGCGAGTATCGCCGGGCGGTATCCGCACTGGGCAAAGATCCCGCCTGGGAAAAAAAACGCATCGAACAGGACGACTGGTGGGAAATTCTCGATGCCCGTTTATTAAACGATGCGCCGTTAATCAGGAGCTGATCATGTCCGGTATCTTCCACGACAATGCAAGCCGCAGTGAATATTTGCTGGATAATGCCCGTTTTTTTAACCTGGCCACCTCGTCGGCGGTGGGCGAACCATGGATCGCGACGTTGAATTATGTCGTCAAACGGTCGCCGCTGCGGCTGTTCTGGTATTCGATGGCACAATCGTTACATTCACAAAATATCCGGCGGGAGGCCGCGGCAAGCGGGGCAATCTATCTGACCGCCATCCCCGATTCGCCGCTGCCCGGCCTCGACGGCGCACAGTTTACCGGCACGGCGCGGGAAATAGAGCGGAACGAATGCGCCGATGTCCATGACTATTATTATCTGCACAATTTTCCGGATAGCCGCATAAGAGCGCAATGGATGCTGCCGTTAAGCGAGTTTGCCGGTGCTGGCAAACGGCGCTTTTATGAATTGCGCCTGGAGCAATGGTGGTTATTGGATCTCGAAGGCTGGCGGCAGAATAAAGAGGATTGCCGCATCCCCGTGCCGCTAGCATCCCTTTATGTCCCGAGCCGGCCGTTATAATGCATTCAGCCATTGGCGCTGATAGCGTTGCCGTTCCCGCGTCTGCAACCGCCGGCGCACCGTCGCCAGCGCGTGTTCACGCGGGATGGGCGCGGCGGGGCGAATCGCCCGGCATAATAGGAGATGTAGCCCCATCGGACTAGTGACGATGTCACTTACCCGCCCTGCCGGCAGGGTAAACAGCACCCGTTCCAGGGATTCATACAATAACCCGCGGCTAATCCAGCCCAGATTGCCCCCGTCCAGGGCGGTGGGACATTCCGAATGGCGCTGCGCCAAGCGGGCAAACTCAGCGGCGGGGTTTTCTATAATCGAGTGCGCAACAATTGAATGCGCAACTACGGAATGTTCCCCGGCGGAATCCTTGCCGGAGGAAGGGTGCAAAAGCCGGTGCAGCGCCTCGATGCGCGGGCGCGCCTGTTCCAACCGGCAGCCGGGCTGCTCATCGTCGACGGTAAGCAGGATATGGCTGCATTCGCGCTGTTCGGGACGCAAAAATTTTGCCTGGTGTGCCAGATACCATCGGGCGACCTCGGCGTCGTCCGGCACAGGCGCCTGGGCCGCCACCCGCGCCAGCATTTTATCCAGCAGGACCTCGTGGGTCATGGCCTGATACAGGCCGCGCGCGTCCAGGCCCAGCCGCGCCAACTGACGCGGTTCCACCGCCGCGGTATTCAGCCGCTGGTCGAGGGCGGCCACCGCGGCCTGGATATCGCTTTCGGCGGCGCTCAGGCCCTGCGCCAGGGCCTGCTGCTCTATCCGGCTTTCCAAGGTCAGTTGCCGGGCATAGCGCGGTTCAAAGTCGGCGAGCTGCTCGGCGGTCAACAACCAGGGCGGAGCCTGATAAAGCGCAAGGGAAAGTTTCAACCGGCTGAAAATACGCCATAATTCCATCGTCCGTTCTCCTCAGGATTCGGTTACCCGCGCCGCCAGCGCCGCTTCCGGCACGCGAAACAGTCGTCCCTCGAACAGCACCACATAAGACATCGGCTGGCGATCGCGGATTTCATCCATGATTTGGCCCACCTGGCCCTCGCTGACCACCGGTTCCCCTCCGACGGCCAAAGGCAGCGCGGCGCTGACCCAGTCGCCATACTGGAATTCGCCGGCAATCCACGGCGCGCTGCCCGAAATCAGCTCCTGCTCGCGGCACCCCACGATACAATCTTCTTCGACAAAGTGGACCTGGTAAATCAGGTTATCCTGCAGGAACGTGCCCCATTCGCGCACATATCCGACGCTGCCTTTACGCACCAGCATCGCCCCGCGAGGCTTGCCGGGGAATGTGCCGTCATTGCGCAGCGAGCGAATGACCCGCACCCGGTCGCCAAATTCATAGCTGGGTTTCATGGTAATACCTCCATTAATGCGCTCCAGGGGATAAAACTGGCTTTATGGCGTTGATAAATGGCCATTGCCGAGGTCGCCGCCAGTTCCCCTTGCAGAAAATGCCGATAGCTTTGGTCAAGCAGGTGCCGCGCCATCGACCAGCGGGCTTTGTTGCGGGCCAGTTCACCCGCATCCCCCGGGGCCAAGCCGGCGAGCGGCACACTGATGACCTGCGCCAGCCGGCGGTGGAATTCATGCATGATATGCAGCCGTTTGGCGCGAATCACCGCCGGATCGGCAGGCAGTTCGAAATAGTCGAAAAACGCCTCGGCGGTATCCAGCTCATCGATGCCGGGCAGTGACGTAAACCATTCCATCTTAGCCTCCCGAACAAAGCGCCAGACCGATATCCGGCCCGGCGACGCCGTAGAATTCGGCATAGAGATCGTGCAACTGGCGCTCCGAGGGGCTGTGCTTCCAGATCTCGGCGCGGCTGCGCAGCGCCAGCAGCAGTTGTTCCGCCTGGGCGGCGGCCAGGGTATATCCCAGATCGCCAAAAATGCGATACACCGCATGACGGCCGGAATGTTTGCCCAATACCAGCGTATGGCGGCGGCCAAGCAGCGCCGGGTCGATACTCTGGTAGCAGGCGGGATTTTTTAATAACCCCGCCACATGAATGCCCGACTCATGGGTAAATACCTGCTCGCCCAACAGCGGCAGCTGCGCGTCTATCGGCCGCCGCGCGGCGTCGGATACCTGACGGCAGAGATCCGGCAGCCGGTGGAACACAATGCCGGTATCCCGGCCCAGGCAGGCGGTGATGGCCATGGCCACGCTTTCCAGCGCCGCATTGCCGGCGCGTTCGCCCAGCCCCATCACGGTGGTATTGACATGGGTCGCCCCGGCGCGCACCGCCGCCAGGGTATTGGCGGTGGCCATGCCCAGATCGTTATGGGCGTGCATCTCGATTTCGCCCTGCCAGTGACACCGTAACGCTGCGATACGCTCGAAGGTGGCAAACGGATCGAGCACGCCCAAGGTGTCGGCAAAACGCAGCCGCAGGGCGCCGGTATCGCCGGCCACGGCGGCAATGCACCGCAGTTCCTCATCGCTGGCGCGGGAGGCGTCCTCGCATCCGATGCTGACCCGCAGCCCGCATTGCCGGGCAAAGGCCACCTGCCGGGCCAATTCCTGCGCCAGCTGCGGCCAGGATAGCTGCAATTTATAATCGCGCAGACGGGCCGATGCCGGCAGCGAGATATCCACCCAGTCCATGCCCGCATCGGCCGCCAGCCGGATTTCCCGGCGGTTTAACCGGCACCAGGCCATCAGGGTATGGTCCGGCAAGGCCTGGCGCACCTGGGCGATGCGCCGGCACTCCTCATCCCCCATCGCCGGGGTGCCGACCTCCAGCTCCCCCACCCCAGCCCGGGCCAGCGCGCGGGCGATAGCCACCTTTTCCCCGGCGCTGAACGCCACGCCCGGGCTTTGCTCGCCGTCGCGCAGCGTAGTGTCATTAATCACGATCGCGCTCATAGATCGGGTTTCCCGTGGTTAACCATAGGTCGGCACAAAGCCATGGTTGGCCGCATTCAGCGGCCGGTCGCCCTGCCAGTAAGGGGACAGCGCGCGCAGGCGGGCGATCAGCGGCGGCAGTTGTTCGATGACGTAATCGATCTCTTTTTCGCGCGTATAGCGGGATAACGAGAACCGGATGGTGCCGTGGGCGGCGGTATAGGGAATGCCCATGGCCCGCATCACGTGCGAGGGTTCCAGCGAGCCGGAGGTGCAGGCGCTGCCGCTGGAGGCGGCGATCCGGCAGTGGTTGAGCAGCAGCAGAATGGCTTCGCCCTCGATATATTCGAACGCGATATTCACCGTGTTGGGGGTGCGCGGCTGGCCGCCGCCCATCACCAGGGTATGGGGGATGGCGGCCAGCACGGCCTGCTGCAGGCGATCGCGCATCGGCGCGATTTGCCTGGTCATCATGGACAGATGGATATCCGCCAACTCCGCCGCCGCGCCCATACCGACGATGCCGACGATATTTTCCGTACCGGCGCGCCGGCCGCGTTCCTGGTGGCCGCCGCGCAGCAGGGGCCGGAAGCGGGTGCCGCGCCGCAGATAAAGGCAGCCAATGCCTTTGGGACCGTGAAATTTATGCCCGGAGCAGGAAAGCATATCGATGGCGGTGGCGCCCACCGCCACCGGAATTTTGCCTACCGCCTGCACGCCGTCGCAGTGAAACAGGACCCCGTGCTGGTGGGCCAGTTCGGCCATGGCGGCCACCGGATACACCACGCCGGTCTCGTTGTTAGCCCACATAATGGACACCACCGCCACCCGATCGCTTAACGCCGCGCGATAAGCCGCCATATCCAGCGCGCCGTCGCCGTCCACCGGTATGCGGTGAATCAGGTACCCCTGGCGTTCCAGGTGCTCGCAGACCTGCAGCGTGGCGGGATGCTCCACGATGCTGGTGACGATTTCCCGGCGCTCGGGATGGGCCTCCACCGCCGACAGGATGGCGGTGGAGGTGGCTTCGGTGGCGCAGGAAGTGAAAATGATTTCGCTATCAAAGCGCGCTCCCAGCAGGCTGGCCACCTGTTCACGGGCCTTGATCAGGGCGATACCGGCGGGCTGGCCGAAATCATGAATGGAAGAAGGATTGCCGTAATGCTCGCTCAGGAACGGCATCATGGCTTCCAGCACCATGGGGTCCAGGCGGGTGGTGGCGTTATTATCCAGATAGATCGCTTTCATCGGCTTACCTCATTGCTTATTCAATGTTACTGGTGGGCACCGCGGCGCCATCGGCCACCACATGCATAAACCGGCCGAGCCGTTCAATCAATTTCTGTTGCAGCCAGGCCAGGGTCATATCGGTCATCATGCAGCCGCTGCAACTGCCGGACAGCGCGACGGTCACCTGCTTGTCGCTGACGCCCAGCAAGCGCATATCGCCGCCGTCCGCCTGGATGTGCGGGCGCAGGCCGGCGATCACCTCTTCCACCGCCAGCCAGTTTTCATCGCGCGCCACCGGCGCCGCGGCGGCCGTGGCCACCGGCCGCCGGCTGAGGATTTCGCCCAGGGTCTGCTCTATTTTTTCATGGCAGGAAGTGCAGCCGCCGCCGGCCTTGGTGTAATTGATCACGTCCTCCAGGGTAGTGAGGCCGTTTTCCGTCACCGCCCGGCGAATATGGCCTTCGTCGACGCCAAAACATTTGCAAATCAGCGCCCCTTCGTCGTGGTCGGCTTCGGGGGCTTCGCCGCGAAACTGGGCGATTGCGGCGCGCAGCGCTTCCTGGCCCATCACCGAACAGTGCATTTTTTCCGGCGGCAGGCCGTCGAGATAATCGGCAATCTGCTTATTGGTGAGCAATGCGGCTTCGGTCAGGGTGCGGCCGATAATCAGTTCGGTCAGCGCGGAAGACGACGCGATGGCGCTGCCGCAGCCGAACGTCTGGAACCCCGCCTCCTCGATCACCTCCGTTACCGGATCGACGCGCAGCATCAGACGCAGCGCGTCACCGCAGCTCAACGAGCCGACGTCCCCGATAGCGTTCGCCTGTTCGACGACTTTGGCATTACGCGGGTGAAAAAAATGGTCTTTAACTTTTTCTGAATAGTTCCACATAAATTTTTCTCCGGCTCACAGGCCCATAGCCTGCGGTGATGCGCAAACCTGATTGTCGCAGTGACAGGCTGTCGCCTGTAATTCAACCCATAAACCCCGTTGCCCGTCCTGCTCGCCCGCGCGGATCGCCGCGCCCTGCAGGTAAGGCCAGTGGGCGATGGCGGCCAGCAATGTCAGTCCCTGATAGTCAACCGCATAATCCTCCGCCCTTGGCTGCTGGCTCCAGGCCAGGCCGATCTGCCAGCCGCGGCAGGTATCGCCGTCCAGCGCAATCCGTAAACCGGCGCAGGGTTCCGCCAGCTGCCGGCGCATAACAAGCAGTTGTTGCAAGGCTTCCGCTTCGATCTGAACCATGATGTCGCTCCGCAATGGGGTTAATATCTATTGAGCAAATGTGATGCCAGTCACATCTTTATCGATAATTCAACGAGATAGGCCTGCGTACTTAATAAAAACCCCGAACATGTCGGGGCGGGTTGTCGGTTTTGTCAGGGAAATGACACAAATCAGCGTTCGTCTTCCTCCCAGCGGCTCTCCTGCTGGTAACGTTCGAACCGGCGGGGATCGCGTTTGTCCTGGTGGCGCTGCACGCTCGGCGCGTCCCAGTTTTGCTGGAGCTCCGTCAGCAGGCCGGCGATGGAGGTGGCGGCGGGCACGCTCACCGCCCGCACGCCGACGCGCAGCAGTTGCCGGAACACGCTCTCGCCCACCGCCACGCAGTAAAGTGACAGGCAACCGTCCAGCGCGGCGATACGGCTGCTTAATTTATCGAGATCGTGTCCCGGCTGGACGATAAAATCCGTCACCTGCAATAACGTTACCCGATCGGGTTTTACCCCGTAGATCGCCAGCCGGGGCGTCGAGCCGAAATGCTGATTCACCACGTGCAGATCGGAACTGGCGAAAGCGACCCGCAGGGCCCAGTCGGCGGCGGTGGTCACCGTAAGATTGCGCTGGAAGTTATTCATAAGCCGGCGTCCTGTGCGAGTGAGACGGCAGAAAAATCCTGTTTGAGCGGCGAAAGATAGACCGGGGAGTGATGATGGTGCAGGCGCATGACATTGCCCAGCTCAAACAGCGTATCCCTGATACCGGCATACCCCTGGCGGGTACGGCGGAACTCCCCCAGCCGGTCGTAAATGGGGAAACCGGTGCGCACCAGCGGCAAATGCAGCCGCTGCGCCAGGCCGGCGGCGTGGGAGTTGGCCAGGATCATATCGGCGGGATACTGCGCCAGCAGATCGGCAAGATCTTCCAAATCGCCGATGGTCACGGTGTCCACCGGCAGTTCCGCCAGGCCGGGCTGGTTGACCGGCGCCACCGCATGCGCCACGTCGATGCCCTGGCTCAAGGCGAAATCGGCCCAGCCGCGCAGCAGATCCGCTTCGGCGGCGATGGCCATGCGGCCGCCCTGCAAGTCGCCGTGGCAATCGATCATCGCATCGAGCAACTGGCCGCGCTGGCGATCGATCCAGGCGGGCACCTCGCGCCCGGAGATCTGGCGCAGCCGCAAAATAAACTCATCCATCTGGGACAGCGTCATCAGGTGCGGCAAGCGCACGCAGATGCCGCGCCCGCGGGGTTCAATCAGCGCGGCCACCCGTTGCAGGGAAACGCCGATAACAAAACTGGCCGCACTTTGTCCCAACTGCTCCATCAGCCGCAGCGCCGTGCCGCCCTGGGTCAGGGAACTGTAATCCCCCGCCGCCAGATGGCCGTCCATGGATTGCGTCAGATCCGGCACTATGACCGCCTGCAGCCCAAAGGCTTCGACATAACTGCGCAGCAGTTCCTGATCGCCGGGAGTAAACATATGGCTCAGGAAAATATTCACCCGCTTGGTGCGGATACCGGGCGGCGGCTCGGGCGGCACCCATTGCTGCACCACGCTTTCCAGCAGGGCCGCATAGCCGTTTTCCATGGAACCGTAAAAGTCCGGCGTGCTGACGGTAAGAATGCCCACCTGCCGGTGTTTGGGATGGCTCTCGCGAAACAGCGTCACCGCCCGGCCCAGATCGCTGCCCTGGGCTTCCGACAGCCCGGTGCTCAGCAAGACGATAATGCGCGGCGCATTACGCTCGCACAGGGTTTCCAGGGCGGCGAAGATATTATCGTCCGCGCCCATGATGGTGGTAATCGGCTCCATGGCGGTGGATTGCAGCGGCACCGGCTCATGGAAGTGCTGGATAAAAAACACCTTGGCAAAGGCGCTGCATCCCTGCGCGCCGTGCACCAGGGGAATACAATGTTCCAGCCCCATGGCGGCCAGGATGGCCCCCAGCGGCTGTCCGCTTTTAATGGGGCTGGTGGCCAGCGGTTTGACCGAACGGACAACATGCGTCATAAGTTTCTCCTCAGCCTTTCGGCTGCCAGGGCGCAGGCTGGTTGACCTGGGCCCATACCGGACTTTCCAGCGTGCGGCAAACTTCCCGCGCCAGATTCACCATGCCGGTATATCCGGCGAACGCCTCTTCGCGCTCCTGGTTGATATCCAAAAACGGCAGCCTGGCTTTATAGGCGGTATACATATTGCGGCCGCCGGCAATCATCATGTCGGCGCGGTAGCGATAGGCGGTATCGAGCAGCAGGCGCGGATTGCCTTCATCAAGCATCAGCGCGTCCTCGCCCATCAGGGCGCGAATCCGCGCTTTGTCCTCTTCGGTGGATTTACGGGTGCCGGTGGCCACCACGTCGAGGCCCAGATCCTGCAGCGCCGATACCACCGACCAGGACTTCACCCCGCCGGTGTACAGCAATACCCGCTTGCCGGCCAGGCGCGCGCGCAGCGGCGCCAGCGCCCGTTGGGCGGCCGCCTCCTCGCGGGCGATCAGCTCCTCGGTGCGCGCGGTCAAATCCCCGTCGCCGAGCAGCGCCGCCAACTGGCGCAGCGAGGCCGACATTTCCCGCATGCCGTAAAAGCTGCCCTCGAACCAGGGGGTGTCATAGCGCTCTTCCAATTTGCGCGCGACGTTAATCAGCGCGCGGGAACACACCAGCATATTGACGTCGGAACGGTGCATGGTCTGGATTTCGGCGAACCGGGCATCGCCGGAGAGCGTACAGAGCACCCGCACCCCCAGTTCATCGAGCAGCGGCAGCACCTGCCAAAACTCGCCGGCAATATTATATTCGCCGATCAGGCCGATATTATGGCCGCGGTTTTCCGGTATCGGATAGTCGGGCGGCCAGGGCGCGGGCTCGCGCTGTCCCACCACCTGGCGCAGCATAACGTCGCCGGCGATGCGATTACCGAGATTTTTACTGCCGTAAAATCCCGCCGAATCCACCGCAATCACCGGAATGCCCACCGCCGCCGACGCCGAACGGCATACCGCTTCGATATCATCTCCCTCCATGGCGGGCACGCAGGTGTTGTAAATAAAGACGGCGGCCGGATGATAACGTTCGGCGATATGCCTGACGGCGTGAAACAGCCGTCGTTCTCCCCGCCCCATAATCACATCCTGTTCGCTTAAGTCGGTGGTAAAGCCAAGCCGGTTGAGCGTCGGACCCGAGCTGCGACTGCCCCGGTTATCCCAGGAACTGCCCGCGCAGCCGATGGGGCCGTGCACCAGATGCGCCACATCCGCTACCGGCAACAAAGCGATCTGCGCGCCGTCGAACGCGCAGCCGCCCGCGGTGGAGCCGGGTTTCGGCGGCTTGCAGCCGGTTTTATGCTTGCCGTTATGTTCGCAGGCGGGCTCCACGAACAGGGCGGCGATTTCATTATTCTTCATGGCATTCCCTCTGTGTTGCGGCGTTAATCCCCCATATCTTTCAATAGGTGCAATTCATGGGCCAGCCCTTAGCAACTGTTTTTAAAAAGATTTTGATTGTCGGGAATGCGACAAAGCAGACAACGGCCAATGGCCTGGCGCGTAGGGATAAAACGGTTGATTAACCAGGTTAACTTGCAAGTTTGGCTGTCAATATTCATGCTTGCCATACGCTGACTACGGGCTTCACCACCAGGTTAAAAAATCATGCCAGCCACCACCTCCGAGCAAGACGCCATCGATTTTATGCAGGCGATAGGACTGCTGGTACGGCGTACCCGTAATGCATCCTATGCGGGAGAACTCTCAATGACGGAGTCGGTCGTCATTGAGCGGCTGGCTAACGACGGGCCCGCCACTACCGCCGCGCTGGCGCGCGAGGAAGGGATGAAACCGCAGTCGATGGGAGCGACCATCGCCGCGCTTGAGGATAGGGGTATCGTCAAACGCACGCCGCACGCCACCGACGGCCGCCAGATGCTGATCGCGTTGACGTTCAAGGGCGTGGAGCTGCGCCGGAAAAATCGCGAGGCGAAGCGGATGTGGCTGACAAAAGCGATCGCCGCACTCGACGCGCAGGAGCGCGATACGCTATTCCAGGCCGCCGCAATTATCAAGCGGCTGGCCGGGCAATGAGTAAGCCGCGCCGGCACGCCAGCCCGCCTGACGAAATCGCCCCCTCTATCTGGAAAATTGCCATCGTCGTCTTGATTGGACCGTTTATGACGCAGCTCGACATGACCGTGGTTAATGTTTCGCTGTCCGCCATCAGCCATATCCTTGATGCGCCGATTGCGACTGCGCAGTGGATTATCAGCGGCTACCTGCTGGCGATGGCGCTGATGCCGCCGCTCAACGGCTGGCTCGTGGATCGCATTGGCGCAAAGCGACTTTATCTTATCTGCTTCTCGACATTTATCTTGGCCTCGATCCTCTGCGGCGCTTCCCGCACCATGGGCGAGCTGATAAGCGCCCGGCTATTCCAGGCCTTGGTGGGCGGCGTGCTGGCGCCCATGACGCAGATGATGATTGCGCGGGCGGCGGGGGAAAACATGGCGCGGGTTAGACGCTTTTGGCCGTGGTCATCTCATTGACGATACGCCACCCGGCGCATGCGTCGCCACGGCAATTCTTGCTGGCCTTCGCGATGCTATCAGTTCTTCATTTGCTGGCCTGCGGAGTGGCCATGCGCCTTCCGCTGCGGATATCTCGCGCATCCGACGCCTGACGGGCCAAACCCCGGCGTCACAGCGAAAACTGATGCTGCGCCAGCGGGTGGGATTTGCCCAGGCGTTTCGCCAGCCAGGGCGGCACGCGCCCGGCCAGCATGGTAGCCAGCGCGTCCAACTGCTGCGCGATGGCCATTGGCGGTTTAATCTTTATGGGATGGATATTATTGCGGATCACCCGGGCCGCGGCGGGGCCGCCAATCGCCTCGCAAAACAGCAAATGGCAGTCGCTTAACAACCGCGCCCGCGCTTCATTGCCCTCCTCCAGCGCGCCGGGCTCATCGCGGTAGCGGCGCACCTGCTGCAAAAATGCCCCTTGCTCATCAAAAGCGTAAATAAAGAACAGCCTGCTCTGGCCGAAATGGCCGTCGATGGTCAGCCCGTCGCTGGAGGCAAAGGCCGCGCGCAGCTGCAAGGCCTCGCCCCGCTGCGGATGGGTGGTCAGGTGTGGGGGAAGCTGTCCATCCAGGCAGGCCATCACCTGCTGCCACTGCGCCACCGTCGGCGGCGGACAGTCGGCGGGCCACCGCGCCGCCAGCCGTTCAAGGCTCAATAGCGGCAGCCGGTCTGCGGCCAGCGGTTGGCCGGCGGCCTGCTCCAGCCAGAGAATCACCGCGCGCGGCGGCAGTTGCGACAACATCTGCGCCAGTGCGAACAGCCGCCAGAATAAGGGATCGTCGGTTGCGACATTCATCGTTACACTCCTCTTGCCTTAGGGTTGTCCGGCATTTTTGCTGGCGCGCATGCGCACGGGAAACGGCGGTTTCCCGGGCTGCGGAAAAATATAATAGGACTTGCCGCCTTCCAGTTCGAAGGTCCCGCCCCAGCAGGCCGCGTCGTCGAACTCGATTCGCACCACCCGCGCTTCCAGATCCTGCTTGGCGATATAGCAGTAGAGATCGTCGCCTTTTTTACTGAATAACACACTCGGCATAGCGGCCTACTCCGGTTAAGGCGGCTCCGGGAACCTCCCCGGAGCCGGCGGGTCAGCGAATCAAATCGTAGTTATAATCGGTCTGGCCGAGTTTCATGGTATCGCGGTCCAGTTTTTCCAGCGTGGCGTTGACCAGGGTGGTCAATACCGTCATCGCCCCCTCGTAGCCCCAGGTGGAGATACGGTGCAAATGATGCCGGTCGAAGATGGGAAAACCGATGCGAATCAGCGGCACTTCGAACTGTTCGCCCAAGGCCCGGGTATCGCGCTGGATAAATTTGCCGTAGGAATTGCCGATCATGAAATCCGGTTTGCGGGTAAACATCAGCGATCGGAAATGCCAGAGATCGCAGTTGATATACACTTCGCTCTCCTGCCCGTAGGGGGACGCCGCCAGCACTTTTTTCATCTCTTTCTGCCAGCGCTTATTGGCGTTATGGCACAAGATCACCGTCGGCTCGCAGCCCAGTTCCAGCAGGAATTTGGTCATACCCATAACGAAATCCGGATCGCCGTACAAGCCGTAGCTTTTGCCGTGAATCCAGGTATGGGAATCCAGCATCATATCCACCAGCCGGCCGCGCTCCAGCGTCAGGGCGTCGGGAATGGGTTTGCCGGTCAGTCCGCTGATGGTCATCAATAATTGGTCGGTGGCGTCCAGGCCCATGGGCACGCTGACCGGCGTCGCCGGTTGCTGCCAGTTTTCCTGCACCATTTTTTTGGTTTTCAGCAAATGCCAGGGTTGCAGCAGCAGAGTGTCGATGGCATTGGGCGCGTCGCGCATTTCATCCTGGGTGGTGCCGCCGGCGTACATACGGTATTCGCCGTCCGCCGGAGTGTCGAGCACCTCGGAAGGATCTGACAGTAGGCTGTAGCCGACGCCCATTTGATCCATCATGCGTTTGAGCACCCGGTAATTGCCCAAATAGGTTTCAAAACCGGTGACCAAATTGATCTTGCCGTTGCGCCCCGGCTGGTAATCCCGCGCCTCGGTTTTGTCGGTATACTCCCGGGCAAACCCTTCGAACATATTATCCCAGCCGGTAATATGGCTGCCGATAAAGCTGGGGGTATGGGCGTAAGGTACCGGCACCGCCGCATCGATAAAACCGTCTTTTTTGGCATTGGCGATAAAGGCGCTTAAATCATCGCCGATCACTTCCGCCATACAGGTTGTGGACACCGCAATCGCCTGCGGCTTATACAGCGCATGGGCGTTTTGCAGGCCGGCATTCAAATTATTGTTGCCGCCGAATACCGCCGCGTCCTCAGTCATGGAATCGGACACGCAGGCCACGGGTTCTTTGAAGTGGCGGTTAAAATAGGTACGGAAGTAGGCCACGCAGCCCTGGGAGCCATGCACATAAGGCAGCGTGTTGGCAAACCCCAGCGAGCATAGCACCGCGCCCAGCGGCTGGCAGGCCTTGGCGGGGTCGATGGTCAGCGCTTCGCGTTTGAAGTTAAGCGCCTGATACTCCGCCGTGGTGGTCCACTCGAACACCGCCTTGACACGTGCCTCGCCGTGGGCTTCTTCCAGTTCGCGTTTGCTGGTAAACAGCGCCTGATATTCCGCTTGTTCGAACAGCGGATAGCAGGCTTTGGTTTTCTCTGCATTCTGACTCATGATTCTCTCCTCCCGCGCCACAAATCTGTGAACTGACGGGTTTAGGCTTCAGGCAAACATTCTCAGGCGGTTTTCAGCCAGGGGGCGGTCAACCGGGTCCAGCTCGGATTGTTGAGGGTCATATCCATATCCCGGGCGAAAACGGCAAAACCGTCATAACCGTGATAGGGCCCCGAGTAATCCCAGGAGTGCATCTGCCGGAACGGAAAGCCCATTTTCTGGAAGATGTATTTTTCCTTGATGCCCGAACCGACCAAGTCGGGCTTCAGGGCCTTGATAATCTCTTCGAGCTCGAAGCTGCTGGCATCGTCGAACAAAAGCGTGCCTTTTTTCAGATCGGGCAAGCTGCGGTCATAGTCATCGTTATGGGCGAATTCATAACCGCTGCCGATGATTTCCATGCCCAGATCTTCATAAGCGCCAATGACGTGACGCGGACGCAGCCCGCCCAGATACAGCAGCACCCGCTTGCCGGTCAGGCGCGGCAGATATTTGGCGATCACTGCATCGGTTTGCGCCTGGTATTTGGCGATTACCGCTTCGGTCCGGGCCTGGATTTTTTCGTCAAACAGCACGGCGATTTTGCGCAGGGATTCGGCGATTTTGGTCGGGCCGAAGAAGTTATATTCCAGCCAGGGAATGCCGTATTTCTCTTCCATATGACGCGAGATGTAATTCATGGAACGATAGCAGTGCACCAGGTTCAGCTTCACCTTGGGCGTATTTTCCATTTCCACCAGGGTGCCGTCGCCGGACCACTGGGCGACCACGCGCAGGCCTATTTCTTCCAGCAAAATGCGCGAAGCCCAGGTATCGCCGCCGATATTGTAGTCGCCGATAATCGCCACATCGTATGGGGTGGTATCGAACGCCTTATCGTCGCGGTTGGATAAAATCCAGTCGCGCACCACATCGTTGGCAATATGATGCCCCAGGGACTGCGACACGCCGCGGAACCCTTCGCAGCGTACCGGCACCACCGGCTTGTTCAGCAGTTTTTGCGTTTCGCGCGCCACCGCTTCGATATCGTCGCCGATAAGTCCCACCGGACATTCGGACTGAATGGTGATGCCTTTGGTGAGCGGAAACAGGGTTTCCATTTCTTCAATCAGCTTGGTCAGTTTCTTATCGCCGCCGAACACGATGTCCTTTTCCTGGAAATCCGAGGTAAAGTTCATGGTGCCGAAGGCGTTGACGCCGCTGTAGCCGGTATAATAATTGCGGCGGCCGGCGCGGGAATACTGGCCGCAGCCGATCGGACCGTGGGAGATATGGGCCATATCCTTGATAGGCCCGAATACCACCCCTTTCGAACCGGCATAGGCGCAGCCGCGCACCGTCATCACGCCGGGCTGGGATTTACGGTTGGAGGTGATGCATTTGCCAACGCTTTCCATTTCCGGATCGCTCAACATGTAATGCTTGGCACGTTCTTTACGGGCTTTTTCAGGGAAAACTTCTAATACTTCCTGAATCAGCGCCAGGGTTTGTTCGCCGGTAAGATCGGTCATGGCGATATCCTTACAGTAAGGTAATGGGGCATCATCCTAAGCCAGCGAATGCCGGCCCAGGGACCAACGACGATCGGTTTAAGCCAAGTGCGCTTCTTCCGCCGCGGTTTTACCGATGATGGTTTCGTCTTCCACATCCATGATGCCGAACTCCATCAGCAGCGCTTCAAGTTCGTCCATGGTGACCGGAGTGGGAACGATCATTTTTTTGTTGTCGACAATCTTTTTGGCCAGGGTGCGGTATTCGTTGGCCTGGTCGCAGGTCGGATCGTATTCAATCACGGTCATGCGGCGGATTTCGGCCCGCTGTACGATGTTATGGCGCGGCACGAAGTGAATCATTTGCGTGCCGAGTTTTTCCGCCAGGGCAATAATCAGTTCGTCTTCGCGGTCGGTCTGGCGTGAATTACAAATCAGCCCGCCCAACCGCACTTTGCCGGACTTGGCATATTTCACGATGCCTTTACAGATATTGTTGGCGGCGTACATCGCCATCATTTCGCCGGAACAGACGATATAGATTTCCTGCGCTTTGTTTTCCCGGATCGGCATGGCGAACCCGCCGCAAACCACGTCGCCCAGCACGTCATAAAACACGAAGTCCAGGTCGTCTTCATACGCGCCCTCTTCTTCCAGGAAGTTAATGGCGGTGATAACGCCGCGTCCCGCGCAGCCTACGCCCGGCTCAGGGCCGCCTGATTCCGCGCAGCGAATGCCGTGATAGCCGATCTGAAGTACATCTTCCAGCTCCAGATCTTCCACCGAGCCCACTTCCGCGGCCAGTTCCATAATGGTGTTTTGTGCTTTGGCATGCAGGATCAGACGGGTTGAATCCGCTTTCGGATCGCAACCGATGATCATCACCTTTTTGCCAATCTCAGCCAGCGCGGCGACGAGATTTTGTGTGGTGGTGGATTTACCTATTCCACCTTTGCCATAAATGGCGCATTGACGGATAGCCATGTGCATTCTCCTGTTAGTCGATTGACCCTATCTATTAAGCAGGGAACGTACCAGCGGCTGAAAATAAGCAATATGTTGATTAAAAAGGTTATTTTTTATAACGGGAATATAGCGAAGACCGGGTTCTGAACAAATAACCCACCTTTTGTCATAAAGCAGACACAGGTTGTACGGCACGCGATGGCTCGATCGGCATTCCTTGGCCCATACGGGCATATGGAATTTTTTAGCGTCGCAGCGGGCCGCCGGCATTAAAAGCGGCGGGTTCGGCGGTTGATTTTGAGGGTAATCGCGCAGTTAATCGGCAAAATGGCGAGCAACTGGCCGTTCAGACCGATTTACGGAAAAGGGCTTTGACAAAACCGGGCCGCACCTTTAGTATTCGCCCCGTTCTCGCGATTCCTCTGTAGTTCAGTCGGTAGAACGGCGGACTGTTAATCCGTATGTCACTGGTTCGAGTCCAGTCAGAGGAGCCAATTTCCTGTTTTCATGCATCTTTGCGAATCCTTATCTGATGTGGATTCAAGAGGTTAGCGTGAAAATTCTTCCCGGTGCATTTTCAGTTTTCCCTCCGCATCGGGAGAATTTGGTGGTCAGATTTGGGGTCAGGTTGGTTCGATTAAGGAGTGACCCCCATATGTCTCTTAACGACACGAAAATCCGCAGCATTAAATCCCTGGCAAAACCTTTCAAACTGTCCGATTCACACAGGTTGTATCTGTTGGTCAATCCCGGTGGCTGGTCCCAAAGCGGTCATTAGTCAGTGTTGTCGGCAGCGACCACATCCTCCCCCTTGAGCCCCTGGCTCACATGAATGGCCAGACATTCCCGACTAAAATTATCGACTACAGTTAAGGCCTGGATCCGTCGTCCGTTTAACAGATTATCAGCAACAAAATCCGTGCTCCAGCACTGGTCTACCCTCGCCATGACCGGACGTGTCCGCCGGTGGGCCGCACTGACATACTGCCGGGGGTGTTTGGTCCGCAAATTAGGCCCTTCCAAACAGTAGATCTTATGCGTTTTGTCGTGGTTGATCAGCCATCCCTCCCGCCGAAGAAGGATATGGATTCGATGGCAATCATGTTGTATACGCGTCGGCGATTTCCCTTATCCGGCGAGTAATCGCCCGATCATCACGACAACTGCGGTAGTTGTACACCATACGGCTCTGCATTATCAGATGGCAGCGCGTCGAACGCCGATACGATACGTGACCAGCAGATAGTCTACCGCTTCGCGTTTTTGCACCGACTCTGAACTTTTTTCGGATAACATCCTGCAGCATCTCCTTATCTAGGCTCAGCTCAGCCACTAGTCTTTTCAGCCGGTAATCTTCCTCCGAAAGCTGGCGCAGACGGCGAAGTTCCGTCACGCCCATGCCGCCGAATTTCTCCTTCACATTGTAAAAGGCGGCCTCTGAAATCCCCATTTTTCTACACACTTCCTCCACCCGAGTTCCGGTTTCGGCCTGTTTCAGGACAAAAGCAATTTGTTCATCGGTATAACGCGTTTTCTTAATGACGGATTGCCTTTTTTTAGAAGAAAATGACTGGCCGGAAACTCTGGTTTAGCCAGGAACGGTTTTCAGGGAAAAAGCTTGATAAATGAGTTTGTCATTTCAATACCCGATGGATAGACAACTGATTTTACATTCAGTAAAATCAGTTGTAAATTTTTCACAACTTCTTATAGGACTCATCATATGAGAGTGGCAATTTCCTTTATATCGTTTATTGCAACTCTGGGGTTTGGATATCTCACGCTGGATACAAAATCTTTACCCTCACTTCTGGCCTTTCTTGCAAGTTTAGTTACTTTTTTAACATCGTTAACAAATTTGAAGAAAAAATCAGGAAGTAATACTAATAGAAAAACAAGCCAAAAAATTGGTAAAAACAGTTCAGGAATTCAAATAGGTGGTGATGTTAATATAAATTCCAAGAAGGACTAAGAGATGAGTTTTTTAGATAATTCCGGGCAAAAAGTTGGTGATAACAGTAACGCAATTCAGGTTACGGGAAACTTAAATGTAGGAAACACCACGACAGAAGTAATGACAATTTGTAATCTCGTTATTTCAACGCAAATGGCTGCATTACGTCAAGAGGCACAAGAAGAAGCGCGTTTGCGTGCGCTAGAATTTGGCAATCAAATAATTAAAAAATTATCTTCTGAAGTAGAAGATATAGTCATAGAAAAATTAAAAGATCCTGATATCCAATTTGCGATGAATCAATCTATAGTGCAGGTTGCCAGAAAAGGAATAGGAGCAAAGTCCGATTTACTAAAAGAGCTGATCGTTTCTAAAATAAAGAATAATGAAGAAGAAATAGATCTTCTTATTGATCATGCTCTGGACATAACACAACGACTAACTACCAGTGAGTTAAAATTTTTATCTATTGTATTTTATTTTAGATTTTGCATAAAAACCCAAAATGGAGTTATTCTTAATCACGTAGTTGAGCAAAGTGATGAAAGTTACAATGAAAATGGAATTAACAAAATTTTCTGCAGAGCAGTATTCAACGAAATATATAAAAATTCATCTATTGATTTTGATAAAATCACTGATGGAATAGAAAAAATCAAGCCTATTAATTTAACCATGCTTGATGTTAAAGGTTGTACTACCTCTGAAAAACATTACACAAAAAACTATTTCGCTCTTATTAAAGAAAGAAGTGGGGTTGAATTAATAGATAACGATTATGCTGATTTCAGAAAAAAATTCAATACAATCGCTACTCTTCTCGATAAATTTGGCATAAAAAATTTGGAAGAATTTAATTCCGCAGTACTAAGTCCGTTAGGTATGATTATTTCCGAGAATTATCTTTGTGCTCGGGGCTTTTTTACTGCTCATCCTTAATATAAGGCCTCCACATCTGAGACATTTTATACATCTATTTTTTAAATACAAAATTCGGTGGATTTTCGGGCATATTCCACCGTGTTTTGCCACCCCAAGAAAGAATGGGACGGCTCTGATTATAAAATACTATTCAAGTCTCGATTTTGCATAGAGCATAGTTCAGTGACATGAACCCATTCTCATTCAGGCGCTTATAAACTTACTTATCCAGCATTTTACCGGCAAAATCGCTGCAGTTTTCGGCTTTCAGCATCGGCGGCAACTGGCAGTTGAAGGCTTAGCCAGCTCCAGCTGCATTAAATATTATAAACCGTGATGGATATAACGATTTTAACCATAAAAATCTATTCGTGGCCAAACTGGGGACTTAATCCTAGACCTCAAAAATTAAGTTCTATAATCACAGGGGAATAAAAGAAATTGCGAGTCCATTCAGAGTAGCTAATATTGTAGAAAAGCTCGATTCAGGGAATTGCAGCGGGCTTTTTATTAATCCAAAAAAAGTATGATAAAATATTCAAACCGACAACTTCCTCGCCCCCTCCATTTGCTCATGTTCAAACGCCGCAGCAAAATCTTCCAGCTCATTTTCCCTAAGCCCCACCGCAGGGCTGACAGCAATCTTGCGCCACTGAGCCACGGCGGTATAAACATCCGCCAACACAGCCAAAGCGG
>JAATFX010000033.1 GCA_015654925.1 Enterobacterales bacterium | reverse complement strand
CATTTTGAAGTTGCAGTCCTACTGGGACGCCCAGGGCTGCGCTTTGCTTCAGCCCTACGACATGGAAGTTGGGGCAGGCACCTCCCACACCGCGACCTTTTTGCGCGCCCTTGGACCTGAGCCCTGGAAGGCCGCTTATGTGCAGCCCAGCCGCCGTCCGAAAGATGGCCGCTACGGCGAAAACCCAAACGGCCTTCAGCATTACTACCAGTACCAGGTCGTGCTCAAGCCAGCGCCGGCCAACATCCTCGAGCTCTACCTCGGCTCGCTCGAAGCGCTCGGTTTTGATCTGAAGAAAAACGACATCCGCTTCGTCGAAGACGACTGGGAAAATCCAACCTTGGGCGCCTGGGGCCTGGGCTGGGAAGTCTGGCTCAACGGCATGGAAGTGACGCAGTTCACCTACTTCCAGCAGGTGGGCGGGCTGGAATGCCGCCCGGTGACCGGCGAAATCACCTACGGTCTGGAGCGCCTGGCCATGTACCTGCAAGGGGTGGACAGCGTATACGACCTCACCTGGAGCGACGGCCCGCTGGGCAAAACCACCTACGGCGATGTATTTCATCAAAATGAAGTGGAGCAGTCCACCTACAACTTCGAATACGCCGACGTCGATTTCCTGTTTGTCTGTTTCGACCAGTATGAAAAAGAAGCGCAAACGCTGCTGGCGCTGGAGCACCCGCTGCCTTTGCCCGCCTATGAACGCATTCTGAAAGCGGCGCACAGCTTCAACTTATTGGATGCCCGCAAGGCCATATCGGTTACCGAACGCCAGCGCTATATCCTGCGCATTCGCACCCTGACCAAAGCCGTCGCCGAAGCCTATTATGCTTCCCGCGAGGCCCTGGGTTTCCCGATGTGCAAGAAGAACGAGAAATAAGAGGCAGGCTCATGACGCAACATACTTTTCTGGTGGAAATCGGCACGGAAGAGCTACCGCCGAAGGCGCTTCGCCACCTGGCGCAGTCTTTTGCCACCCTGTTCGGCGCTGAGCTCGACGGCGCCAATCTCCCCCATGGCGAGATTAAATGGTTCGCTTCCCCCCGCCGCCTGGCGCTGAAAGTCGCCGGCCTGAGCGCCGCCCAGGCCGATCGGGTAGTTGAAAAACGCGGCCCCGCCATCGCCCAGGCCTTCGACGCCGACGGCCAGCCGACCAAAGCGGCCCAGGGCTGGGCGCGCGGCTGCGGAATCACCGTCGCCCAGGCGGATCGCCAGGTGACCGATAAAGGCGAATGGCTGCTGTACCGCGCCTCGGTCAAGGGCCAGCGCGCGCAGGAGCTGCTGTGCGCCATGGTGACCACCGCGCTGGCCAAGCTGCCGGTGCCGAAGATGATGCGCTGGGGCGATAAAGACACGCAGTTTATCCGCCCCGTGCATACGGTGACGATGCTGCTGGGCGACGAACTGATCCCCGGCCGGGTGCTGGGCATCGATTCGGCCCGCACCGTGCGCGGCCATCGTTTTATGGGCGAAGCGGAATTTACCCTCGACCATGCGGATCAATACCCGGCGGCGCTGTTGGAGCGCGGCAAGGTCATGGCCGACTATGATTTACGCAAAGCCAAGATTAAGCGGGACGCCGAGGCGGCGGCCAGGGAAATCGGCGGCAATGCCGACCTGACCGATTCCCTGCTGGAAGAAGTGACGTCGCTGGTGGAATGGCCGGTGGTGCTGACGGCGAAATTTGAAGAGAAATTTCTCGCCGTGCCCGCCGAGGCGCTGGTATACACCATGAAAGGCGACCAGAAATACTTCCCGGTCTATGACGCCCGGGGCGCGTTGCTGCCCAATTTTATTTTTGTCGCCAATATCGAATCAAAAGATCCGATCCAGATTATTTCCGGTAACGAAAAAGTGGTGCGCCCGCGTCTGGCGGATGCCGAATTTTTCTTTAACACCGATCTGAAAATGCGCCTGGAAGATCATTTGCCGCGCCTGGATACCGTGCTGTTCCAGCAGCAATTGGGCACGCTGCGCGACAAAAGCGATCGCATCGAAGCGCTGGCCGGCTGGGTCGCCGGGCAAATCGGCGCGGATGCGGCTTTGGCCACCCGCGCCGGCCTGCTGACCAAATGCGACCTGATGACCAATATGGTGTTTGAATTCACCGACACCCAGGGCGTGATGGGCATGCATTACGCCCGCCACGACGGCGAGCCGGAACCGGTGGCGCTGGCGCTCAAAGAGCAGTATCAGCCGCGTTTTTCCGGTGATGCTCTGCCTTCCACGCCGGTCTCCTGCGCGGTGGCCATCGCGGAGAAAATGGACACCCTGGCCGGCATTTTCGGCATCGGCCAGCATCCCAAAGGGGATAAAGACCCGTTTGCCCTGCGCCGCGCGGCCCTTGGGGTATTGCGCATCATCGTTGAGAAACAGCTGCCGCTGGATTTGCAAACCCTGGCGGCGCAAGCCGCACGCCTGTACGGCGAAAAACTGACCAATGCGCGGGTAGCGGATGATGTGGTCGAGTTCATGCTCGGCCGTTTCCGCGCCTGGTACCAGGAAGAAGGGCATAGCGTCGACACCATCCAGGCGGTGCTGGCGCGTCGTCCCACCCGGCCGGCGGATTTTGACGCCCGGGTTAAAGCGGTCAGCTATTTCCGCACCCTGGATGCCGCGGCGGCGCTGGCGGCCGCCAATAAGCGCGTCTCGAATATCCTGGCCAAGGCCAGCGATACCCTCAATGACGACGTGCAGGCCTCCAAACTGAGGGAGTCGGCGGAAATTCAGCTGGCCACCCACCTTACGGTGCTGCGCGATACGCTGCAACCGCTGTTCGCCGCGGGCCGTTACCAGGAAGCGCTGGTGGAGCTGGCGGCGCTGCGCGAGCCGGTGGACGCGTTTTTTGACCAGGTAATGGTGATGGCGGAAGACCCGGAAGTGCGGGTGAATCGCCTGACCCTGCTGGATCAGCTGCAAAAGCTGTTCCTGCGCGTGGCGGATATCTCGCTGCTGCAATAACCGGATCGACGCGGTCATGCCGCGTCGGTTCACCCGTTATTTGCCTTAATACCGCTCTAACCTGAAAATTGGACTATTCTTAACACCTAATAGAATAAGGGCGAGTTTACACCCGTCCTTGCAATAACCAGTGATTTTACAGGAGCATGGGTCATGATGTTAAGGGATAGACTGGCGCAGCTGCGCTACGTGCTGATGATTCCAGTACTGTTCTTCCTGGCGGTGCAGCTCACCGCCTGCGGCGATAAAGAGCCCGATCAGCGCAAGGCATTCATCCAGTTTTTGCAAACCACCATCTTGCCCGGCGGTGAGCGATTGCCGACCCTCAGCGAAGATCAAAAACAAAAATTCGGCACCTATGTCAGCGACTACCAGATTTTGCTGACCTTCACCCAGCAATATACCCAGGCGATCAACGCCAGCCTGACGCCGGTGCTTGATCAGATCAACCAGATTCGGGTGCCGCAGGATTACCTGTCGCATCGCGTGGAGTTACAGCAATCGGCCGGCGCGCTGAATCTGCTGGGGCCGCAAATCGACCGCTTGAAAAAACAGGCCGATGACGCCCGCGCCGCCCTCAAGCAGCCCGAAGACTTGAAGGCGGTATACGAACAGGCCTATACCAAACTGGTGATCCAGCCGGCCCAGAAAGTGACGCCGGTGATAAGCAGCGCCGGAACATTGTCCGAGACGCTGATCCAGGTCGGTAATTTCCTGAATATGCAGGGCGCTCAGGTGACCTATGGCGCCAACTCGGTTGCGTTTCCCACTCGCCTGCAGGCGACGCAGTACAATGAACTGATGGGCGGGCTGCAAACCCAGCATCAGCAATTGCTGCAGGCGCAAGCCGGCGGCGGCGTCCAGTAACCCTTACTGGC
Source organism: Enterobacterales bacterium (assembly GCA_015654925.1). Taxonomy (GTDB): domain Bacteria; phylum Pseudomonadota; class Gammaproteobacteria; order Enterobacterales; family Enterobacteriaceae; genus Acerihabitans. Next base: position 177,524 of record JAATFX010000033.1, on the reverse strand, counting down.
AGCCAACTGGACAATTGACGGGGTCAAAACAACGGGTGAGCCGGTTTGGTCACCTTTTTGTAACAGCCGGCAGGGATAATGACTGGCGGCCAAGGCTTGGTCCGGCAGACGGGTTATCCGTAAATTTCTTACATCTTTTTCCATAATCTCTTGTCGCCACAGGCTTAAATGTCCCGTGGCGATGCTGTCAGCCTTTCTATCTGGTCCCGACAGCAAATAATTTGTGATACAAATCACATTTATCAAACAAATTCCCTACGACATCTCGTGATCTGAATCACACTTTGTTCCGCGAAAGCGTCCCGATCGTCACTTTGTGGTTTTTTTACAGGGGATATTTGTGATGTATATCACCTATATAGGGGCTAAATAGGGGGGTGGGATGTGATTTCAATCACATTTAAGGCTCTTATTACGCTTCGCTATCCCGGCGTGGTAGAGTCGCGCTGCTAACAGAACTACCGACAGAGAATGCAACACTGTCGCAACAATTTTCACGCGCCCTTATGGTCCGGCGCGTATCAATAGGGGTGTTTTTTTATGTCTTCATCGGATATCAAGGTCAGAGTACAAAATTTTGGCCGCTTCCTCAGCAATATGGTGATGCCGAATATCGGCGCCTTTATTGCCTGGGGGATCATTACCGCGCTGTTTATACCGACCGGGTGGACGCCAAACGCCACCCTGGCTAAATTAGTCGGCCCGATGATCACTTATCTGCTGCCATTGCTGATAGGTTACACCGGCGGACGGTTGGCCGGCGGCGAACGCGGCGGCGTGGTCGGTGCGATTACCACCATGGGCGTGATTGCCGGGGCGGATATGCCGATGTTCCTCGGCGCGATGCTGGCCGGTCCGTTGGGCGGCTGGGCGATCAAGCGTTTCGATCGCATGGTGGACGGCAAAATCAAAAGCGGCTTTGAGATGTTGGTCAACAACTTCTCCGCCGGCATTATCGGGATGATCCTGGCGATTATCGCCTTCCTGGCTATCGGGCCGCTGGTTGAAATCCTGTCCCATATCCTGGCGGCGGGCGTTAACCTGATGGTGCGCCACGATTTACTGCCCCTGGCCTCGATCTTCGTGGAACCCGCGAAAATCCTGTTCCTGAATAACGCCATCAACCATGGTATCTTCTCGCCGCTGGGTATTCAGCAGGCCACGGCTACCGGTAAATCAATCTTCTTCCTGATTGAAGCCAATCCAGGACCGGGTATGGGCGTACTGATTGCCTATATGCTCTTCGGTCGCGGCAACGCCAAGCAATCCGCAGGCGGCGCGGCAATCATCCATTTCCTGGGTGGTATCCACGAAATTTATTTCCCGTACGTGCTGATGAATCCGCGTCTGCTGATTGCGGTCATCCTCGGCGGCATGACCGGCGTGTTCACGCTGAGCCTGCTGGGCGGCGGTCTGGTTTCCCCGGCTTCCCCTGGTTCAATCCTGGCGGTTCTGGCCATGACGCCTAAAGGCGCTTATTTTGCCAATATCGCGGCGGTAATCGCGGCCTTCGCCGTGTCGTTTATTATCGCGTCAATCCTGCTCAAGAGCATGAAAGCCAAAGAAGGCGACGATCTGGATGAAGCGACTCGTCGTATCAAAGATATGAAGGCGCAATCCAAGGGTATGGCGGCACCGGTTACCGCCGGCGCTACCGGCGACCTGAGCGCGGTACGTAAAATCATCGTGGCCTGCGACGCGGGCATGGGCTCCAGCGCCATGGGCGCCGGCGTGCTGCGTAAAAAAGTCAAAGAGGCGGGGCTGGCCAATATCAGCGTGACCAATACGGCCATCAACAGCCTGCCGGAAGATGTGGATCTGGTGATTACCCACCGCGATCTGACCGAACGGGCCATGCGCCATGCTCCCCAGGCGCAGCATATCTCGTTGACCAACTTCCTCGACAGCGGGCTGTATACCGACCTGGTGGCGCGTCTGGTGGCGGTACAAAAGAATGCGACCAACCAGCAAAAAGTTATTTCCACGCTGGACGATAGCTTTGAAGACAGCGAACAAAACCTGTTTCGCCTGACCGCGGCCAATATCTTCCTCGGCCAGCATGCGGATCAAAAAGAACAGGCGATTCGTTTTGCCGGCGAACAGTTGGTGAAAGGCGGCTATGTGCTGCCCGAATATGTCGACGCGATGATGGATCGCGAAAGACTGACGTCCACCTATCTGGGCGAGTCCATTGCGGTGCCCCATGGTACGATTGAAGCCAAGGACAAGGTACTGCGCACCGGCGTAGTGTTCTGTCAATATCCCGACGGCGTGCGTTTCGGCGACGAAGAAGATGATATTGCCCGCCTGGTGATTGGTATCGCCGCCCGCAATAACGAACACATCCAGGTGATCACCAGCCTGACCAATGCGCTGGACGACGACGCGGTCATTCAACGGCTGATTCATACCACCGATGTGGATGAAGTTCTGGCGCTGCTTAAAGGCAACAAAACGGCCTGACCTCGGCGCAGGCGATGGAAACGGTTGTATTTGAGAGGGGGCCTGCATTGGCCCCTTTTTAACTAAGAGAATCCAAGGTTGATTTTATGAAAGCATTACATTTCGGAGCAGGTAATATAGGTCGCGGGTTTATCGGCAAACTGTTGGCCGATGCCCAGGTTGAAGTGGTGTTCGCCGACGTAAACCAAACGGTGTTGGATGCGTTGAACGCCAGGGGCGAATATGAGGTTCACGTGGTGGGCGAACAATCCCGCGTGGAAAAAGTCAGCCACGTCAGCGCCGTGAATAGCACCGGCCAGGATGTGGTGGCGCTGATTGCCGCCGTTGATTTAGTGACTACCGCCGTGGGCCCGCAGATCCTGGAACGGATTGCCGGCACCGTTGCGCAGGGGCTGATCAAACGCCATGACGCGGGCAATACCCGGCCGCTGAATATTATCGCCTGTGAAAACATGGTGCGCGGCACCAGCCAGCTTAAACAGCATGTGCTGAAGGCGTTGCCCGAGCAGTATCACGCCTGGGTGGAACAACATGTCGGTTTCGTCGACTCGGCGGTGGATCGCATCGTACCGCCGGCCGAAGCCGGCACCCAGGACCCCCTGGCGGTGACGGTGGAAACCTTCAGCGAATGGATTGTGGATAAAACCCAGTTCAAAGGCGAGCCGCCGAAAATCGCCGGCATGGAACTGACTGACAATCTGATGGCCTTTGTTGAACGTAAATTGTTTACATTGAACACCGGCCACGCCATTACCGCCTATCTGGGGCAGCATGCGGGCCACAGGACCATCCGTGACGCCATTCTGGACCCGGCTATCCGCCAGGTGGTGAAAGGGGCGATGGAAGAGAGTGGCGCGGTGCTGATTAACCGCTATGGTTTTGAAGCCGAGAAGCACGCCGCTTACATCAATAAGATTCTGCAGCGTTTTGAAAACCCTTATCTGCATGACGACGTGGAACGGGTCGGCCGCCAGCCGCTGCGTAAACTCAGCGCCGGCGATCGGTTGATCAAGCCGCTGCGCGGCACGCTGGAGTATGGCCTGCGCCACGATAATCTGGCCAAGGGGATTGCCGCCGCCATGCATTATCATAGCGAGCAGGACCCGCAGGCGCAGGAATGGGCGCAATTGCTGGAAAAATCAGGGCCGCGGGCGGCGTTGGCGCAAGTCTCCGGGCTTGAAGAAGACAGTGAAGTCGTAGAGCAAGTGGTCAGCCTCTATAACGCCATGCAATAACGATTGAGACCCGGGGGCGAGGATCGCCTCGCTGCCGGATTTTACATGGTGTTTGGTGATGACGGAAAATACTCAACTGTACGAAAACCAGGTTCTCGAACAGCTTAACGCAGGGACAACGGTCAGGGATCTGATGGGCGCGGCGGTGGAGTTGCTAACCGAAGCGGTCGATATACTGGTATTGCAGATCTTTCGCAAGGATGATTACGCGGTCAAGTATGCCGTGGAACCGTTGTTGGTCGGCGCCGGGCCGTTGGGCGAACTGCCGGTTCGACTGAAGCTGGTATATGCCCTGGGCGTTATCAGCCGTCACGAATATGAAGACGCTGAATTATTGATGGCCCTGCATGAGGCGTTGCAAGACGATCCCAAAGAGTACCGTTTTACCGACGATGAGATTCTGGGCCCGTTCAGCGAACTGCATTGCGTTACGGCCCTCCCTCCGTTACCGGTATTTTCCCGCGCGCCGGCGGATGACGCCCTGGTCAGGATGCAGCAGCAGCGTTACCAGCAGATTGTGCGCTCCACCATGGTGCTGTCGACGACGGAATACCTGGTGCGTATCAGCGCCAAAAAAGCGTTCACCGATAAGCTCCTGCTAAGATAATCCCCCATAAAAAAACCATCCCGCGGGATGGTTTTTACGCTTCAGCGCCAACGGCGGGCGCGGGTTCGGCCGTAACTTATTTGGCTTCGCCAAAGCGTTTGGCCGCTTCGTCCCAGTTAACCACGTTCCAGAAGGCCTTGATGTAGTCCGGACGGCGGTTCTGATATTTCAGGTAATAAGCGTGTTCCCATACGTCCAGGCCCAGGATCGGGTAGCCGGAAGTGCCGGCAATGGCTTCGCCCATCAGCGGGTTATCCTGGTTGGCGGTGGAAACCACGGCCAGTTTACCGTCTTTTAACACCAGCCAGGCCCAGCCGGAACCGAAACGGGTAGCGGCGGCTTTTTCAAACGCTTCTTTAAATGCATCGACGGAACCCAAATCCCGTTCAATGGCGGTTTTCAGTTCGCCCTGCAGCGTGGTGCCCAGTTTCAGCCCTTTCCAGAACAGGCTGTGGTTGGCGTGACCGCCGGCGTTGTTGCGCAGGACGGTTTTTTTGTCCGCCGGGACCTGATCGAGTTTTTGAATCAGTTCATCAACCGGCAGGCTGGCCAGTTCCGGCAGGCTTTCGAGCGCGGCGTTGGCATTGTTGACATAGGTCTGATGATGTTTGGTGTGATGGATTTCCATCGTTTGTTTGTCGAAATGCGGTTCTAAGGCGTCGTAAGCATAAGGCAAGGATGGCAGAGTATAGCTCATATTAATCTTCTCCATTTTAGGTGAGCGGCACCCTGAATAAATGTTAGTGCCGCGTAAGCAATCCGATCATTATAGTTAATTAAACGTTTATGAAAACGTTTATAAGTTCCTTTTAAAGAACATGTTTAGCTTTGGGTGTCAACGATACGCCCGGGATGGGTATAAATAGTGGCCCGTCCCGGTTTGCTGAAGCCCACCAGGGTCAGGCCGCAGCGCGCCGCCACCTCTACCGCCAGGGCGGTGGCGGCCGAGACGGCGAACAGAATTTCCACGCCGCACATGGCGGATTTTTGCACCATTTCGTAGCTGGCCCGGCTGGATACCAGCACCGCGCCGGGCGTGGCTCCCTGCCGCGCGCGATAGCCGAGCAGTTTATCCAGCGCCACATGGCGGCCCACGTCCTCGCAGCCCAGGATCAAGCCCCCCTCCGGCGTGATCCAGGCCGCGGCGTGCGTGCAGCCGGTCAGGCGGCCGATGGGCTGTACGCTTTTAAGCTGCGCCAAGGCGCGGTCCAGGCGGTCGAGGGGCCAGGTCTGGGTAAAAGGCAACGGCGCGATCGGTTTACCGATTTCGTCCAACTGCTCGACGCCGCACACCCCGCACCCGGTACGCCCGGCCATGGCCCGCCGATGCTCTTTTAGGCCCATAAAACGGCGGCTGGAGAGTTCGATATGTACTTCCATGCCGTTGCAGGCCGGCACCACGTCCATGCCATAGATGTCCCGTGGCGAATCGATAATCCCCTCCGATAACGAGAAGCCCAGCGCGAACTCTTCCAGTTCCTTGGGAGAGGCCATCATCACCACGTGGGAAATGCCGTTATAGACCAGCGCCACCGGCACCTCCTCGGCCAGCCAGTCCAGCTGTTCCAGGGTTAACTGCCCGCGCTGGCGTACGGCCAGCCGTGCAATGCCGGCCAGCGTGGCCGGATCGGTATCCTCAAGGGGCGGCATGTTATTCACGTTGGTATACTCACGGTTGGGGGCTAATAGCCATAAGTCATTATTCTACCCCACGGGCCCCGTTGCAAAATTATCGTAGCATGCCTTTTGTCCCCATCAACGGCGCAGCCGGCATGGGGTAAATTGCGCATCGGCTCCACCGCTGCGCTTAAAATAGGGCTATGCTAAAAGCTATTCTGTCGATCGCTATAAGGATGTTTGACATGATCATGCGTTATTTCAAGATTACGGCGGCGATTGCCTTGGCGGGCGTAGCGGCGCTGGCCGCCGCCGGCCAGGCGAATGCCGCCCCCGGGTCCGCTACCGCGTCCACCGCGGCGGTGGCGGAAATCCACAACGGGCTTAACGTCGCGTTGCTCGATGGCAAGATTACCCTGCAATTGCCGCAGGAATTCGTCGATCAAACGCCGAAGGATAAGGCCCCCCAGGATACCGGCGTGGCGGTTCAGCTGTTCGCCAACCGTCGGCATTCGCAAGTCGTGGGCATCAGCACCGTGCGTACCGTCAACGGAGATGCCAACGATACCGGCGAATCGGCATTCAACAAAATGGCCCAGGGCGCCCTGTCCGGCCTGAAAACGCAGTTCAAGGATGTCAAAAAAACCGGCCAGACTACGGTAATGGCCGGGGATCATAAATTCCTGCGCATCGATTCCGAACAGGAGATGAAGGACAATGCCATGATCGGCACGCTGCTGATCACGCCTTATCACGATCGGGTGATTACCGTGCAGGTGCTTTCGCCCGCCGCCGCAGACAAGGAGCACAATGCGCTGGTGAAAAGTATACTCAATACCGTGTCCTTCCATTAAGCTGGCCGGATGTGATGGAGGCGTAACGTCCAGGCCCGCCCGTTCGGATAGTGGCAACCGGAGGTGAACCGATGAAATTGATAGGCAGCTATACCAGCCCCTATGTGCGGAAAATTTCCGTGATATTGCTGGAAAAGGGTATTGCCTTTGAATTGGTCAGCGCCGCTCCGTGGGCCGGGGACGAGCTCGTGGCGGCGGTCAATCCGCTGGGCAAGGTGCCGGCGCTGGTAAACGAACGGGGGGAAAGCTTTTTCGATTCGCCTATTATCGCCCAGTATCTGGAATTGACCTATCCAGAACCGCGGCTGTTGCCGGCGCAGCCGCTGGACGCCCTGCGGGTTCGGCAAATAGAAGCGCTGGCCGACGGCGTGACGGATGCGACGATGGCCATTGTCAGGGAGTGCCGGCGCAGTCCAGACGGGCAAAACGAAGAGGTGCTGCTGGGTCAGCGTGAAAAAATCCGCCGGGGCCTGGATGCGCTGGAACGCCATGCCCGCGACAGGCAGTGCCTGAACACCCCCGCGCTTACGCTCGCCGATATCGCAGTGGCCTGCACGCTGGGCGCGATCAATTATCGGCGCATCATGCCTAACTGGTGCGTGGACCGGCCGGCTCTGGTGGCGCTGGTGGAGCGCTTATTCAGCCGCGCCAGTTTTGCCCGCACGACGCCGCCGGTAGCGGCCGCGCTGTATACCAATGAAATGTTATAAGCCAAAGTGTGAGGCTTCTCGAATAGTTTAAATTCCCTCCCTAACGGCCTGTTCTGCGCCGACGGCAGCGGCTAACGTTAATAATAAGCGTTCAGACCGGCTTCTGGCTGCGTGTCGCTGTTGTTCGCAATTGTTCGCTGTTCGTTTGCCGGCCAGGCTCGTTCGCGATGAACTGGCACGGCGCCGTAAGATAATAGCGTCAAGGAGAAACCATGGCCCACAATCCCCCTTCCAGCCGGCTGATACCCGGCGAATATGGTTACCCGCTCGAACTCAAACCACGTTATAACAACTTTATCGGCGGCGAATGGGTCGCCCCGGTAAAGGGTGATTATTTTGTCAACCTGACGCCGATTACCGGCCAGCCGCTGTGTGAAATCGCCAGCTCAAGCGCCGGCGATGTGGATTTGGCGCTGGACGCCGCGCATAAAGCCAAGGCGGAATGGGGCGGCATGTCGGTGCAAACCCGGGCGACTATTCTGCTGCGCATCGCCGATCGCATGGAACAGAACGTTGAGCTGCTGGCCGCGGTGGAAACCTGGGATAACGGCAAACCCATCCGCGAAACCAGCGGCGCCGACGTGCCGCTGGCGATCGACCATTTCCGCTATTTCGCTTCCTGCGTTCGCGCGCAGGAGGGCGGCATCAGTGAAATCGACGCCGACACGGTCGCTTATCACTTCCATGAGCCGCTGGGCGTGGTGGCGCAAATCATCCCATGGAATTTCCCGCTGCTGATGGCCTGCTGGAAAATGGCCCCGGCCCTGGCCGCCGGGAACTGCATCGTGTTAAAACCGGCCAAGCTCACCCCGCTGTCGATCCTGGTACTGATGGAGCTCATCGGGGATCTGCTGCCGCCGGGGGTGCTTAACGTGGTCAACGGAGCGGGCAACGAGATCGGCGAATATCTGGCCACGTCGAAGCGGGTCGCCAAAGTCGCTTTTACCGGCTCGACGGAAGTAGGCCGGCAAATCATGAGTTATGCCACGCAAAACCTGATTCCGGTTACCCTGGAACTGGGCGGCAAATCCCCCAATATCTTTTTTGCCGACGTGATGGAAAAAGAGGACGCCTTTTTTGACAAGGCGCTGGAAGGATTTGCCCTGTTTGCTTTTAACCAAGGCGAGGTTTGTACCTGCCCGAGCCGGGCGCTGGTGCAGGAATCCATCTATGAACGCTTTATGGAACGGGCGGTAAAACGGGTTGAGGCCATTCGCAGCGGCAATCCCCTTGATACCCGGACCCAAATGGGCGCCCAGGTCTCCTCGGGTCAAATGGACACCATTCTCAATTATATCGATATCGGTAAAAAAGAGGGCGCTGAAATCCTCACCGGCGGCCGGCGTAAGCAGATGGAGGGGCAATTGTCCGAGGGGTATTATCTGGAGCCGACCATCCTGCTGGGTAAAAACAACATGCGGGTGTTCCAGGAGGAGATCTTCGGTCCGGTGCTGGCGGTGACCACCTTTAAAGATATGGATGAGGCGCTGGCGCTGGCCAACGATACGGATTACGGCCTGGGGGCCGGGGTATGGAGCCGCGACGGCAATGTCGCCTATAAAATGGGCCGCGGCATCCAGGCCGGGCGCGTCTGGACCAATTGCTACCACGCCTATCCCGCCCATGCCGCTTTCGGCGGTTATAAACAATCCGGTATCGGGCGCGAGACGCACAAAATGATGCTAGAGCATTATCAACAGACCAAATGCCTGCTGGTCAGCTACTCCGACCAGCCGCTGGGGCTGTTTTAACCAGCGTGAATCAATCGCCATAAACAAGATGGCCGGCGTAAGCCGGCTTTTTTTTGCAGGTGAAGTTAACTTTTACTATCAACAATGGGATCGCGCACGATAAAAATATAAGACAGGGCGCCCAGGACCGTCACACATGAACAAATGGTCAATGCCAGATTAAAGGAGTGGGTCGTATCCACGATCCAGCCGGTAACGACGGGAGCGAAAGAGGCAAACACAAAGCTGGCGAAATTTTGAATGCTGCCGACCGAGGCGGTCATGCGCGAGGTCACTCCCACATGAATCAGGCCCCAGCAGGAGGTACCGGCAAAATGGATGCAAAACAGCGCCATACCGATCAGCAACACCGCGCTGGTGGTGGTATCGGCGCGCGCCACTATCGAGGTAAAGGCGGCGGAGAGCAACATGCCGGCTACGATACAGATTTTGCGGCTTTTTAGCGGAGCCATGCCGCGGCGCACCAGGTAATCGGTGACGAAACCGTTGGATAGCATACCCGCCGCGCCAAACAGGAACGGGATGGATGAGAACATACCGGTGCTGGTCAGGTTGAGGTGATAGGTGCTTTGCAGGTAGCCTGGCAGCCACGCGAGATAGAGCCAGGCGGTATAATTAATGCCGCTGAAACCCAGCATCATGCCCCACATGGTGCGGTTTTTAAACAAGCCCCGCCATTCCCTGAAACTCATGGGTTCGGCCCGCGCGCTGACGCTGCCGGCATTAAGATAGGCTCGTTCCTTGCGGCTCAGGGCAAAACTGGTTTTATTGCGATATAAAACATACCAGCCGATCGATAAGAAGATGCCCAGCAACCCGATGGTAATAAACATGCCGCGCCAGCCAATCGCCAGCATCATGGCGGCCAGAATGGGCGGACTTATCGCCAGGCCGATAGTGGAGGCGGCGTTGAATATGCCCATCGGCAAGCCGCGATCTTTAATGTTAAACCAATCGTTAATCACTTTGACGCCACAGGGGTTCATTGGCGCTTCGCCGATACCAAGCCCGATGCGTACCAGGATAAATTGCGTAAAACTATGAATCAGGCCGGCGCTCGCCTGGAATAGCGACCAAATAAACATCCCCAGCCCCAGCATAATGCGCGGACCTTTGCGATCGAGCAGCGGGCCGCAGGGTAATTGGGCAATACCATAAGCCAGGGAGAAGGCGGATAGCAGCATCCCTATTTCAGTGGCATTAATGCCCAGATCTGCGCGAATAGTGAGATTGGCCACCGACAGCGAACTGCGATCGAGAAAATTAATGACCGCCGCCAGGAATAATAAAATCATTGCCGTGGTCTGAATCTTTTTTATTCTTGCGGAGCGTAACGGGACGCCGTCCGCAGGTATTGGAATAATCTGCGCGGCCGGTTTTTCCCGATCTGTGCTGGGATCAAACACGATATTGCTCTTTTCCATTTTCTCACTCCTGGGTGCCACTTCGTTATAATGTCGTTATTAGATAACCGGCAGCAGGGATCAATCCTGCCTATCCTTAACGCGGCATAGGTATTTCAGTGCGGCGGAAATATCGCATAAACCAAACGGTAGTGGGGCCGGCGAAATACATTCTGGGCGCCGGCCCCGGCCATGCGTAAAATTGCTGGCTGAGGGGAGGGTAACGGGGAGAAAAACGTGGCAGCGGATTTTTGTGGCGAAATCGTGGGACAGCTATTACTTTGCCGTTCTTAATCGGTTTTAAACGGCTTTTTATGGCGGTTTTTTATGAAAAAAAACACCGCCAGGCCGTTTTTGCTTCGATGGATTATTCGCTGTATTGGTTTATCGATCTGATCATCGATTGTTTGGCGGTATCCAGATGGCGGCGCAGCTCCCGGGTGGCGTTCAAATCGTTACGGCAAAGCAGCGCGCTGAGAATCGCCATATGTTCTTCGATGGCGACCAGGTTGCGCTGCTTCAGGTCGCCCTCATCCCACTGATAATGGAAATGAAAAATCACCGAAATAACTTCGAGGGATTGATTAAAAAAGGGATTATTGGCGGCTGAAAGGATCAGCGCATGGAAATCGCGGTCAAGCTGGGAGAACGTGCGGTAATTGCCGGCAATGGTGTCCCTGAGATGGCGGTGGCGGTCGAGCAGCTCTTTGATTTGCAGCCAGCGCTCATCGTCGGCGGGAAGATTCATAAAGCGATTCAGGGCATGGGTTTCCAGCATTTCCCTTAGCTCAAACAGCTTTTCAGCGTAATCCTGATCGAATTTTTTCATGCGCCACTGGCCGCGCCGGGTATTTTCAATCAGGTTATAGCGGCAAAACCGCAGCAGGAACTCCCGCACCACCACCGGCCTGACATTGGCCGAGCGTGCCAATTGCAGTTCGGAAAAGGTATCCCCGGCCCGCAATTGGCGCTGGTTTATCATATGATAAAACGCTCCTTCGAAAATGGCGGTCTGTTCGTCCTGGGGCCGGCTGATGCAATTAAAACCATCGGCTGCCAGGGGCTTGCGCACGATACTGTAATACTCGCCGGCTTTTTCCAGCACCCCGCGCTCCAGCAAGTGGTCGAGCGTGTGGCGCACGGTAGTGCGGCTGATGTTGTACATCTCGGCCAGCGCCGCCTGCGACGGCAGCGGCGAACTGATATGGCCCAGGGCAATGCCGTCAATCACCTGGTTGATCACATTCTGGCGAAGGTTTTGCGTTCTGCTCATAGGGCTCTTCCTGCTTTTTATCTATTTAAAACCAATTTAAAACTGAATTGTCGGGCCTTTATCACAAATAAAGTTCAAGGCGCACCCGCAGTATGTGGTTTTGGTGAATAACAGGCTCCGACCTTACACAAGGAGCATATTATGACCACCATGAAGACCCTGGTCTGCCAGGAACCCACCAAATTGGTATATCAACAGCGCACCCAGCCGCTGCCCGCGCCCAGCGAAGCGCTGATTAAAATCAAGTATGTCGGCATTTGCGGAACCGATATCCACGCCTGGTCCGGCAACCAGCCGTTTTTCAGCTATCCGCGCATTTTAGGCCATGAAATTTGCGGAGAAATTGTCGGCATCGGCAGCAAAGTATTTAATCTGCATGCCGGCCAGCGGGTTGCGGTCATCCCTTACGTCGCCTGCCAGCGTTGCGGCGCTTGCCGGAGCGGCCGCACCAACTGTTGCGAAAATATCTCGGTTATCGGGGTGCATCAGGACGGCGGTTTTAGCGAATATCTGTGTGTGCCGGTCAGTAATTTGCTGGTCGTGGACGATGTCGACCCGGTGGCCGCCGCCCTGATTGAACCCTTTGCCATCAGCGCCCATGCCATACGCCGCGCGGCCGTTGCGGCCAAAGACCATCTGCTGGTGGTGGGCGCCGGTCCCATTGGCCTGGGCGTCGCGGCGATCGGCATCGCCGACGGGGCGAAAGTCGTGGTGGCCGACACCAGCGAACAGCGCCGGCGGCACGTCGAGCAGACGCTGGGAGTGGCGACATTGGACCCGGGCGCAACGGATTTCGAGCCGCAATTGCGCAAACAATTTTCAGGTATGCTGGCGGCCAAAGTGATCGACGCCACCGGTAATCAGCACGCGATGAATAATACGGTTAATTTAATCCGCCACGGCGGCAGCATTGTGTTTGTCGGCTTATTTAAAGGCAATCTGCAATTTGCCGACCCTGATTTTCATAAAAAAGAAACCACCATGATGGGCAGCCGTAATGCTACCCCCGAGGATTTCGCCAAAGTCGGGCGTTTAATGGCCGAGGGGAAAATATCGGCTGAAAGGATGCTTACCCACCGATTTAACTTTGACACGCTGGCGGATATTTATGAAAGCGAGGTGATTAATAACCGCGATTTAATCAAAGGCGTTATTCAGTTCTGAATAAACCTAGCGACTCACTATCTCAAACGCACCGCTAATCGTTATCGCAGTGGATAACCTACGGCGCCGTTTGGCCAAAATTAAGGACTGTGATATGAAATCCCTTAACCGGCGGGAATCGCCTTTGTCGCAGACGACCGCTTTGACGACAGACCGCCAGCCGGTTTCCCCGCCAAGCTGACCCGCCTGCTGTATGAGCGTTACCGCCATTTTGACGGCGCGGCGGCATATTGCCCTGCGAGCTGATTGATTATAACGGCGAGGCGTTAAAAGCGCTGGTACTGCGTTACGCCGCGCTTTGGGCCTTGCCCGGGGATTTTTGCCGCTGGGTGGGGCGCGACAACCTGTTTTGCTCTACGCTGGTGGATAGGATCATGACCGGTTATCCCGCCGCAGAAGCGGCCGCGCTGTTGGCTTTTGACCGCGGTAAACGCGACGGCGGCGGTTATCCTTTGCAGGATGACGAGCATGCTCTGGCGCAGTTTGCCGCGCTCTGGCGGCAAGTGGACGCGCGGGAGATCCCCCTCGCCGATATAAACGGTGAATTCAAACAGCACCAGGCATAACGGAAACAACAACGCCTTCCGACCCAGTCGGGTGGAAGGAGATAAGGTGGCTTTCATATTTTAACCAGATGAAAGATAAAGATAAATACTGCCAATATTTTCAATATTGGCGGGCTGTTTTGCAAGCATTTTAAGGTATGCGCAACCCCCAGGCCGGCGATCGGCACATTCTGATAATTCATTTTAACTTTGCATCCCGCTTTACGCATCTATAGCCTATTTTTAATTTATTGAAGATCAAGCGTTGGATTGGCTCGCGGGGATAGGGATGACGGTGGTGGACGGCAATAAAAGAATTTTTTGGATAGATAATCTGCGCGCCCTGGCCTGCATGATGGTGATAATGATCCATACCACGACTTTTTATGTTACCCATGGCATGGAGATCGGCGAGTATAATTGGCTATTGGCCAATGTACTTAATTCCGCGTCCCGCGTTGCGGTTCCGCTTTTTTTTATGATTTCGGGATTTTTGTTTTTTGGCGAAAGGCCGGCCGGTAAAAAAAATTTTCTGCGCGTGGGACTGTGCCTGCTGTTTTATAGCTTGGTCGGGCTGTTATATATGGCCCTGTTTACGCCGATTAACGTCAAGCTGGCGCTGGAAGGGATGTTGCAGAAACCGATTTTTTATCATCTGTGGTTTTTCTACGCGGTTATCGTTATCTATCTCCTGTCCCCCCTGGTGCAGGTAAAACCGGTTTCCGCCGGTTACATCACCACCGCCATCCTGCTGCTGGCGGTGGTGGCCAACCCTAATACCGTCCCATTGCATCTGGGGAGAATGACGCTTTTACCGGTTAACCTGTTTATCGGCGGCGACACCTTTTATTACATCTTATATGCCATTTTAGGGCGCGCCATCGGCATGTTGGATTTACCAGGCAAAATGATTCCCTTCCTGGCGGCGGCGGTATTTGTTATTACCGCGGCGTTAGTGGCGGTCGGTACCAAAAAACAGCTGATTATCAACGGCGATTTTGCCGACACCTATTATCTGTATTGCGGCCCGCTGGTATTCGTCGGCGCGGTAGCGCTCTTTATTTTATTTAAGCAAAGGTGCTGCCATCGTTCATACCCGCTGTTGCGCCTGATATCCCGTTATTCGCTGGCGATTTATGGCTTTCATGCGTTTATTATTCATTATATGCGTACCCATGGGCTGGATGTTAAAGCATATCCGCCGTTGGATATTGTATATGTATTTATCGTCACCCTGGCATTAAGCCTGCTGCTGGCGGTGGGCTTAAGCAAGCTGGATATCCGCCGGTGGGTGAGCTGATTTTGGTTATTTCCGCGCAATTATGCCTGCCAGCGCTGCTGCGCCCGCCGCAGTTGGCGGCTGGACGAAAAACCGGCGGCCAGGGCCGATTTTTCGATGCCCAGGCCCTGCTGTAAACGCTGTTGCGCTACCGCCAGGCGCAGCTGTTCGTGATACTCCCGAACGCTAAGTCCCAGATGTTCCCGGAACAGGCGGGTAAGATGGCGGCTGCTCATAAACACCTGGCTGGCCAGTTGATCCAGTTGCCACTCGGCCTCTGGCTCCTTGGCCAGTATATCCTGCGCCCGGTGCACCGCCGGATGCAGATGGTTGCGATGGCGCAGCCAGGGCGAAAGTTGCGCATCGTCGCCCCCGCGCCGAAAATAGACCACCATCTCCCGGGCGACTTCCATGGCTTGCTGAGGGCCAACAAACTGGCCCACCAGATAAAGGGCCAAATCGATGCCGGCGGTAATGCCGGCGCTGGTGAATATCCCGCGATCTTCCACAAAAATACGGTTGTCTTTCACCAGCGCGCCGGGTGCCTGTTCGCGCAGGCGCGCCAGGATATTATGGTGCGAAGTGCAGCGGTAGCCGTCCAATAACCCGGCCCGTCCGGCAAGCAGCGAACCGGAGCAAACGCATACCAGCGTCCATAGTTGGTTGTGGAAGGCGTCGCGATGCGCCTGCAGCCATTGCTGCGCCGCCAGCGCCGGCGCACTGTCCAACTGGTGGCGGGAATCCGTCACTCCGGGGATCACCACAATGCTTTGCGGCGGCAAATCCCCAGGCAATGGCGCGATACGGCTGATGGTCATGCCGGTGGACGTGGGGATTTCTTCCTGCGGGCCACAGTAGTGCAGCCGGAAAGCGCCCGCCAGGGTCAGCACTTCCGCCGGGCCGGTCAGGTCCAGCGACATCACGCCGGGTAATACCAAAAAATATACGTCACGCATTGCGGTTACTCCTGCCGGCTGCCGGGCCCGGCGCCGTTTTACGATGCTTTGGCTCTGTCCGCCAGTTCGGCCAGGCACTCGGCCGCGGTGCGAATATCGGCAAAACGATCGACCAGTACCGTTTCGGTGTGATGTTTCAACTCCGCTGCGCTCAGCGTCCGGCCGTCATGGGTCATGGGAAAGGTCAGCGTCGCTTCGGTTACGAACGTCACCCGATAGCCCAGATCCGAGGCGACCCTGGCGGTGGTTTCACAGCACTGCTCGGTACGCATTCCGGCGATAATTAAATGCCCGATCTCCTGCTCCTGGAGCCATTGATGCAGCCCGGAATCGGTCAAGGCATTATGAACATGTTTAATCAATGTCACGTCCGCCGTATGGGTCAGGAACGGCATGCGCTTCACCAGTCCCGACGCAAGGCTGAATGGTCCGTCGCCGCTGTTATGTAAAATATCCACCAGCGCCACATCATGCCGGCGGCATCCCTCAATCAGGGATGATAATGCTTGTTGAAAGGCCGGAATATCGTTTTCCGACCAAAAGGGACGATGCAGGAAGGATAGCTGGACGTCAATGATCAATAATGCGCTATGTGCCATTTCAGGACTCCTGGTGATTGCGATGGCGCTATAGTGTCAAAGGGGTGGGATAATAGACAGGACATAACCGGACATGATATGGCTGTTTCGGGACCGGTTGCCAAAACTGCTTTTGGCCGAGTCCGCGGAGCGGGCGTGACACGGCGGGGCAATCCCTTTTCCGCCGTGCCGGGATGGGGGAATCAATCTTCGGTCCATACTCCCAAAATATAACCGTCCGGATCTTTAAAATGCAGGCGCTGCCCGCCCGGGAAGGCGAATATGGGCTTGACGATTTCCGCGCCGGCGGCTTCCAGCTTTTTCTGCGTGCCCGGCAGGTCGCTGGCGTAAAATATCACCAGCGGCCCGCCGGGGGACGTTACGGCTTCGGTGGAGGTAAAACCGCCGTTGATGCGGCCGTCGAAAAATTCCGTATAGGTCGGGCCGTAATCGGTAAATGCCCAGTTAAACACCGAACCATAGAATTTTTTGGTCCGCTCGATATCACTGACGTTAAACTCTACATAGTCTACCTGACCGTTTGCGCCTATCTCTTTCATCAAGATGTCCTCCGTTTAGGTTGGCTCTCTCCAAGTATGGTCCACTCGCCGGACGTTGGTGGTTTAAATTTTAACCAATTGCAGCCGCGTATTAGCGCGGGCGAACATGAGACGTCAATAAATAACCTCCGC
Source organism: Enterobacterales bacterium (assembly GCA_015654925.1). Classification (GTDB taxonomy): domain Bacteria; phylum Pseudomonadota; class Gammaproteobacteria; order Enterobacterales; family Enterobacteriaceae; genus Acerihabitans. The sequence goes on along the minus strand of JAATFX010000033.1, from coordinate 160,397 downwards.
ATAAGTATCTTTAATAGCCTATCGAATGATTAACGACATAGGTAATAAACTTTTTAACCCCGGATTCCAGGAAAGAGTTAGGGAAAAGATGATCTTTACGTTATGTTTATGTTAATAGGAAAAACGTATCGTTAAGTTTTGGCCATTTATTTATAAATATGTATTTGGCGCTTTATATTTTTTTAAAAATTTTTTGAAGCGAATTAAATATCATTATATATGTTATTAATATATTAATAACATGAGGCGTAAATTGGCGCGAGGTAATATTTTATGGCAAACCAAGAGGTGGAATGATGTCGGGGGAATTATGCTGTTTTCAAATTTGTTTTCCATGCAGGGATTATTCGCGGGACGAGTCGAAGCATAATTTTATCAGGGAGCCTTCCTTGGACCGAGTGTCGGGAGTCAATAACGTGGCGCCACGCCTGCTTGGCCCGGACAAAATCCCGGTGAATCAGCCAATATATAGCAACGAGCCGGTGGCCTATATTAAGCTTACCGCGTTTACCGGCTTTCCCAATTATTTAGAGCCTTCTATCAGGATTTTCCGGGTAAGGCCCCGCCAGGGAAATAAGCCCGACCTGCCCGCGGTGCATAATAAAGGACATCAGCGGGAGGCACGGCACGCTGCCCCGGCGCTGGGGAGCGGCGAGCCCGCCGTTCGTGATGACCACCTGAGCAATTATATCTAGCGCCGTACTTGCCGCTGGCGGATTATTTACCGTAGTGCATGCCCTCAAGCTTCATGCCGTCGGGATCAAGGAAAAACACCGCGTAATAATCCTCATAGTATTCGCCGGCGGGGTCGACTATCCGGACCTCGTTTTCTTCCAGCCATACTTGCAGCTCATCAACATCCTGCCGGCTGTTCAAGGACCAGGCATAATGGTGAAACCCTACTTCGCCCTTGCGATATGCCTGTTTTTTTCCCTGCTCGTCGGCCTGGTAAATCCAAAAGCGCGTATTGCCGTTGCTCCAGCCCATCGCGCCGCTCATTTCATCCATCACCTCAAAGCCAAGAAATGCAAATAGGCCGCTGTAAAATTGTTTTGAGGCGGCGAAATCGCTGACGCTGACAACTAAATGATCTACTGCCTGTACTCGGGACATAATATCCTCCTGCGGAGTGACCCCATAGGGCATTGACGATGGTGGTTCAGGCTTGCTCGGGATTGTGCCAAAGCGTGGTGATGCCGCCGTGCCCGCCGGTTATCGGGTCGGTGGACGGCATGGGCACCTGGCCGATATGCCGCTGCAGCGACGCCAGTTTGGCGGGATTGTCTCGGCATAAATCGGCGCTCATTCCCTGGGGGTAAGCGCCGACAACCATGAAATCTTTGCTGGATTCCAGCGCTTTGTGCCCGACGCCGGCCGGCACCAGCACCACGTCGCCTTTGGTTAATTCCACGATCGGCCCGGTTTCGCCGCCCAGTTGTACCCGGGATTGGCCGGCGTAGACGCCAAGAAGTTCATGGCAATTGGAGTGGAAATGAGTGAAGTCATAGATGATATACCGCCATTGGGCCGGCCAGTCGTTAGCGGCAAAATGTTGTTCCAGCCAATCCGCCGGATCGGTGGTTTCAGCCGGAATAACGTTGCGATAAATCACTACGGGCAGCGGGTTGTTCGGTACGCCCCCCACCGGCTCCTGCAGATTCAGGGTTTCTATTGTCATGTTAATGACTCCTGTTCGCCTAAATGACGCTGTGACCGAGTGTGCGCCCGGACCTCGTGCCGTGCCGGGCGCCGATTATTATAAATATTAGCAATAAGTTATATCAGCATAGTTAATCATGGGGATGATGCGAGTGATTTACAGTGCCCCCGATCAAGGCATAAGCTAACCGGTGAACAATTCGGCATGGTTTGCACCGTTTTGTTAATCCCTTTCTAACAGGAGTAGTCCCATGAGCAACGCTTTTCTGGACGTCATCAAGGCCCGCCGGTCGATTTATGCCATCGGTAAAAATATTACGCTGTCCGAAGATCAGATTGCCACTCTGGTGAAGGAAGCCGTGAAGCACAGCCCTTCGTCTTTTAATTCCCAAAGTTCTCGCGTTGTAGTGCTGTTTGGCCAGCAGCATGAAAAATTATGGAATATCGTCAAAGAGACGCTGAGGAAGATTGTTCCCGCCGAGTCCTTTGCCGCCACTGAAAACAAGCTGGCCTCCTTTGCCGCCGGCTTCGGCACGGTGCTGTTTTTTGAAGACACCAAAGTTATTGATGTTTTGCAAAAGCAATTTGTCGCCTATGCCGATAATTTTCCCATTTGGTCGGAGCATTCCACCGGTATCGCCCAGTTTGCCGTTTGGTCGACCTTGGCGCAGGAACGTATTGGCGCCTCTTTGCAGCATTACAATCCGTTAATCGACGATGAAGTCAGAAGCACCTGGCAGCTACCCGGTAGCTGGAAGCTGCGCGCGCAAATGCCGTTTGGCTCCATTGAACAGCCGGCGGGCGAAAAAACATTTATCTCCGATGAAGAGCGTTTTCGCATTCTCAAATAAGGAATCAAAACAGAGATTAATTCGCTAAGACCGGCGGCTACGCCGGTCTTTTAACGTGCGTGCGCGCTCAAAAAACCGCCTATTTTCGGCGGTGGTTTTCCAGGTTCGAACAACGCGTCTATAGTTAATGGCTAAGCTGGTTAAAAAACAGGCAGGGTTGAACTTCTATGTATGCCCGCGCAGGTCAACAGTCAGTTGGCAAGGCGCCAGGCGCGCAAGCGGCCCAACTCTTTGGTCATAATGCAGTATTCATCAAGAGGAGAGGAATGATGACCCGGATATTACTGGTATTTTTATTTTTCGTGGCGATTTGCGCAGGCATCATGGTGGTACAAATGGGCGGTCGTTATCCGTGGATTTAACCGGATTTGGCCGGTAGTTTACGGAAACCAGACCAGAGCTGCACCGTATTGATCAGCACCATCACCGCCGTAAACAAAAAGACAAAGCGAAAGCCCAGCACCGCCGATACGCTGGAACCTATGAGCGGGCCGACGACGTTACCCATATACATAAACGATTGGTTATAACCGAAGATCCGCCCGGTTACCCGATCGTTGGAATATTTTACCAACAGCGTTTGTACCGCGGGCATGAGCGCGCCGTCGGTAAAACCTAATAAGAAGCGCAGCACGCCCAGTTGGAACGGGGTTTTCACCCAGGCCATGAAACAGAACAGCACGATGCTGCATACCATGGCCGTCATCAGGATGCGCGAAGTGCCGATGCGATCGCCCAGTTGGCCCAGGCGCGGTGCGGCCATTAGCGCCGACACGCCCGGTACGGCGGCGATCACCCCGCTGATAAAGGCCAGATTGCCGGTATCGCCCGAAATATCCTTGATGAACAGGGTCAGGATCGGGCTAATGGAGCTGTTGGTCAATTGGATCATCATGGTGGTGATAAATAGGCTGAAGATCAATCCAGGGTAGGGCAGCGAATGGAAGATCGCCCGGCCATTCAACCGATCGGCTTTTTTGACTTTCACCACCCGTTCCTTTATCAGGAACAGGGTCACCAGAAAGCTGACGAACATCAGCGCGGAGGTTACCAGGAACACCATGCGCAAACCGAGATGATCGGCCATAAAACCGCCGAGCAGCGGGCCGACAATCACCCCGGCCACCTGGCCGGTGGAGAGGGTGCCGAGCGCCCAGCCGCTTTTTTCGCGCGGGACCTGGGAAGCCACCAGCGCCATGGCGTTGGGAATATAGCCCGAGGTCAACCCCATCAAGGCCCGCAGCAGGAATAATTGGTAGACGTTGCTGACAAACCCCTGCAGGGCAATCACCACCGCCATGCCCAATGACGCCCGCAGCAGCATCAGCTTGCGTCCTTTGCGATCCGCCAGACTGCCCCACAGCGGCGCCACCACCGCCGAGACCAGAAACGTGGCGCTAAATACCAGCCCCGACCAGATACTCAGCGCTTCATGGGTATGAATACCCAATTGTTCCACATACAGAGGTAAGAAAGGGAGAATCTGACTCATGGCCAGTCCGGTAAAAAAACAGCCTAACCAGACGGAAAAAATGTTGAGCTTCCAGGCTTCCATATTTACATGCGCATCAGATAGGATGGTAATAGTTTGTTTACCAATAATACCATTTTGGTAAAACCCCGTTGTATTAACTTCTATTATAATGTGTAGCAAAAAAGCACGATCATCTTTTGTACGCATGGCACTGGCGGTAGGTGGGATTAAAAAGTCACTTGCTATTCTATAGCGCGCTATCTATACTTGAATCATGAAGACGAAACCTAACGATCAAAAGCCGATGGACACGCATTTATCCCTCGATCAGCAATTCTGTTTTGCCCTGTACTCGGCAAACCTGGCGCTGAATAAAGTGTATCGCAAGCTGTTGGCCAAGCTGAATCTCACTTATCCCCAATATCTGGTGATGCTGGTGCTGTGGGAGCGCGACGAGGTCATGGTATCCGAAATCGGCGAGCGGCTGTTTCTTGATTCCGCTACGCTGACCCCGCTGCTTAAGCGTCTGGAAGCGGCCGGCCTGCTGGGGCGATTTCGTTCAGCCGCGGACGAGCGCCAGGTCATTATCCGCCTGACCGAGCGCGGGCGGGCGCTGCGTGAGACGGCGCGGACCATCCCCGACGACGTGCTGTGCGCCACCGCCTGCAGTTCGGATAAGCTTGACGAAATAAAGCGGCAACTGCAAACGCTGCGCGCTCAATTGGCGCAGTGGTAACGGCGGGCGGGGCGAAGACGAAGTAAAGACTGTGGTCTATACTTGATTTAATCCATGCCTTTATATTGCAAGCGATTTAATCGCGAGTTATGCATCCCTCGAAGCCGGGGGGTAACATCAATAACGTAAGCAATAACGTAAGAAGGAAACATAATATGTCTATTGAAAAAGTGGTTTATCGTGCGAAGGCCAAGGCAACCGGCGGACGTGATGGACGAGCGACTTCATCCGACGGCGTACTGGATGTCAAACTCGGCGTACCGAAGGAAATGGGCGGCGCGGGCGGGGAAGTCACCAACCCTGAACAGCTGTTCGCCGCCGGTTATTCCGCCTGTTTCCTGGGCGCATTAAAACACGTGGCCGCGCAGGAAAAAGTTAAACTGCCGGCGGACGCCTTTATTGAAGGTACGATCGGTATCGGCGCGGTGCCGACCGGATTTGCCATCGAGGCCCAGCTGGATATTCATTTGCCCGGACTGGATCGCAGCGTGGCGGAAGAGTTGGTGCAAAAAGCCCATGTGGTATGCCCTTATTCCAACGCGACCCGCAATAACATTGATGTTAAACTCAACGTCATTAATTAGTTCACCAGGTTGAAGCGGGCGGGCTGCCAAGGGGAGCGTGTCCGGGAAAATCGTGGATCGGAACCGCCGTGGGCATTGCGCTTGCGGCGGTTGTTTTTTAGGCGATCTCACTGCGAAAGCGTTATATCACCCTACCAATAAAACTTTTTAATATTAAATGGGTCAAAAACTCATACTTAATGATGTGCTTATTCATTCGTTGTTGGCACGGGCTACCCGTGGCGGTCTGACTTCAGATAGCCAATCTGTCCTCACAGCGTCCAAAAATACACAGATTCGCCGAGACCTTGCGTTGATAAATTTAGCAAAACAGCTGTCACAGCAGAAGCTATCGATACTAATCGCCATTTATATAGGTTTGTTTCTTAACCTTTCGGTTTTTATCCGTCGTTTCGATCTGCTCCATCCGAGCGCGACCTCCGGCAACATGGTGATTGCCATGACCGAGATTATGGCCACTGTCCTGTCGACGTTCTTTTTGTTGCGTCTGATCTCGCTGGGCGGACGCTACTTCTACCGCACCGTGGCTACATTATTGTTGCTAATCTCGGTTGCCGCCAGTTATTACATGACATATTTTAACGTGGTCATCGGCTATGGGATTATCGCCTCGGTCATGACCACCGATATTGATTTATCAAAGGAAGTCGTCGGGTTCTACTTTCTTTTGTGGATGGTGGTGGTCAGCGCGCTGCCCGTGTTCCTGATCTGGAAAAACAACACCAGCGGCACGCTGTTCCACCAATTAAAAACCCCCGGCCAGCGGATTAAGCCATTGTTAAGCCTGCTGGTGATCTTGGCGCTGATCTGGCTGCCGGTACGCTATCAGGACAAAGCGCAAAACGTGCGCGAAAAAATCACCAATATCGATTTGCCGAGCTACGGCGGGGTTATCGCCCATTCCTACCTGCCGGTTAATTGGATGGCCGCCCTGGGACTGTTTGCTTATACCCATTTCGATGAGAGCCAGGATAATGATTCGCTGCTCGATCCGGCCAAGAAATTTACCTATGTGCCGCCCGCCGGCATCGACGATACGTATGTGATTTTTGTTATCGGCGAAACCACCCGCTGGGATCATATGGGGATGATGGGCTATAACCGCGATACGACGCCCAAACTGTCCCGCGAGAAAAATTTAGTGGCGTTTCGCGGGCAATCTTGCGATACCTCCACCAAGCTATCCCTGCGCTGTATGTTCGTGCGCGAAGGCGGGGCGTCGGATAACCAGCAGCGTACGCTCAAAGAGCAGAACGTTTTTGCGGTCATGCGCTCTTTGGGGTTTACCTCCGAGCTGTTCGCCATGCAAAGCGAAGTGTGGTTCTACAACAATACCGATACCAATAATTTCTCATTTCGCGAGATGATCGCCGCCGAAAAACGCAACGACGGTAAATCCGTCGACGATATGCTGCTGGTTGACGAGATGAAAGAGTCGCTCAAACGCTACCCGAAGGGCAAACATTTGGTGATCCTTCATACCAAGGGGTCCCATTATCTCTATTCGCAGCGTTACCCACGCAATTTTGCCCGCTACCAGCCGGAGTGTATCGGCGTGGATCACTCCTGTACCAAAGCGCAGCTGGTTAACGCCTTTGATAACAGCGTGCTGTATACCGATAGTTTTCTTGATAGCGTGATCGACCAGGTCAGGGGTAAAAAGGCGTTGGTGTTCTATGCCGCCGATCACGGCGAGTCCATTGATGAAAATTATCATTTGCACGGCACGCCGCGGGATATGGCGCCGCCTGAACAGTTCCGGGTGCCGATGATGGTATGGGCGTCGGATTCGTTTCTATCCGACCCGGTTCACCGCGACGCGTTCGACCGTTTGCAGGCGCAGCAGCGTATCGGCGCGACCCATCGCCATGAAGAGCTGTTTGATTCCATCTTAGGCTGTTTGGGGTATACCTCGCCGAACGGCGGAATCAAGGCCGGCAATAATTGGTGCAATAAACCGGTTAAAACGTCGGCGATATAAACCGGCATATCCCACCGGTGGCTTTATCAGCACCCGGTAAAATTTCGTGAAAAAGGGATTGACGCAAAAAGACGGCCGCAGTAAGATGCGCCCGCACTCGGTGAGTGGCGCAGCCTGGTAGCGCAATACGTTCGGGACGTATGGGTCGGAGGTTCAAATCCTCTCTCACCGACCAACATTCCCCCAAGGCTTGGTTTAAAGAGCTGTCCGCAGGCAGCCTGACGAAGCCAGTAAGAGAAAAAACGGCACGTCTTTGACGTGCCGTTTTTTTGTGGTCGGATTTTGCTTCCTTTAATCTTGCCTAGGGCGATGGCAAACGGCCTCCGCGCTATTTGCGTTTTTCAAAGCTGGGGATATCCGTAGAAAATCTGGCGCTGCGGGCATCGCGTTCATAACCCTGGGATTGACTCAGAATGCCATACAGCTCAGGCCGGCGGCCATGTATCCACCTTCTCCCGGTAGACATGGCAAGCAGGTTCAAATCGAGATCGGCGTTTACCATCGTATCTTCAAAAGAGCCGGTTTCTTCAATGATGCGGCCATAGGGATCGAGGATCATGGCGCCACCCGTGCGAACCTCGCCGTTATCCAGTCCCACGCCATTGCTGAACAGGACGAATAAACCATTGTCATGGGCCCTGGCGGGCAGCCAGCGCATCAGCCAGCCGCGCCCGCTATCGCCGCGAAACGCCGTTTCCAGGGTAAGCGGATCGTCATACCTGTTTTCCCAAAGCGTTGCGGGAATGGGCTTCATTCCATAAGGGCTGCGGGAATGGGTTCCGCCCGTCTGATGCGGAGCCACCAGGATATCAGCGCCAAGCAGCGCCGTTGCGCGCACGTTCTCGACCAAATTATTATCCCAGCAGATAAGAATCCCCACCCGCACACCCCAAGGGGTATCAAATACGGTAAAACGGTCCCCCCTGGCAAGGTCCTGGTGCTCGAAGGCATGCAGTTTGCGGTGTACATGCACATGGCCGTCCGGCATGCATACCGCATAAGCGTTATACAGAAACCCGTCGTTTCCCTGCTCGATAAGTCCCGCGCCTATCGCCATCCCATACTGTTTTGCCAGTAAAGTGATTCGTGCCAGGGACGGGCTGCCGTCAATCCGTTCCGCCAGCGCGGCCACTTCTTCAGCGGTAAGGTCGGGCACATGCCAGTAGCCGGTAATACACATTTCGGGGAAGGCCAGTATCCTGGTGCCCTGACGGCCGGCCTGATGGATAAACCCCTCCATGACCGAAAGATTATAGTGCTTGTCATTAGCCCGGTGGCAAAACTGGACTGTTGCAACCCGAAGACTCTGTTTCATACCCGCTATCCTCAACTGGAAACCGGTGTCAATTTCACCAGACAGGTGCGAGACTGTATAATCACGATTTCTCAGATTTTGATAACCCACAGGAATGGATATAAAGCTGTTGCGCGCGTTTGTTACACTGGCTCAGCAGGGGCATTATGGCTCCGCTGCGGAAATCCTGTGCCTGACGCAACCTGCCCTGACGAAGCAGATCCAGACGCTGGAGCATCTGGCCGGAATGACACTTTTCCAGCGTGGCCGCCAAGGCGCGAAACTCACCGTCGCCGGCCAGCAACTCTGTTTCAGGGCCAGCGAATTGCTGAAGCAGTATGATGAGTTTCGGGGATATGTCGGCAGGATGCAAAAAGGGAGCGCGGGTAAGCTTGCCCTGGGATTTGGCATCTCGTCGTTTCAGCTGGCTCCCGCGCAGGTCACCGCTTTTCGTGAGCAGTTTCAGGATGTCGAGGTATCGCTGAACGACATGCCTTCCGACGTGCAGTGCCGGCTGTTGCTGGACGGGCAGCTTCAGGCCGGATTTATACGTCTGCCGGCGCCTGGCCCCCTGCAAGCCGAAGTGCTGATGGAAGAGCGGCTGGTCCTGGTCACCCCTGCCGGGCTGCGCGCAGGCCCAGCGAGTATCCGGCCTGTAGTTGAGTCGCATCAACTGCTGCAGCTCGCCCCGCACCGTGGGCATGGCCTGACGACGCAGACGGCCTGTTTTCTTAAAGAGAATAAACTCAGCCCCAGGTCGGTGTTTGCTGCCGATGATATTCAAACCATACTGGCATTAGTGGCGGGCGGAAACGGCGTGGCATTGTTGCCCGCCGGCGTCAGCCATATTTTGCCTGCCGGTCTGAATGTGGTGCCGGTCGAGGGGGAATATACCCGCTGGCTGATTGGGATTGCATGGAACCCGGAGATCCAGGATGTTCTGCGGGATAATTTTGTAAAGATGATGGCAAGCGCAGTGTGAATCGGAAACGGGGGTAGCCCGCGCCAATACGCCACGGGCAATATCCGGCGCGCGCATTGATGTTGATCGCCCGTCCTTCGGCGCGGATCAGGCGGGCCGGCCACCGTCGCCGGATATGCCGGGTTGCGAAAATAGCAGGTGCCGCAGCGCGCCGTGGGCCATGGCCACCTCGGGGGATTCCTGCAGGGCGGTCACATAATTGCGGGCAAATTCGGTATCATTCTCCGGCCCCAGGGCCAATAGCCGTTCGATAACCGTTTTGTAAGCCAGGATGACGGCGCCATCAATTTCCTCCGGCTCATCGAGCCGTTCGTCCATTTCGACCAGAATTTCCGACAGCAGCCGTATCCAGGCGAATTGCGGGTGTGCGCTCACCAATTGTAAGTGTTCAAACGGGCTGCCGACCGGACCAAAACGCCGGGTTTCCAAATCAATTAGAGCCTTATGTAATTTGCGCAGCGCCGTGGAAATCGATTTAAGGCTGACGCGCCGCTCGCGATCGGGAATATGTTGTGAAGTCATAAGTTATTTCCTCAGTTATGAGTTGTGCAGGTTTAACTATGGCGGCCAGGCTAGGCCGGGCACTTCATGTTCCCGGGGCGTCGAGCCCGGTGACGCATCTTTTCCGGCAGCATTCCGATAATGCATCCTCTTGCAGGTCCTTTGCTATCATTTAACACAGGGAAAATATAAATAACAGGAGGATCGCTGGCGATGAATTCAATCCGCTTGACGGCTAACGAGCGCTATCGGCGTCAGATTGGAAATTACTGCAACCAGAAAAATAAGCATGGCCTTTCTTCGCATGAACAGCAAAAACTATTAAAAAAATTGGCTGAATCGCCGGTCCCTGAGCCAAAAAAAGGAATGGCGCAATTGATGCTGCAGACATTACTTCTTGTTTCCAATATTTGCGCCGCCGTCGAGCCGCGCCAGACGCTCCCCAGAGATAATAACCGGACCGTCCGGTTTAACCCCGGCAACCATGTCATCACCGCTATTCATGGAAACGCGCAAAACGGAATGCCGGCTTTGCCATCATGGCATTCCCCGGCCTTTCCCATGGCCGGCGCCGCGCAAATAAAGCCACCGTCTAAAAAAATACCTTATCCCTCTTCCCGCCGTTCCATAAGAGCCATCAAGAAATTTGAAAATTTTCTTATGGCCAAAAGATATATCGAGAACGGCAAAAAATATCCCCAGTTGCTGACTATTGCCAAAAATGAGCTGAAGAAGGCGATAAAAGCAAAAACGCAATTACATATAAATCCTGATAATACTTTTTTTAATCGGTTTAGCTCCGCCTTTAGCGATGCCCATGTTTTCACCGGTTGGCGCCATGACCGCGCCACGCTTATTGAATCGGGAATGTTGACGGAATATGTGCTGAAAAATTTTCCGGCCGATGCGCAGGATAATCTCGACGTGGTTGATCAAATGTGCGGCATTTATAACACTAATGCGCTCACCGATCCTTATTTTAATAGTCGGAAACAAATAGCGATAAAACCCTCGGTTATTGCCAGAATTATATGGGATATGGATTTTTACTATATATTTATTAACCACTTGGATAAATACTGGCAGGATAAAAGCATTCAGGAGGCATCAAATGTTTATACGCTATTTTTTGCGTTATCTAAATTAGGGGGAAATCATAGAAAAAACGCTGAAAAGATATTTTTGAATCAATTTGGTTTGATTGGCAGGCAGAGTAGTGCCGCAATGATCTATTTTTTCGATATCAATGGATATCTCTCCACGGATGCGCTTGTTTGGGAATCGCTGATTTCAAAAAAAATATTGCTTTATCTGCCGAGGAACGAAAAAATAGTGCCGTTCAGTAATATTTCAGCAATGCGCGATTGGCTAATTAACCTTTGCCGGTATAACGCCAGCCGCGAACATATCGCCGCGCATTTTTCGCTGTACGACCGGCAGGATGGGATCATCTATGATGGCGTCGATAGCTGGCTGGCGCATTTTGCGGACAATGAATTCGCTAAACGGTACGCCGATAAAATTTGGCGCAGCAAAATACCCGTTCTCGGGAACTTACCCGAGGCCCTGCTGATCAGGCAAGAGGAACGCTCATATTTTGATGCTGACGTATTGATAAAATCCGATGCGGAAATCGGCAGGGATATGGCTGCCCGGTATCTGTCGGCGATAGATAATATTTTACCCAACCCCGTAACGCCGCTGATTTCCTTAGGAGTAGATATCGATCAAATGCTAACGGGTGATAACGCGGCTGAGCGTCGGCAAGGCGCAATGAATGTTATCAATGATGGCATTAACATTGCCATTATGGCATTGACCGATGTGCTGTCCAATAAAGTGTCCTTGGCGAAGAGGGAGGCATTTAACCCCGGTTTTGAAACAGGCGATACCGGCTTGACCAGCCAGGTCAGAATAGCGATGGCAGCCAAAGGAAACCGTGCCTGGCACAGGGGACCGGATAATGTTGCAAAAATAGGCGGAATCAAACAGGATATGTTCCGTTATTTGGCTAAAAACCGGCAGCATAAATGGATACACCCGCAGATTTTCAATAAAATACGCGCAATTAAACTTCTTGGTAAACCCCTCGATCAGATTGTACCTTATCATCACAATGCCAGGGGGATTATATTTGCAGTCAACGGGAAAACCTATATTAATATCGGCAATGAATATTTCCCTATTTTCAAAAAGCCCGGTATAAACAATTATTATATTGGCGGTGGAAAGCAAGTTGCCGTTTTTTATGACAAAGATTATAAAATATATCTCTATCAACCAGAGAGTAAGCATACTTCAGCCAAGAAAAAATTAGCTTATGAAGCTTTTTCTTGCCGGAAAAAACGGCACCCTTTAGGTATTGACGGTAACTCTTGCAGCAGCGTCTTTGGGCCGTTGGCTAATATATTACGAGACACTCACCGCGGTATACCCGCAAGGAAAATCGAGCCGAATTTGTCCCTCGTTCCGGAGAATCCATTTATTTACCAAGAGAAAAATACGCATAAAAATTACATCAAGCATAATAATGAATATTTTTTAATCAAAGCCAATCCCGGGGGAGTTTCATATAGCCTTTACTCGCATAGATCGGTGATCTTACCCCGTCTATGGGGCCAGAAGCTCAAAAAAGTCGGTGATATTTTTTATAGCCATAAAAGAGGAGGGTTTAGTCGCTATTCAAAAATTGACTTGCTGCAAGAATCGCTAAATTTATCGCCGGCTACGGCCAGGCTTTATGTGATTTGTACCAAAAATATGGAGAAGTCGAGCCTTACCGGCGAGGAAATATCCACCATTGCGGCTTACGGCAGTAACAATAATGATGCAATAAATGAGTTTCTTGAGAAAGGCATGCCGGATCGATTTATTTCCTCCTGGATAAGGGATGCCATGAAAGCTCAGGTGGCGGAGCTCGATAGCGCATTAAACAAAATCCCCCCTTATCCGGGCGTAGTATACCGGGGCTGTTCGCTAAGCAAACGGCGGATAGCCGCCATCAAGGCCGACGATGTGCTGGCGGGCGCGGGCTTTTTGTCCTCTTCCGTGGATCGGCAGATTGCCGGGGGATTTGCCCGAGCGGCTACAAAAGACCATGCCGGAGTGCTTTTGGAGATGCGCATCAAAAAGCTGGGCCACCCGATTATGCTCTACACCCGGCATCTGGCCGAAGGCGAGGTATTACTCGAGAGAAATTCATTTTTCAGGGTCAGATCTATCGAAAACAATAAATTTATCGTGGATGAGTTAGCCCGGGGCAACGTAAATAACTACCTGAAAAAACGGCCCTCCGCCAAGGTCGTGGCGCTTGGCCGTCAGTAGGGGTTCCTAACGCGGCGGGACTGTATCAGGCACCATAACGGGAAGGGCAGCGTTACTATCAGCAGCAGCCATAATAATGAGTACACCGCATCCACGCCCTCATTTTGCAAATCAATATACAACTTGACCGGTATCCCCTGCGGGAAATACGAAAAAACCAGCACAATGCCAAACTCGCCTATGACGCGAACCCAGGCGATGGCCAGGCCGGTGGCCAAGCCACGGCGCGCCAGCGGCAGCGTCAGCCGGGTGAGTATCCGCCAGGACGAGGCGCCCAGCACTTTGGCCGCATCCTCAACGTCCGCCGGAACGGCCTCGAAGGCCGAGCGGGCCGACATCACAAAATAGGGCAGCGCCCCATATACCTGGGCCGTGACAAACGCGCCGGCGTTATTGGTTAATGAAAAGCCGAGCCTGGCCAACAGGCCGCCCAGTGCGCCATAGGGTCCGTAGACCGACACCAGGAGAATGCCCAATGCCAGCGGGGGAGTAAGCAGGGGAATCAATACCATGATTTCCACCCAATGGCGCATGGGTGAAACGGTGCGCGCCAACCATAGCGCCAGCGGGATGCCCAACAGGATAATCAGCGGTATCGAAATACCGCTCAATCCCAGCGAGACGCCGACCGAGCCCCAATCACCGTAGGCCAGATGGAAGTCCCGCCAGGGCGTCACCCCTATGAGCGTGGCGAATGGCAATGCCAGCAAGACTAACGCCGGGAGCGCAAACCAGCGGGCGGGCATGTTACGCCGCTATCCGGTCGCGGTTAATGATACAACGCCCCGCCCTTGGGTTGGCCGTAGCCATTTTGCGCCAGCAAAGCCTGGCCGGCCTTGCTCTGCAAAAAGGCGACGAATTTGCGTCCTTCCGCGGCATCCGGGGCATTCTTCAGCACGGCGGCATAAAATACCAGCGGTTGGGTATGCAGGGTTTTTTCCTGGCCCGCGGCGTCTTTTACCGCAAAGCTTACTTTATCGTACCAGTCCGCGGACATGGCGGGATTGCTCAGATTGATTTCATCGGGCAGCGTGATATAGGGGAGTTTGGCGGAGATGGTGGCGCTTTCGTAACCGGAGGACGCATCAACCTGGCCCGACTCCAGGCGGGTCAGCAGGCCGCCTTCGGCAAATACCTGTTTAGGGTTTTGCACTTCGCCCAAAACTTTTTGGGCGAGTCCTGGCTGCCGGTAGTATTTTTCCGCCAGCTTCATGGTGAAGATGATATTTTGCCCTTGGGGGTCGTTCACCGGATCGGTACGGCCGAACACCAGACCGGGAGATTGCAGTACTTTCCACCAGGGCGCGGTCGTCTTATCGTCCGGCCGCGCGTTTTTCGCGGCGACAAACGCGGGAGCGAAGGCGCTTTTCGGGTTATAGACAATCACCATGCGGGTACTGGCAACCGGTACGGCCTCATCCACCATGCCGGCCTGTTTAAGGATATCCATGGGTCCCGGCGTAATGGAAACAAAGACATCGGCGACGATTTTTTTCGAGGCGAGCAGGCGCGCCATGCCGTAGGCCCCTTGGCCTTGTCCCTGATAAGTCAGATGCTCGTTTTTGGCAAACGTCGGGCCGAGGTATTTATCCATCACCACCCCCATCGACCCGGCATACGTCACGCGAATATCTTCCGCCGCGGCTGCATTGAGACTGGAGAATGCCCCAAGCGCGCACATTACCATGGCGCCAATATATTTTCTGTTCATTGTTTCCATCTGTCGTTGTATAAAAGGTTATACAACAATATCGGCCAACTTATTAAAAGATCAACCAATTAAATTTGCCAAAATATTAATGGCATCCCGGCAGTTTGTGCGATGATAAAATTTATCTATCCGATCGCTACCAAATCGCGTTCTGTTTGCCGGCCGTGATTTTGAGCGCGTCGCGATCGTAAGACGGGGCTATCCATACTCACACGAATCGGGGACGACCATGCTTACTTCAGCCAGAAACCAGCTTACCGGCACCGTTACCGCCATTATTACGGGCGCGGTCAATGATGAAATCGAAATCACGCTGCCCAATGGGAAAGCGCTGGTCGCCACGATCACCCATAGCAGCGTGCAATATCTTAATTTGCGCCAGGGCGGTGAAGCCATCGCTTTTATCAAGGCTCCGTGGGTGATTCTGACGGCCGCCGATACCGGATTGCGCTTCTCGGCGCGTAATCAATTCAGCGGTAAAATCGGCAATATTACCAGGGGCGCCATAAACAGCGAGGTAACGGTGGAAATCGACCCGACGCTTACCCTGGTTTCGGTGATCACCAATGAGAGCGTCACCGGCTTGGGATTAAAACCGGGCGACGCCATCACCGCATTGGTCAAGGCATCGAGTATTGTGCTGGCGACCCGCGGTTAATCGCGCCGTACGGCATATCGGCGGTCCGCGCCAGGGTCATTTAACCGGCGGGATATAGCCGGACCTGGATGTCGGCGGGCTGGCTGTAATAAGGCAGCGAGGTGACGATTAACCCGATGCCGGTGCGGGCATATTCCGCGATATTGTCCAGATTAACCCCGCCGGCAGCGGCCAGCCGGCAGCGGGGCGCGGCGGACAGGGCGAATTCCACCATTTTGCGTACCGCGTCCGGGCTGAATTTATCCAGCTGCACCAGGTCCGGCCCGCTCAGCAGAGCCGCTATCGCTTCGGACTCGTTATCCGCCTCCACCACAATCAGCCGATCGGGGGCGGCAAGGCGCAGCGTCGCTACGTGTTGTCGCCAATCGCCGGGGTCGTCGCAAAACCGGCGATGATTGGCAAACAGCAATACCGTATCGGCGGTGCCGCTGCGATGGATCGTACCGCCGCCGTCCAGTACCGCGCCCAGAGCCAGGGTCTTGGTGCCGGGAATGTTTTTCCGGGTGCAGGCGATTTGCAACCGTGAATTTACCGCCTGCGCCCGGCTGACCATCTCGTGGGTGGCCTGGGCGACCCCGCTGCACCACTCCAGCAGGTTTTGCGCCACCTTCCAGCCCTGATGCAACCGTTCAGCCGGGCCGCGGGCGG
This sequence comes from Enterobacterales bacterium, assembly GCA_015654925.1. Classification (GTDB taxonomy): domain Bacteria; phylum Pseudomonadota; class Gammaproteobacteria; order Enterobacterales; family Enterobacteriaceae; genus Acerihabitans. The sequence goes on along the minus strand of JAATFX010000033.1, from coordinate 143,994 downwards.
TTAACAACACGTCCCCCGGCAGGGCCGCCCGGCCGTCCGCCGCCGTTTTTTCCACCGCCAGCTCAAGCTTGCGCAACACGCGCGCGGCGGCGTCCAACCCGCTGACCTTGCCGGGCCGGCGCAGGCTAAAGGTCATGATCCCCGCCCGGTCGCCTATACCCAAGGCGCGGGTGGTCAAATCGCCATAGCGGATATCCTCCAGCAGTAATGAATCGATATCCCCATCGGAAAGATAGAACATGCTTTTACTCGCTTGGCCTTGGCCGGTAGCTGGACTTTATGGTTAATACCACCAATAACATATCCCAGGGCGCAACGGTGTTGATATTGATCAAGCGCCGGGCCGGCCAATCGGTAACCGGAATAAAAATACCTCGGAGAACTTTTATTTTCAAAAAAGTACGTTTATGTACTTAATCAATTGTGGCAATGGTTAATAAACGCCGGTGATTAACAAAACCCTACTAAAAGCCGAGAAATATATTTACTGTAAATACAGTGGGTAAACGCGGTGGATTGCCAATGCTACTCTGTTTTTCCTCAATGTAGACCCCGCTAGGCCATCCTTGGCATGGGGATTGCTCTATTCATAGCGTGTTCAAAACATATTTTATTTTTCACCGTTTATTAAAGGAGTTCTTTATTGTGACTCGCAAATTGGCAATTTATGGCAAAGGTGGCATTGGTAAATCCACCACAACGCAAAATACCGCGGCCGCATTAGCCTTTTATCATAACCAGAAAGTTTTTATTCACGGTTGTGATCCAAAGGCAGACTCCACGCGGCTTATTCTTGGCGGCATGCATCAGGAAACATTGATGGATGTATTGCGCGACCAGGGGGCGGAAAAAATCACCAACGAGATGGTGGTCAAAACCGGTGTTTTTGGTATCAGCTGCGTTGAGTCCGGCGGCCCGGAACCAGGCGTAGGCTGTGCGGGGCGCGGGGTCATCACCGCCATCGACCTGATGGAAAATAATAAAGCCTATTCGGAGGATTTGGATTTTATCTTCTTTGACGTGTTAGGCGATGTGGTCTGTGGCGGTTTCGCCATGCCAATCCGTGAAGGTAAAGCCCAAGAAGTCTATATCGTCGCCTCCGGTGAGATGATGGCGATTTATGCAGCCAATAATATCTGTAAAGGCCTGGTTAAATATGCCAAGCAAAGCGGCGTACGTCTTGGCGGTATTATTTGCAATAGCAGGAAGGTGGATGGAGAAAGAGAATTCGTCGAGGAATTTACCACCGCTATTGGTACCCAATTACTGCACTTTGTGCCGCGCGATAATATTGTGCAAAAAGCCGAATTCAATAAGAAGACCGTGACTGAATATGATCCTGAATCCAATCAGGCCCATGAATATAGCGAGTTGGGGCGTAAAATTATTGAAAACAAAAACTTGGTTATTCCCAAGCCAATGTCCATGGATGCCCTGGAAGCCATGGTTGTTAAATATGGTATAGCCGACTAATCACCGGCTGGTTTTACCGGGTCGAAGGCCGGATTGATTCCGGCAATTAAGACCGTTATCCATAAATTCGGGGAGTAAAGAATGCCACATCATGAGTTCGACGTAAGCAAATGTATTCCTGAGCGCAAGCTGCACGCCGTCGTGAAAGGCGCCGAGGAAGATTTAACCTCGGTGCTCCCGCTGGGCTATCTCAATACCATTCCGGGGACACTTTCCGAACGCGGCTGCGCCTATTGCGGTGCCAAGCATGTGATCGGCACCCCGATGAAGGATGTTATTCATATCAGCCACGGTCCGGTGGGCTGTACTTACGACACCTGGCAGACCAAGCGCTATATCAGCGACAACGATAATTTCCAGCTCAAATATACCTTTGCCACCGATATGAAAGAGAAACATATCGTCTTTGGCGCCGAAGGGGTATTGAAGAAAAATATTCTGGAGGCCTTCAAGGCCCATCCCACCATCAAGCGCATGACTATCTACCAAACCTGCGCATCGGCGCTGATTGGCGATGATATCGCCGCGGTGGCGCAGGACATTATGGATGAAATGCCGGATGTGGATATTTTTGTCTGTAACTCCCCGGGCTTTGCCGGCCCGAGCCAGTCCGGCGGGCACCATAAAATCAATATCGCCTGGATCAACCAGAAAGTCGGTACGGTCGAACCCAAAATCACCAGCGACCACGTGATTAATTACGTCGGCGAATACAACATCCAGGGCGATCAGGAAGTCATGTGCGATTACTTTAAGCGCATGGGCATCCAGGTATTGTCCACCTTTACCGGCAATGGTTCCTATGACGATCTGCGCGGTATGCATAAAGCCCACCTCAATGTGCTGGAATGCGCGCGTTCGGCGGAATATATCTGCAATGAACTGCGGGTGCGCTACGGGATTCCGCGTCTGGATATCGACGGTTTCGGTTTTGGCCCTCTGTCCGATTCCCTGCGCAAAATCGGTCTGTTTTTTGGCATCGAAGACCGGGCGCAGGCCATTATCAATGAAGAAACCGCCCGCTGGAAACCGGAGCTTGATTGGTATATGGCCCGTCTGAAAGGCAAAAAAGTCTGCCTGTGGCCGGGCGGTTCCAAGCTATGGCATTGGGCGCATGTGATCCATGCGGAAATGGGGCTGGAAGTGGTATCGGTGTACACCAAATTCGGTCATCAGGGCGATATGGAAAAAGGCATTGCCCGCTGCGAAGCCGGGGCGATGGCCATCGACGATCCCAATGAATTGGAAACCATCGAGGCGATGTATCAACTTAAGCCGGACGTGATTTTTACCGGTAAACGGCCCGGTGAAGTGGCCAAAAAAATCCGGGTGCCGTATCTGAACGCTCATGCCTACCATAACGGGCCTTATAAAGGCTACGAAGGCTGGGTGCGCTTTGCGCGCGATATCTACAACGCCATCTATTCGCCGATCCATCAGTTGGCCCTGCTGGATATCAGCAAAGACCCAATTCCCACAGGCAGCGGTTTCGTCACGCAGAAAATGCTGTCGGGCGCCGCCCTGGGCGATGATGTCCTGTCGTCCACCGAGCTGCGCCAGTACACCGGCGGGTTTGACAGCGTGTCAAAACTGCGCGAACGGGTTTATCCCGCTTTCGCTAAACAGACCGCTAAAACAGAGGAATAAGGGAGCGACCATGGAAAACCCGATTGACAGCCGGATCGAGCCGCTGGTGGATTACATCATGAAAAATTGCCTTTGGCAGTTCCACTCCCGCGTCTGGGACCGGGAAAAGCAGAACGCGGGGATTCTGGGCATCACCGCGCAATTATTGTGCGACGAACCGGTGGATTTGTCCACCCCGGCCGCCCGCTGCTATTGGGCGGACGCCGTGGTGCTGGTAGAAGCCTATCAAACCCGGTATGCCTGGCTGGCGACCATGGGGAAGGCGGATATCAAGCAGCTTATTACGGCGCTGCATGAGCGGCTCAATTACCTGACCATTACCGGATCGTTGAATGCGGAACTAACCGATCAACGCTATTAGAGGGCAAGATCATGTCATGTGAATTAAAAGGCAAAGAACGTACCGGTGTGATTAACCCGATATTCACCTGCCAGCCGGCGGGGGCGCAATATGTCAGTATCGGCATCAAGGATTGTATCGGCATTGTCCACGGCGGCCAGGGCTGCGTCATGTTTGTGCGCCTGTTGATCTCTCAGCATCTGAAAGAGAGCTTCGAAATCGCTTCCTCCTCGGTGCATGAGGACGGGGCGGTGTTCGGCGCGCTCGATCGCGTGGAACAGGCGGTGGACGTGCTGCTGATGCGCTACCCGCACGTCAAGGTGGTGCCGATTATTACCACCTGTTCCACCGAAGTTATCGGCGACGATGTGGACGGCGTGGTCAGAAAACTGAACGACGAACTGCTGCCGCAGAAATTTCCCGGCCGGGAAGTCCATTTGATTCCAATCCATACCCCGAGCTTTGTGGGCAGCATGGTGAGCGGCTATGACGTGGCGGTGCGGGATTTTGTAAAATATTTCGCCAAGAAAAGCGAACCCAACGGCAAGCTTAACGTGGTCACCGGCTGGGTCAACCCCGGCGATGTGACGGCGCTCAAGCATCTGCTGGCTGCCATGCAAATCGACGCCACGGTACTGTTTGAAATTGAAAACTTCGACTCTCCGGTTATGCCCAGCGGCAATACGGTTTCCCACGGCAACACCACCATCGAGGATTTGGTGGGCACCGCCAACGCCCTGGGCACCATCGCCCTGAATCGTTATGAGGGCCGCAAGGCGGCGGACTATCTGGCGGAAAAGTTTGCTATCCCCACCATTATCGGACCTACGCCCATCGGTATCCGTAATACCGATACGTTTTTGCAAAACCTCCGGCAGCTTACCGGCAAACCCATTCCCGAATCGCTGGTGCGCGAGCGCGGTATCGCCATCGATGCCCTGACCGATTTGGTGCATATGTTCCTGGCCGATAAACGCGTGGCCATTTATGGCAACCCCGATTTAGCCATCGGATTGGCGGAGTTCTGCCTGGATTTGGAAATGAAGCCGGTATTGCTGCTTTTGGGCGACGATAATGCGTTTTATGACCGGGACCCGCGCATTATCGCCCTGCAAGAGCAGGTGGACGGCGAGATGGAAATTATCACCAATGCCGATCTCTGGGAGCTGGAAGACCGCATCACCAATAAGGGACTAAAGCTCGATCTGATCCTGGGCCATTCCAAGGGGCGCTTTACCGCCATCGATAATCAGATCCCGATGGTCAGGGTGGGTTTTCCCACTTATGACCGGGCGGGGTCCTATCGCCATCCGGTGGTGGGTTACGCCGGGGCCATCTGGCTGGCGGAGCAGATCGCCAATGCGCTGTTTACCGATATGGAATACAAGAAAAACAAAGAGTGGATTCTTAACGTTTGGTAAAGGAACCCCGCCCGCGCCGGCGGGTTGGCGGCGGCCTGGTTGCCGGATGGCGGCGTTCCGTATCCGGTAATGGTACTCCTGGAGGAGCTAACCGATGTCGAAAATGATATTTGAAACCGATCGGCAAAAATTTGCCCGGCTTTCCGTGGATGCGCGGGGGTATCACCGCCGTGCGGAACTGTTTGCCGGCCAGGCGCAATCTCCCGGCCTGATTTTCAACGTGGCGTCCATTGCCGTCGAATGTTATCTGATCGCACTGTGCGCCTGGTACGGCAGCATGCCGTTTAATCATAACTACGCCAGCCTGATGGATACGGCGGAGGAAGTGATGCAATTCGATGCGGCGCTGAGCCGCGATATCCGGGCGCTGGATGATATTTTCGGTATCTGTTCGCTGGAAAATTATCATCACGGCACGCCTACCCCGGAGGATGCGACCGGCATTATTGCCGTTTGCCGGGCGCTGGCGGCGCTATTAGCCCCGCTGGAAACCCGCACCCTCCCGTTTGAGTAATCAGAGGATCATATGCACCCGATAACAGCGCACCCCGCGCAGGGGCATCCCCACGGCGCCATGCGCCGGGATGACCGGGAAATCACCGACCGGGCGGAAATCGATGAGATATTGGCTTCCTCGAAAGTGATGTATATCGCGTTGGCGGATGGCGATATGCCGTTTATGGTGCCGGTATTTTATGCCTGGGACGGCAGCGCGCTCTATTTTCATTCGGCCAGGGCCGGCACCAAAATAGCCATCATTAAACAAAATAATAACCTGTGCTTTGCCATATCAACGGAACACGGCGTGGTGGAAAGCGAGGTTATTTGTAACTTCGAGGCCCGGCACCGTACGGTAATCGGTTTTGGCAAAGCGGTCTTTATTGAACAGGAACAGGAGAAGATCGCCGCCCTGAACCTGATCGTGGCGCGCTTTAGCGATAAAGCCTGGCAATTCCCGCCGGAAAACCTGCGGGCCACCCGGGTACTGCGCGTTGATGTCATCTCGATGAAGGGCAAAAAACACGGTTTTTAGGGGAGATATCTATGAAAATAGCGGTATTTATTGACCCGGACGGCCGGACCGCCTCGCTTTACCAGCCCGGCACGGTCAGGGTCTTCGAGTCGTCCCCGGCCGGATGGCGGCCGGTGCGGGATATCCCCTTTGCTCTGGACGACGGAATGGGACTGACTGAAATCAGGACCCGAACCCTGTCCATGCTGGCGGATCTGGCCGGGTGCCGCCATTTTGTGGCCCGCTCCATTACCGGTGCGCTGCTGTCGTTTTTTGACGGCATGGGCATCGTGATGTGGCGTCTTGCCGGCGAACCGGAATTTTTCTTGCAGCAAATCCAGCAGCGGGTAGCGGAGCAAGCCGGCAGGGCATCGGCCTTGACGGCAACTGCGCCCGGACGCTTTATCCAACCGGGCGAGGCGCCGGGGGAGTACCGGCTTAATTTGATCGACGCCCTGCAAAGCGACGGCGCGCTTACCTCAAAACAGGTATTGCTGTCGTTTTTCCAACACACCCCGTTCAAGAAAATCGCCATTGTCTGCGACCATGTGCCCAAATGGTTCAAGCGTGAGTTCCCGCGTTTGAAGCTGGCCGTGGATATAGGCAAAACCGCTGACGGCCGCTGTTATGCGGTGGTGTTTCCCACGCCGCCCGGGTCTTAGCCCAGTATCCCGACGTATCAAACCAAACAATGCCAACCGCCGGTTGTCGCTTTTGAGACAACTGGCCCGTCGCCAATCGCATCGGCGCCCGCCGCGCCGCCGTCAAGAATGTAATGGTAAATCATGCCGTTATATATTTTATTATATAACGATGGCGGATAAACCGTTCTGGCCCCTCATTTGCACCATTTCCAGTTCAATATCACTGTGTGTTGCCGTCGGCGGTAATCGCCCAGGAGAGGGTCATGAAGCTTGTGAAGAATGCCATGATTAAACCCATTCCAGCCCGGCCATCGTTGGCCGAGTCGCTCTCTTTTACCTGCCAATTGGGTGAATGCCGCTCCGAACTGCTGCCCCTGCTCTCGGAAGTCAGTAAAGTGGTGAGCGTCGGCGGCTCCTTATCCAAGACCTTAAAACTGGTGCTTGAACTGATGCAAAAACATTTGCAGGTCACCAGGGCGATGATTTCCCTTTATGACGCCAGCTGCGATCAGATTTTTATCCATGAAAGCTTCGGTTTATCGCCGGAGGAAATTGAAAAGGGCGTTTATTATCCGGGGGAAGGCATTACCGGTAAAGTGGTGGAAACCAGGCAGCCCATTATCGTACCGCTGATCGCCGATGAACCTCTATTCCTTAATCGCACCGGTAGCTGGGATAAAACCCAGGACGGCCGGCTGTCGTTTATTTGCGTGCCCATTATGCGCGGTATGAAAGTCATGGGCACCATCGGGGTCGAACGTTTATACAATAACCGGCAACTGCTCTATCTGGATCTGGAAGTGCTGGCCATTATCGCCACGACTATCGCCCAGGCGGTGGAACTGCATCTCCTGGAGCGCGCCCATAAACAGGTGTTGCAGGACCAGCACGCCCGGCTTAACCATGAATTAAAGGAAAAATTCAAGCCGGCGAATATTATCGGCAACTCCAAGGCCATGCAGTCGGTATACCGGATGATTGAAAAGGTCAGCCGCGCCCGGACGACGGTATTGATTCTCGGCGAGAGCGGGGTGGGCAAAGAACGGGTCGCCAGCGCCATCCATTACAATAGCAGTTGCGCCAGCGGGCCTTTCGTAAAATTCAACTGCGCTTCTTTGCCGGAAAGCGTGATTGAAAGCGAACTGTTCGGCCATGAAAAGGGCGCCTTTACCGGCGCGGTGGCCCGCCGGGCCGGGCGATTTGAAGAAGCCGACGGCGGTACTATTTTTCTGGATGAAGTGGGCGAGCTTTCGCCCCCGGCTCAGGCCAAGCTGCTGCGGGTGATCCAGGAGCGCTGCTTTGAGCGTTTGGGCAGTAATGAGTCGATAAAGGTTAACGTGCGGATATTGGCGGCCACCCACTGCGATTTAACCGACATGGTCGCCCAGGGGACATTTCGCGAGGATCTGTTTTACCGGCTGAACGTTTTCCCGATTATTATCCCGCCGCTGCGTGAACGGGGCAACGATATCCTGATACTGGCCGATCATTTCAACGCCTGGTTTGCCAAAGAGCAGCAGGTGGAGGTGCCGGCCATCGCCACTCCCGCGCTGAATTTATTGCTGAGCTACGACTGGCCGGGCAATGTGCGGGAGCTGGAAAACCTGATGGAGCGGGCGGTGCTGCTGGCGGAAGACGGCGTGATCCACAGCTATAATTTGCCCAACTCGTTGCAGCCGGCCGCGTTGGGCGAGCTCGGCGACCAATCGGGCCTGGAGGCGCGCTTATCCCGGATGGAGTACGAAATCATCGTCGAATCGCTGGCGCGCCACCAGGGCAATATGTCCAAGGCGGCCGCCCAACTGGGCCTGACCCGCCGCATGCTTGGCCTGCGCATGGCGAAATATCAATTGAATTACAAAAGCTACCGGTGCGGAGATTAAGATGACCAGGACGGAAGATGCCGGCGGGGAGGGCATAAAAGAAAGCATCACCATCGCGCATTGCGCCGATAATCTTGGCCCACGCACGGGCCCGCGCGCGCGCAAGGCCGCCGGAAAGCATGAAGTCGACCGGATCATTACCCGCTCTTTTACCATGAAACGCATTATGTCAGCGGTGGCCAAAATAGCGCCTACCCGTTCGGCGGTTTTACTGCGCGGCGAGCCGGGCACCGGCAAGGATATTATCGCCCGCGCCATCCATGGTCAGTCGCAAAATCGCGCCGGTCCTTTTATCAAAGTCTGCTGCGACTACCTGAATAATGAAGAGCTTATGCGGGAATTGTTCGGTTTTGACAGCGGTTTTTTACCGAACGCCGCGCAGCCGCCGGCGCAATATCCCGGCGATATTTCCCTGGCGGCGGGGGGGACGTTGTTTATCAGCGAAGTCGGCCACTTCTCGCTATCGTTGCAAAAACGTCTGCTGCGCCTGCTGCAAGAGCAGGTATATAAACCCCTGGGCAGCCCGCATACTTTTGCCAGCAACGTACGTATTATTTGCGCCACGGAGAAAAATCTTGAGCAAATGATGGTGCAGGGGGAATTTTTAGCCGAACTCTATTATCGCATTCATATCGCCACGATTAATCTTCCCTCCCTGCGGGATCGTAAAGAAGATATCCCTGGACTGGTGGATTATTTCTTTGAACGCTATAACCGCCTTAACGGCCTGCATTTATCGATGGCCGAGGCCGCGTTGGCGCCTCTCTATTTATGCCACTGGCCGGGCAATGTGCGCGATTTGGAGAATTGCCTTGAACATGCCGCTTTGCAGGCCGCGGGCAATGCTATCCCTCAACTGCCGTGTTTATCCGGCCGCTGCTACCGGCAGCATTTGAATCAAAAAATCAATCAGCCGCCGGACGCCGGCCCCTCCAGGCCAGGCGCCGGGGCGACGGCCGTCCAGGCCGCCCCGTTATGGCAGCCGGGCGCCTGCAATGCCCTGCCGATGGCAAAGAGCGCGTCCTACGCCGATGACGAGGATATTCGCTATCGCCTGGTCGCGGCTTTGGAAAAAAGCGGCGGGGTAAAAGCCAAGGCCGCCCGGTTACTGAATATTACGCCCCGGCAACTTTATTACGCCCTAAAGAAATGGCATATCGAAGTAAAGAAATTCTAGCGGTGAAAAGGCGGCCGTTTCCCATAGGCTAAATACACTTTGCGCCCGCATAGGCTATTTCAGGCCGCCGGCAGGAGCACCGCGGTTCGCTGGCGGCGGCCGCCGGCTAAAATTGATAATTAAATCAGATGAATATATCGTAGGTGCGGATATTGGCAGTGGGTGATCCTATGATATGCTTATGGATAGTCATAACGTTTATTTATAATGCGCAGATAGTTTGGCAAATCATGGACGAGAGCTGTGGATGTGGGCATTAACTCAAATAAATCACAGCATTTTAACCTGCTTTTATGTGAAGATTATGAAACAAGAGTTCATATATTCGCCATTCGAAAAAAAATATTTTTTGTTTTTAATTAGAATGTCTGACTATTAAAATTTTGTCACATAGTGAAATACTTCAGGTTATTACCTTAACCACTGCCGATCGTGCTATTTTTTCCGCCATACACCTGTGGTTTGTGTGTGCTGGACGGGCGTCACGAAATTTGTAAATCCTTACTGGTTATATTGACGTATTGGCAAACTGTTGCCAAATTGGGAGCCTCGGAAGTCAGGAGGGGCAAAGGATTGTTTGGATGGGTCCGCACATTCAACATGTCGGTCGGTGCTTTTCACCAGGCGCTCCGGCAAATTTCCCTTCTTCAGTTCTGATGCCGCAAGGCATAACTGCACAGACCGCAGCACTAAAAAAAACAGCGTCTGGCCGTACAACACACAACATCACATCATACAATGGAGCATAACGATGACAATTTCCTTGACCAAATCAGGGATACTGAAGGTCGGCATTAGCCTGGCGGCTTTAGCCGTGGCGGCCAGCGTTCAGGCAAAAACTCTGGTGTATTGTTCAGAGGGCTCGCCTGAAGGGTTTAACCCTCAGCTATTTACCTCTGGCACCAGTTTTGATGCCAGTTCCGTGCCGATCTATAACCGTCTGGTCGATTTTAAACTGGGCACCACGGAAGTGATTCCGAGCCTGGCGGAAAAATGGGAAATCAGCGCCGATGGCAAGACCTATACCTTCCATCTGCGCAAGGGTGTGAAGTGGCAGGAAAGCAAAGATTTTAAACCAACCCGCGATTTTAACGCCGATGATGTGATCTTCTCCTTTATGCGGCAGAAAGATACCAACAACCCATACCATAAAGTATCCGGCGGCAACTACGAATATTTTGACGGCATGGGCATGGGCGATTTGATCGGCAGCGTCGAAAAAGTCGATGATTATACCGTCCGCTTTAACCTGACCCGCGAAGAGTCCCCATTCCTGGCCGACCTGGCCATGGATTTTGCTTCCATTATGTCCGCCCAGTATGCGGATTCGATGCAAAAAGCCGGCACGCCGGAAAAAATCGATCTTAACCCGATCGGTACCGGTCCGTTCCAACTGCTGCAATACCAGAAAGACTCCCGCATCCTGTACAAAGCGTTTGAAAACTACTGGGGCACCAAACCGAAAATCGATCGCCTGGTGTTCTCCATTACGCCGGACGCCTCGGTACGTTATGCCAAATTGCAGAAAAACGAATGCCAGATTATGCCGTATCCCAATCCGGCCGATATCGCGCGCATGAAAGAAGACAAAACCATCAATTTGATGGAGCAGCCCGGGCTGAACGTCGGCTATCTGGCGTTCAACGTCGAGAAAAAACCGCTGGATAACCTGAAGGTTCGCCAGGCGCTGATTACCGCCGTCAATAAATCCGCCATCATCGACGCCGTTTACCAGGGCGCCGGCCAGCCGGCTAAAAACCTGATTCCGCCGACCATGTGGAGTTATAACGACGCGGTGCAGGATTATGCTTACGATCCGGCCAAAGCGAAGGAACTGCTGAAAGAAGCGGGATTGCCGGACGGTTTCTCCATCGATTTGTGGGCGATGCCGGTTCAGCGTCCGTATAACCCGAATGCCCGCCGCATGGCGGAACTGATCCAGTCCGACTGGGCGAAAATCGGCGTTAAAGCCAAGATCGTCAGCTACGAATGGGGCGAATACCTCAAGCGTGCCAAAGCCGGCGAACATCAGTCCGTTATGATGGGCTGGACCGGGGACAATGGGGATCCGGACAACTTCTTCGCCACCCTGTTTAGCTGCGACGCGGCTAAAGACGGCTCCAACTACTCAAGATGGTGCTACAAACCGTTTGAAGATCTGATTCAACCGGCCCGCAGCACCTCCGATCATGCAAAACGCATTGACCTGTACAAGCAGGCTCAAGTGGTCATGCACGATCAGGCGCCGGCGTTAATCGTTGCCCATTCAACGGTATACGAACCGGTGCGTAAAGAAGTCAAAGGATATGTCGTCGATCCATTGGGTAAACATCATTTCGAGAACGTATCTTTAGACTAAAGGTCATTTAACCCCCCATATCCCTCAAGGGAGCTTCCTCCACCCATGCGAGGAAGCGGGAGTATTCCCCGGTGCCGCACCGGGGAAGGTATCGCGCCAGCGAGGCCACGGGGGGAATCCTGAAGATGTGAGCTTTGATAACCCGGCCGCTTCACGCGTCCGGGTAAACTTTTTACAGAAACAGAGAGTTCGGAATATGTTGCAGTTCATACTCCGACGTTTGGGACTCGTTATCCCGACGTTTATTGGTATTACTTTGCTGACGTTTGCGTTTGTCCATATGATCCCCGGCGATCCGGTATTGATCATGGCCGGCGAGCGCGGGATGTCCCCGGAACGCCACGCAGAGATGATGGCGCAGTTAGGCCTGGATAAACCGTTATTCCAGCAATACGTCAACTATGTCATCGGCATTTTGCACGGTGACCTGGGTATTTCACTTAAAAGCCGCATCCCCGTCTGGCAGGAGTTCGTGCCGCGTTTCCAGGCGACCCTGGAACTGGGTGTTTGCGCGATGATTTTCGCCGTGCTGGTAGGTATCCCCGCCGGGGTGCTGGCGGCAGTAAAGCGCGGTTCGTTATTTGATCACACCGCGGTCAGTATCTCCCTGGCCGGTTACTCGATGCCGATTTTCTGGTGGGGCATGATGCTTATCATGCTGGTGTCGGTGCACTTTAATCTCACCCCGGTTTCCGGCCGGGTGGGGGATACGGTGTTCCTGGACGATACCATGCCCCTGACCGGCTTCATGCTGATCGATACCTTTTTTTGGGGCCAGCCCGGGGACTTTAAAGACGCGGTGATGCATATGATCCTGCCGGCGATCGTGCTGGGCACCATTCCCCTGGCGGTCATCGTGCGCATGACCCGTTCGGCCATGCTGGAAGTCCTGAGCGAAGATTATATCCGCACCGCGCGCGCCAAAGGCCTGAGCCGGATGCGCGTCATCATTGTCCATGCCCTGCGTAACGCGCTGTTGCCGGTAGTCACGGTGATCGGCCTGCAGGTCGGCACCCTGCTGGCTGGCGCCATCCTGACGGAGACGATTTTCTCCTGGCCGGGTTTGGGCCGCTGGCTGATCGAGGCCTTGCAACGCCGGGATTATCCGGTGGTCCAGGGTGGGGTGTTATTGGTAGCGATCCTGATTATTGTGGTGAACCTGCTGGTGGACGTGCTGTACGGCGTGGTTAACCCGCGTATTCGCCACAAGAAATAGGGGAATGGAAAATGACTGAAATCTCTGAGCCGGTAGTGACCGGCGCACCGAAGCCCATGACCCCGCTCCAGGAGTTCTGGCATTATTTTAAACGTAATAAAGGCGCGGTTATCGGCCTCGCTTATATCATCCTGATGTTTGTTATCGCCATCGGCGCCGGGGTGCTTGCGCCTCATGGTCCGGCGGAGCAGTTCCGCGAAGCGCTGTTGCGCCCGCCGGTCTGGATGGACGGTGGTAGCTGGCAGTTTATCCTGGGCACCGACGATGTCGGCCGCGATATCCTGACCCGCCTGATGTACGGCGCGCGTCTGTCCCTGCTGGTGGGCTGCCTGGTGGTGGCGCTGTCGCTGATTTTCGGGGTGATTTTCGGCCTGCTGTCCGGCTATATCGGCGGTTTGGTGGACGTGGTCATCATGCGCGTGGTGGATATCATGCTGGCGCTGCCCAGCCTGCTGCTGGCCCTGGTGCTGGTGGCGGTATTCGGCCCGTCCATCGTTAACGCCTCGCTGGCGCTGACGTTCGTCGCCCTGCCGCACTATGTGCGTTTAACGCGCGCGGCGGTGCTCGGCGAGGTGAACCGCGATTACGTGACCGCCTCCGGCGTGGCCGGCGCCGGGCCAATGCGCCAGATGTTTATCAATATCCTTCCCAACTGTCTGGCGCCGCTGATCGTGCAGGCATCGCTGGGGTTCTCCAATGCCATCCTTGATATGGCCGCGTTGGGCTTTCTGGGCATGGGCGCGCAGCCGCCGACACCGGAGTGGGGCACCATGCTCGCCGATGTGTTGCAGTTCGCGCAAAGTGCCTGGTGGGTGGTGACCTTCCCGGGGTTCATTATCCTGCTCACCGTATTAGCCTTTAATTTGATGGGGGACGGCCTGCGTGATGCTCTCGACCCCAAACTCAAGCAGTAATGAGGAAGCAATGGCGTTATTAACCATAGATAAACTATCGGTGCATTTCGGTGATGAAGGAACGCCGTTTCGTGCCGTGGATCGCATCAGCTACCAGGTGGAACAAGGCCAGGTAGTGGGTATCGTCGGCGAATCCGGCTCCGGTAAGTCGGTCAGCTCGCTGGCCATCATGGGATTGATTGATTTCCCCGGCCGCGTCATGGCGGAAAACCTGGTGTTCAACGGCCGGGATTTGCAGAAAATCTCCAGCCGCGAACGTCGCCAGCTGATTGGCGCCGACATCGCCATGATTTTCCAGGACCCGATGACCAGCCTCAACCCCTGCTACACCGTGGGTTTTCAGATTATGGAAGCCATCAAGGTCCATCAGGGCGGCAACCGCAAAACCCGCCGCCAGCGGGCGATCGATTTATTGACCCTGGTGGGAATTCCCGCCCCGGCGTCGCGCCTGGATGTTTACCCGCACCAGTTGTCCGGCGGCATGAGCCAGCGGGTGATGATCGCCATGGCGATCGCCTGCCGGCCCAAGCTGCTGATTGCCGATGAACCGACCACCGCGCTGGATGTGACCATCCAGGCGCAGATTATTGAACTGCTGCTCGATCTTCAGCAGCGGGAAAATATGGCGCTGGTGCTGATTACCCATGACCTGGCCCTGGTGGCGGAAGCGGCGCATCATATTATCGTGATGTATGCCGGACAGGTGGTGGAAACCGGCAAGGCGACGGAGATTTTCCGCGCGCCGCGCCATCCGTATACCCAGGCGCTGCTGGCCGCCCTGCCGGAATTCGCCACTGATAAAGCGCGGCTGGCGTCGTTGCCCGGCATGGTGCCGGGTAAATACGATCGGCCGACCGGTTGTCTGCTCAATCCCCGCTGTCCCTACGCCACCGATTATTGCCGCCAGGTGGAACCGGAACTCAGGGATCTGCCCGATCGTCAGTCAAAATGCCACTATCCGCTGGATGATGCCGGGAGGCCTACCCGATGAGCGAAGCCATTTACGATCCTAAATCCACCGCGCTGCTGCATGCGGTTGATTTAAAGAAATATTATCCGGTAAAAAAAGGATTATTCGCCAAGGAAACCATGGTGAAGGCCCTGGACGGCGTCTCCTTTACCCTGGAGCGCGGCAAAACCCTGGCGGTGGTCGGCGAATCCGGTTGCGGTAAATCCACGCTGGGCCGGTTGTTGACCATGATTGAAGCGCCTACCGGAGGCGAACTGCACTATTTAGGGCAGGATCTGCTCAAGCCGGATATCACTTCGGAGCATTTGCGCCGCCAAAAGATCCAGATCGTTTTCCAGAACCCCTACGGTTCCCTGAATCCGCGCAAGAAAGTCGGGCAGATCCTGGAAGAGCCGCTGCAAATTAATACCACGCTCAACCGGGCTGAGCGGCGTGAAAAAGCGCTGGCCATGATGGCGAAAGTGGGTCTGCGTACGGAATATTACGACCGCTATCCGCATATGTTCTCGGGCGGGCAGCGCCAGCGTATCGCCATCGCCCGCGGCCTGATGCTGGAACCGGACGTGGTGATCGCCGATGAGCCGGTATCCGCGCTGGATGTGTCGGTCCGCGCCCAGGTGCTGAACCTGATGATGGATCTGCAGCAGGAGATGGGGCTGTCGTATGTGTTTATCTCCCACGATTTATCGGTGGTGGAGCATATTGCCGATGAAGTGATGGTGATGTACCTGGGGCGCTGCGTGGAGAAGGGCAGCAAGCAGGCCATTTTCGACAATCCGCGCCATCCTTATACCCAGGCACTATTGTCGGCCACCCCTCGTCTGAACCCGGATTTGCGCCGGGAGCGGATTAAGCTGACCGGCGAGCTGCCAAGTCCCCTGAACCCGCCGCCGGGATGCGCCTTCAGCGCCCGCTGCCGCCGCCGTTTCGGTACTTGTACCGAATTGCAGCCGCAACTTAAGCGCTACGGCGACCAGTTGGTGGCGTGTTTTGCCGTGGATCAGGACGAAGCGCAGAATATTCGCTGATAGATTGATGCCATAGGCCACTAAAAAAGCGGGCGGAGAAGAGACTCTCCGCCCGCTTTTTTAGTGGCGGGGCAACCGTTCCGCACCCGGCGGCCGCGCTATTTCAGCGACCAGAACGTCAGCAGCCGCAGGCTGGCGGAGTAATAATCTTCCTGCGGTTGGATATTTTCGTTCACCTGCGCGCCGTTGCCCATGATCGCGTCGCGGATCGCCAGCATACCCGGCGACAGCATATAGCCGGCTTTGGCGCCGGTTAACACGTCTACCCAGGCGGGAGTGCTCAAGCGGTCAAACTGGCGCCAGTACGCGACATACGGCCCCAGCGCCACGCTATTACGCTGCGCCCAGTTGATATACAGCGGAATACGCACGGCATCATAACTGAAACGGGACGGCCAGCGATCCGACGGGGACACCGTTTTGTCCGCCCGCAAGGTCACCCAATCGGTGGGCAGCTGCGGGTCGCCAAAACGCATCGTCGCCAGCAGCGCGAGGGAATCGGTGGACAAATCGTTCCAGACTTTAAGATGGCTGTTTTGATAAAACGCCTGCCAGGCGGGGAAAATAAAATAGGACGGATTAAGCGTAACGGCGCTGTTCTGGTTAAAACCCGACGCGCCGGGCAGCAGGATGGTGTAACCGGCGAACTTGATGACATTGTGTTTGATAATCGCGGTCTGCAGCGCGTTGGAGGCCGCGGTATAGGCCGGCTGCCGCCATTTCTGGCCCGCCTGCAACAGCGCCCAGGCAATCAGGGTGTCGCCGTCTGACGCATTATTGATGTCGGATACCGGCGGAGTGGCGGCAGGATCGTAGCGCCAGGAATACAGCCCGATATCTTTACGGTACAAATGCTCATTCGTCCATTTCAACAAGCTATCAAACGTAGGGCGATCGTTATAGCTAATCGCCAGCAGCATGGCAAAGCCCTGGCCCTCGGTATGGCTGACGTTGTGATTGCCGGTATCGATTATCCGGCCTTCCGGCAGCATAAAGCGGTTTTTGTAATGTTGCCAGCCGGCATTATCGGCTTGCGCAATACCCGTCAGCAATGCGAAAACCAAACCGAGCAGCAGAGCGACATGGCGTGCAAGTTTCATAACTCAATAATCCCTATATACCGTTTTGATAGCTAAAGGTCATAACGCCTTCCGCGCCGTCAGGCAACCAACGCAGCGGGACATGAGGTTGGCCGCCTTGGGCCAATAACCATTCAGCATAAGCTCCTTCCAGTATAGCCGCCAATCCGTCTTTCCATTGTTGCCGTTGCTCCTGCGCGCCGGGCGCGGCGGCGGGGAAGGCGTGATGCGTCATTATCAGATGGGTTTCACCCGGATGGAGCCTCACGAATCCCCAATGAAAATCCGACCACAGCCGATTGAGCTGATCTTCCAAATCGCCCACGGTTTCGGCCTGGGCCAAAGGAAAGCGCCCGGCCAGCCGGCTGCCCATCAAATTGAGAAACTGGCGGCGGTCTTCATCGCTGGCGTTTTCGGCGATGCCCGAAATCATGATATCCAGCAGATCCTGCCAGCCGGCCCGGTATTGCTGCCGGCGCAAGTAGTCGAGCTCGGTAGCGGTATTCGGCAAATCCTGCATTCTTATTTACCACCTAATAGATATTTAAAGTACACCAGCGCGGTACTCTCGGAGTAATCGCCAAAGGTATCGTAGCCCACCTGGCCCCCTACCGACATATTGGTATTAATCTTGTAGCTGCCGTTGGCATGGACATTATAACTTACGCCATTCTCATTGCGGGCATCGTAATAAGCCGTCGCGCCGTAACCGTTGGCGATAAGCTGCTCAAGTTGTGTTTGCAAATTTTTATCGCCGGGGTAATACGCGCTTTTATCCTGGGAATAGGACTGATAGCCCACCGAGCCGCCCAAGGTTAAATCCCAATCGGCGTATTTTTGCGTGTATTCAAGGGGTAGCGAGAAACTGACGTAATTCTGCGGGCTGAAATAACCCCCCTGGCCGTAACTGAAGTAGCTCAGGTTTTTATCGTAATTCATATACGTGATATTCACGCCGGTTTTAACTTCATCGCCGTTGACCCGATAGGGCCGCACGTAGAACCCGACGGAAGAGGTGATGCCGGTATTGCTGGGCACGTTTTCGCCCAAATAGTTATAAGCGCCGATACCCGCGTACAGCCCAGCGTCGCCATTGTCATAGGAGTATTGCGCGCTGCCGCCGTTTTTGGTCACCTGGCCCCATCTTTTACCGGTGTATTTATCCTCGGTACCGACGTAGGCCAGCAGGCTGTCGGTAACGGCGCGGCGCTCGGCGATCAGCTGCAATTTACTGAAGCTGGTCAGGCTGGGAGACCATTCCAGGCCGCCCACCAGAGAGCTTAAATCCTCGCCCAGTGGCGTGGTGCCGATATCCGCTTTATAACTGTCGCCGCTGAGCGCCACGTTGACTTCCGCCCCCGACGCGCGCTGCGAGCCGGACGGATTGGCGATATAATTATCGGGAACCACGCTGGTAATTTGGCTGCCGGCGGTACAGGCCGTGGCGATATCGGCGCTGGAGCTGGAATTACAGTTGGTGTTATACAGCGTGGCCGCTTCGCTTTGAATTTCGCTAAGGGTTTTCGTTTTATACGTATCTATCTGCGCATCGGTAAACAGCCGCTCGCCGGTTTCGGCGTTCACCGAAGTGCGCAGTACCTCAAGGGCCTTGCTCACGGTAGTTTGGGCCGCCAGGGCGTTTTGCAACGCGCCGGTGCCAAAGCGGTTATTCGCGGTGCCGGACGTGGTGCCGGCATCGAGGGATACCGGCGTTACCGTCAGCTTCAGGCGGGAACTGTCGAATGGCACGCCGGAAAACGAAATCGGCGCCTTGATTTCCGTCAGGTTGCTCAGCCCGCTTTCGCCATCACGGCTGCGCATGCTGATATCGCCCCGCGCCCAGGTCGCGGTCCTGCCCTGGATGTCATCAAGCATGGCATTTATTTGCGTCAGCTCGCGGCTTTCCGGCGTTTCGGCGGCGGCCATGGCCGGCGACATGCCGGTAAGCGGCAACGGCGCCACATTGTCCGATTGCTGCCACGGCAGCACCGTGCCGTAACTGGATGCGGTACGCGGCGTGGCGGCGCCGCTGCGTTGATTAACGAAGGGATTGTCGGCCATTTGCAGGCCGCCGATCGCCGGGGGTGCGTCGGCGGCGGCGGAGTTCAGGCCAAGGACCCGGCCTTTGGCGGAGCGCAGCAGGGCCAGGGCCTGATCGTGATCGCCCGATGCTTCCGCGATGCGGGCTTCCAGCACCATGCGATCCACCGACCTGGGACCTTGCATGCCGGCCACCAGCTGCTTGGCCCGGCCGACATCGCCCTGCGCCAGGGCGGCGCCGGCGGCGCCTTCACGCGCGCCTTCGTTTTGCGGCTCGCGCGTCAGCACATAGTTATAGACCCGCGCCGCCTGATCGTTCATTTTGCCGGACTGGTACAAACGCGCCATGGCCAGCATTAAATCGACATTCTGCGGGTCGCTTTGCATGGCGACAATCAGCTTGTCATACGCCGCGCCGTACTGTCCCCGTTCCCGCAGCTCATCGGCCTGATTAATCACCGAGCCCTGGCGTATCCGGCTCAGCTCGTCCGGGGTGGTGCTGGCTAAAATGCGCGGATCGTTCATCCAGGCTTCCGCCTCGGCGGTCAGGCCCGCCTGGTTGAGCACGCCCACCTGGGCGGCATAATCGCCCGCGTTGCCGTTGACGCCGGTACGCATATTATTGCGCACCAGGGAAACCGCGGTAGCGGTATCGCCCAAGACCATCAGATTGCGGGCCAAATTGCCGACATCGGCCGGGGCGGCCGGCGGGGATTGCGCCAGACCGCGCAGGGTGTTGAGCGCGGCGGTGCGGTTGCCCTGCTGCATATAGCGCTCGGCGCTGGCCATTTGCTCGTTAAAACTGACCCGGGCGGCCAAATCGCGCATAGCGCGGTTGCGGCGGTTCTCGGGAATAGATGACAGCAGTTGCGATGCTACGGCCCAGCGCTGGGTTTCGCTGGCGAACAGGGCGGCGGCATAGATATTATCCGCCGGCGCGCCGCGCTGCCCGGCTGCGGCCATCATGGCCTGCGCCTGGGCGCCGTTGCCCTGCTTTTGTAGAATGCGCGCCATATCCAGCCGCACCCAGATATTGGCGGGCTGTTTTTCCAACGCCTGCTGTAATAAATTCAGCGCCCGCTGCGGGTCGTTGGCCTGCACCGCCGCCGCGGCCTGGCGGCGCAACGGGTCTACATTCACCGCGGCGCCGGCCGCCGCGATCTGCGGACGTTTATCCGCTGGAATGGTAGCCAGGACCTGCTGCGCCTCGGCGGTTTTATTGGCCTGGTGCAGGGTATAATACAGTCCCAGCTTGGTATCGGTATTGCCGGCATCCTGGGACAAGGCGGTGCGATAGATTTGCTCCGCGCCGGCCAGGTCGCCGCGCCGGCGCAGCACGTCGGCGCGAAATAACGCGGCGGAAATGCCTTTATTGCCTTCGGCCTGCGTCAGCGGTTCACTGAGGGCCAGCGCCTGATTTAAATCCCCGGCCGACACCGCGCCCTTGGCTTTATTCAATTCGCCGTAAAAATGCGCGTCCTTGGCCAAGGAGGCCCATTGGGCGCTGTTCGGACCGCCCTGTTTCACCGCCTGGTTAAGATAGTTCTCCGCCGCGCTGAAATCGCTGCCGCGCATCGCGATATAACCCAGGCCCGCCAACGCGTCGCCATCATTGGGGTTCGTGGTCAATACCGCCTCGAACCGGCCGCGCGCCGCCGCCAGATCGCCGCTGTTAAGGGCGCTATAGCCCTGGCCTTTCTCAGCGCCTCCCACCGCTTGCTGGAAATGTTCCAACACCGCGCTATCGCTGGGATGGCGCTGCATATAATTGTCGAACGCCGCTTTATCTTCGGGCTGCGGCACCATCCAGATCAACGCCTGGCGCAGGGCGTTATCCGCCCCTTTATTATTGGTCGCCAGCGGCGCCAGCAGGCCGATCCCTTCGCGGCGGGTGGTTTCGTCATAAGTCAGGATACGGCCCAGCGCTAATTGGACGGCTTTATCGGTTGGCTGCTGGCCAAGGCGGTTGCGTAAGCCGGTAATGGCTTCCTGGCGCGAAGCCGGAACACCGGCCAGGGTTTCGTAATATTCCACCGCCAGGCTGTCCAGCGGCTGGCTGCCCTGGAACAGGGTGCGGTAGCTTTCAATGGCGCGCGCGGTATTGCCCTGCGCCGCCAGTTGCCGGGCGTTGGCTAACTGGGTGGGGGAGATGGTTTGCAGTACGCTGGTGCTGTCGAGGTTTTGCAAACGCGCATCGTTGGGGGCGGCTTTGACAAAACGCTGGCGCCATTTCTGGGCTTCGGCCTTTTGGCCGCCGCGCAATGAATAAAGCGACAGCAGATAAAGGGCGTCGGCATTGTTTTCATCCACCGCCAGAATTTTCTGTAACGACTCTTGGGCCAGATCGTTATGGGCTTTTTCATGCCAATAGGCCGCCTGTTGCAGCAAGGCGTTGATGGCCGGGCTATTATCCGCTGCCTGGGCCATGGAGGAAAATAAACACAGGCCCGCCAGGCCGGCTACATACAGCGTTTTTAACTCTTTTTTTAGTTGCCGTTTCATTTTCTCTTACCCATAAGGCCCACTCAGGCATGACATCAGGTGAATATCGTTATTTATTGGCGCTGTTGGCCAGGCGCTTGGCCGCATGTCGCGCCAGCAGGACATAACTACAGCTGCCTATCAATGCCGCGAACAGCAGGCCGCATAAAGACAGCAAAATAATATGCTGGTTGGCGTACCAAACGATCAGCATATACCACGGCATTTCGCCCCGGTGGAATTGGGTACCGACAACAAAGCTTTTTACGCCATTTTCGCTGTTGATTACCGCAATATCGCCGCGTATCCCAGCATTGATCGCCGGTAGTTGCAAATCGCTATTTAAATGTTCCAACTGATCGCCGCTGGTCGCCGTGGCCATCACCACCACCCGGTTGCTGGCCCAGGGAGAACTAAAACTCAGGAAACCGCGCCAGGCGTCGGTGGACGCCAGATACCGGTCGGCCTCGATGCCCTGGCGGAAAAACCGGCCCGACAGGTAGCCCTTGAGCCGATCGGCCAGGGTCTGCTCTTTTACCGTCAGCAGGCCGTTGCGCATTTCATAAGGCGACCCCGCCAGCAGATCCCGTACCAGCTCATTTTGTTTGAGCGAGGCGAAAACGAGGATATCTTTCTCGCCCAGCTCTGCGGCGGCGCCGTCATGCAGGCCAAGACG
Source organism: Enterobacterales bacterium (assembly GCA_015654925.1). Taxonomy (GTDB): domain Bacteria; phylum Pseudomonadota; class Gammaproteobacteria; order Enterobacterales; family Enterobacteriaceae; genus Acerihabitans. The sequence continues at coordinate 121,634 of JAATFX010000033.1, read as the reverse complement.
CACTTCCACATGGTTAAGCGCAATCCCGGTGGCATTGCCGGCGCGGGCGGCCATGGCCAGCAGCGTGGCGATTTCACCCGCCTCCGGGTTGGCGGGTAACAATATCAGCGTTTCTGAAAAATCGGCCAGCCGGCTGAACGGAAAGGCCGCGCCGACATAATAGGAAAGGTTCGGCAACAGCGTAAAATGATGCGTCTTGCTCAAATCGATATAAGAATCTGGATCGATGCGGCTTTTGATATTATTGCTGGTCAGCAGGCTGCAAGGGGCGTCTGCTTTGGGCTTGAGGGCGAAATAAAATTCCATCTGATTGTCGCCATAAATCAAATAGGGCGCCAATTGCAGATTGAACGTTTCCTGGCGGGTATCGCCGCCCAGCCTACGCCAGGCGGTTTCCACCAGGCCGTGTTTGTTCACCGACAAACTTTGCAGGAACGTGCCGTTAAGCGTAATGCTCAGCTGCGACAGGTCTTCATCAATCCAGGTTTCGGTCGGGAAGCGGTAATCAATCTTCACCGGTATGGAATCGCCGTCCCACATAAACAGATCCGGCGCGGCGCGAAAGCCGATACGGATGCCGTCGTGATACAGGCCATTGGCGGTCAATGACTCCTGGTTCGGCGCCAGATCCTTTAAATACACCGGCTTGGTGGTATCAATCCAGCGCGGGGCATCATAGGGCTGCCGGGTGGGAATGGGCTGGTTTTGTACCGCAATGACATCCTGCTTGGGCGGTAGCGGCGATGAGATAAGCCGGTAGGCGGCCTGGCGCAGCTCATTGCCGTTGCGTCCGACCACCAGCAGCAGTTTATAGACCGGATTGAGCGGGTTATCGATCATTTTAAGCGTCGGACCGCTGACGTCCGGCAGGATGATGTCGGCTATTTTATCCCCCGGCTCGCCGAATAGAACGCCGTTTTGGGTCGGTAATTCATCCAGGTGCACCGGGATATCAACATTACGATAGTTGGAGAGCAGGCCGAAATAAGAAGCCAGCAGGCTGGCGGCCTCCACCGCGTCGGATTTGACCTTTTGGCCGAAGATAAACGCCACCGACGAGCCTTTCATGGACAGCGGGTCGTAAAACGGCCGCGGGAAATGGCTTAAGTCGCGGCCGATATCCAGGATTTGACTGCTCAGCTGCAAGCGGCTGGTGGGCAGGATGGTCACCCAGTATTTGTCCGACAGCTCCCGCTCGCACTGCAGGGTATTTTCGTCGCTGACGCTAAAACTCAAGTTATTATTGCTGACGATCATCGCCGCCGGGATATCCAGTTCGTAAACATTATTGGCGGCGTTAGCCTGGTTTAACGCCACATTGCCCAATTCCTGGCCGTTGAGCATCAGGCGCAGGCTGGTATCGCGCGCGGCCAGCGCGGGGGAGACTTTTAGCTCCAGATAGAGCCGGGCGGTGGTCGCCACCTGATCCTGGGGCAGGGTGAATACGATGCCCGACTGTAACTGGCCGCCGCTCAGGGTCAGGCCGTTCGGCTGGCCCATATTGGCGACGCTGATGGCATCATCGCTAAGGGGCGTGATTTGCGCCAATTGGTTTTCTACGCTTTGTGCCGCGGGCGCGTTATCCTGCGGGGCCACCCTGACCACCGGCGGCGGGAAATCTATCGGCAGGCCGTTGGCGGGCGGCGTATTCGCATCGCCATCCGCGGCCTGTGCGGCGCCGGCCGCCGGCGCGGCGGGAACGGCGTTGGGATCGGATTGCAAAGAGGAGGTGTCATTGTCCTGCGCACCCGCCCCGGGCTGCACCGGCAATGGCGGTAAATGATAAACCGGCGCGGGAGCATCGGCGGCGAATGCCGTCCCCAGGCTGCCCAGCACCGCTACCAGCACAAAAAAATCGACAATCTTCCTGATACGAAATGGCATTCGATTATGTCCGAGTAATCTTATTATGCTTCACCAGGCCCCACGGACTTGGCATTCTTTCTTTTCTGGCCACGTTCTTTCCAGGTATTGTAAAACAGCTCGAAGACACAACGGACGATGCTGGCAAAAGAGTGCAGCGGCCGATCTTTCGGATAAGGCGGGACTATCCAGGCATCCGCCCTGGCTAGTACGACGCGCACCAGTTCGCGGCGTTTTTCCAGCGGCATATCTTCAAACATCAGGCGAATCACATTGGCATCGGCGCCAATGACGCTGACCGGGATGCAGACCGCCCCCGATTGCAAGCGTAATTCGACTTCTTCTATCTGGTCGCGCAGGTAGCGATCGTCCGGGGTGACCAGCTTCATACCGCCCATCGACAAATCCAGGGTTTCCGTACGGGCCGAAATGCCGCTGGCGAAATGAATGATCGCCGGAATTTTCACATCGATACGGATCGTTTTACGGATTTGGCGCGTCTCTTTGGCCACCGCAATCGCCGCGAGCAAAATGATGACGCTCAGGGACGCCCAAACGATATTGAACAGGATAACGTGCGGGTCCACGTTGAAATAATCATGCATGATGGCCCGCACTATCCCGGCCGCAATGCCGATGCCCAGTAATACCGCCACGATCAGGTGGGGCTTGACGATATGGAAATCGAAGAAACCCACGTCCAGCAGGCCGCCTTTATCCGTCACGTTGAATTTGCCGTGTTTAGGGGAAATCAGGGTCAGCAGGGTCGGGATAATCAAATGGAAAGCCATGACCGTCTCGTAAATTTCTCCCCAGAAGGTATAGCGGAAACGGCCATTCATGCGGGAGTTTATATAGATCGCCAAAAACAGGTGCGGCAGCACATAGGCAAAAATGGTGCTCGCCGACGAGGCGATGACATTTTGATTAAACAGAAGATAGGCCAGGGGCGCGGTCAGGAACACGACGCGCGGCAACCCGTATTGGAAGTGCAGCATGGCATTGAGATAACACAGGCGCTGCTGCCACTTCAGGCCACTGCCGAACAAGGGATTATCCATGCGGAATATCTGGGTCATGCCGCGCGCCCAGCGGGTTCGCTGTATCACATGCAGGCCCAGGCGTTCGGTGGCCAGGCCCGCCGCCAGCGGAACGGACAAGAACGCGGAGTTCCAGCCCAGCCGCTGGAGTTTGAGGGCGGTATGGGCGTCTTCGGTGACGGTTTCCACCGCGAAACCGCCAATTTGCTCCAGGGCGCTGCGGCGGATGACCGCGCAGGAACCGCAAAAGAAAGTGGCGTTCCAGTTGTCATTACCTTGCTGTACCGGGCCATAGAACAGCGCGCCCTCATTGGGGATATCGCGCGCCGCCGACAGATTGCGCTCAAACGGGTCCGGTGAATAAAAGTAGTGGGGGGTTTGGATCAACGCCAGGCGGTCGTCGATTAAAAAACTGCCCACTGTCGCCTGCAGAAAAGCGCGGGTGGCCACGTGATCGCAGTCGAATACGCAGATATATTCGCCTTTAGTCACGGTCATCGCATGATTCAGGTTGCCGGCTTTGGCATGTTTATTATCGTTACGGGTGATATAACCCACTCCGGCGTCGGCGGCGAATACCGCGAATTCGCTGCGTTTGCCGTCGTCGAGGATATAAATTTTCATCTTATCGCGCGGGTAATCGATGCACTGCGCCGCCAGTACCGTGTCGCGCACCACGTCAAGGCTCTCGTTATAGGAAGGTACATAGACATCCACCGTCGGCCAGGTGGCGGGGTCCTCGGGCATCGGTTCGATTTTGCGTTTCAGCGGCCAGGTGGTTTGCAGATAACCCAGCACCAGGATGGTCCAGGCATACAACTCGGCAGCAAATAAGCCGATACCCAGTATCGCCTCGATCACGGAATTAAAATGCAGCGTTTCGGTGGCGCGCCAATAGATATAGCGGGTAGACATCAAAAAAGACATTACCACCATGATAACGCTGATTAAATGGCTCTTACTCACGCCGAGCAGCAATATCAATCCAATGCTGAACAGACCGAATATATACTGCTTATCGCTATCCATCGGGGTGATGACGATCACCGCGGCGACCGGCAGCAACGCTAGCAAAAGTATTGAGAATATAAACTTATTCATGCCTGGCCCCGGACTTTTTTATTTTATGCCGTGATTCGGCACGGCATAAAACTCGCCGTCACCCACTTTCACCCCGATAATAGCGGCGACCTTTTTACTGATAAGCTCAATATCAAATGCAGCGGCGGATACCGGGCTGAATTCAATGATCGATCGCTGCGAGGCGTTGGCTTCGGGCACGCACTCATCCCGGTGGATAGCGCCCAGCAACCGGTCGCCCAGCCGTTGTTCGAAAAACTGGGATACGTCCCGGCTTAAGTTGCGGCGCATATCGCTTTGATTAACTACATAATACTCGCCAGATTTACTATTCATCGGCGACCCGAGGAATTTGTGGTTTTCCATCTGCGGCAGCAACGAGAGGGACGCGGTATCCGCGAGCATGACGACAATATGCAGGTCGGCAATGGCCCGCATGGCTTTTAATGCCGGTACCGGGCCGGGAGGAAAATCGGCGATGACCACCAGACCGGGATAATTAAGTACCGTATTGAGCCCGCGCTGCAAAAAATGCGGATCGTGGCTGATGGCGTTTTCAAACGCCAGACGCTGGTCTTCTTCCACCTCGCCGTAGGGCAGGACAAACAGGTTGGCATCAGCTTTGAGGATAAATTGGCTCCAGTCCACGGCGGTGGTGGCCTGCGCTACATAACCCCGCGTATCTGAAATGGGTACGCCAAAATGTAAACGCAGGGCATTTTGCACATCAAAATCGATGACCAGCACTTTGCTGCCGCTGCGGGCCAGGGCGTAGGCAAGATTGGCGCTGATCGTCGTTTTACCCACGCCGCCCTTTGGTGAACAGACACAAACTAACGGCATAAAGCGATATTCTCTAAAAGAAGTGAAAGGGGCATATCCCGTGCCGGCAGGGTGTCGGTCTGGGATTGGGATTTCCGGTTAAATAATTTATTAAAACGCATGTTATCGGCTGCCCGGGCGGGCGCTTCGGCCGGGGCCGCGGCATGGAACAATACGGTGGGCCGGGCGCGTACCGGTGACTGGACGGGGGTCGCCGCGGGTTGGTTATGGCCAACGGCGTCAAACAAAGACGCCGGGGACGCGGTACGGGCCGGTTCCGTTACCGCGGCCGGTTGCCGCGTAAACTGATTCTCCAGCGCGTTGAGAAATGCCGCGCCGCCCGGGGCCTCGCCTAGGATATGGGCTGCGCTGCCGCCTGGCCGGGCAGACTGGGGAACGGGGGGCAAGGCTTTACTGAGTGCGCTCATCAAAGGCGAGGCGAATGACTCATCCTGCACCGGCGCCGACGTTAGCGGGCGGGATGGGGCATTTAGCGCGCCGGTATCCCTGGCGCCGTTGGAAAACGGTTGCGCTGGCTCCGGGTGGCCGAGGGGCGAGGCGGTGAATTCCCGCGCGGAAATCGGGCTTGGCGTGGGTTGGGTAGAACGGCCCTGATCCAGCGGATGAAAAGGTTCATCGGCGGTGGCGACCTGTTTGATGATAGCCCAGCTTTGAGAAGCATTATTAGGATTGCTTTCGGCTATTTCTTTATAATCAATGGTTTCCATATTTAGCTTTTCTTTAAAACGCTTAATATCATCATAATTATTCATTCTCAACCTCACACGGTAAATTCGCACGGCACCCCTCGGGACGCCTTTCCTGCCTCGGGATGTCAGCGCTCGCGGGTAATCATAGCCTTGTTATTAGGTATTGATATTGGCTCAAGAGAAGAGTTGGGGATCATAAAGACAACCTAATACAAGTTTCATTTTTTTACAAAATTAAATCAAAGGAAACACATTGGTTGGCAATAAACCGCCCACCCTCCCTGACTGAGACAGGCTAAGGAAAATTGTCTTAATTAATGAAGCGAAAGGCATCCTATGAATATAGGTCATTGCCAATGAAAGATGTCATTATCCTCCGGGCACGTCATAATGTTGTGCCGCCATCGAAAAATGCTAAAGAAAAGGTAATGTTTGTTGTAAATAAATGATGGCAAAGAGGCAATGCAAAATAAGTGGGTAAACGCCTATTGTGATTTGCCTGCATTTTACACAGCTCTTCGTTCGGTTGCCAGCGCTGTTGACGCCGAAAATGCATTACCGCATCGCTATCGGCGGGGACGGTTGTGAGACGGCGACTTTTTTTGCCAGCGGAATATTCATATGGGTGATACCAACTTTCCCCAGGCGCGCCACATATAAGCAGGCATTATCCGAAATGCCTGTTTTAAAGAACAAAAGCCGTGATGAGATAGTATATATTAGTAGGTATCATTTCGCTGGGCGACTGCGGGGAGCCTGCGGCGGCGCAAAAAAGAACGCATTGGAGAACAGTTTGCGGATCAGACGTTCATTAACGATTAAACAGATGGCTACCGTGTCAGGGGTGGCACTGGTCACTATTAGCATTTTTATCGTGATCCAGCTGTTTCATTTTGTACAGCAACGCCGCGAAGATTACGCCCAACAACTGCAAAATATCGCCATGTCGGTTCGCCTGCCCCTGTCCAACGCGGTATTGAAAGCGGATGTGCCCCAGGCCGAGCGCATTCTCAATACCCTCAAGCCGGTGGGCATATTGAGCCGGGCGGACGTGGTGCTGCCCAATGATTTCCAGGTGCTGCATGCGGATTTCCCGCCGGAGCGGCCGGTGCCCCCGCTGATCGAACGCCTGTTCAGACTCCCGGTGGAGATCACGGTGCCGCTATATGCCTTGCCGCGGCCATCCCACCCGCGCGCCCTGGCCTCGCTGGTGCTGCAGGCCGATTCTTATCGTTTGTACCAGTTCATCGTCAGCGCTTTTTCCACCATGATGTCCACCTATCTGCTGCTGGCGCTGGTCATGACGGTGGCGATAACCTGGTGCATGAATCGCCTGATGGTGCATCCCCTGCGCGAGATTGCCCGCGAACTGGAAACGCTCTCGCCCCAGGATACGCCCCGGCACCAGCTGTCGCTGCCGAATATGCATCGTGACGATGAGCTAGGGGTATTGGTGCGCAGTTATAACCGCAACCAGCAGGCGATGGCGGACATGTTCGAGGATCTCAGCCGCCTGTCCACGCGCCATGCCGAGACCGCCCTGCCGAATAAGAACCTGTTTACCGCCATGCTGGACTCGCAAATGGTCATGCAGCCGGAACCGCGGCATTTCGGCCTGCTGGTGATCGGCATCGAGACCTTGCAGGAAGCGACCGGCATACTGACCGAGGCGCAGCGGGGGATCTTGCTGATGACCTTAATCCGCCAGCTCAAGCGGCATATGAATGACAACCGCGTTCTCGGTCAACTGAGCCATAACGAATTCGCTATTTTCGACAAAGGCATCAGCAACGCTTATGAATGCATGCAGTTGGCGCAAAGCATCATAAAAAGCATCAACGCGCCGCTGACCATAGGCAACCTGTCGCTGCGCCCCGCCGCCAGCATCGGCATTGCCCTCAGGCAGCGTAATGAAGAGTCCGCGCATCAGTTCCTGCGCCGCGCTACCTCCGCCATGATGTCGGCCCACGACAATGGTAAAAACCAGATCCTGTTCTTCGAGCCAAAGCTGACGGACATGGCTCATCGCCGCTTGACCCTGGAAAGCACTATTCTGGAAGGGATCGAACAGGGACGCTGCGCGCTGTTTTTCCAGCCCCAGCTGGATATCCGCAACCATCAGCTGATCGGCGCCGAAGTGTTGCTGCGCTGGCGGCAGGATGACGGCAGCTACTCCCTGCCGTCCGACTTTATCACCGGTGCGGAAGAGATCGGCGCCATGGTGCCGCTGGGCAATTGGGTGCTGGAGGCGTCATGCCGGGTGCTGGCTCAATGGCAAAAGCGCGGTATCCATATTCCGTTGGCGGTAAATATCTCCGCCAAGCAGCTCCAGGGCTCCCATTTGGTTCCTTTGCTTAAGACGCTGCTCGAACGTTATGACATCGGGGCGGCCCAACTGGTGCTGGAAATCACCGAAACCGCGCGCATCAGCGAATTCGAGTACTCGCTGGACCTGCTGCGCCAATTACACGATCTGGGCATTCTAATCGCGCTGGATGATTTCGGCATGGGTTACGCCAGCCTGTATTATCTGGATCGGCTGCGCAACCTGCCGATTGACCTGTTAAAAATCGACCGGAGTTTTATCGAAGGGCTGCCGGAGGATTTGGTAATGCTGCGCATCGTCAGCGCCATTGCCCAGGTATTGGACCTGCCGGTGATTGCCGAAGGCGTGGAAACCGAGGCGCAGTTGCAATGTCTGCTGGAGCATAAAATCAACTGGGGACAGGGTTATCTGTTCGCCGAACCGCTGCCGCAAAGTGAATTCGAACAGCGTTTTTTACACCTCGCCGCCGTTTAGCGCCTGGTCAGTCCCCCCGTAGTTGCCGATCTATCCCCTTTCTTTACTTTCATAACCCTTTACTGAAGCGTTTCAATTCTTATTTTCTTTTTCTGCTTACCGACAACGCCCATGGGGTGGTGTATTGCTATTGCTGAATATTTAAATGCTTATCAAATCATTAATAATCGTATTACAAAATCACCTCAATTAATCCCTTACAACTCACAACAAGGTTGGCGGTATGAAATTCAACCCCTTTAAAAGCCTCTATCTACAGGTGCTGGTAGCTATTGCGGCAGGTATTTTATTAGGCCATTTCTACCCCGAGCTCGGTGCGCAAATGAAACCCCTGGGTGACGGATTTGTTAAGTTGATAAAAATGATCATCGCCCCGGTAATTTTCTGCACCGTGGTGACGGGTATCGCGGGTATGGAAAGCCTGAAAGAAGTGGGACGCACCGGGGCGGTGGCGCTGCTCTACTTTGAGATTGTCAGCACCGTGGCGCTGATTATCGGTTTGATTATCGTCAATGTCGTGCAGCCGGGGGCCGGAATGAATATCGATCCGGCCACCCTGGACGCGAAAGCGGTGGCGGTGTATGCCCAGCAGGCCGAACAGCAGGGGTTGATCGCCTTCCTGATGGATATTATTCCGGCGAGCGTCATTGGCGCCTTCGCCAGCGGTAATATCCTCCAAGTGCTGCTGTTCGCGGTGTTGTTCGGTTTTGCCCTGCATCGCCTGGGGGAAAGAGGACAGGTGATTTTTAACGTCATCGACAGCTTCGCCAAAGTCATTTTCGGCATCATTAATATGATCATGCGGCTGGCACCGATTGGCGCCTTCGGCGCCATGGCCTTCACCATCGGTAAATACGGACTGGGTTCGCTGGTGCAATTAGGGCAGCTTATCGCCTGCTTCTATCTGACCTGCATCCTGTTCGTGGTGGTGGTGCTGGGCACCATCGCCCGGGTCACCGGGTTCAATATTTTCCGTTTTATCAATTATATCAAAGAAGAGTTATTGATTGTGCTCGGCACATCGTCCTCCGAGTCGGCGCTGCCGCGTATGCTGGATAAGATGGAGCGCGTGGGCTGCGAAAAATCGGTGGTGGGCCTGGTTATTCCCACCGGCTACTCGTTTAATTTGGACGGCACGTCGATTTACCTGACGATGGCGGCCGTGTTTATCGCCCAGGCCACCAACAGCCATATGGATATTATCCATCAGGTCACTCTGCTGGTGGTGCTGCTGCTGTCAAGCAAAGGGGCGGCGGGCGTAACCGGCAGCGGCTTTATCGTGTTGGCCGCCACCCTCTCGGCGGTGGGTCATTTGCCGGTGGCCGGCCTGGCGTTAATCCTGGGGATCGACCGCTTTATGTCCGAAGCCCGCGCGCTGACCAATCTGGTGGGTAACGGCGTGGCGACCATCGTCGTCGCCAAATGGTGCGATCAGCTCGATGAAGAACAAATGAACAAGGTGCTCAAACCCGCTAAAGCCGCCGCCAGGCCGCTGTAACGCTCCGCTGTTTTTCTAACCCGTTTGCCGGCCATGGCGTGGTTATATGGCCGGCAAATCGCCAATAATCCCATTTTTGTGTTGATTATAAGCAGCCTGGTACTATTTTCTCCCGAGCGGTGACATCCGTAAAGGTCTGCGGTCTAACAACATGGTACACTTTGCGACACGCTTTTTTCCGACGGGAAAAGTACTAATCGATGGAACGCACGGTAAACCGTCTGAGTGAGATTCACATATTTTAATGGGTAGTTATTGAGTAGGGGTTCACATGCAGGGCACCGGAATTCGTCTTTTCATGAGTGTAGTGTTACTGGCGACGGTGGGTGGCAATGTTCAGGCAGAAGCATTACAACCCGATCCCGCCTGGCAACAGGGTAAACTCAGTAATGGCTTCTCCTGGCAAGTATTGACAACACCGCAGCGGCCGAACGACCGTATCGAATTACGTCTGATGGTAAATACCGGCTCGCTGGCGGAAAACGCGCAGCAGACCGGTTTTGCGCGCCTGCTTCCGCGCCTGGCGTTGACGCATAGCGAAAACTTCTCCAGCGCGCAGCTGAAATCATTATGGCAGCAGGGTGTCGATAACGAGCGCCCGCAGCCGCCGGCGGTGATTTCTTATGATTACACCCTTTATAGCCTGAGCCTGCCCAACGGCCGCCCCGAATTGTTAAAAGAAGCGCTGAAGTGGATGATGAACACCGGCGGCCATTTGACCATCACCCCTTCCACGCTGCATGCGGCGCTGCAAGGGGCGGACCCGGTGGCGACCTACCCGGCCAATTCCCGCAGCGACTGGTGGCATTACCGGCTCAAAGGATCGGTATTGCTCGCTCACGACCCCAGCCAGCAGGCGAAGCCGCCGATCAACGGCCAGCTGTTGCAGCAATTCTACCAGCGGTGGTATACCCCTGACGCCATGACGCTGTATGTGGTCGGCAACGTGGATAGCCGCAACATCAATGAGCTGATCGTCAAAACATTCTCCACGCTCAAGGGCAAACGCGACGCGCCTTCCACCCTGCCGACGCTGTCGCCGCTATTGGCCCAGCCGGTCAGCCTGATGAGCGAGGGGGATAAAGAAGACAGCCTTAAATTGGTCTGGGATACCCCCTGGCAGCCCATTCGCGATTCCCGCGCCCTTGACCATTACTGGCGCAGCGATCTGGCCCGCGAGGCGCTATTCCTGCACGTACAGCAGGCGATGAAAGACAGCAACCTGAAGCAAACCAACCTGCGCTTTGATTGCAATGTGCATTACCAGCGCGCCCAGTGCGCCGTTCATATGGATACGCCGGCGGAGAACCTGATGCCGGCGATGACTTTTGTCTCCCATGAATTGGCGAACCTGCGCAATAACGGCTTGAGCAAGTCGGAATTCGATGCGCTGATGGCGCGCAAGACCGGCGAACTCGGCACGCTGTTCGCCACCTATGCCCGCACCGATACCGATGTCCTGATGAGCCAGCGCTTGCGCTCGCAGCAAAACGATGTGGTGGATATCGCGCCGGAACAGTATCAAAAACTGCGTAATGAATTCCTGACCAAACTGACGCTGGATATGCTTAACCAGGAACTGCGCACGCAGTTATCGCAAAACGCCACGCTGGTGCTGATGCAACCCAAGGGCGAGCCGGAAATCAATATGAAAGGATTGCAGGAAACCTACGAGCATATTATGGCGCCCGGGCCGCAGCCGGCCGCAGTTGACGAAAGCAAGCCCGAAGTCACGGATATTCCCCCGCAGTCATAATATGCAAAAGCCGCGTTAATCTTAACGCGGCTTTGTTTTTTCCGGGCGGCGCAAACTCAGCGGGGCATGGCTTCGCTCGGAATGATGGCGCCGCGGTATTGGATTACCGTACTGGCGGTAAGGTGCCCGCACTTGGCCGCGGCGGCGGCATCGCCGCCGGTGAGGCGCACGGCCAGGTAACCGGCGCTGAAGGAGTCGCCCGCGGCGGTGGTATCCACCACTTTTTCTTTCGGCAGTTTAATCGCCGGCACGTCCAGCAATTCTCCCTCTTTGGTCGTGACCAGGCAGGATTCGGCGCCACGCTTGATGATGATTTCCTGTACGCCCCAGCCGCGGGTGCGTTTGATCACCTCGTCCACCGGCAGTTTATCCCACAGCATGTCTTCGTCATCCAGCGTTAGAAACGCGATATCCGTATTGGACAGGATATCCCGGTAAGCGTCGCGGGTTTCTTCTTTGCTCTGCCACAGGCGCGGGCGATAATTATTGTCAAAAATCACCTTGCCGCCGTTGGCCCGGCAGGTTTTCAGCAGGGTAAGCAGGCGCTTGCGGCTTTCGACGCTGAGGATGGCGATGCTGATGCCGCTTAAATAGAGATAGTCAAAGCCGGCCAGCTGCTGGCAGATGCGCTCGGAGTCCTCGCTTTCCAGCCAATAGCGGGCGGCGGCTTCGTTGCGCCAGTAGTAGAAGGTACGCTCGCCGCTGTCATCGGTCTCGATATAGTATAAGCCGGGCAAACGGTTATCCATGCGCTGGATCAGGTCGGTTTTCACCCCTTCCCGCTGCCATGCGCTCACCATGTCCTCGCTAAAACTGTCGGTGCCCAAAGCGGTAACATAATGCACGTTCAGGGCATCCGGTTTGACCAGCCGCGCAATATAAACCGAGGTGTTGAGCGTATCGCCGCCAAAACCGCGTTTAACGTCCGTGCCTTTTTGGGACAGTTCAATCATGCATTCGCCGATTACGGCAATGTTTTTGGTTGTCATTAACTGCGGGCCTGTATAAGTAAGGTGAATAAAAACGTGTTGATGCATCTAGTCTCAACAGAATGGCAGTTTCAGTCAATAGCACTGAAACGATGTTTTAATTTTTCATGACTTGGATCGTATTGCGCTGGCGCCGGCCAAGGCGGCGTTTTGCGGGTGAAAAATGGCTAACGCTATAGTAATTCGGTAGTTTTTTAGCCGGCTTACCGGAATTATCCGGGATCAGGTCGCCAATCCTCAACTATGATTAATGGAATAAGGCCGTTTGATGAGGAATGTAATCACCATGACCCGGACCAAAAAGGCGATTTTAGGGATTGTAATTTTTTTGCTGGTGGTAGTGGCTGCCGTCATTATTTTTATCGCCACCTTTGACCTCAATCGCCTGAAACCCACGATCAACAACAAAGTGTCGGCCGAGCTGCATCGGCCCTTCGCCATTAATGGCGACCTGGGCGTGCAGTGGTCGCGCCAGCGGGATGAAGCGGGCTGGCGCGCCTGGGTGCCATGGCCGCATCTGCATGCGGAAGATGTGGTGCTGGGCAATCCACCCGAGGTGCCCGGCGATTATACCGCCCGGTTAAAACGGGTGGAGGCCAGCATTTCGCCGCTGGCATTGCTGCATAAAGAAATCTATCTGCCCCGCATTACTCTGGTCGCTCCTGACGCGGCGTTAAAACGGCTGGCCGATGGCAAAAATAACTGGACCTTTAATCTGGCCAATAGCGATCAACCGCAGCAGGATACGCCGCCTTCGGCGTGGTCGTTTAAAGTGGACGATATCGCGTTCGATCAAGGCAAAATCGATTTCCTTGATCCGATAACCAAGGCCGATATTCATTTAACCCTAAATCCGCTGGGCAAGCCTATCCCTTATGCGGAGCTGGCCGGCGAGAGCACGGCGGATAAGAGCGACAGCGCCGATACGAAAGCGCGGTCGGACACCAAAGGCGGCGCCGCCACGGCGAAGGCCGATAACAAAAACGACACCGCTGCGGCGGCGAAGCCGGACGGCAAAGACAACGCCGCTGCCAAGGCGAAGACGGATAACGACGGACAGATCGCGGCGAAGGGCGCCGACGATAAAACCGCGCCAGGAACGACGCCTGCCGCTGATAAAGGGAAAACGGCGGACAATACCCCTGCGGCGGCCAGTAAAAAAACCGACGATTATATTTTCGGCTGGAAGGTCAGCGGCAAATATAATAATGAACCCCTCAGCGGCGAGGGTAAAATTGGCGGCATGCTGGCCTTGCGCAGCGCCAATCAGCCTTTCCCGCTACAGGCGGACGTCCGCTCCGGCGCGACCCGGGTCGTAATCCAGGGCACGCTCGAAGATCCGATGAACCTGGGCGGGTTGAATCTGCGGCTGAAATTATCCGGTGATAACCTCGGCGATCTGCATGGCCTGACCGGGGTGGTTCTGCCGGATTCGCCGCCCTATTCCACCGATGGTCATCTGGTTGCCCATTTTCAGGGTAAAGAGGGCGGCCGCTATCGTTATGAGAAATTCAACGGCAAGATCGGGGCCAGCGATATCCACGGTACGTTGGAGTTTTTGCAGGGTAAGCCCCGGCCGTCCCTCACCGGCGAGGTGGTGTCGAACCAGCTGCGCTTTGCGGATTTAGGGCCGTTGATCGGCGCTGACAGCGGTACGCAAAAAGGCAAGGAAAAGGCCAAGACCCAGTCGGTGCAACCGGCGGATAAAGTTCTGCCTTATGATAAGTTCGACACCGCCAAATGGGACACCATGGACGCCGATGTTAAATTCACCGGCAAACGTATTGAGCATGGTAAGAACCTGCCGCTTAGCGATCTGTATACCCATGTCAAGCTGGATAACGGCGTATTGCTGCTCGATCCCCTGCGGTTTGGGCTGGCGCGCGGTAATCTGAATTCCACTATTAAGCTGGAGGGCGATAAGACGCCGATGCGCGGCCGCGCGGATTTGCATGCGCGCGGGTTGCAATTGAAGGCGTTGTTCCCCGATGTGGAGGCGATGCGCAGCAGTATGGGGCAGTTGAACGGCGACGCGCAGTTTACCGGGACCGGGAATTCCGTGGCGGCGCTGTTGGGCAGCAGTAATGGCGATGTGCGTATTCTGATGAATAATGGGGTGATTAGCCGCAATTTGATGGAGATTGCCGGGCTGAATGTCGGTAATTATGTGGTGGGCAAGTTGTTTGGCGACGATCAGGTGCAGATTAATTGCGCGGCGGCGGATCTTGGGGTGCGTAATGGTTTGGCGACGCCCCGGCTGTTTGTGTTCGATACCGAGAATGCCGTGATTAAGATTGATGGGACCACTAATTTTTCCACCGAGCGTTTGGATTTATCGATTAATCCGTCGAGTAAAGGAGTGCGTATCGTTACGCTGCGTTCGCCTTTGTATGTGCGCGGTACCTTTAAGCATCCCGATGCCGGCGTGAAGCCCGGGCCGCTGATTGCCCGCGGCGCGGCGGCGGTGGCTCTGGGAGCGGTGCTCGCCCCGGCGGCGGCGTTGCTGGCGTTGATTTCGCCCAGCGGCGGCGAGGAGAATCAGTGTGGGCCGATTTTGCAGGAAATGAAAAACAGCAAATAAGGGCGCTCTCCCTTTAACATGGCCCGCTGCGGGTTCGGGTGCTGGCGGGCCTACCGCGCCTTATAGTTGGCGCAGGATGGCGCAGGTGTGGTCCTGGATTTCCTCGATGGATGCCCGGTTCATGCGCAGCAGGTTGCGTTTGCTGGCCAGCAGGGCGAAGGCGCCGTCGGCCAGGGGTACCACCGCCAGTCCGTAATGGCCCATTTTATCCGCGGCATCAGGTACTTCCTGCGCCAGGTTTAAAAACGGGCTGTGCGCCGCCAATTCGTCGGCGGTGATGCGTTTGGCCAGATAGAGATGGCCCATGATCGGCGCGGTCAGGGGATGCCAGGTAGTCAGAATGGCGGGGGCTTCAGAGTCCAGCTGTCGGCGCACATCGGGGCGCAGGCAGGAAATATGGATATGGAGCTGGTTTTGCGTGCGTCCCGAGACCGAGTTAACGGTTAAGGCGAGGGCGCTGTCCGGTATCAACGCACCGCGTTTTTCGGCCAGGTAGCGTCGCGCCTGCCAGGCGTCAGCGAAAAAATTAGGGGTGCCGGCTTCCAGTACGCGCGGGCTTTCAATGCCGGTTATCTTTGCCACCGGCATCAATAAATACTGTAACGGGCCGTTCAAATCTTTTAATACCACATAACCCGCAGTCAGGTTGACTTCGCTGCAAGGGGCCGGCTGGCCGTGCCGTTGCTGGTTCGGCACGCATTTCTGGCTGACGATCTTCCAAAGCGCGTCGGGGTTGCCGCCGGGCTGCCGGCCGTAATAAATAGCGGTACCGAGAGCCGCCAGCACGATCGCCATTATTATCAGGGTGTATCGGTCGCGGCGCCAATTGATCATGGTTTTTTACTCCGGGCAGTTATATAAAAAACGGACCGTCTCCAGAGGAGTACGGCCCGTTTTTGTTAGCCGAACCGGCATAATAAACCGTTTGCCGGCCGGGTTGCCCGCATTTTTACAAGGATTGGTGCCGGGTTTCATGGGTGGCCAGGAGGGCCAGCAGTGTCAGGGTCGCCATCGAGGCCAGATAAATGCCCACGTAGAACAGCCCATAATTGACGGTGAGCCAGGCAGCGATATAAGGGGCGACCGAGGCGCCGATAATCGAGGCGACGTTATAGGAGAACGACGCGCCGGTATAACGTACTTCGGTGGGAAACAGTTCGGGAAGCAGGGCGCCCATGGGGCCGAAGGTCAGTCCCATCACGATAAAGCCGCAAAGCAGGAAGGCCATGACCAGCCAGGTGTTTCCCGAGCCGAGCATCGACGGAAAGATCAGCGCAAATACAATGATCAGCAAAGTAATGACAATCATGGTTTTGCGGCGGCCGAATTTGTCGGCCAATTGACCGGAAACCGGCACCAGCAAACCAAAACCGATCACGCCGACCATCAGCATCAGCAAGAAATCGTTACGGGAGAAGCCCAGGCCCATGGGTTTTGGCGCGGTGCCAAACGTCAATGAGTAAACGGTCATGATATAAAACAGCGTATAGGTGGCCACCATGATGAAGGTGCCGAGAATGGTCACTTTCAGGTGCTTGCGAAACAGCGTGCCGATGGGCATGCGAACCTGCGCTTTGGCGAGGGCTATTTTCGCGAATACCGGCGTTTCGTGCAGCGATACGCGGACATATAGCCCGATCAATACCAATACCGCCGATAAAATAAAGGGCACGCGCCAGCCCCAGTTGAGGAATTGTTCGTCGGTCAGCAGCCAGGACAGCAGCAAAAACATGCCGTTGGCGAAGAAAAAGCCGATCGGCGCGCCCAGCTGCGGGAAGGAGCCGTAGAGCGCGCGTTTATGCGCCGGGGCATTTTCCGTCGCCAGCAACGCCGCGCCGCCCCATTCCCCGCCCAGCCCGAGACCCTGGCCAAAACGCGCCAGCGCCAGCAGTATCGGCGCCATGATGCCGATGGTCTGGTAACCCGGCAGCAGGCCAATCAGAACGGTGGAGATGCCCATGGTCAGCAGCGAGGCCACCAGGGTCACTTTACGGCCCACCCGATCGCCAAAATGGCCAAATAGCGCCGAGCCGATGGGGCGCGCGATAAACGCAATGGCGAAGGTCGCCAGCGATTGCAGCGTGGCGGCGGTGGGATCGCCCTGTGGAAAGAATATATGGGGGAAGACAATCACGGCCGCGGTGGCATAAATATAGAAATCGAAGAATTCGATAGCGGTGCCGATGAGCGACGCCACAATCACTTTTCCCCGGGAATTTATCGGGACGGATTGCGCGTTGGATTCGATGGTTGGTGCGATGGAGGCTGGCATTATGTTTCTTATCGATCAATTTCGTAAAAGAAAGGCATCTTAGACATAGAAAAATGCATTTTCAATGACGTAATTTTGAGCGAGAGCCCCTTCCAGGGGCCAGAAAGCAGATTATCTGTCCCGGCCCCCGAATAGCAGTGATTACCGCGCACCGGGGGACCTATGGCAGAGTTAAACCCTGAAACAGCGGCCAAGAAAAGCGCAGGGTAAGTGTTATATGCTGGTTTATGGTTGCGGTTTTGTTAAAGTCGGCCGAAAACACTGCCTTCAGCGCAATTTATTGAAGCAATACACTACTATCCCGGCCGTAAGCGCCATTAGATAGGGCGCCGGCATCGGGCGCCGCCGCGCTGGCCGGTTGGCGTTATGGTTCGCCGCCGCCGGTTTGGCAATCGCCTCGGCGCTATCAGCGGGCCGGGCATTGGGTGCGGGAGGCGTCGAAAAGCCTGCATTTGCGGGGTTGGATTCGTCCGCCCGCGGCGGTTGATTATCCTGTTCCGGGGGGTAGTGGGCGGTGGCGATCCAGGCCGCGCAAAACAGCGTCAGGCGGGCGAAAAAGTAAAAGAAAGCCATCAGGCCGATAACCGAACCAAAGGCGGCGCCGGAAGGCGAGGTCGCCAGCTTCGGCAGCGTCATGGTCATAATGATTTTGATGATTTCAAAACCGATGGCCGCCAGCAGCGTGCCGCGAAAAATGGCTTTGCTGTGGGGCTTATGGCGCGGGATAACCCAGAAAATCCATAAAAACAGCAGGTAATTGGCCAGAATGGAGATGGCCAGACCGATAATCGTCATGGCCGGCTTCAGCCATTCAATGGAATCCAGGCCCAGCGCTTTGACGATGGTATCTTGCGCGGCGCCGGCAATGGAGGTCAGGGAGAGGGTGACGATCAGCGCCACAATCAGCCCAATCAATGAAATCAGATCGCGCAGATATTTATAATAAAATTTTTCCTCGTCCTGGGGATTGCGCACCCATTCGTCACGCAGCTGGGCGCGGATCGCCTCGCGCAGGTTGCCCATCCAGTTCAGCCCGGAATACAGGGCAATCAGCAGGCCGGTGATGCCCACCGTCGTGCGTTGCGCAATAGCCGTGCTGACCGTGGTTTTCAAGGTCTCCGCCAAGGTTTTGTCGCTGATGCTATCGACGATTTTATTAATCAGATCGGTAAGAATATCGGGGTTTGAAGCCAGGAAAAATCCTGCCCCGGCAAATGACACCATAAGTATGGGTATCATGGAAAGAAAAGAAAAATAGGTGATGGCCGCGCCGAACTGGCTGCCCATGCGATCGTTAAAGCGTTCCACCGCGCGAATCACATGCGCTATCGCGGGGTAAGCGCTGACTTTTTCGATAAAACGCCCCGAGCGTTGCGCGGCCTGATCCACGCGCGCATTGCCGGTATGGATATTGCCAAGCAGCGGGCTGGCTTTGGTTGGGTGGGTGGTCGCTGGTGTTGTTGATTTATCGGCCATGATCCCTCTCATTAGCATCACGATATTATTTTATCATGCAATTGATTATAGATAAGGATCATCAAGGCGGGGTGGGAATATACCAACGCGACGAACCGTTGGATACTTTCTGCGCCTACTGGCGAAAATCGCTGTAGAGCTTATCGCTGCGAAAGCCGATCCGTTGGGAAATAAGCAGCGCGGCGCGGGAAATCATGCCGCCCAGTTGCTCAATCCGGGCGGGATCGTTTTGGATTTTGGAAAACAGGCTGGCGATGCTGATGGCCGCCTGCGGTTTTCCGTAGGCATTGTAGACCGGGGCGGCGACGCAAAATACTTCGGCATTGTGTTCGCGATCGTCAATGGCATAACCGCGTCGGCGCGCCTCGTTGAGGATGGTGAAGAACTTGTCTTCATCGGTAATGGTGTAGTCGGTGATCGGTTTCAATCCGCCGGTCATCGCCAGAATATCCCTGACCCGCTGGTCCGGCATGGCCGCCAGCAGGGCTTTGCCCAGGCCGGTACAATAAATCGGGTTATTGGAGCCGATACGCGCCGAGGTTCTGACCGAGGCCGAACTTTCCACCTTGTCGAGATAGACCAGATACCCCTCGTTCTCCATCGCTAAAAACGTGGTTTCCCGCGCCTGGGCGGCCAGTTGTTCGAGAATGGGTCTGGCGACCTCGTAAAACGGGGCCTGATCGAGGTAAGCCGCGCCGGTCTGAAATAGTTTAAGCCCCAGCTTGAATGACTTGGCGCGGGCATTGGCCACATCAAGGTACCCTTTATCAACCAGGGTATAGATAATATCGAAAGTGGTGCTTTTGGGAATACCCAGGCTTTTACTGATTTCAGTGATGGTGAGTTCTTCCGTACTGTCGGCTACCAGTTCCAGCATTTCGAGAGCCCTGGCGACGGAGCGGTTAGTTTTTTCCATTTTTTTTCCTGATAACCTGATAGTCGTATCGCTGCCGCATTATACAATATTGCGTTGGTTATCGAAAAAAAATGTAGCGCCATACAACCGGTTCAGGAAATATGAACCGGTCCATAATGAGCAAAAAGTTGAGCAAAAAACCATCATAAACAAATTTGGTTGTTGCCGATTTTTTTATTTTTTTGAAAACAAGCAATAAATTTTTCCGCCAGTAGGCTTAATTCAGACCATTGTCCGGTACTGATTAAGTCTTTTTTAATTAATTCGCTGCCGATGCCCAAGGCAAACGCGCCCGCTTGGCAAAAATCAGGCATATTATCCAGCGTAATGCCTCCGACGGGGATAATAGCCAAATTATCCAAGGGGCCCTGAAGTTCTTTTAAATAATCGAGACCCAGGCCGTTAGCCGGAAATAGCTTCAGCAGGTCCACCCCTAAACGGCAAGCCTGCAATATTTCCGTTGGCGTGGCCACCGCCGGGATCATCAGTTTTCGTTTTTCATGCACCAGCCGGACGACTTCAGGATTAAAATCCGGCGCCAGGACAAAATTGGCCCCGGCGTCCAGCACCAACTGGGCCATGATCGGATTAATCACCGTACCTGCGCCGATCCACATTTTATCGCCGAGCTCGGCGGAAAGCGCCGCGATGCTTGCCAGATAACCGCGAGTATTACAGGTGACTTCCAGTACCCTGATCCCCCCTTCGTACAGGGCCCAGGCCAACGGCAAAATATCTTCCGGCGCCGACCCCCTGACGATAGCGATAACGCCAGTTTGTCCAATAGCGTGAATAACCTGCTGCTTAATCATTTCTTACCTCTTGACTGTCCAGATATCTGGCCAACAATTGGACATAACCCGCGCGGCCCTGGCCGCCGGGTCAATATTATTCGGCGGCGGTAATCGGGGCCCTGACGATAAACCAGTAACACAGCGCCGCACAGCCGGCGATGATGCCGCCGCTGATAAAGGCCATGGCGTAAGAGCCGGTGGCATCGGCGATCATGCCGGTAACCAGGGGCGACAGCGAACCGGCAAAATAACCGCCGAAGTTCTGGATGCTGCCAACCGAACCCACCATGGAAGACGGCGCCACGTCACCGGGTAATGCCCAGCCGGTGGCGGATAAAGCCGAAAGAAACGCCATGGCGATCACCAGCAGGGTCAGCGTGCCGGCGAGGCTGGTGGCAAAAGGAATCGCCACCACGGTGATGCCGGCCAACAGTGCGGATACGCTGATGGTGGCGCGTTTGGCTTTTAATGAATCGCTGAATATCTCTTTATCCATCAGCCATTTGGAAATATAACCACCGAAAATGGCGCCGACGATCCCGCCGAAATAAGGGATACTGGCGTATATACCCAGCGCTTTTAATTCGATATTTTGCGTTTTGATCAGGTAGAGCGGTAAAAAAGTGGTGAAAATATTCATCATCCAAACATAACAGAACCAGCCGAGAATCATTCCCCATACGCACTTATACTTAAATAGCGATCCCCAGCTGATGGTATTCTCGGTATTCCCGATTTTTTCCGCGGTGCCGCCGCCGCCTTGTTTAATATATTCCAATTCTTCCGGGGTTATGGTGGGGTGTTTTTCAGGCTGCCGGTAGGCATAGATGAAAAACAGCATGAAAATTAAACCGATGCCACCGCAAATATAAAACAGCGAACGCCAGCCGAAAGGCACAATGATCGCGACCAGGATCGGGGGCGCAATTGCCGGACCCCATTTGGATGCCGCATCCCAGAAACCGGTGGCCAGCGCGCGCTCTTTTTTCGGGAACCAGGAGGCGGTTATCTTGGCCGCCCCAGGCCAGCACGGGGCTTCGGTTACC
Source organism: Enterobacterales bacterium (assembly GCA_015654925.1). Classification (GTDB taxonomy): domain Bacteria; phylum Pseudomonadota; class Gammaproteobacteria; order Enterobacterales; family Enterobacteriaceae; genus Acerihabitans. Next base: position 99,991 of record JAATFX010000033.1, on the reverse strand, counting down.
CCCAGGATGCCGCGGGCAAACAACAAGGTAGCCAAGTTGCTGCACGCGCCGGTCAGCATGGTGGCAAAGCTCCATAATCCAATTGCCCAGGTATAGACTTTCTTGGGGCCGAATTTATCCACCAGCCACCCGGAAGGTAATTGGCACAAGGCATAAATCAATGCAAATACTGAACCCATCAACCCGATATCGGTATTAGACAAGTTCAAGTCTTTCATCATATCCGGCGCGGCAATAGAAAGGCTTGCCCGATCGAGATAATTTATAATGCCACCTATTAATAATAGGAAAACCACAAACCACCTTTTACCGCCTATCTTTTTCGCGCCAACACGCGGTTGATCGATACTAGACATATTGATTATCCTATAAAAAAGCCATGTAAGGTATTAAGATGCTAATCAAATAATGTTTCTGTATTTGGCAATGGCCAGCGCGCCTAGTCCCGATAACGAGGCCTGGTTATCCGGCATGATAATAATTTCCCCGGTAAACCAATTGTCATTTTTTATCAGCGTTATCAGCGCCTCTTTAAGTATTTTTTTACCACAAACGACCAAAGTAATATCTGATGTAATATTTAAGGCTTTACTGTTTTTTATCGCTTGAATATCGTCGTGCAGTACCGCGCCCAATAAAAAGTTGGCTTTTTGGTTATCGGTCAGATCGCCAAACATATCCAGAATCCGTACCGAAAAACAACTGCGCGCCAGTCCCACATCTTGACAGCTTTTGGCTCCGTCGAGCAGCACCGGCGCGTCTATCGAGTCGGTCATCCGATGTTTAAGGGAACTGGCTAAAATCGTGCGCTGCGTAATCACGTCTAGCAGTTCGCCGGCAATAGTGGTGACGCAGCCTTCAATTTTATTGTCGGCGTCGATTTTTACGAACTTGGAGTGGGAACCCGGCAGGATGATGACCGCCGGGCCTTGTATATCCAGGGCGCTAATGGCGCCGATGGTTTCAGTTTCCTCGCCGCGCATGATGTCCATGGCGTCGCTATTCTCGCTGGTAACCGCGGCGGCGTGGTTTTTGATGCCGGGAACAAACCAAATCGGTTGATCGCAGACGTCGCCGAGTTCTGCTTTCACCATGCCTGCGGCCAATTCGGCAATTCCCGCCGGCGCTACCAGATGGGGGATCTCGCATAAGCCGACATTAGATGTAATCATCCCCGCCGACAAATAGGTTATGGTCTCGCCTTCGGGAACCCGTGCCTCGGCCAGGGCCGCCTGGATGGCTTTGCCCACGCCCTGGGTCAGGGTGGTTTTGCTGCCGGTGATTGCGGTATCGCGCACGCCCACCGGCTCGCTGGCCTGAGCTATAATATGATCGTCATGCCAGACGCAAATCCGGGTATTGGTGGTGCCAGTATCAATAGTTACCGAATACATAAGTCATTTTCCTCAAACGCCGGTCGTTGCCGGGACGGTGATGGCGAGGCGATTGGCAATATAATTCGCGCCATCTATCACCAGTCTATCGATATCTTCCCGAGCGGTTATTTGACGTGCCGCTTGAGAAATTCCTTGGGAATGCTCAATCATATAGTGATAAATCCGGCAGCGATTTTCGTTACCCACCAGAATAATTTCGCCTGTGAGATCGAACCCATATTGCTTAGCGTCATCAATAAGTTTCATATCATCGGCGGCAATAGCGGACTCACAAAATAATTTACGGTCGGCGGCGGTGGTATTTAACGAAAATTGAATAAAGCGAGTTAATAGTATGGTGCGTAATAACCCACTGTTCTGGACGCTTTGCCAGGCATGCTGCAAAATTTCGGGGGAAAAAATGTCGCTTTGTCCGTCCGTGAGTTTAACGCTGGAACCGATAAAAGTTTCTTTTAACACCGCCCCATACACTTGGCCGCTAAGCGAGGTGATGCTGCCGGCTATCCGCCCCGCGCGATCAATATGAATTATTTTTGTAGTAGAGCCAAGCTCAATAATGGTGCAGGGCAATTCAGGCTTATAGCGTGCGAGCACGCCGATGGCCTGGGTTTCCTCCCCGCGCATTAAATCCATGCTGCGCATGTTTTCCCATGTCGCCGTGCCTATATTATTTTTAATTCCTGGAATAAATACAACCGGGATAGGGAGGGGGAATATTGTCATGTCGTTATATTGCCGCGCGAATTTCGCCAGATCATCTATGGCGACCGGCGCAACCAGATGCGGAATTTCCTTTAACCCCAAATTAGAGGTAATCATGCCGGATGCAATTGCAAAACGGATATCCTCAAGACGGAAGTTATTTTCTTGCAACAATTCCGACAGGCAGGCTGCTATCATCTGTTTCAATAGCTGGTTATTTCCGCTGGAAGCGGACAGGTTCACTCCATTGGGGGTCTCTTTTTTAGCTATAACGTCGTTATCTCTTAGCAAAAAAATGCGCGTAGCCGTGGAACCGCAATCTATTATTGCAAACATGTTGGTTAACCTCTTATTTTCATTTTTCCGCCGGGAATAGGGTACTGACCGGCAGAAATAATCAGCCTCCGGGACCGTTGGCAGCCGGTTAATCAGCTAATTACAGACAACGCTGATATATTTCACGGATAGTATCGGCATCCGGCACCCGCGGATTATTGGCCAACACCACTTTCATGGTTGTGAGCACGTTATTGATCAGCCAATCGAAATGTTCTTCTTTGACGCCCAGTTCGGTCAGCGTCGGCATCATATTTACCCCCGCCAGGAAATCGCGCACCACTGCGACGCTACTTGCCGCTGCGGTTTCCAGCGACATGCCTTGGGTATCAACGCCCATTGTTTTGGCGATAACGGCAAATTTTTCCGGCGCGGCGGGCCAGGTATATTCCATAAAAGGAACATACATTGCCGCGATGCCTTCGGCATGTACCACATTCAGCAGGCCGCCCATGGGGTGCTGCAGCGCATGGGGCAGGCTAGTGCCCGCGCAGTCGATTGCCATGCCGGCCAACGAACTGGCCAGGGTAACCTGTTCCCAGGCATCGATGTCCGTTACGTCGGCGTAAACCCGCGGCAAGTAGCGGGAAATCAGTTCTATGGCCTTTAGCGACAGCATTTCGCTGAACGGATTGGCGTTTTTGGAAATATATGATTCCAGGGCATGAAACAGGACATCGGCGCCGGGACCGGCGATGACCCGTTTTGGCAGGGTCAGCATGAGTTCCGGGTCGATAATTGCCGCTTTGGGGTAAATCAGCGGGTTTACCAGGCCCTTCTTATCATTGGTGTCCGGATTAGTGAAAACCGCGGTACGATTCGATTCGCTGCCGGTACCCGCCGTGGTGGGTATCAAGATCATCGGCAGCGCGCCGGTACCCGTTTTGCGGCCGAATACATAATCCCAGATGCTGCCTTCATTAACGGCGCAAAATGCAATGCCTTTCGCCATATCCATGGCGCTGCCGCCGCCAAGCCCAATCACCACATCGCAATTCTCCGTCCTGGCAAATTGCGCGCCTTCATGCACCAGGGTAGACAGGGGATTTTGCATAAATTTATCGTAGACCGCATAGCTGATACCCGCGGCATCGAGATATTGCTGTACCAGAGCCAATTGACCGGTGGGTTTGGCGCTGTCAGACGCCACCAGCAGGGCCTTATGTCCATATTGACCGGCGATGCCCCCCAGCAATTTTAGTTTGCCGGCGCCGAAGTAAAATTTCACCGGGTTGGAAAAGTCAAAAGATGCCATGATGTATCCTGTTGTCCGCATATATGAACGACGTTCGGGTTTATGTTTAAATCATAAATGAGCCGCAGGTAAAATCCATAGCGAGGAGGGGAAACATTGAAGCAAATCACATTATTTTATTACATTTACAAATATTTATACGCATTCAGATATAAGGGGTAGTTATTAATTTATTGATTATAAAAGATATTAAATAAATATTTGCATTATTGACGTTGATAATACTTTGCCGGACAGTGCGCCCGGCAAAAAATGAGGCGCATCAATCCGGCCATAGCCAGGCCGCCCCGCGCACGCCGCTGGAGTCGCCGTGGGACGCTTTACGGATCGGGGTTTCGCATTCACCGCCGAATACCCATTGCTTAATCAGCGGCGGCACGGTCTGGTAAAGGCGATTGACATTACTCATGCCGCCGCCCAGCACCACTACATCCGGGTCCAGCAAATTGATCGCCTGGGCCAGCGCTTTGGCCAGCCGCAGCTCGTAGCGGCCAATCACCCGTTCGGCCAGCGCGTCTCCCGCCGCCGCCCGCTGAATGATTTCCGGCCCGGTCAACCGCTGGCCGCCCAGGCGTTGATAGTCGCCGGTAAAACCGGTGCCGGAGATAAAGGTCTCGGTGCAGCCGGCTTTACCGCAATAACAAGGCACTTCCCGGGCGTGGCGGTGTTCATCTTCGTCCTGCCAGGGCAGGGGATTATGGCCCCATTCTCCGGCGATGCCGTTGCCGCCGGCATGCGCGCGGCCATTGATTGCCAGTCCGGCGCCGCAGCCGGTGCCGATAATTACCGCAAACACGGTTTGCGCGCCGGCGGCCGCGCCGTCGGTGGCTTCGGAGACCGCCAGGCAGTTGGCGTCATTGGCGATACGCACCGGCCGGCCGAGCAGCGCGGTTAAATCTTTATCCATGGGCTGGCCGTTGAGCCAGACCGAATTGGCATTCTTCACTTTATGGGTATACGGCGACAGGGTGCCCGGAATGCCGATACCGATGCTCCCCTGCTGGCCGGTGGCCTGCTCGGCGGCCGATATCAGCGAGACAATGGCCTGCAGGGTTTGGCCGTAATCATCGCGCGGCGTAGATATGCGCTGCCGGAACAGCACCTTGCCGTCCGTTGCCAGCGCCACCACTTCAATTTTCGTTCCACCCAGATCAATCCCAATACGCACCGTTATCTCCTTCTGTGAATCCCGTAGCCGGCATGAGAGACGTCTCACACATCCACACCATTATCCGCGCTATCGAATAGCCGTAATGTACACTCTATTATCATTTTCGTAACACAGCGAGGGCGGTCTATGAAACCCAATATATTGGTCGTCGACGACGACCCCGCTATCTGTGAAGTCTTGAACGACATGCTCAGCGAGCATGTGTTTACCGTACATATCTGCCATCAGGGGCAGGCCGCCCTGACCTTGCTCGGCCAACTGCCGGATATTTCGCTGGTGCTCTTGGATCTGATGCTGCCCGACACCAACGGCCTGCTGGTATTGCAGCAAATCCAGCGTTTGCAGCCTCATTTGCCGGTGGTGATGCTCACCGGCATGGGATCGGAATCCGATATTGTCGTCGGCCTGGAAATGGGCGCCGATGATTACATCGTCAAACCCTTTAATCCCCGCGTGGTCATTGCGCGGATCAAGGCGGTATTACGCCGCAGCGGCGCCCTGGGCACCGAACCCGCCAGCGGCAATAAAACCGGCTGGCGGTTCAACGGCTGGCGGCTCGACAGCGAGCGCTGCGCGCTGTTTAATCCGCAACAGCAGCCCGTGCCGCTGACGCAGGGCGAATACGGGCTGCTGCTGGCGCTGGTCGCCCATGCCCGCAAGGTGCTCACCCGCGATCAGTTGCTGGAACTGACCCATAGCGAAACCCTGGATGTGTTTGATCGCACGGTGGATGTGCTGATCATGCGGCTGCGGCGCAAGATCGAACCAAATCCGCACCAGCCGGTCATGATCCGCACCATCCGCCGGCTGGGTTATGTGTTTTCAGCGGATGTGGTCCGGGCGGATGCCGGTCAGATTGCCGGGGCTTGCCCATAACCGGCTTCATGATAGTCGTTGCATAACAGCCAGCGCGGCGCCTGATCTTCTTCTATCTGGCCGAAGCGCGCCTGGTCTTGCAAAAAACGGTTATCGTTCTGGTCATCATTGGTCATCGACACCTCGCCCACCACCACGTCGCCAAAACCTTCTTCGCCCCAGAAGCTGTGATAGATGCCCGGGGGCAGGCAAATGCTCTCGCCGGGCGCCAGCCGCACCCGCGATCCGGCGGCGTGGGTCTGGCGGCGACCGTCGATCGCCACCGTCACCGGGGTATCGGCCAGCCGCTCCTCATCGTCGCTATTATACATTTCCACCAATAGATTGCCGCCGCCCCGATTGATAATGTCCTCGCGCTTGAACCAATGGAAATGCAGCGGCGTGACTTGCGCTTCGCGGCAGTGCATGATTTTTTCAGCATAACTTTTGGCGTAGGGAACGGCGCCGGGCGAGCCGTTGCGCAGGGTAAACAGCGTCAGGCCGACCCGCTCGAAATCGCCGCCGCCAAAATCGGTGACATCCCAGCCGAGATGTAAATCAAGCACTTCCCGCCAGTCGCCGTGTTCAAGCGACAACCAGTCCTGGGGGGAAAAGCGGGCAAAAGGCGGCAGATGTACACCGTTGCGGGCAAAAAACTGCTGGGTTTGTTGCACGATAATATTAACCTGAGAGCGCTTCATACCGCCTCCGCCGTCACAGGAAGATGGCGGGCAGGGTCATCCTGCCCGTCGGGTTTATTTCACCGTCCAGCCTTTATAGTCGGTGATATTGTTGCGATCGATCATTTTCACCGGGATCAGTATCGGTTCCTTGGGCGCCGGTTTGCCCTGCAGGATCTGGTAGCCAATCTCCACCGCCTTCGCGGCCATGACCTGCGGGTCCTGCGCCGGCGTGGCGACAAACAGCGAATTTTCGCGTTTCAGCGCTTCCTCGCCGTCCGGCGAACCATCGACGCCGACGATAAAGAACTCTTTACGCTGGGCCTGCTTGGCGGCCAGATCGGCGCCGATCGCCGTTGGATCGTTAATGGCGAATACCGCGTCGATATGCGGATTCGCCGCCAGCAGCGAAGTCATGATTTCCAGCCCGCCTTCGCGGCTGCCTTTGGCGTTCTGGTTATAGGACAGCAGCTTGATATCGGGGTGCTTTTTCAGTTCGGTCATGCAGCCTTCCACCCGGTTTTGCACCGCGGATACCGGCGGCCCGTTGACGATAACCACCTGGCCCTTGCCTTTGAGTTTGTCGCTGATGTATTGGCAGGCCATTTGCCCGGCCTGGGTGTTATTGGAGGTGATGGTGGCATCGGCGCCTTCCGCCGCCACGTCTACCGCCACTACCACGATACCGGCGGCCTGGGCGCGTTTAACCGCCGGGCCGATGCCTTTTGAATCCGCCGCGTTAAGGATAATCATATCGACCTTGGCGGCGATAAAATTATCGATTTGCCCCACCTGCTGGCCGAGATCGTAGCCGCTGGAAACCAGCGTGACGTTCACCTTATCCCCCGCCAGTTCGCGGGCTTTCATTTCCGCGCCTTTGGTTATCTGGACAAAGAACGGGTTGGCCAGATCGCCCACCGTCACCCCAATGGCTTTCAACTCTTTGGCCTGGGCCGCCGGCGCCAGGGTGATCATGGCCGCCGTCAGCAGCGCGGTATAAACGGGATTAAATCGCATAGTGTCTCTCCGGTAGGGTTATGCCTGATGGTGTCGGGTACGGTATTTGTCAATCAGCACCGCTATGATGATCACCGCCCCTTTGATCACCAGCTGCCAGAAGTAGGAGACGCCCATTAGCGTCATGCCGTTATTAAGAGTGGCGATAATCAGCGCGCCCACCAGCGTACCGGTGATGGTGCCGATACCGCCGACGAAACTGGTGCCGCCCAGGATCACCGCGGCGATGGCGTCCAGCTCATACCCCATGCCGAGGTTGCCGTTGGCGCTGTAAAGCCGCGAGGCGCTCATTAAGCCGCCCAGGCCGGAAAGCAGGCCGCTGGCGGCATACACGAACAGCAGCACGAAGCTAACCTTGATGCCGGTCAGACGCGCCGCCTGCATATTGCCGCCCACCGCGTAGATATGTACGCCGAGGGTCGTTCGGCGCAGGATGAACCAGCACACCGCAATGACCGCCAGGGCGATGATAATCAGCCAGGGCACCGGTCCGAGATAGGAATTGCCGATCCATTCGAAATTGATGGAGGAATTGATCACCGTAGTGCCGTCCGCCAGCAGATACGCAGCGCCGCGCAGCGCGGTGTACGTGCCGAGCGTGACGATAAACGGCGGCAAACCGGCATAGGCCACCAGGATACCGTTGAACAGTCCCATCACCAGGCCGGCCAGCAGCGCCAGCGGGATCGACAGGCCGGCCAGCGCCGGGTTTAGCGAGACGACCATCGCCACCACCGCCGTGGCGCCCAGCATCGACCCTACCGAGAGATCGATGCCGCCGGTGAGGATGATAAAGGTCATGCCCGCCGCCAGAACGATATTGATGGACGCCTGCCGGGCGATATTCAGCAAATTGCTGTCGGTGAAGAAATTAGGGGCGACAAACCCGAAAATCGCCACGATCAGCACCAGGATGGGCAAAATACCCACCGTCTGCATCAAATCATTCAGCCAGGGCCGTTTAACGGTAACCGGCGCGGCGTCGGGTAATGCGGACTTCGTAGTCATGTCGGCTCCTTATGCGGGCGTCTGTTGCGAAACGACGCCGGTGGCCAGCGTCATGATATTTTCCTGCGAGATTTCGCTGCGGCTCAACTCGCCTGCCAGCTGGCCTTCGCACATCACGTAAACCCGGTCGCTCATGCCGACCACTTCCGGTAATTCGCTGGAGATCATCAAAATGGCGACTCCTTGTTGCGCCAATTGCCCCATCATCCGGTAGATTTCGCTCTTGGCCCCCACGTCCACCCCGCGGGTCGGTTCGTCGAGGATCAGAATGCGCGGATGGATGGCGACCCAGCGCGAAACCAGCAATTTTTGCTGATTGCCGCCGGACAGGCCGCCGGCCCGCACCAGGGCGTGGGGGACGCGGATATTCAGGGATTTGATGGCCTCGGAAGAGATGCCCAGGGCTTTACGCCGGTTGAGCAGGCCGAAACGCCCGTCGCGCTCAAGGGTCGGCATCACGATATTTTCATGGGCGGCCATCTCCAGAAACAGCCCTTGTTCCTTGCGATTTTCGGGTAAAAATCCGATGCCGAGCGCGATGGCATCCCGCGGCGAGCGGATCTCTACCGCGTTGCCGTCCACCCGCACGATGCCGCCGGTAGATTTATGCACGCCAAAAATCAGCTGCGCCAGTTCAGAGCGCCCGGCGCCCACCAGGCCCGACAGCGCCACGATTTCGCCGGCACGCACCAGCAGGCTGACCGGCTTGACCTTTTTGCCGTCGGTCAGCCCGTTCAGCTCCAGGCGCACGTCGCCGACGGCGATATTGACGTCTTTGTTAAACAGATCGCTCAGCGGCCTTCCGACCATCATGCGCACCAATTCGCCGGCGGAGAGATTTTCGCGCGTCAGGCTGCCGACATACTGGCCATCGCGCAGCACGCTGACCCGATCGGACAACTCATAGACTTCAGCCATCCGGTGACTGATATAGATAATGGCCATGCCCTCCTGGCGCAGCCGTTTAATCAGATCGAACAGTTTTTGCGTTTCCCGGGAAGAGAGCGCGGCCGTAGGCTCGTCCATGACCAGAATGCGGCTGTGGCGGTGCAGCGCCCGGCCGATTTCCACCTGCTGCTGTTCCGCGATGGTCAGGGACATGACCAAATCGGTGGCGCGGAACTGCGCGCCGAGACGATCGATGACCTGCTGGGCTTCCCGCACCATTTTGCCGCGCTGGACCAGGCCGCCCCGCTGCAGCTCGCTGCCCAGGAAAATATTTTCCGCCACCGTCAGGTTGGGGGCCAGGTTCATTTCCTGGTAAATCAGCGTAATGCCCGCCGCCAGGGCGTCTTTAGGGCCTTTAATCACCCGCGGTTGTCCGTCGATAATGATTTCGCCGCTGCTGGCGGTATACGCGCCGGCCAGGATTTTCATCAAGGTGCTTTTCCCCGCGCCGTTTTCTCCCATCAGCGCATGGATTTCTCCCAACCGGACCGTGAGATTCACCGATTTTAACGCATGGAAATGGCCGAAGCGTTTGCCAATGTCGCGCATTTCGAGAATGGGGGGCTGCGTCATCCGGTTGGCTCCTCGCGGTAGGTTAATTACCGCAGTAAAGCAGGCGCAGATAAATGCAAAATGTCAAAAGCCGTTCATGTTTGTCATAATTGGCATTGGCCCGCATCTTATACTGACAGCCGGCCCGCCGCGGAGTCCTAATCATGCCCCTGTTTTCGCCACGACCTATCCTGACCAGCGCCCGGGGCCGCCTGTTGATGTTCAACCTGCTGGTGGTCGCGGTTACCCTGATGGTCAGCGGGGTGGCCATTGTCGGCTTCCGGCACGCGGGCAATTTGCAAGAGCAAATGCAGGCCAGGACCCTGAGCGAAATGACCGGCAGCATGGAGCTGGGGCGGGACACGTCCAATGTGGCCATCGCCGCCATCCGGCTCTCGCAGGTCGTGGGCTCGCTGGAGTATCAAAGCGAGTCGGCCCTGCTGCAGCAAACGCAGCTGGCGCTGCAATCCTCGCTGCGGCAATTGGCGCAATCTCCGCTGGCGGCCAGCGAGCCGGCGCTGGTGGCGCGGATTACCCAGCGCAGCGGCGCGCTGGAAGGCAGCGTTACCCGCCTGCTTGAATTGGGGCACCAGCGGCACCTGCAGCGCAACCAACTGCTAAGCGAGTTGTACCAGTGCCAGATGTATCTGCACCAGATCGATACCATCGCCGCGCGGGAACATCGGTTGCAGGCGGGGACGGGACTGCGGCGGGAAATCGATCGCCTGCTGGATATCGCCATCCAAACTCCCAGCCCCCGCGCCGCCCTTAACCAATTGGACCAGGTTATGGAAACCTGGTCCGATGCCGGCGACGCCACGCTGCTGGGGGATAAAATCACCCGCTTCATCCGCAGCCAGGGAAGCCTGGCGCCGCTGGCCCGGGAATTATCCGGCAGTGATTTGGCCATCGCTTATTACGCTTACCACATCAAAGCCCTGGTCGGCATGCTTAACGGCGATATTAATTTATACGTCAAAAAAGTGGCGGGGGAGTCGGAACAGCGTATTCGCCAGACCCATAAAGAGCTGTCGTCGATTATTTTCTTTATCGGTCTGTTTGCCCTGTTGTCGCTGGTCATCACTCTATTTGCCGGCTGGTATATCTATCGTAATCTCGGTTCCAATTTATCGGTTATCGCCGACGCCATGTCCCGTTTGGCCAGAGGAGAACGCCAGGTTAGCGTGCCGGGATTGCAGCGGCGCGATGAGCTTGGCGATTTGGCGCGGGCGTTTAACGTTTTTGCCGGTAATACGGCGTCCCTGGAGCAGACTTCGCGGCTGCTAAAAGAGAAAAGCACCCAGCTGGAGAACACGTTTTTAGCCATGCGCGACGGCTTTGCCCTGTTCGACCGCCGTGGGCATCTGGTGGTATGGAACCCGCAATATCCACTGCTGCTCGGGCTGGACGCCGCGCTGCTGTTTCGCGGCCAGCATTACCGTGAATTGCTGGCCGCGCTCGGCCGCAACCAGGCGCGGGTACCGGGATATGCGGACTGGGGGGCGGTGAGCGTTCAATTGCGTAATGCGCAGCCCCGCGCCCTGGAGATGCATTTGGCGGACGGACCTATCCTGGAACTGCGCTTTAGTCCGGTGCCCCGGCACGGCATGGTCAACGTGGTGCTTGACCGCTCTGAACGCAAAGCCCTGGAGCAGGCGCTGGTGCATAGCCAAAAGATGAAGGCGGTCGGGCAGCTTACCGGCGGGCTGGCCCACGATTTTAATAATCTACTGGCGGTGATTATCGGCAGCCTTGAATTATGCGGCGCTAACCCCGCCACCGATGACGAACGGATTGCCCGCGCCCTGAAAGCCGCCGGGCGCGGCGCTCAGCTTACCCAGCGCCTGCTGGCTTTTTCCCGCAAGCAGGCGCTGCACCCCCAGGCGGTGCAACTGGCCGGGCTGGTGGAGAACCTGCGCGAGCTGCTGCTGCATTCACTGCCGGTTAACCTGACCCTGGTTATTGACTCCCAACTGCCCGGCTGGCCGGCCTGGATCGATATTAATCAGTTGGAAAACGCCATTATGAATCTGGTGGTCAACGCCCGCGACGCCATGGAAGGGCGCGGCGGCGACATTATTATCCGCACCTATAACCAGCGGGTAGTGCGCACCGGCGGGCGCAAGCAGGATATGGTGACCGTGGAGGTAATCGACAGCGGCTGCGGTATGTCCGATGAGGTTAAGTCGCAAGTGTTCGAGCCGTTCTTTACCACCAAATCCGTCGGCAGCGGCAATGGACTCGGGCTGTCCATGGTCTATGGCTTTATTCGCCAGTCCGGCGGACGGGTGCAAATCGACTCGGCCCCCGGTGCCGGCGCGCGGGTCCGCCTACAGTTACCGCGCGCTCCGGCGTTGGCGCCGCAGCCCGTAGTGCTGCCCGAACCCGATTTGTCCCCCAGCGAAGATTTACTGGTACTGGTGCTCGACGACCAGGAAGATGTGCGCAACACCCTGTGCGAACAATTACACCAGTTGGGATATCTGACGCTGTCCACGGCGCAGAGCGCCGAGGCGCTCGCGTTATTGCGCCAGACGCCGGATATCAACCTGCTGGTCAGCGATCTCATGTTGCCGGGCGATCACAGCGGCGCCGACGTCATACGCCTGGCCCGCGGCATCAATCCGGCATTGGGAACATTACTCATCAGCGGGCAGGACATCCGGCCAAATAGTGCCGGGCTGCCCGAGGATATCACGCTGCTGCGCAAGCCATTTACCCTGCAACAACTGGCCCAGGCGCTGCGGTTGGCGCGCGTCGCGGCGATAAGACAGGATAAATAATGCCGGCGGCCCAATGGCAAAATAGTTCATGTAATTTACTCATTGCTCCATTAAAAACAACCCGATAAATTAACTTTACCGGGGCTTATTTTCCATGGAAAGGAAACAACAATAGCGAAAAAAAAGTAAAATAAATCAGAAAATTAATTTGGAATGTCCGATCCGCGGCATCCAGGGGCAAAAGTAAGGCCGGGCCGGACGGTTTTATTGGCCGTACCCATTTAGTAAATAGTAGTGGATGATTTGCAGTAAAATAGTAGTACAGGCACTAATTATGTTCAGTTTTACTTATTATTAAATAATAAATAAATTTAAAGTTATTATTATTTTAGGGTTTATAAATGCTAAGGAATAATTGCTTTTTTTGATTTTGTAACGTGATTTTTTAATTACTCATATAATTAAAAAATTTGGATCGGATCACTATTCTTTCCGCGAAATTTGGGTTAGGTTATGATTTACCGCAAGTCATTGAGAATAATTATGGCAAACTCATCCGACAATAAATTGTCGTTATGGTCCCTGACGGCTTTGGTCGTAGGTTCTATGGTTGGCGCCGGTATTTTTTCCTTACCGGCAACTTTTGGTCGCGCAACCGGTGGCTTTGGCGCGTTAATTGCCTGGTGTATCGCCGGCGGCGGCATGTTAATGCTGGCGTTTGTTTTCCAGACCTTGGCCCAGCGAAAACCGGATCTTGATTCCGGCGTATTTATATATGCAAAAGAAGGATTTGGTAATTACCTGGGGTTTGCCGCCGCCTTGGGGTTTTGGGCGGGAACTTGTATTGGCAATGTTTCGTATTTCGTCTTGATCAAATCAACGCTGGGGGCTTTTTTCCCTATTTTTGGCGACGGCAATACTATTCCGGCCGTGCTGGTGGCATCCGTGATTTTATGGGGTTTCCATGTATTGTTATTAAAAGGGGTAAAAGGGGCGGCATCAATAAATACCATTGCCACCTTCGCTAAAATCATCCCCATATTCTGTTTTATCATTTTGCTGATATTTGCGTTTAAAAATGATGTGTTTGCCCTGAATTTCTGGGGCACGCCCGATTTAGCGCGCGTGGGCGATTTAACCCATTTAAACGACTATGGCTACGTCGGCCATGCGGCTCTGGCGGTAGCGCCGGCGGCGGAACCGGAATCGCTCTTTTCGCAGGTGCGCAGCACTATGCTGGTCACCGTGTTCGTTTTCCTGGGAATAGAAGGGGCCAGCGTTTATTCCCGCTACGCCAGGCAGCGCAGCCATATCGGCATCGCCACGGTGCTCGGTTTTATCGGGGTGTTGTGCTTGTTGATCCTGGTGACCATGCTGTCCTATGGCGTAATGTTGCGCCCGGAGCTGGCCGCGTTGCGCCAGCCTTCCATGGCTGGAGTGCTGGAAGCGGTGGTTGGCCGCTGGGGGGCGATATTTATCAGCGCCGGGTTGATTATTTCGGTTCTGGGCGCTTATCTCTCCTGGTCATTGCTTGCCGCCGAAGTACTCTATTCGGCGGCAAAAAGCCAAAGCATGCCCAAACTCTTCGCCCGGGAAAACCGCCAGGCGGTACCTTCTGCGGCGGTATGGCTGACCAATGTTACGATCCAGGTATTTCTTATCCTGACGCTATTTAGCGATTATGCTTTCCAATTAGCCCTTGAATTAACCAGTTCGTTAACGCTTATCCCGTATTTATTGGTAGCGGCTTATGCGCTGAAACTGGCATGGACCGGGGAGAGTTACGATACCGATCGGCGCGGGCATAAAAAAGACCTGATTTTTGCCGCCATCGCGACGTTTTATGCTTTATTGATGTTATATGCCGGCGGATTAAAATACCTGCTGCTGTCCGCCATTATTTATGGACCAGGAACCATTCTTTATATTATGGCCAAGCGCGAGCAGAAGGCCGAACTGTTTAATAAAGCTGAAAGGATATTATTTATTATCGTTATGATTGCGGCTATCGCAGCAATATGGAGTATCGCTACCGGTGTTATCACTATTTAAGTTACTGGAGCTATTATGACAAATAAGCAACAACCTGCTGATTATGGCGTGCATTCAGAAGTAGGCAAATTGCGCAAGGTCTTGGTTTGCGCACCGGGGCGGGCCCATAATCGCCTGACGCCAAGTAATTGTGATGAATTATTATTTGACGATGTGTTGTGGGTTGAACGTGCCAAGCGGGATCACTTCGACTTTATCACTAAAATGCGCGAAGAGGGGGTCGACGTAGTCGAAATGCATAATCTGCTGGCCACCACCCTTGAAAATCCGCTGGCCAAGACCTGGCTGCTGGATCAGCAAATCGTGCCGAATGAAGTATCGCTGGGCATCCTCAAGGAAACCCGCAGTTTTCTCGACGGTTTGGCTCCACGGGTGCTGGCCGAAATACTGATCGGCGGTCTTTCCACCAGCGAACTGGCGAAAGAAGGGCATTATGATAACGAAGAATTAAAACTGATCCGCGAAGCCGTGGGGATTACCGAGTATTTGCTGCCGCCGCTGCCGAATACGTTGTATACCCGCGACACTACCTGCTGGATTTATGGCGGGGTGACGCTAAACCCGCTCTATTGGCCGGCCCGGCATGAAGAAACGCTGCTGGCCGCCGCCATTTATAAATTCCATCCGGACTTCGCCCACGCCTCGTTTGACGTCTGGTATGGCGACCCGACCATTCATCATGGCACCGCCACCCTGGAAGGGGGCGACGTGATGCCGATCGGCAATAAAACCGTGCTGATCGGCATGAGCGAGCGTACCTCCCATCAGGCCATTACCCAATTGGCGGCGTCACTGTTTGCCAAAAAACATTCCGGCGTCGAACGGGTGATGATTGCCGCCATGCCGAAGCTGCGCGCGGCAATGCATCTGGATACGGTTTTCACCTTCTGCGATCGGGATGTGGTGACGCTGTATCCCGCCATCGTCAATCAAATCCAGACCTTCTCCCTGCGTCCGGACGACGGCCCCACCGGCATGAAACTCAGCCGCGATAACGGCACGTTCGTCGAGGCGGTGGCCGGCGCGCTGAACCTGGACAAACTGCGCGTGGTCGAGACCGAAGGCAATGATTACGATACCGAACGCCAGCAATGGGACAGCGGCAATAATATGGTGGCTCTTTCGCCCGGCAAGGTCATGGCCTACGATCGCAATACCAAAACCAACACCCAACTGCGCAAACAGGGCGTTGAGGTCATTGAAATCGTCGGCAGCGAACTGGGCCGCGGGCGCGGCGGCGGCCATTGCATGACCTGCCCGCTGATTCGCGATGCTGTGGAGTAATTCCGCCCGGCCCCGGCCGGCATAAGCCAACGCAATAAAACGGTGCGCCCCGGGCGTCGCCGGGCCGGCGACAATATGCCGGTTCCCGTTCCTGCCCGGGCTCAGCGCCTTTATAACCTTATCGCCGCCCAAGCGCGGCTTTCAGCGCACTTTGCGATATGTTGCAATCGGCGCCCTAAACCTGCGGCCCGCCTCCACAATCTCACTTCCTTTCACCTTTCTCGCCGGAATTAAGTCGCGAACCCTGGGTTAAATGCACTAATCTTGATCGCTTGAGGCATTAAACGGGAGATTGACCTGCGCTCCCGGTATTAACGACAGGGCCGGACCGCCCTGCGTAAAAAAATGAGAGGTTTGTCATGCTGTACCGCCGTTTCGAAAGATTTATCAACGTATTTCAGGACGCACCGGCTGCGGCGCCGCCAAACAAGGTGCTGCCATTCTATCTGTATTATCTGCGCCAGGTCTGGCCGAGTTTTGCCGCCCTGCTGCTGGTTGGCCTGATCGGTTCGCTGATTGAAGTGGCGCTGTTCAGCTACCTGAGCCGTATTATCGACTTGACCAATACCACCCCCAGCGCGCTTTTTTTTAGCCGGCACGGGGGCGAATTGTTGTGGATGGTGGTGGTGACCCTGATATTGCGTCCCGTGTTTATCGGCCTGCATGACCTGCTGGTGCACCAGACCATCAGCCCTGGCATGACCAGCATGATCCGCTGGCAGAACCATAACTATGTGCTCAGGCAAAGCCTGAATTTTTTCCAGAACGACTTCGCCGGCCGTATCGCCCAGCGCATTATGCAGACCGGGAACTCCCTGCGCGATTCGCTGGTACAGGCGGTGGACGCGTTGTGGCACGTACTGATCTACGCCATAACCGCGCTGGTGCTGTTCGCCCAGGCCGATTGGCATTTGATGATCCCGCTGATTATCTGGATTGTCTGTTATATCGGCTGTCTCTACTATTTCGTCCCGCGGGTGAAAGCGCGTTCGGCCGAGTCCTCCGAGGCGCGTTCCAAGCTGATGGGGTGCATTGTCGATGGGTATACCAATATTACCACCCTGAAGTTGTTCGCCCATACGGCGCTGGAGCAGCAGTATGCCCGTGACGCCATTACCGAACAAACCTATAAAACCCAGCTGGCCAGCCGCGTGGTCACCAGTATGGATGTGGCGATCACCACCCTGAACGGCCTGCTGATTGTCGGCACCACCGGTTTGGCGCTCCGGCTGTGGACGCAATCGCTGATCAGCGTGGGCGCCATTGCCCTGGCGACCGGGCTGGTGATCCGCATCGTCAATATGTCGGGCTGGATCATGTGGGTGGTGAACGGCATCTTTGAAAATATCGGCATGGTGCAGGATGGACTGAAAACCATCGCCCAGCCGGTCAGCGTTACCGATCGGCCGCAGGCGCGCGATTTGGTGGTGCGCCAAGGCAACATCCGCTTCGACGACGTGGATTTTAACTATGGCCAGGGGAGCCGGGTGATAACCGGCCTGAATCTGGACATCCGGCCCGGCGAGAAAATCGGGCTGATCGGGCCGTCCGGCGCCGGCAAGTCGACGCTGGTCAACCTGCTGCTGCGCCTCTACGATCTCGACGGGGGGCGGATACTGATCGACCAGCAGAATATCGCCCTGGTCAGCCAGGAAAGCCTGCGGGCGCAGATTGGCATGATTACCCAGGATACGTCGCTGCTGCATCGCTCGATTCGCGACAACCTGCTGTATGGCAAGCCCGGCGCCAGCGATGCGGATCTGTGGCAGGCGATTCACCGCGCCCGCGCCGATGAATTTATTCCGCTGCTGTCCGACCCGCAGGGGCGCACCGGGCTGGATGCCCACGTGGGCGAACGCGGGGTCAAGCTTTCCGGCGGCCAGCGCCAGCGCATCGCCATTGCGCGGGTGCTGCTTAAGGACGCGCCGATCCTGATTATGGATGAAGCCACATCCGCGCTGGATTCGGAGGTCGAATCAGCCATTCAGGAGAGCCTGGAAGTGCTGATGCGCGGCAAAACGGTGATTGCGATTGCCCATCGGCTGTCCACCATTATCAAAATGGACCGGCTGGTGGTGCTGGATCGGGGACGGATCGTGGAAATCGGCAGCCATGAGGAGCTGTTGGCGCAACAGGGGTTATATGCGCGGTTATGGCAATACCAGACCGGCGGTTTTGTCGGCGGGCAGTAGGGCAGGAAAACGCATCGCCGGCGTTTTGCGTTACCGGCGCTTGCAAGCCAGGCACTCGCATTCCAGGCATGGAAAATCCGGTAAATAACGGCCTATGCCTGGCGGTAAGGCAATGATCCGCGCGCCTCTTCGGCCCAGGCGCGCACGCCGGCCTGCTCCTGTTCCAGGAAATCCGCCACCGCATGATGCAGGCCTTCATGGCGCAGGTAGTGCCAGGACGAGGTCAACTCCGGCTCAAAACCGCGGATTAATTTGTGTTCCCCCTGGGCTCCGGCGTCGAAGCGCGCCAGCCCCTGGGCGATGGCATAGTCAATCCCCTGGTAAAAGCAGGTCTCGAAATGCAGCCGATCGAACTCCGCCAGACAGCCCCAATAACGGCCATAAAACGTATCGCCGCCCACCAGGCTAAAGGCCATGGCAACGGGCCGTCCGCGTTGGCTGGCCAGCACCACCCGGATAACCTGCGGCATGCGCTCGGCCAACAGGCTGAAAAACGCCCGCGTCAAATAAGGCAATTGCCCGCGTACGGCATAAGTATTGGCATAACAGGCATAGATAAAATCCCATTGGGCTTCGCTGAGCGCAGCGCCTTCCAGCCACTCGAAGTCAATGCCTTGCCCGGCCACCTGCTCGCGCTCCTTGCGCATCTGCTTGCGTTTGCGCGATGTCAGCGTATCCAGGAAGTCCTGGAAATCCCGATAACCGCGATTATGCCAATGATACTGGCACCCCAGGCGCCGCAGCCAGTGCGGTTCGGCCGCCAGCAGGCGGTCGTCGCGGGCATCGGTAAAGTTCACATGGGCGCCGGACAGCCCCTGTGCCGCAAGATGATCCGGCAGGCTTTGCAGCAACCGCAGCGCCGCCGCTTCGTCGCCCAATAGCCTGGCGCCGCCCACGGGGCTGAATGGCACCGCGCCGAGCCATTTGGGGTAATAGTCGATGCCCGCCCGCTCGCAGGCCTCGGCCCAGCCGTGGTCAAATACATACTCCCCGTAGGAGTGCCATTTACGGTAGCCGGGCATGGCGGCCAGGCAGCGGCCATCTTCCAGCCATAGCAAATGCTCGGCTTGCCAGCCTGACCGGGCGCCAAGGCTGCCGCTGTCTTCCAGCGAGGAGAGAAAAGCATGGCGCAAAAAGGGCTGTCCGGCGGGGACCAGGGCATCCCACTCCTCGGCGGGTATAGCTGCCAGGTGCGACAGGGACGTTAAGGACATGGCGTTGTGCTCTCATTAAAGGCCCGAAAAAAGAGGTGAATATCCCCCCAGGCTCCATGATGGACATTACTCAATCAAGGAATATAAACCATACTAATATATATAAATAACGTTTATATGGATGAACAGTGTACAGGTTGTCAGCGCCATGAAATCAACATAACGGGCCACCCCCGCGGCTCTGCCGTTACCACTGACGGGATCGCCGGATAATGACGGGAAAAAGGGGAAAATATGGGTTTTTTGGGATGGACCGCGGCCGTGGGCGGCCTGCTGCTGCTAATGTCGCTGGCCTCCGGCTGGATTCATCGCGGGCCGATTACTTCCTTTGGCATTTACCTGGTGGCGGGGATTATCTGCGGCCCCTGGGTGCTTAACCTGCTTCAGGTAGATATCACCGCCCATGCGGTGCTGATCGCCAAGGTGACCGAGATTGCCATGGCCGCCTCGCTGTTTATTACCGGCCTGAAGCTACGGCTTCCTTTTGCGGATCGGGGCTGGCGGATGGGGCTGCGCCTGGCTTTTCCGACGATGCTGCTTACCGTGGCCGGCGTAACCCTGGCGGCGCATTGGCTGGCAGGTTTCTCCTGGCCGCTATCCCTGGCTTTCGGGGCAATCGTCGCGCCTACCGACCCGGTGCTGGCCAGCTTGATCTCGGTGAATGACGCCCGGGACGACGATAGCCTGCGGGTATCACTATCCAGCGAAGCGGGCATGAACGACGGTTCGGCTTTGCCCATATTGATGCTGGCCATGGCTTGGCTCACGGCACCGGAAAAGCTCTCATTTGCCATGCTGGGACACTGGGCGTTGATCGATGTGGCCTGGGCGTTGCTGGGAGGGCTGGGGATCGGTTTTGGTTTGGGCCGGCTGGTGGGGCATTTGGCCACCCACCTTAAAAACTCCCAGCATGATACCGCACCCAATGATTTCCTGGCCCTGGCCCTGATCGCATTGAGCTATGCCGCCGCCCAAAGCCTGGATGCCTCGGGTTTTCTTGCCGCCTTCGCCGCCGGCGTCGGGCTGCGCCGCACCGAATTAGGGGTGATCACCCGCCATCCCCCCGAGGATGTTGCCGACGGCGATCGCGACGCGCCGGCGGAAGCCCTGGTGAACCCCAACCAGCGCCATACGCCGGGAGGCGAAGGTCCGGTCAGGTCAGTCGGTTTGGTGGTAAGCGATGCCTTATCCTTTGGCGATACCATGGAACGTATTTTCGCCGCCGGTATTGTTATTTTGCTGGGCGTAACCCTGGCTATGCATTGGCAGGTCATGGGACTATTGCTGGCGGCGCTGCTATTTTTGGTGATTCGCCCGGTTTCGGTGTACCTGGCGACCATGGGCACCGGCGAATCGCGTTTAAACCGGCTAATGATCGGCTGGCTCGGTATTCGCGGCATTGGCAGCATCAACTATATCGCCTGGGCCTATACCCACGGTTTAGCGGGCCAAGACGCCACCCGCATGGCGGATATCGCCTTTACGCTTATCGTCGCCAGCGTGGTGGTTCACGGCGTATCGGTTTCGCCGCTGCTCAATTGGCGCCAGGCCAGGCAGGCCGCCGTTCAGGAGGATAACCAAAAGGAACATGATTAGCCTTCCCCCAGAGTCGGCTTCCCATAATGAGTACTATCATCTCTAACGCTACGCTATATCACTATTTTTTCGATGAAAATGCCGCCGGCTCTTTATCGCCATTGCCAAACAGATTAAGATTTATCCTTATATTTGCCAATCGGAGATGGGGTATGTCACCAGAAAGCCTGGCCATTTGGGCAATCACCGGGCACCGCCAGATCCCTTCTCGTACCGCGCTGTTGGACGCCATGTTGCGGCATGGTGAAATCCTGTTACGCACGCATAAACACGTGCGCGGGCTGACCCCGCTGGCTGAAGGCGCGGACCGGATTTTTGCCGAGGCGCTCAGCCGGCTGGCTATTCCCTATCAGGTCCCTCTCCCGCTGAGCCAGGCTAATTATGCCAAGGATTTCCCGGCATCTGTTGATGAATTTCATCGCTACCTGGCTAAAGCCGAGCGCGTTTTCACTCTGCCGCGTTGCCCCTGGTTAACCGAAGAAGACGTAATTGATCAGGGTAATGGCCGCAATATGCAGTATTTAAGCGCGGGGGTTTACCTGGTAAACCAGTGTGATGTGCTGTTTTCCGCCTGGGATGGCAGGCCCCCCAGAGGATTGGGCGGCACGGCGCAAATCACGGCGCTTTTTCAGGATTTTACATCGTTAAAAACGCGGGTGACCGCAGAGCAATATCATTATTTCTTGCGGTTAGGGCAGCGTGATACCGCCCGCGACAGGACGCTTATTAGCCTCGATATGGTATAAAATTAATGAATTTATTGAACAGTGCGTTGAAAAAAACATTTGCGCTTCATACGTATTTTTTAAAAAAACGGGGCAACCAGCATTCTCATCACATCGGCCATTCAGGGGCTGACACCGTACTGCTAAAAGCGCCGTGGCGTGAGCTGGCATGGCATGAGGAACAATCCGTCCATTACAGCAGTTTATTTCGCGGCGGAGTGCTTATCAGTTACTTTCTTGGCTTTCTGGCCGTAGTGTTCGCCGTTATTCCTATTTCAGGCTTACTATCCGAGCCCGTACTACACCATTACGCTTTTATTTTTGTATTATTGGAGTTGGCGGCCATTATTTTTATCATGGCTATTTACATTTCCGGCATGAATAATAAAAATAACCAGCAGGGGAAAGTGTTTTTTCAGAACTGGAAAGGCAATTGGCAGCTTCATCGCACTATTTGCGAAATTCTCCGTTATCAAGATGCCATTGCGTGGCTAAAGCCAGATAACGTTATTAAGAAATACAATATTCCCGATTATGTTTTGCAATTACCCGCATCTCCGGCAACAGATATTTTTAGACATCTCGAAAATTTGGTGGATGACCAGGTGGGATACAACCAGAAACGCGCCCGCGAAAATCATTATATGCAGCATCGTCTGCATAATATCGCCAAATATAGCTTTGTCCTGACGCTGGTATGCTGCCTGGCCCACTTCTTGGTCCATTCCGCGCTGTTGTCCGCCCTATCGGCTATTCTGCCGGCCCTCGGTTCTTGCTGTCATGGCATTGCCTCTACCGCGGAGTACGAAAAAATTGGACAGCAATGCCAGCAAACGGGTTTACAGCTTGCCGACTTTAAACAGGGATTACACACCAATAAAGAACGGTTACTTTGCGACGATAGCGCTTTGCGTCTGGAAGTGAAGCAGTTTTTGGAGATTGTGCTCGATGATCGGGACAAATGGTACATTTTCACCAGCTCAAGCCAGTTGCCGCTGTGATTAGTGAATATGCTTGCGGATGCAGGCATCTGTCGACCCTTAAATAAAGAGACCCACATGCCTTCTCGCATTTTTATTAGCCACTCCTCCCGCGATCGGGATATGGCTTATCGCATGATCGCCGATTTGGAAAAACGCGGAATTCCCTGCTGGATAAGTTCGCGGGATATCGAGCCCGGGGATGATTACCAAAAATCCATTGTCGATGCGCTGAACGCCTCGCCGGCCATGGTGCTGTTATTTAGCGATCACGCCAATAACTCGAAAGAAATTCCGCGTGAAATGGCCATCGCCAGCGATAAAAACAAACCGGTGATCCCGGTGCGAATTGAAGATGTGGTGCCGAAACACGCCCTGGCGTATAGCCTGACCAACGCCCAGTTTCTCGATTTGTTCGCCAATTTCGACGAGACGATGGATCGGCTGGCGGACAAACTGCGACGCCAGATTGTGGCCAGCGAGCTTCAACTGGGCCAGCCGCCGTTCAGTGGACAACCGGACATCCCGGGTGAGCCGGCGATCGTTACGCCGCCGCGGGCAAAATCCTCCGCGGCCAAACCCCGGCCTGTTGAGCCAGCGACGCCGCAAACCGCGTCCAAAGCTGTGGGTTCCCGCAAAAAAGTTTATGCCGGCCTGGGCGCCGTCGTCTTGCTGGCGGCCGTCGGCGGCGCTGCCCTTACGTTTAAGTCTCACGATGATGCCCCCCCAACGGCCCATCAAACGACGACCCCCCCGATAGCGCCAACGCCCAAAGCCCCCGCTCCGCAAGCCGCTCCTGTCGCTGAAAACAGCGCCGGGCCGGTAGCCGCAAAACCGGTCGCCGAGACTAAAACCGACGCTTCTCTGGGGGCATTGGTAGATCGCGTACGACAGCTATCACCGGGCGATCGCGTAAATGCTCTCCAGTCGAGCCCTCTGCTGGACAGCGGGAAACTGAGTCCGGCGCAATTGACGTCCCTGTTGGCGGGGAGCACCAACAGCGCCCGGGCGCGGCTGATCGGCAATTTGCTGCCCTACTTACAGCAACCGGTGAGCGTTGATGATGCCCTGAAAATGGTCAACGGCACCGGGGATAGCTGGCCTTCTGCGGTAGAGAATTTGTTGCAGGCGCTGCCAAACGCACTTAGCGATACGGATGTGCTGGCATTATTGGGTCCCACCAGTAACAGCCGTCGCGCTAGCTTGCTGGATAAGCTGTCAGGCAAAGCGCAAGGCCCATTTGATATAACCGTCGCCGCCAATATCCTGCGCCCGATGGGGGATAGCCGCAGCGGCGCCGTGCAAACCATGGTTGACGTATTGCCGCATCCGTTGCCCGAAACCGCGTTTGAACCCTTGCTGCAAACCATTAAAAACAGCGCCCGGGCCCGCACTATCGATGCGCTGATGCCAGCGATGGATACCTTGGTGACGCTGAACGGGGCGCTGATCTTATTACAAAGCACTGGGGATAGCTGGGTTTCCGCGCTGTCATCTTTGGCGGCTAAATTACCGGATAACCTGACGCCGGCTCAAGCGACTCAACTTCTGGGCTCCTTATCCAACAGCAGCCGGGGCAAGGGATTGGCGGCCATTGCGCCGCATCTGGCGTCGGGACTTAAAGGGGATGACCTCGCCTCGATCCTGCGCGGGACGGGGGATTCCTGGTATAGCGGCGTGGTGCTGCTGGCTCCGCATCTCGCGCCTGGGCAGGATGCCAACTCCGTCGCGACATTGTTGGGCGCCACCAGCGGCAATACCCGCGCCAGGGCGGTTGAGGCGCTGGCCGGCGTGCTGCCTGAAAAGCTGACGGTGGAAGACGGGCTGAAAATCCTCAATGGCACCGGTGACAGCCGCTTGTCCGCCGCGCAACTGCTGGCCCCGCATCTGCCGCATTTAAGCCAGAATGATGTCGATGCCATCACCGCGGGAATGGGCAATACGCAGCGCCGGACATTCGTGGCAACGGCCGGCCATTAATATTAAAAGCCAGGCCGTGGAGTGCTCGTCCATGGCCTGGCTTTTTTCGCGCAATCCGGCGGTAGCCGTATTTACCGCATCAACGCATGGTCACCAGTTCTTCCGCCGCCGTCGGGTGGATAGCGACGGTATTATCAAAGTCACGTTTGGTGGCGCCCATTTTGATGGCCACGGCGAAACCCTGCAATATTTCATCCATACCGAAGCCGATGCCGTGCAGGCCGACGATTCTCTCTTCCGGTCCGACACACACCAGTTTCATCCGGCAAGGCTGGCGGTGCCCGGTTACGGCGGTATACATCGAGGTAAAAGCGGTCTTATACACCTTCACTTCTTTATCGCCATATTTGGCAATTGCGTCCGGCTCGGTCAGGCCGATGGTGCCGATGGGCGGATGACTAAACACCACGGTGGGAATCAGATTGTAATCCAGGTGCTCTTCCGGCTTGTTGTTAAACAGGCGCTCCGACAGACGGCGACCGGCCGCCACCGCTACCGGCGTCAATTCCACCGCGCCGGTATTGTCGCCGACGGCGTAGATACCGCGAATGTTGGTATTTTGATATTTATCGACCCGGATATACCCGCGGCTGTCGGTTTCCACCCCGGTCGCGGCCAGATTAAGGTTATCGGTGGACGGCTCGCGGCCAATGGCCCAAATCAACGCATCCACGGTAAATACCTGGCCGTTTTCCAGCGCCAGCGTCAGGCTGCCGTCGGCGTTTTTCACAATGGATTCAGGAATGGAACCGGTATGCAGGCTTGGCCCTTCCGCCTGCATGATTTCCACCAGGGTATCCACAATCAGCGGATCAAAGGTGCGCAGCGGCGCGTGTTTACGCACAAATAAATGGGTTTCCGCCCCCAGGGCATTCAATACGCCGGCGATTTCCACCGCGATATACCCGGCGCCGACCACAGCCACCCGTCGCGGCATGGCGTCGAGCGCAAAAAAACCGTCGGAATCAATGCCGTATTCCGCCCCGACAATATCGATATGGCTTGGCCGGCCGCCGGTGGCAATCAGAATGTGATCGGCGGTGATACGCTCGCCGTTGACTTCGACGGTATGGCCGTCAACGAAGCTGGCGAAGCCCTGGATAACATCTACTTTATTGTTGCCCAGCACTTTTTCGTATGACTGATGAATCCGGTCGATATAGGCGCTGCGGCTTTTGATTAACGTGGCCCAGTCGAAACGGTTAATCGTGGCATCGAATCCATAATCCGGACCATAGAGCTTAATGGCTTCGGCAATCTGCGCCGCGTGCCACATGACTTTTTTCGGGACGCACCCGACATTTACGCAGGTCCCGCCCAGGTATTTGGCTTCTATAAGCGCGCATTTCTGGCCGTACGATGCCGCACGGTTAATCGAGGCAATACCGCCGCTGCCGCCGCCGATTGCAAGATAATCGTAATGTCTGGTCATTCGGGAGTTCCCTTTACGCAATATGATGGGCACAAGTTTAACGCGCAAAGCGCATTTGTCGCAAAGTTTGCATCAATCCCTCCGATAGGCGAAAGGATCGGCCTGGTTCAGCGGGCTACCGCCCCTGGCGGGGATTATTCAGGCACCACCCAACGCACCAGGGTATGCCCATGTCCGGTAGGGACCAGGGCCTGATGCAGCCAGGGCAGCAATTCGGCCATCTGTTGTTCCAGCATCCACGGCGGGTTGATAACGATCATGCCGGAACCGGTCATGCCGCGCTGATCGCTGTCCGGACGCACCGCCAGCTCAATTTGCATAATGCGGCGAATACCGGTTTTTTCCAGCGATGCCAGGATTTTCTTCACATGCTGGCGCAGCACGACCGGATACCACAAGGCGTAGACGCCGGTGGCAAAGCGTTTATACCCTTCCTGAATGCCGGCCACCACGTCCTGGTAGTCGGTTTTCATTTCATAGGGCGGATCGATCAGTACCACTGCGCGGCGGCTTAATGGCGGCAACTGGGATTTTAACTGATGGTAGCCATCGGCGCGCAGCACCTCGGCGCGGGCGTCTTTCTGGAACTCATCGCGCAGCAGCGGATAATCGCTGGTGTGCAGCTCGGTCAGGTGCAATTTATCGTGCTCGCGCAGCAATTGGCGGGCAATCAGCGGCGAACCGGGATAATAACGCAGCGTGCCGCTACGATTATAATGGCGGATTACCGTCAAATAGGGCGCCAACAGCGCCGGACAATCGTCCCGCTGCCAGATTTTCCCGATCCCATCAAGATACTCCCCGGTACGCCCGGCGTGTTCGCCGCTTAACAAATAGCGCCCCGCACCCGCGTGGGTATCGAGATAAAGGAAAGGTTTATCCTTTTCCTTCATGGCCGTCAGGATCAGGCTTTGAACGGTGTGTTTCAGCACATCGGCGTGATTACCGGCATGAAAACTGTGGCGATAACTTAACATAGTGTGTTTGCGCTTTCAGATGGTGTTTTTATTAACAGTAAAATCAGTGAGTTACCGAAAAGTGTATACTGTGCGTCATTGCTATGCTGCTTGCAGGCTACCCCATTATAAACGTAACGTGCGGGGCGCTTGGAACCAAGCGCATCATATCATGATCGGTAGTATAAACCGCCTTGGGGATAAAAAGTGAAAAGCCTTGATTGATGAATGGGCGGGAGCAAGCGGCAACCGCTGCGTGCTTGCTCCAAAGCTGGCCGCTGATAAATAAGCATGCGCAGGCGGATTAGTGCTGTAAGACGCTGCCTAAAATAATTGACGTTATTACCCCTGTCGCTACCGCTATCAGAACGTAATTACCATCAATATAGGCCCAATGCTGGCCTCGCGGCGGCTCGTACAGGCCGCGATCGCGCCAGTCGTTTACACGATAGTCATCGCCGCGATAACGCCTTGGCGCCGGATGTCCGCGCCTGAAATCGTGCCCGTTCCAGGCAAAGTGGTCGCGTTCGCCGGCGCGCGCGTTGCCGCGCCCATTGTGGCCGCCAGGGGCGCCACGACCGCCCTGCCGGCCCGGTCCGCCCTCGGCGCGCTGTCCGCCATGGTCTTGCTGTCCCTGCCGGGGCTGCCATTGCTGGTTTTGTTGACCGCCAGGGCCGTCAGCATAGGAAAACGTTGACAGGCAGGCGCTTGTTGAAAATAAGGTTATGACCAATGCCAGAGTGGTTTTTTTCATTTTTGACTCCTTGGTTAAGCGACTGCTCAGGTAAGCCAGTGGTTAACACTATCAGGTAAAGAAGGTATAGTTGGAATCAAGATATATCTTAAAAAAACCGCTATTTGACAATGATTTACCAGGCTTATCGCATTCTTAACATATGTTAAGAATAATGCCTTCTTTTATGGGCGCCCCGCGGGGGGCGGTGATTGCAATAAATTAAATAATTCCTCTTTTTTTTATTAATAATAAATAAACCAATCTTAATTCTATATTATTTAATAATATATTTATTAAACTAAAGTTGACCGTGCAGCGATAATGATATTTATTATATTTCATATGCAATTTTTTAATGAATGTACGCAAATTATTCCTTTGCCATATTTAACTTCGCCAGGAAGTAATGCCCTCAATCCACGCTTTACTTTTTCAAGGAGCGATGATGAATTTTACCTTATTTAATTCCCAGGATGCTGCGCCCGATCCATCCAAGGCGCTCGCGATGTTTCCCCAATTGACCTCGTTTTATCATGATTTGGGTAACACGCCGTTAATGCCGGTGCCGGGCCCTGCGGGCGGCGCCAGGATACTGGCCAAGTGCGAATTTGAAAATCCGTTTGGTTCCGTTAAGGATCGGGTGGCGTTCGGTATGTTTTGCGATGCGGTTAACCGGCATGATTTCAGCCGGGGGCAGTTGAAGCTGTTGGATGCCTCCGGCGGCAATATGGGCCGGGCGCTGGCCATGCTGGGCAGGTTGTGCGATATCCCGGTGCATCTGGTGATCCCGGATTCTTCGCCGGATTCGCTGATTAACGCTTTATACGAGGCCCGGGCCGATGTGACCTTGGTCGATCGCCGGCACTTCCTGATGGGGTTAATTGCCCGCGCCCAGGAAATTGCGCTGCGAGACCCAAGCTGGATGCTGCTGTCACAACATTTAAACCTGGTGAATGTGGCGGTGCATCAACATCAAACCGGCCAGGAGATACGCCGACAGCTGCACGGGGACAAAGCCGGCGGCTGGGTGGCCGCGGTGGGTACCGGCGGCACGTTATCGGGCGTGTACGCGGCGCTGGCGCCGGATAACCCGGTGTTAAAGGTGCAAGGGACCACGCCGCGGGAAATGCCGTTCGGCACCATGTCGCCGCCTAACGGCCGGGATAAATTTGCCGGCGCCGGCGGCATGGGTTTTGGTTTTCGCCAGCCGTTTATCACCCGCATGACGGCGGATGAGGTACCGTTCTATCATGTTGGTTGGGAAGAGTCGCTAAGCGCCATGTTTGAATTTTATCAGCTGACCGGCGTGCGCATCGGGGCGTCATCGGCGGCTAACTGGAAGAGCGCTTATCATCTGGCGCGCTCTTGTGGCCAGGATGAACCGGTGGTGACGCTGTTTGCCGACGCCGGCAGCGACAGCGATCGTGAAAAAGGTAAAAATTTCTTCAAACGCACCGCGCCGGTACATGCTTGATCATCGCACGCCGCTTTTATTTATTCAGCAGTTTGGTTATTTTATTGGCTTTCCATTTTTCGATACGGTTATTGATAATAAATGTGTTCACGCCCTGTTTGATCAGCAATATGCCTAATATGGCAATCACTATGCCGGACCAGGATATCGCATGGGAGGTGAACCAGTTAATCAGCAATAAAATAACGCTGGTAATGACAAATCCGGCAATTTGGCGATAGAAATCGGCTTGGGCTGCAATCTGTTTCCTGATTTTAACCAACCGCTCATCTATGGCGCGAGCCTGTTCCTGTTGCGCGGGCGCGGCCTGTGCCGAGTAGAGATCGGTTACGCCCAGTTCAAAGGCCGAGGCGATAGCGGCCAGGGTTTCCAAACTGGCCTGCTCGCCGTTTTCAATACGCTGCACCGTGCGCACGCTCACTGACGCGAGTTGCGCCAATTGCTCTTGCGACCACGCTTTTGCCAACCGTAATTCTTTGATTCGATATTGCATATATTGCCTCTCCGGTGTTTGCCATAAGCCGTCAGTTTAATCGTCACGGAAAATGATCAACACGACGGCAATACGACAGGTTGCCGACAGACCCATGACGCGGAGGCGACAGTGGTTTTATGGGACCCAAAGACCCAGCTATCCTTGCCGGCCAGGTTGCCTGACCGGCAAGGCCGTGGTTTTATCGCCAGTTCGGGTTCGACATCACGCTATACCGTCCGCTGCCCAGCAGGGCGATGGCCAGGCCGGCGAACAGATAAACGGCAATCACTTCGAATCCCCATGCCCCGACTTTATCCAGGGTAAATATCATCCCCGGTTGGGTAACCAGCCAGGCGAACAGCATGGTGGCGCAAAAAATCAGCGCGGCGGGGCGCACCAGTATCCCGAGGATAAACAGGATAGGAACCAGGACTTCGCCGATAAATACGCCATAGCCGACAAACGCCGGCATCCCGTGCTCAACTACCTTGCCGATAATGCCGGAAATACCGTAAATCATTTTATGTACGCCGTGAAACAGCATCATGCCGCCAAAAGCCACGCGCAGTATGAGTTTTCCCAGATCCGGTTTATCCAGCATACGGTTAAAAGCAGCGATCATTTTACACCATCCCATTTGCAAAACATTAAGCGACTGCCATCGCGCTTTATCGCTAAAGACCGAACGGCAATGCATTACGTTAGTATTTATTACGTTGAACGATTATCGTTACATTTATGCCCACGCTATTCAACGCCAAATATCACGGCCCGAGGATGTGCCAGATCAAATGATCCCGCTTAAAGCGGCAGTGGGCGCCGGATTTTCTGGTGCGTATCTGCAATCCGCCCCGCGTTAATCCGCCAATGCCATTGATTTTCGCTATAGTTAGCCTCATCTTAGTCGAATATATCTTTAACATTTATCAGGGCCGCGCTATGACAAATCCGTTGTTGACTTCTTTTACCTTACCCCCTTTTTCCGCTATTCGTCCTGATCATATCGTCCCGGCGGTCACCTCCGCCCTTGCTGCCTGTCGCCAGACCGTGGAGCGGATCGTCGCCCAGTCCGGCCCTTACACGTGGGATAATTTATGCCAGCCGCTGGCGGAGGTGGACGATCGCCTGGGGCGTATCTGGTCGCCGGTAGGCCATCTGAACGCGGTCAAAAACAGCCCAGAACTGCGCGAGGCCTATGAGCAAAGTTTGCCGCTGCTGTCGGAATACAGCACCTGGGTCGGCCAGAATAAAGGGCTTTATGATGCCTACCGCGATCTGCGCGACGGAGAGCATTATGCGGGACTGAGCGTGGCGCGCAAAAAAGCCGTCGACAACGCCCTGCGCGATTTTGAACTGTCGGGCATCGGCCTGCCTCCCGAGAAGCAGAAACGTTACGGTGAGATTGCCGCCCGCTTATCCGAATTGGGGTCGGCATATAGTAATAACGTGCTGGACGCCACCATGGGCTGGAGCAAGCTGGTTACCGATGTGAATGAACTGGGCGGCATGCCTGAAAGCGCGCTGGCCGCAGCCCGTGCGCAGGCTGAGGCCAAGGAGCAGGACGGCTGGCTGCTGACCCTGGATATCCCCAGCTACCTGCCGGTGATGACCTATTGCGATAACGCGGCCCTGCGCGAAGAGTTATATCGCGCTTATCTGACCCGCGCCTCCGATCAGGGCCCCAATGCCGGTAAATGGGACAATGGGCCGATCATGGGCGAAATTTTAGCGCTGCGCCATGAATTCGCCCAATTGCTGGGGTTTGATAGTTATGCCGATAAATCCCTGGCCACCAAAATGGCGCAAAATCCGCAACAGGTGCTGGATTTCCTCACCGATCTGGCCAAACGCGCCCGCCCGCAGGGGGAGCAGGAACTGGAGCAACTGCGCGCTTTCGCGGCTAAACACCATGGACGTGACGATTTAAACCCATGGGATATCTCTTATTACAGCGAAAAACAAAAACAGCATCTATACGCCATCAGCGACGAACAGCTGCGCCCTTATTTCCCCGAGCAGCGCGTGATTAACGGCCTGTTTGAGGTGGTGAAGCGGATTTACGGCATCACCGCCGCCGAACGCAAAGATGTCGATACCTGGCATCCCGAAGTGCGTTTTTTTGATCTGTTCGACGACCAGGGCGAGCTGCGCGGCAGCTTTTATCTGGATTTATTCGCCCGTGAAAACAAACGCGGCGGCGCCTGGATGGATGATTGCGTAGGCATGCTGCGTAAGGCCGACGGCGAATTGCAAAAACCGGTGGCCTACCTGACCTGTAATTTCAATCGTCCGGTCAGCGGCAAACCGGCGCTATTTACCCACGATGAAGTCACGACCCTGTTCCATGAATTCGGCCACGGCCTGCATCATATGCTAACCCGCGTCGATACCCCCGGAGTGGCGGGCATTAGCGGCGTGCCATGGGACGCGGTGGAGCTGCCCAGCCAGTTTATGGAAAATTTCTGCTGGCAGCCGGAAGCGCTGGCCTTTATTTCCGGCCATTATGAAACGCAGGAACCGTTGCCGAAAGAGATGCTGGACAAACTTCTGGCGGCCAAGAATTACCAGGCCGCCCTGTTTATTTTGCGCCAGCTGGAATTCGGCCTGTTCGATTTCCGCATGCATTATGAATATGACGCCGGGCAGGGGGCGCGTATTTTGCAAACCCTGGCGGAAGTGAAACAGCAGGTGGCGGTGATGCCGGCGGTGGAATGGAGCCGCTTTCCCCACGCCTTCAGCCATATCTTCGCCGGCGGCTACGCGGCGGGGTACTACAGCTATCTGTGGGCGGATGTGCTGGCGGCGGATGCCTGGTCGCGTTTTGAAGAGGAAGGCATTTTCAATCGCGAAACCGGCCTGTCGTTCCTGGACAATATCCTTTCGCGCGGTGGCTCCGAAGAACCTATGGTGCTGTTTACCCGCTTCCGCGGGCGCGAACCGCAGCTCGATGCCATGTTGCACCATTACGGCATCCGGGGATAGTGGCGGGTCCATTATGCCTGAGCTGCGAGCCGGGGGTCGACCCGGCTCTCCTGGACGCCCTGGCGGACCGCTGGGGCCTGGTCAACGATCCGCTGGCGGTAATGGAATTGATGATGACCACGGCGCGCCTGGAGCTGCGTAAACGGGATGAACCAAAGCTGGGCGCCATTTTTGTCGACTTCACCGGCGGCGTGATGGCGCATCGCCGCCGTTTCGGCGGCGGGCGGGGCGAGGCCATTGCCAAAGCGGTGGGCATAAAAGGCCATACGCCGCCGGAAGTGGTGGACGCTACGGCGGGGCTGGGGCGCGATGCCTTCGTATTGGCGTCCCTGGGCTGCCGGGTGCGCATGTTCGAGCGCCATCCGGTGGTGGCGGCGCTGCTGGACGACGGACTGCGGCGCGCCTATGCCGACCCCGAAGTGGGGCCGTGGCTGCTCGATCGCCTGACGCTGGTGCATGCCTCCAGCCTGACCGGCTTAACCGGGCTACAGCCGCGTCCGGACGTGGTTTATCTCGACCCCATGTTTCCGCACCGGCAAAAGAGCGCGTTGGTTAAAAAAGAGATGCGGGTGTTTCAATCGCTGGTGGGTGCCGACGAGGACGCGGACAATCTGCTGGCCCCCGCCCGGGCGCTGGCGACCCGGCGTATCGTGGTCAAACGGCCCGACTATGCGCCTCCGCTGGGTGGAATCGCCGCCCAGGCCCATATTACGACCAAAAATCACCGTTTTGATATCTATACGCCGCTTTCCATGCCGCTCAGTGATTGATACGGTATAGGTCGGGCGGGGGAACCGTCGCGGCAAACTACGCTCCGTCCCGCAGGGCGGAACGTAGTAGCCGGCGTTAGTCTTCGTAAACCTCTTCGTCATTGAGCGGTACAATCAGCATATCGACATGGACGGTGTTGATCAGTTGGCGGGCCGATGACATCAATTTGCTCCAGAAGTCCTGATGATGGCCGCACAGCACCAAATCAACATCATATTTGTTGATCGCATCCACCAGTACCTGTCCCAGATCACCGCTACCGCTGAGGATTTCGGTAATCGGATAATTGGCGTTCTGCGACAGCTGCGTCATTGCGTTTTGGGTTTCTTCGGAGATGCGTTTTTGCATATCCCCCAGATTGACATCTATCAAACCGGTATAAAGATCGGAGTAATTGACGTCAACATGAATCAGTGAAATCTTTGCATTGTACGGTCTGGCCATTGACACTGCTTTTTCCACCAACACATTACTTTCCGGTGAAAGGTCAACGGCGATGAGGATGTGTTTATAAGACATAAGTAGACTCCTTGCAAAATGTCACTCGTTAACTCGTCGCGACGCGGGTAAGCCATCCGGCATGTCTGTGACGCTATGAGTTTACCACTCTGTGGCACCAAAGAAGTGATGCCGGGATCACACCAAACCTTACGATGCCCGGCAACCGGTTCATACCGCCGCCCCTGACACATCAATATTGGTAAAACAATATCAGTATCAACAACCAGAGTAGAGTAAAAATTATTAATTATTCAAGGTACTACTTTTAGTATAGCGTCTTATGAAGGTGGCCCCGGTACTATTGTGCCGGGGTTTATCCCGTCTCGCGGCCTGTTTTTGGGCGGATTTACCACGTGATTAAGAAATTTGCTATAAATCTACAATTTATGTCGCTTCGGTTGCTTTCTTTTGACAAACCTTTTCTACACTCATTATTGTAAGGTTAGAACGTTTTTTAGACCGTCGATCCATTCTCGGTAATATCAATTCTTGGGGTGGGCTTAATCAGCTCTGTGGTTAGTTGCTATCGCGCGTAAATCACTGAAGGCCATGGTTATCAAGGGTTCAGTGGGGGATCGCGTCGCCGGGGGGGGTTTATGATCAACACCGTTGCGCTGTTCTGGGCTTTATGTGTCGTTTGTGTCATCAACATGGCGCGTTACTACTCATCGTTACGGGCATTATTAGTGGTGCTGCGGGGCTGCGATCCGTTGCTTTATCAATACGTGGACGGCGGGGGTTTTTTTACCGCGCACGGCCAGCCGAGTAAGCAACTGCGGTTAGTTCGCTATATCGTTGCCCAACGTTATCTCGATCACCACGATCCGGAATTTATCCGGCGCTGCGAGCGGGTCCGTGGACAGTTTATGCTGACCAGCGCATTGTGCGGATTGATTATGGTCAGCCTTATCGCATTAGCGATCTGGCATTAAGCCCAATAAAAAAGGCGACCCGCAGGCCGCCCCGATACCGTTTTTTGCTGACGTTTAGATTAATTTTAGCGCCAGCCAATACAGGCCGCCTGACAGCACGATAGCCACCGGCAGGGTAAGCACCCATGCCAGCAAAATATTTTGCACTGTCTTGCTTTGTACACCGCCACCGTCCACCAGCATGGTGCCAGCCACCGCCGAGGATAATACGTGGGTAGTGGATACCGGCATGCCGGTATAACTGGCGGCGCCGATGGACACCGCGGCGGTCATTTGCGCCGACAGACCCTGCGCATAGGTCATGCCCTTTTTACCAATTTTCTCGCCGATGGTGGTGGCCACGCGCCGCCAGCCAATCATGGTTCCCAGCGATAACGCCAGCGCCACCGCCACGATAATCCACAGCGGCGCGTATTCGACGGTCGCCAGCAGATCTTTACGCAGATTGCCCATAAACCGCTTGTCTTCGCCGGAGGTCTGCGGCAGCTTAACCACCCGGTCCGCCGTATCGGCGATACACATCAACAGCCGGCGCACGTGAGAGCGTTCAAAGGGCGTCAGGCCATCGTAGCTTTGCAGATTTTCCAATAGCGCCAGGGTGCGATTAATGGCGATTAGCGCCCGGGAGCTATCGCAGTGGAACTCAACCGGCGCGGACGGGGCGACGTTGGTTTCGGGCGCCGGGATGGCCGGCGGCTCGGCGTCTGCCACCTGCGGCAACGCCGCCTGGTGTTGCAGGTAATATTGCTGCAAATTGCTGACGGCATCCCGCGTGCGGGCGATGTCATAACCGGTGGAGTTCATATTGACCACGAATCCGGCGGGCGCCACGCCTATCAGCACCAGCATGATTAGGCCGATGCCTTTTTGCCCGTCATTGGCGCCGTGGGCAAAACTGACCCCGGCCGCGGAAAGGATCAGCGCGGTTCGCGTCCAGAAGGGCGGTTTGCGCTTGCCGTCTTTTTTTTCCCGTTCCGCCGGCGTCAGGTGGATGCGGCGACGCTTGGGGGTGCCGCTCCAGTAACGGCGCAGCAAAAAAACCAGGCCGCCGGCCAGTGCCAGCCCTACGAGCGGGGAGATAATCAACGATAAAAAGATTTCAATCAGCTTCGGGATATTCAGCGCATCCAGCACCGACGTGTCGGTGACCATGGCGTTGGTCAGGCCGATGCCGATGATAGCGCCAATC
Organism: Enterobacterales bacterium; assembly: GCA_015654925.1. Lineage (GTDB taxonomy): Bacteria > Pseudomonadota > Gammaproteobacteria > Enterobacterales > Enterobacteriaceae > Acerihabitans. The sequence goes on along the minus strand of JAATFX010000033.1, from coordinate 63,876 downwards.
AGGGTATGGGAGCTGGAAGCCGGCAAGCCGAAGTACCAGGTGCCCAGATTCCAGATGATGGCCGCCAACAGCATGGAGAACATCATCGCCAGGCCATGGGTGGAGCTGACGTTTAATAGCAGATTAACCGGCAATAAATGAACGATGGCATACGCCACGCTCAAACCGCCCAGCAGGACGCCGAGGAAGTTGAAGATCCCCGACATGCCGACCGCCAATTGGGAGCGCAGGGCGCGGGTATAAATTACGGTTGCTACCGCATTGGCTGTATCATGAAAGCCGTTTATAGCCTCATAAACCAATACAAAAATTAATGCGAGCACCAACATAACACCGGTATGAAACTCCAGGCCGGTAAATAGATGTAGCATAAAGGTTACGCCATAGATTGGACATGAACGGGGCGCATTATCTGCGACAATGGGGCCGGTGGAAAAGAGAAATATGACCTTTTTATGACATTTTTCTGCACATTGACTTTTGATTTAGCTACTTTAGCCTTTTAAATCATGTTGATAACTCTATTTACTCATTTTATCATCCTGTTACGTTGGCATAACCCGCCGGGGGCCATTACAATCAGCCCCCGCAAGCGGGCCCGCCGACCGGCGGATGGGTAATTGCCCGTCCTATTGATTAAGCAGAGAGAGCATAGTGGAACAGTTTGATGTGGTGGTCATAGGCGCGGGCGCCGCCGGCATGTTTTGCGCCGCCCAGGCCGGGCGACTGGGGCGCAGGGTATTGCTGCTGGATAATGGCAAAAAACCGGGCCGCAAGATTTTAATGTCCGGCGGCGGCCGCTGCAATTTTACCAATCTCTACGTCGAACCGGCGGCCTTTCTCTCGCAAAACCCGCATTTTTGCAAATCCGCCTTATCGCGCTATACGCAGTGGGATTTTATCGCGCTGATGCAGCGCCATAATATCGCCTACCATGAAAAAGCCCTGGGGCAGCTGTTTTGCGACGACTCGGCGCAGCAGGTCGTGGATCTGCTGCTCAAGGAGTGCCAGCAAGGCCAGGTCACGATACGCCTGCGCAGCGACGTGAGCGCCGTTGAGAAACAAGGCGACGTTTTTACTCTCACTCTGTCCACGGGCGAGATTAAAACGGCGGCGCTGGTGATCGCCACCGGCGGCCTGTCGATGCCCGGCCTGGGCGCCACGCCTTTTGGCTATAAAGTCGCCCGGCAGTTCGGCCTGCCGGTGATCCCCACTCGTGCGGCATTAGTGCCTTTTACATTACATAAACCCTTGCTGGAGCAGCTAAGCATCCTGTCGGGCATCGGGGTTCCCTCCCTGGTCAGCGCGGAAAACGGCGTTACTTTCCGCGAGAATCTGCTGTTCACCCACCGCGGTTTATCCGGACCCGCCATGCTGCAAATTTCCAGCTTCTGGCAAAGCGGCGAATTTCTGACGGTCAACTTGCTGCCCGACGTGGATTTAGCGGCGTTTCTGGCCGCGGAGCAGCAGGCCCATCCTAATCAAAGCCTGAAAAATACCCTGGCGAAGCTGCTGCCGCGGCGCGTCGTCGAGATTTGGTTTGCCCTGCTGGAAATTCCGGAATGTACGTTAAAGCAGCTAACCCGCCGCCAGCAAACCGACTGGGTGATGAGCCTGCAGCACTGGCGCGTGCAGCCCAACGGCACGGAAGGCTATCGCACCGCCGAGGTGACCCAGGGCGGCGTCGATACCCGCTATTTATCCTCCAAAACCATGGAGAGCCGCGAGGTGCCGGGACTTTATTTTATCGGTGAGGTGGTGGACGTGATCGGCTGGCTGGGGGGATATAACTTCCAGTGGGCCTGGAGTTCCGCCTGGGCCTGCGCGCAGGCTCTGGGAACTACCGTATCTGCTAAATAGGCTTCCCCAGGATATATCGCGATTACTTCAATCGTGCCAAAGCTCATCCATCGGGACCGCGAATCCGTTGGGGACATTTTTCAGCGGCAGGCAATTATTACCGGTATAAAGCAGGATGCCGCCGCGTCAGGCATTGCCAGCCTGGTTCGCCAGATGGGCCAGCCCCGCGCCGTCTTTTACCTGGATACTGGCCGCCTTTTTGACTTCGACCCTCCATATATAGCGTCCCTGCTCGATGACTAAATCCACTTCAAGCAGCCTTTGCAGTAAACACTCTTTGGCATGGTGTTTTTCTTGTTCCGACAAGGGTTGCAGATAAATGACTTCAACACGTCCCGCCAACGATTCCTGTACGCCGGGCAATAGCAGAAGATTAGCCGAACCGGTAAGAATAAAACGCCCCGGTTGACGATTAGCGTCGATGGATGCTTTAAGCGCGGGCATCAGCTCGGGGGCTCGCTGCACCTCATCCAAAGTCACGCATTCGGGGAGCCCCTGGACAAACCCCATTGGATCTTGCTTGACCGCATTTAGCAAGATGACATCATCTAATGTGATATAAGTCCTGGTGGGATCGAGCCCTTGTGCCAGGGTGGTTTTACCCACCTGGCGCGGTCCGAGCAGGCAAACAGCGGGGAGGCGGCCTGAATGTGTGGCGTCATTAAACGTGGGTGCAACGTTGTGATATCGGTCATGCCAGGCCCATATTGTTATCGTCCAATTGCTGGTTAGGCCTCTGCCTGATTGTCGGTTGGCTTTGGGATCATAGGTCGAAAAGAGCATAAATCAGCCCATCGGCGCCGGGTCCGCAGCATTTAGCTTGCCGCCAGGATGCCGCACTGGCACGATGGCCTGTTTCCCGCCATCTTCGGCAAAGTCGATAAGCGGGGCGTGCCGGCCGCGGGGCTGCTAATCCTGGGCGTGTTGGTGACGCTATTCCAGATCACCACTATTTCCCCCAATGCTACCGCGCAGTTTGCCCTGGTCTCTTCCGTCTCGGTCATTTTCACCCTGGTGCCCTATTTATATACCTGTGCCGCGCTGCTGTTGGTCGGACATGGTCATTTGGGCAAACAGTTGCGGCTGTACAGCGTCATTACGCTGATTGCCTTTGTGTACTGCATCTGGGCCGTGGTGGGTTCGGGAGCGCAAGAAGTGATGTGGTCATTTGTCGCGCTGGTGGTCATCACCGCCATGTATACCCTCAACGACAACCGCCGCCATCAAAACCCATTTCCGCTGGTTCAACCGCTTAAACAGGACTAATCCGGCATCGGACAAACGATTTTTACTTTGGTTATGACAGAAGGGAACGGGATATGATTGAGTTAAATCGTCATAAAAAACGCAAGGTTTTGGTGGTGGATAGTAATATCCCCGACGGCGGCACCGCCAACGGGCGCGCCGTAAATGAACTGGTGGTGGCGCTGGAGGATAATAATTTGCAGGTTATCAGCGCCGCCACTTTTGACGACGGCATGGCCACCGTAAGTTCGGATGCGTCCATTTGCTGTATTTTTGTCGACTGGACGTCCGGCGGCCATCGGCGAGCGCCAAATCGCCCTGTGCGACCCCAACTGCCACAAATCCATCGAGCAGGGCTTGTTGATGATCGGCGCCGTGCCGGTATTTTTTATCCCGACCCGCAACCGCTATGGCATTATTGGCCCGATCCCCAAAGCACAGCTCGCCGCCAAGGCGATTAAAGAAAAAATCTCCCGCCATCCGCTTAACCAACTGGCGGAGAGCCAAAAACCGGTTTACGCGGTACTCACCAACTGTACCTATGACGGTATGTGCTACAACGCGGCCCAGGCACAAACGCTGCTGGCTAAAAGCGTCGATCAAATACATTTTGATGAAGCCTGGTATGCCTACGCCCGTTTTAATCCCCTTTACCGCAACCGGTTCGCCATGCGCGGCAATCCGGCCGACCATGATCCGAAAGGCCCGACGGTGTTTGCCACCCAGTCGACCCACAAGCTGTTGGCCGCTTTGTCGCAGGCGTCCTATATCCATATTCGCAACGGTAAAAAACCGGTGGAGCATTCGCGTTTTAATGAATCCTACATGCTCCAGGCCACGACTTCGCCGCTGTATGCCATTATTGCGGCCAATGAGATCGGCGCGGCGATGGTGGCCGCCTTCCTGGGGCAAAATGGCATCGTACCGTCGCGCACCACGGATTTTATGGTGTTACGCCTATTTTCCGGCGGGGTGACCAAAGGCAAGTGGGGCACCCTGATCAACGTTTTGCTGGAGTTTAAACAGCACTACGATAACAACAGTCCGCTTACGCTGTGCCTGCCGGACTTGGCCGTCGCCAATGCCGTGCGTTATGCCGGTATGGGGCTTAAAGATCTGTGCGATGAGATGTTCAACTATATGAAAACCAGCCAAATGGATAAATTGCAATCCGCGGCGTTTGGCCAACTGCCGGTGCCGATGAAATTACCGCGGGCGGCATTTCAGGATCATATGGCAGGGCGCTGTGAACACCTGACCCTGGATAAACTGGCCAATCGCGTCTCGGCGGTCGGGGTTATTCCTTATCCGCCCGATATCCCGATCGTCATGCCCGGCGAAAGTTTTGGCGGCGAAAATGATCCGTGGTTAAGCTACATTCTCAGTATTGCTCATTGGGGTGAGAAATTTCCAGGGTTTGAGAAAGAGCTGGAAGGCGCGCAGTTCGACAACGGCGAATATCGTATCTGGGTTCTGAAGGAATAAAGGATGGCTGCCGGCCCCGTGTATTTCGCGGTTTAATGCCTGGGGCGGGCGTTTTTATTAACCGATCCCGCTACCTGGGATATTGGCTAAATCGATATCGGCCTGCTGTTTGTTCAAGTGTTGTACCTCGTTGTCCAAATAGTGGTAATTACAGCGCAGTTCTTGCCCCGGGGCGATATCGACTATCGTGAATAGCGCCACGACCGACGCCGTACGTCCACCGCTTAAGGTTGCCTTGAACTGCGCGGTTTCCACATTGTATCCCCTCGTCGCCTGCCGGAAGGGATGCCCGTCTTTGTCATAGTCAAACAAGGTATTTATTTTTGATATGATCCCATCGCCATCCAAATAAATGTCCTCTTCTTCCACGGTTAGCGCGATCAGATAATCATGATCGAATATATTGGCGTCGGTAAACTCCGGTGGTACCAATACCCCGGTATGAATGCCTATGCAGGTGCCGTACGGGATAAAACTGGCGGCCATGACGCCCCATTGCCCGATAAGTTTCGCTTCATGGGGCGGCAGGTCGTTGGCGCTTAACCGACGGCAAAGCAGCTTATCGTACAGCCTGGATCTGTGCTCGCCGCTTTGCCCGGGAAGGGTATACGGCAGCACATGCCGGCGGTTGTAGATCCTGTATGAACTGGATTTAAACGATCGCTCGCTTAACGATTCTATGGATATGGATTTCCCCTGCGGGTCGCGGTATGGCGGGAGACTATTGACTGCGGCGCAGTAGCTTCTGTTGCGCGCCACTATCGCTCTCCGTATTCGCTTGTTAACCATATGATCCAATATGTCGGTTATAAATTTCCCGGCCACGAAATGCATTGCCGGGCATTCAATATCGTTGGCCGGGTCCGCCGGTTGACCGATTCTGGCATCAACGATATCCAGGGCATGCCTGCGGCCCGTATTTATCAGTCTATGGGGCCAGGAGGTATCTATGCCCGCGTTAGCCAGCCGTGTCAGGTCGAGGTGGGTACAAAGTTGCTCGGCAATGCGGGCGATGCACTGCCGGCCAATCATAATCGGTAGATACGGATGAATGTCGGTTCTGCCGGCTTCCCGCTCGATACTTTCCTGAATGCAGAACCATTGCCGCCAGCGCGCGCGGGAATAATCGCAACAATTCCTCACCGCCTGCAGTCGCCGCTGAAAATGGACTAAGAGGCCGGTTTGTTCATCGTCCGCGTTCTGGGGTTGTATGGCAAGCGGGCCGTTGTGAGGGGGGACAGTGTTCATATGATGGTAATCCTTGTTAACTCCGGGACACGCCCGCACGGTATGGCCGCCGCGCGGGGAGATACATTTTTGTCAACGCAGAAGCTTAGCGGGGGGGCAAACGGTGAACAAGATGCCGGCAGGATACAATAGTTTTCTTACTTTCCCCGGATGGCCGCCCTCAATCGTACCGTTAACGGAGGCGGGGCAAATTGACGGATTTGTTGGCGTGGGGCATCGGCAATGGATTACAGGTAAAAACGCCTTTATGCGCCGCCAGTCTCTTGGTCGGGATGAGCCCATCTTTCCGTAGACAGATAGATCAGTGCCATCACCGGGAATAAAACGCCGATGGCGGAAGCCAATAGCCATCCATCCCGGGCGTAAGCCCACCCGCCGAGCGCCGATCCCAGTGCGCCGCCCGCAAAAAAAGTCGCCATATAAATACCGTTAAGCCGGCTGCGATGATGATCCCCCAGTGCAAAAATCGCCCGCTGGCCGATTACCAGATTCATGGTGACGCCAAAATCCAGCAGCACCGCAGCCGCTACCAGCATTGCCAGCCTGGCGGGCGACCCCGCCGCCCCGGCATGCGAGAGAATAAACGCCGCGACTACCGCCAGCATGGCGGCAACCGTGGCGGTATCGCTCCAGCCGCGATCGGCTATCCGCCCGGCAATAGGGGCGGCCACGGCGCCGGCAACCCCGGCCAGGGCGAAAAGCGCAACGCCCACCTGCGACAAATGAAACTCCGGTCCGGTCAGCAACAGCGGCGTGACCGTCCAGAACAGGCTGAACGAGCCAAACATGGCGGCATGATAGAGCGAACGCCTGCGCAGGACGATATTATGGCGGGCCAGGCTACCGATGGATGTCAACAGTTGCGGATAGCGCAGCCCCGCAAGCGGCCGCCGTTTGGGTAAGGCCTGCGCCAGCACCAGCGTGAGCACGATCATCACCACCGCTGAAACCATAAATACCGTACGCCATGACGCCAGGTGGGCAATCAGGCTTGACGCCGGACGAGCCAGCATAATTCCCAGCATCAGGCCGCTCATTACATTACCCACGGCTTTGCCTTGCAACGCTTTTGGGGAAAGGTGGGCCGCGTAGGGCACCAGGATCTGCACCGTTACCGATCCCAGCCCGATAAATAACGCGGCGATAAGAAACAGCGTAATCGTCTGGGCAACCGCCGCCGTGGCCAATGCCGCTATGCCTATCGCCATCACCACGAGCGTAAGTTTGCGATTTTCAAACAGATCTCCTAGTGGAACCACCAGCAGCAACCCCAGCCCATAACCGATTTGCGTCATCGTGACCAGGATGCCCGCTCCGCGCGGGGACAATCCCAGCGCCTGGCTTATTAGCCCCGCCAACGGCTGGGCATAATAAAGATTAGCGGCAATCAGCCCGCAGGCCGCCGCCAGCAGCAGCGACAATCCGCCGGAGAGTTGAGATGTCGGAGTGGATGCAGGAGAGGCCTTCATCTTCCCGCCCGTTTCAGTCCGATAAAACGTCTGGGCATCATTATCGTGGTTCCTTGAATAGGGAATAAATGTTCTCTAATTGGATAAATGCCGGGTAACCGCACCCGGCGCATACTAACGCAGAATGTTCAACGCCAGATCGGCCAGCCCGGCCATTTCGTGCAGTGAGCGCCCGGTTTTGCCCGCCACCCGCATGCCCAGCAGGATGCATAACATCAGCCCGGCCGCGGCCTTGCCATCAATGGCGGGGGAAATCGAACCGTCGGCTTTGCCCTGTTCGACCAGGTCGATTAACAGGTCTTCATTGCGGCTCAGGGCCTGGGAAACCAGCCCGGCCAGGTCCCGATCAAACGTATCCAGGCCCACCGCGCTACCCACCACCAGACATCCGCGGCGCCCTTCGAGGCCATGGGAGGATTGTACATAAAACTTCAGCACCGCCCGCAGGCGCTCCCGGCCGGTGGCCGCAGCGTCAATTCTGGCCCGCAGCCCGGCATTGCGCAGGGAGGTATAACGCTCGAACGCGGCCATAAACAGATCGCGCTTATCGGTAAACGCTTTATACAGGCTGCCGGGGGATAACCCCATGGCCTGGCTGAGATCGCCAATCGAAGTCGCGACATAGCCCTTGGTCCGAAAGGTCACAATCGCTTTATCCAGCGCCTGCTCCATATCGAATTCACGGGGGCGGCCAGGGCCGCGGGTCGGGTGGGATAAGGTTTTTTGCATCATGTCGCCAGTATAGGAAATGATCGTTCCCTAATCAACGTATTCCTGCGCAGCGCTAAATACGCCCGCCGGCCCTCTGGTTTGTGTGACCAAGGGTCGGCGGAACGGGGGACGGGATTATTGGTGGGGTTTAAAAACCATGGCCAGGGCCGCCAGCAGGGCCAGGGCGATGGCGAAATAACCCACTCCTTGCCAGCCGCCCCGTTCCCAGGCCATCATCGCGCCCATCGACCCCAGGGTTCCGCCAAGGAACATGCCGCCCATAAACAGGGTGTTCACTCTGCCTTTGGCTTCCTCGCGCAGGCCGTAAATCACCTGCTGGTTGGCGACCAGCGCGCTTTGCACACCCAGATCGAGCAGTATCACTCCGACGGTCAGGCCAAGCAGGGAGGTCCAGCCGATAAACAACAGCCAGGCCGCCAGCGTCAGCGCCACGCCCAGAATAATCACCGGCCTGCCGCCGATACGGTCGGCCAGTTTGCCGGCGGCGGGAGCGGCGAATACTCCTACCGCGCCCACGACGCCGAACAGACCGGCGATGTCGGACCCCAGATGGTAAACCGAGCGATCCAAATAGAGGGCCAGAATCGTCCAGAAGGCGCTGAAGGAGGCGAACAGCGCCGCCTGGGCCAGGGTAGCCTGGCGTAAGCGGGGCTCTTCACGCCATAGGTGCGCCAGCGATGCCATCAGCGCCGGATAACCCAGGGCGGTTTGTACCGGGGCCGACGCTTTAGGCAGCATGCGGGCCATCAGCAATGCGCCGAGCAGCGCCAGGGGAACCCCCAGCAAAAACATAGCGCGCCAGCCGGCGTAGGCCGCCACCAGGCCCGCCAGGGTCCGGCTTAATAAAATACCGCTTAGCAATCCGCTCATGACGCTGCCGACTACCGCTCCGCGCCGGTCGGGGGACGCCAGGGATGCCGCCACCGGCACAATCTGCTGCGCCGCCGTGGCGCCGATACCCAATAACAACGATGCGCCCAGCAATGCCCAGCCCGCGGGCGCCGCCGCCGCCAGCAGCGAAGCCACCGCCAGCATCATGAACTGCAGGATAATCAGCGTACGCCGTTCAAACAGATCCCCCAGGGGAACCAGCAGCAACAGGCCGGCCGCGTAACCCAGCTGCGTTACCGTCGGAATTAATCCCGGGCCAAACTGTCCGGGAAAGCTGGCCGAGATGACCACCAGCATGGGTTGGTTGTAATAGATATTCGCTACGGCGATGCCGCAGGCTGCCGCCATGGCAAAGATCAGCCATTGGCCGAAGACGCCGCTTTGGTTGTGAGGAATGCTGCTTGCAATCGACATGATTTTTTCCGCCAGAGATATGGCCGTCGCCACTGCGGCCGGCCGATGACGCTAAGAATAGGGCGGAGCCGAACCGCCCGGTAGACCGGGCGGACTGATAGCTTTTATTCCTGGGGGGAATAACTGTTGACCGGGCGTGCTGCCGGATCTGCGGCGAAGGCTTGGAGAAAATACTCGACAAAGGCGCGCGCTTTGGCGCTGGCCAGGCGGCCGGTAGGGAATATCGCCCATAAATCCAGCGTGGGCATTTGCCATTGATTGAGTACCGTCACCACCTCGCCGCTGGCTACCTCCGGCTCGAACATCCACTGCGAGGCCATGGCCAGCCCCAGGCCTGACAGTACCACCGTGCGGATGCCTTCGGCGGCGGAAACTTGCAGCCGGCCGCGGGCATTAATGACGCGTACATCTTCTCCCTGGGTGAACACCCAGCGCGCGCCGCCGCCCCGGCTTTGGGTATACACCACCGCCTGATGGTCGAGCAGGTCTTCAGGCGCCATAGGCTCGCCGTGCCGCGCGAAGTAGGCGGGCGTACCGACGATCGTCAGACGGCGGGAACCGAGTTTACGCGCCACCAGGCTGGAATCGCTTAATTCACCCAGGCGCAGCGCCACGTCTATCCCTTCTGCGACCAGATCCACATGGCGATCGTCAAGCACCACATCGATATTCAAATCGGGATGCATGGCCATAAAGGGGCCAAGCCGCGGCAAAATATTCATCCTGGCAAAAGTGACCGGCGCGCAAATCCGCAGCCGGCCGGTCAAACCCGTTCCCGCGCCGCGCGCGGCCACGTCGGCTTCGTTGATATCCTCAATGGCCCGCTTGGCGCGCAGGTAATACTCCTCGCCCGCCTCGGTGGGCGTCAGGCCGCGGGTCGAACGGATCAACAGCCTGACGCCGAGCCGTTCCTCAAGCAACGCAATCGTCTTGGAAACCGCCGGCTGGCCGATATTCAGCCGCCGGGACGCGGCGGAAAAAGAGCCGGTTTCCAGAACATAAACAAAGGCTTCCATGGCGGCGAGTCGGTCCACGGCATTCCTCCGGGAATGGATGAGGTTACTGCCAGCAGTCTACCCGCCCGGCGGGGAGCGCGGCAAATATCCCCGGTTAATTTATTTTGGGATGCTGCACCGCCAGCGCGGCTCTTTTCTGTTCCAGCAGGTTGATTTGCTGGTCGATATCTTCAATGCTCTGCTCGATATTGTCGTATTGCTCTTGTAGCAGTTCTTTCGCTTCCGCCCGGTCGGAGGCCGCGGGCGCCGCGCCTTTGAGCGGCAGGTTGGCGGTCTCTTTCATAAATATTCCGGTAAGCAGGCCAATGATGGAGATCACCATCAGGTAGTACGCGGGCATATACAGATTATTGGTGGACTCGACCACCCAGGCGATAAAGGTTGGCGTTAGCCCCGCCACCAGGATGGAGATATTAAACGAGATAGCCAGGGCGCTATAGCGGATCTGCGTGGGAAACATGGCCGGCAGCGTAGACGCCATCACGCCGGTAAAAGCGTTGAGGATAATGGCCAACACCAGTAATCCCAGGAAAATCAGGCCGATAATGCCGCTGTTGATTAAAATAAAGCAGGGGATCGCGAAGAAAAACAACCCTATGCTGCCGCAAATCACGAAGGGCTTGCGCCCGAAGCGGTCGCTCAGCATGCCGATCACCGGCTGCACGAACAGCATGCCCACCATGATGGCGATAATAATCAGCACGCCGCGGTTTTCCGAATAATGCAGGCTATGCGACAAATAGCTCGGCATATAGGTCAGCAGCATGTAGTAGGTCACATTGGTGGCGATCACCAGCCCGACGCATGTCAGCAGGCTTTTCCATTGGGTGGCGGCTATCTCGCGAAAAGAGACTTTGGGCGGTGCCTGGATCGTGCTTTTGGATTGGAGATCGATGCTGTCGACATGCTGTTGGAAGGTGGGCGTTTCTTCCAGGGCGTGCCGCAGATAAATACCGATCAAGCCCAGCGGCGCGGCAAGGAAGAACGGAATACGCCAGCCCCAGCTGAGAAAGTTATGTTCGCCCACGATGCTTGAGATAAACACCACAAATCCCGCGCCCAGGACAAAGCCGGCGATGGAGCCAAAATCAAGCCAGCTGCCCAGGAATCCGCGTTTGCGATCGGGTGAATACTCCGCGACGAAAATGGCGGCGCCGGAATACTCGCCCCCGACGGAAAATCCCTGCGCCAGCTTGGCGGCCAGCAGCAGAATGGGCGCCCAGATGCCGATGGAGGCATAAGAGGGGATCAGCCCGATACAAAACGTACTGGCCGACATGATAATAATGGTCACCGACAGCACTTTCTGCCGTCCAAATTTATCGCCCAGGCGGCCAAAAAACAGGCCTCCCAGCGGTCTGACCAAGAATGGCACCGAAAAGGTGGCCAGGGCGGCAATCATCTGTACCCCGGGGTTCGCGCCGGGAAAAAAGACTTGCCCAAGCGCATAAGCGACGAAACCATATACCCCAAAATCAAACCACTCCATGGCGTTGCCGAGGGCGGCGGCGGTAATCGCCTTCTTGAGCTTAGCATCGTCAATGATAGTAATATCTTGAATCTGCATCGGTTTTGTCCGTTTTCTTCTTAACATTCGTACATATCCTTTATTTGTAACCTGATACTAAAAATAGCCAAGCACCCGCATGCCGTCATGCGGGTGTAAAAAAATCAGTGATTATGGTGCGATGAAAAAAATACCGGATGTGATTATACATCACTATCCGGTTCAGGCCGGTTAAAGCGCGTTTAGCCGGGTATCGGACGCAAAGGAGGCCAACCATTCCCCGGGGGAATAGCCATTACCGGGCTTTGGGAAGGCGTAGGGGAAGTAAAGCAGCCGTCGAAAGACGGCTGCCGGCAAAGTATCAGTGGGCGCGGCTGATAACCGCGTCATGCAGGTCGAGGCGTTGCCAAAAATTCTGCTCTCCCTGGCCGCCGGAAAGCGGGTAACCGTCCGGCAGCGCGCTTTTGACCATCAATGCGCGTCGCTGCGCGGCTGAAAGTCGGGGCAGCGGCGCTTCAAGCAGCACTTCCGCGCCGGCCGGCACGCGAAGCGCCGCGGCGGCGGCTCGTTCGGCGGGCAAACCATAGGTCATGGTGTAGCGATAAAATGTTGTCAGCTGTTTGTCCCGATAAGGATCGGGCTGGCCGTCGTTTTGGGCGCAGATTTCCAGGGTGGCGCCGCACTCTTTTTCCAGCGCGCCGCGCAGCTGGCTTTTCGCCTGTTCAAAAATCTTGCGGTATTGCGGATCGTTAAGGAAATGCGCCACGTTGCGCTCGGCGACCATGCGCGAACCGATAATATCCAGCGGGTAGTGTACCCCGAGCACAATACGGGAATAGCCGTAACGCGCCCCGCGGTCAACCAGCGGTACGAACCGCTCGGGAATCATCTCCGCCAGCAGCAGGGCATCGGTATAGCCGGTGTTGGTATGGCCGCTGGGAAACGCCCCCGCGGTGGCGGTATAAGGATGGCCGTCCCCTACCACGCTATCGTCCGGCACCAGATGAATTTGATTGCCGGTCTGTAAAAACGGTCTGGGATAATTGAAATGATCCTTAGCGGCGGAAGTACTGATTTCCGAGGTTTTGATTAATGCGGCGGCCTCGGCGATTTCGCCTTTATCGTATGCCTGCAAAAAGGCATTACCCAGCCGCGGCCCCAGGGCATCGGCCAGGAAAAACAGATAATTTTGTCCTTCGGCGTCAGTCAGCGCCTGCCGGCGCTGCCCTTGGGTGGCGTCCCGGTTGATCTGGGTGGCGATGGCCAGGTTTTGCGCCTGCACCGCCGGCGATAACCGGTTAAATTCCTGTAACAGGCCGATACCCGCCTGCTGGTTTGCTTTAACCGCAAAATCATAACCGCTGTTGGTCAACCACTGTTTATCCGCCTGTTGCGGGGATTGCCTGGCTTTGTCCAACTGGGGGCGGGTCAGCGCGGCGGCGCCGTTTTGCAACGACAGCCGCAGATCCGTGAGGATTTGCTGCTCAAGGGCGACAAATTTTGCATCCTGGCTGGCGGGAGTCGTGTTATCGACAATAGCGCTGATTTTACGCGGGTCTGCGCCGTCGGGCCGGGCCCACGCGGTAGATAAAAATAGCATCGCGGCGGAAGCGATGACCAAAGAAGATAGATGCCGCATATCGAATCCTTTTTAGCTGATGGCTCGCGGTTTTAAACGCGACGTTATTACGGGCAGGCAAGGAAAATTTTCCATACGCCATAAAGCTAATCCGGATTTATGACAGTTTAATGTCGGTTTATTTTATTGATTAAAGCGCCCCCCGTAATACGTTTTTGGCCATCTGCCGCTGCTTTTGCCGCTGGTCGCGCTGCAATTCGTCGGGGTGTATGAGTCTGAGTGCGCCGGTCGGGCAGACTTCGACACAGGCCGGCCCCTGATTGCGCCCGCGGCAAATATCGCATTTATACGCCATGGCGTGATAGACCGCGGGCCGCGTTGCGCTGGCGGGCATTCCGGCGACGCTTACGGTAATCATGCCGTAGGGGCACGCGAGCGTGCAGGATTTACAGCCGATACAGAAAGACTGCTGCACCTGAACGCTGTGGTCCTGGTACCGGATGGCCCCCGTGGGGCAGGCATTGGCGCAGGGCGCGTTTTCGCATTGGCGGCATAATACCGGCGTAGTGATCATGGCGGTTTTCACCACTTTGAGCCTGGGCGAAAATGTGCCGGCGCTAAGCGCGCTATCCGGCATATGCGCCGTGGCGCAAGCGATCTCGCAAGTGCGGCAGCCGATGCATTGGGTACTGTCGGCGACGATAAATTGATTCATATTCCATCCCCGCCGCGGTTATAAGACATTCAGGTAGCAACTGATGCTTTCCGCCGCCTTGCGGCCCTCGGCAATGGCGGTCACGATGAGGTCGGCCCCGCGGACGATATCGCCGCCGGCAAAAATCTTGGCGTTGCTGGTCTGGTAGGGATACCCCGATACCGTGGGCGCGACCACCCGGCCCTGTTTATCCAGTACCACGTTATGATCCGCCAGCCAGGTCATGCGGTGCGGGCGGAAACCAAAGGCCATGATAACCGCGTCGGCGGCTATCATATGTTCCGAGCCGGCAATGGCCACCGCCTGCCGGCGGCCGTTTTCGTCCGGTTCGCCCATGGCGGTGACGATCATGGTCACGCCGGTCACCTGGCCCTGGGCGTTGACCTCAATGCGCTGTGGCTGCTGGTTAAACATGAACTCGGCTCCTTCCTCGCGGGCGTTTTTCACCTCGCGCTTGGAGCCGGGCATGTTTTTTTCGTCACGGCGATACGCGCAGATAACCCGCGTGGCGCCATGGCGCAGCGACGTGCGCACGCAATCCATGGCGGTGTCGCCGCCACCCAGCACCAATACGGTTTTATCGCGCATGCTGATGTACGCATGCTCGTCGGTGTCCGGATACCCCAGCAGGTGGCGGGTGTTGGCGATCAGGAACGGCAGGGCATCGAGCACTCCTTCGGCCCGCTCGTTTTCCAGGCCGGAGCGCATGGACTGGTAGGTCCCGACGCCGAGGAATAGCGCATCGAATTCGGTTAATAGCTGCTCCATGGTGATATCCCGGCCGATCTCGGTATTGAGCCGGAACTCCACCCCCATGGCGCTGAATATTTCGCGCCGGCGGGTCATGACGCTTTTATCCAGTTTAAAAGCCGGAATGCCGAAGGTCAGCAGCCCGCCGATTTCAGGATAGCGGTCGAATACCACCGGCGTAATACCGTTGCGCACCAGGATATCGGCGCAGCCGAGTCCCGCCGGGCCGGCGCCGATAACGGCCACCCGTTTGCCGGTGGGCTTGACGGCGGACATATCCGGCCGCCATCCCATGGCGAAAGCCGTTTCGGTGATATGGCGCTCGATATGGCCAATGGTGACCGCCCCCTGGCGATCGTTCAGGGTACAGGCCTGCTCGCACAGGCGATCCTGCGGGCAGACGCGGCCGCAGACTTCCGGCAGGCTACTGGTTTGATGGCTGAGTTCGGCCGCTTCCACGATGCGGCCCTGATTGGCCAGCTTAATCCACTGCGGAATAGCATTATGCAAGGGACAGGTCCACTGGCAGATAGTGCGCTCGCCGCAGCCAAGGCAGCGCTCGGACTGCTCGCTGATTTGCATATCGGTAAACGGCTGGTAAATTTCGGCAAAGCCGGTTTTGCGTTGCTCAAGGGGAATTTTGGCCGCTTCCAGCCGCGGTGTGCGCGGCAAATCAAGCCAATTGATCCGGGGTTGTTGGCTGCGGGCGTTTGGCGCGGGCAGGACGCCCGCAGGCCGGGCGCCGGCAATCAGGTAGCTGGCCGGATCTTTTAACGCCGCGGCCAACCGTTTTTGCTGCTGGCGGGCGGCGATCTGGTGTTCATCAAGCAGTTGCAGCGCCTGCGTCGGACATGCGTCGACGCAGGCCGGCTGGTAATTTTGTTCGGCGCACAAATCGCATTTTTGCGCTTCGGTTCTTTCATAGGCGTCCGCGAGGCGCTGGCTGGGGGGCTGCACGGTTTCGGTGACGACGGTCATCATGCCGAACGGGCAGGCGATGACGCAGCTTTTACAACCGATACATTTCTCCTGGAGCACCTGGATGGAGTCATGGCTGCGGATGATGGCATCGTTGGGGCAGGCGCTGGCGCAGGGGGCATCTTCGCAATGATGGCAGGAAATAGCGATGCTGGCTTTCGCACCCTTGATCACTTTCAGCCGGGGCGTAAAGTATTCGCGTTTGCCGGGGAATTGACCGCCGTGATGGGCGACTACGCAGGCCACTTCGCAACTGCGGCAGCCGATACAGGTTTCTGATTCTGCGACGATAAATCGATTCATAACGCTTTTCCTGCCGCGGCATGCCCTACGGCGCATCAAAAGTGGGTGTTTTTGCTTGGTTGAGGCAACGGGATTTATGACATAAAGGCCCTATATTTATAAAGGTTACTCTTCGCCCATTGCAATCCTTTTTTCTGCCGGACGAGGATTAGCGTGCGGTTATATGATATCGATACGGCGGGCTTGGGCAGGCGGCGAATAAAGTCCCGGTTAATTGGGATAAACGCCCAACCGGGCGCGTCTGACGCGAAGGGCGGCGATTCACGGCGATTTGTCGGACAAAAAATGCGTTTTTGGGCAGACGCCTGGATATTTAGTCATCTCTCCCATGATCCGCCCCCGCCATTTCGTTATACTTATTAACTATTTGTTCACAGGGCGCCCTCAATAGAACCGCCCCTTGTTATGAGAATGATGTCCATGCCTGCTCCTTCTTCTCAGCCGGCCGCCAGTGGATGGCGTCTCAATCTGAATATTCTTTCCATCGTCGTGTTCAATTTCGTCAATTACCTGACTATTGGCTTGCCGCTGGCGGTACTGCCCGGTTATGTCCATAACCATATGGGATACAGCGCTTTTTGGGCCGGGCTGGTCATCAGCCTGCAATATCTCGCCACCCTGCTTAGCCGCC
This sequence comes from Enterobacterales bacterium, assembly GCA_015654925.1. Taxonomy (GTDB): domain Bacteria; phylum Pseudomonadota; class Gammaproteobacteria; order Enterobacterales; family Enterobacteriaceae; genus Acerihabitans. The sequence goes on along the minus strand of JAATFX010000033.1, from coordinate 47,053 downwards.
CGTGGGCCGGGCGTTATGCCGATCGGGTTGGACCAAAACGCATCGTGGTGCTGGGGCTGTGCGGCTGCCTGTTAAGCGGCGTGTTTTACCTGTTTTCCCTGTTTGGCGATGCGGTGCCGCTGCTGGCGCTCATCATGCTGTGCGCCGGGCGGGTAATCCTTGGCATCGGACAAAGCTTTGTCGGTACCGGCGCGACGCTTTGGGGCGTTGGCGCCGTGGGGTCTTTGCATATCGGGCGGGTGATCTCCTGGAACGGTGTGGCGAGCTATGGCGCGTTGGCGATAGGGGCGCCGCTGGGGGTGTGGCTGTATTATCTGGGCGGGCTGGGGTTATTGTCCGGTACGATCATAGTAGTCTGCGCCCTGGCTATTATGGCCGCGATTCCGCGTCCGCGAATCAAGACCGCCGCCGGCAAGCAAATTCCCTTTAGCGCGGTGGTGGGCATTATTTGGCGCTACGGGCTGGTGCTGGCGTTCGCTTCCTGCGGATTTGGCGTGATCGCCACGTTTATTACGCTTTTTTATGCGGATAAAGGATGGGACGGCGCGGCGTTTGCCCTGACGTTATTCAGTCTGGCTTTTGTCGGCACCCGCCTGTTCTTCCCCAATAGTATTAATCGTTACGGCGGGTTGCGCGTATCCATGGTGTGTTTTAGCGTGGAGGCCGCAGGCTTGCTGCTGGTGTGGTGGTCAGGCATGCCCTGGATGGCGGAAGTGGGCGCTTTTCTGACCGGCGCGGGATTCTCTTTGGTCTTCCCCGCTTTGGGCGTGGTGGCCATGAAGGAAGTCCCGCCGCAAAACCAGGGCAGCGCGCTGGCGACCTTTACCGCGTTTATGGATTTATCGCTGGGGGTGGTGGGGCCGTTGGCGGGAGTATTGATGGCCCACGCCGGCGTGTCGTCGATTTATCTGGCGGCGGCCGTGCTGGTCTTGACCGGTTTGGTGATGACCCTGGCGCTCAAACGCCGGATATTGCGTAACCAGGCATCCGGGCGGCGATAAACCCACCGACCCTGGTGGGCCGGTGGATCGAATGACATTTTTTATTTAATAACAATGGTATTGAGAATGGCTTCGGCAGCGCTTTGCGCTTTTTGCTGGTCTTCGGAAGGCAGGGTAATTTGCATGGTCAGCAGATGGGCGTCCACCTTGCCAATCACCACCGAAGAGTAAGCCGGCTTGCCGCCGCTGGAGACAATGCTGTCCAACTGCTGCAACGTCTGGCCATTAACATTGATGGTCTTATTGGTCACGACCTGCAGATCCGGATCGCGGGCGCGCTGTTGGTCTTCAAGGCGCTGGGCCAGGACATCCAGCCCTTCGGTGGTGTTATCGCCAAGAATGACGATTACCGCTTTGTGGCCTGATTCATCGGCGTAGACATGCATATTATTGGCTTGGGTGCCCACTTTGCCGCTTTGGTCGCTCATGTCGCCCGGCAGGGTAAAAGTCAATTTTCCGTCCAGCAGGCTGACTTTATTTTCCGATTGGGTCTGTGCCGCGCCGTTGTTGGCCGGGGCGCTCTGATCGTTTTTATTGTCACAGGCCGCCAGCCCGATAACCAGCAGGCTAATGCCCAGGTATTTCGCTACTTTCTGCATAAATTTCCTTAAATACTCCATATATTCAGCCGGTTCGCTGTAGCACATCGACCCGCGTCAATCGATCACGATTTGATACGAGAAACAATAGCATCCCCTGAAAGCGGTTGCGCGTTTTTACGCCGAGGGTGCGATCTCGCCGCGACTTCGCCCAGGTTCCTTCGTGCCATGGCGCGCAGTTTGCCCTGGTACAAGAGCATACAACAGATGGCGCGGTTTCGCCTTGGCGCAAAAGGGTAAATTACCCCGGCAACCTCTTGATCGCGGCATGCCAAGAATACTCTATTAAAGAGTTTAGCCCGGTTGGAAAAATGCGGTATTGCCCCGATGCCCCAGGCGCTTAAACAGCATGTTAAGCAGCACGCCATACATCGGCAGGAAAAAGATCAGGCTAATTAATAGCTTAAAAATATAATCCACTAGGGCGATTTCAACCCAATGGGTCGCCATAAAAGGGTCGGTGCTTTTATAAAAGGCGATAAAAAAGAAGGCCAGCGTATCGCTTATATTGCCGAACAGCGTGGAAACCGTAGGGGCCACCCACCAGCGGTGGCCGCGGCGCAGCCGGTTAAATACGTGTATATCCAGGATTTGGCCCAGCGCATAGGCCATAAAGCTGGCGCAGGCGATGCGCGCGACAAATAAATTAAGCTGGCCGAGCGCGGCATACCCCTGCCATTCCCCTTGGTAAAACAGCGAAGAGATCCCGTAGGACACTACTAATGCCGGCGCCATTACCGCCAGGATAATTTTGCGAGCCAGCGGCGCGCCAAAAATCCGCACCGTCAGATCGGTGGCCAGGAAGATAAAGGGAAAGGTAAACGCGCCCCACGTGGTTTTAAAACCGAAAATAGCGACGGGCAATTGAACCAGATAGTTGCTGGAGGTGATGATGATAATATGGAATAGCGCCAGCCAGAACAGGGCGACCAGCCGCTGGCGGGGGGTGAATCTAAACATATTGTGGCCTTTTTTAAGCAATGGGGTGAGGGAACCCAGAATAATCAATAACGATAATTACGCGGCGGGCATCATACGCGACCGCGAAAATAATGCAATGGTTGAGTTTATCATCATTTTCAGCGAAGCTTGCAGACGAATATCACCGGTGTAAACTCACTGAGCAAGCCCCCTTTTAAAGCTACCTGAAGCTGGAAATCTTTCATGTCAGATCCTTTCGCCAATCCAGATCGCATCCTTGATGCCCAGGGACTTCGCTGCCCCGAACCGGTCATGATGGTGCGTAAAACCGTGCGCCAGATGTCAACCGGCCAGACATTGCTGATCATCGCCGACGATCCGGCCACTACCCGCGATATCCCGGGATTTTGCCGCTTTATGGAGCATACGCTACTGGCCCAGGTAACGGAGCAATTGCCTTATCGTTACCTGGTGCGCAAAGGCTGACTATCAGAAATACAACGAGCGGACAATCAGGAAATGGCCGGCAAAATAACTGGCGGCGATCGTCGCCTTGGCGGCGCTGAACGGATAGCGGAAATGGCTGATTAACCACAAGATGGTGGACAGCAGCAGCAGGCAGGTGCCGGTCAGCAGTGAAAAGCTATGATCGGTGCTGCGCGCAAAGTATTGTTCCCCGGCAATCCAGACCATCAGCAGCGTCATGCCGACAAAGGTGCATATCGGCCAGCGCAGCTCCGCCAGCCGCGGCCACAGTACGGCAATCAGCACCGCGCCGATAATCAGCAGGGCGATGGGCAGCGGCCAGAACACGGTGAACGTCATCTGGCTGGCGAACCCGATGGTATAGAGCAGGTGGGACAGGAAATAAGCGCCGATGACATACATCATGCGTTCATCGCGCAGCAGCAATAACGCATCGCCCACCATGGTGGCCACCAGTCCCAGAATAATCAGGTAGCCGGCAGGGGTTAACACCGGGGCCTGGGCGGCCAGGGCCAATAACAACAGCAAGGTGACCGGTTTAAATAACCAACGTTGCCATTTCGGACCGCGATAAGTGGCATCAACGAACAGCCATCCTGAAAAAACGACTGCGATAAATGACCAGAGCATTTTTTTTATCCTTATGTGCGGTGATGTGGCGTTCCCTGTGAAATCGGTTGCTACAATAGGGGCGGATAAGGCGATTGTCGGCCCAGTGTAGGGGATCGCCAAGTGTTTAACCAAGATTTAGTCAGGGAGATGCGCTGTTAGCACACTTCATGTTATGTTAGCGCCAGAAATTTTCCATGCAAAACACATTTACCCATAAAAGTGGGGGATAGCCGGGTTATGAGCAGCGACCAGCCATTATATCGAATCCAATTTATCAATAATGGCAAGAACTATCAGCTTTATGTCCGCGAGCTGAACCAAAGCCCCATGTTCGGTTTTATCGAAATCGGCGGGTTTGTGTTTTACAGCCAAAGCGCCGTATTGGTGGACCCGTCGGAAGAGAAGCTGAAAACCGAATTTGACGGCGTCACCCGCAGTTATATCCCGCTGCAAGCGGTGATTCGCATTGATGTGGTTACCGAAAAGGGCAGCGCGCGCATTTCGGATCTGGGCGATAACGTCACTGCTTTCCCCTATCTGCCGGGCAAAAAACCTTAATCAGGGACGCCGTGGCGGTTATTTTCCCCGCCGAACCTGCTTTGGTCCGCGCTGTTTTTTTTGCCAGGCCAGCATTTCAAAGACCCCGAATAAAAATACCTTGCCCTGAAACGCGGCGCTGAGTTTAGGCTCATCGCGGGTAAGCGTCGCTTTAAGCAAAATCAACTGTAACCCGTGCATGACCGCCATAAATATCATGGCAATATCCAGAAAGTATTTTAATGGTTTGGGAAAGGGTTGAACCAGGTTAAATACCAAAAAACCCCAGATCATCAACATCAATAAACGGCCGAGATTAATCCACATTGTCCTGCTCCTGTTGGGTGCCATGGCGGATAAATAGCCGGTACGCCACCTGGCCGGCCACCTTTTCCCGGTGCAGCCGCCAATGTGCCGGCACGGACACCGGCGAGCTTTCCGTTTCGGTTTCAATATAGATCCAGGCGTCGGGCGCCAGCCAGTTATGCTGTTCCAGCAACTGCACGGTCTGATCGATCAACCCTTTGCGAAACGGGGGATCGAGAAAGACCAAATCATAGGGCGTGCCTGGCCGCGCCAGCCAGCGCAGGCTGTCGGTGGCGATAACCTGGCCGTTGGCCGCCTGGAGCAGGCGTAGGTTTTTTTCAAGCTGGCCGGCTACCCCCCGGTCCTGCTCCAGCAGCGTGGCGGCGGCCGCGTGGCGGGATAAGGCTTCCAGACCCAGCGCGCCGCTGCCGGCAAAACAATCCAGACAGCGTGCGCCCTGGATCATCGGCGCCAGCCAGTTAAACAGCGTTTCCCTTACCCGATCGGTGGTCGGCCGCAGGCCCGGACTCTCAGGCACCGGCAGCTTGCGTCCGCGCCACTGGCCGCCGATAAGACGGATTTGCCCGGCGGGGCGCGGAGGGTTTTTTTTCGCCATAGGTGCTTTGTTATTTGCCAAATCAGTGAAAACGCCTAATCAGGGATGATGAACCGCCATTCTACCGGCGCGGCCGCCCGGGGGGAATGTTAATTATGGGTTGTTTGCCGGTATGCGGGAAAAGCCAACGCCGCGCGTGTTGAGGGCCGGTGAAAGTGGTAAACTATCAGGTTTATCAGTCACGTTATTCATCCGCCATGATTATTCGGCGAGGAGTGTAGTCGCATATGGCAAAAGAGAAAAAACGCGGTTTCCTATCCTGGCTAGGCATTAAGCGTCAGGATGACGCCCAGGAGCAGGAAAACGAGGTCAGCCAGGACCCCGCAGCCAGTATCCGGGACGATACCGCCGCGCAGCCGCAGCCGGGCACCGCAACGCCCGCTGATGACGTCGCCAGCGATACCGCCCGGGATATCGTCGCCATCACCGAACAGGTGGCGGCGCGGCAAAGCGCCGCTACCGGCGGCGCAGATGAGCCGGCGGGCGGGCGGGACGAATCCGCGCTGACCCTGGCCGAGGATGTGCGCCCCGACCCGCAGGATGCCGTGCCTGAAGACGATATCGCCGACGGGCTGCAAACTCATGAGGCCCTCGACGCCGATGTCCTCGATGCCGGCGCTCTTGATCTCAGCGAACCGGACTCCGACGCGGACCCTGCCGCGGCGCCTTTGGCCGTACCGCTCACCGAACAGGAACGTCCGGCCCGGGAGGGCTTTTTCGCCCGTCTGAAGCGGGGACTGGTAAAAACCAAACAAAATCTGGGTTCCGGATTTATCGGATTGTTTACCGGTAAGAAGATAGACGATGATTTGTTCGAGCAATTGGAAGAGCAACTGCTGATTGCCGATGTGGGCGTGGAAACCACCCGCAAGATCATCGCCGGCCTGGTGGAACATGCCGATCGCCGGCATCTGAAAGACGCGGACGCGCTTTATGGCCAGCTCAAGCTGGAAATGGCCACCATCCTCGCTAAAGTCGATAAGCCGCTGGACGTGGGCGGCAAAACGCCGTTTGTCATTTTGATGGTCGGCGTGAACGGCGTCGGTAAAACCACCACTATTGGTAAACTGGCGCGCCAGTACCAGGCGGAAGGAAAAACCGTCATGCTGGCGGCGGGGGATACTTTTCGCGCGGCGGCGGTCGAACAATTGCAGGTGTGGGGACAGCGCAACCAGATCCCGGTGGTGGCGCAGCATACCGGCGCGGATTCCGCCTCGGTCATTTTCGATGCCATCCAGGCGGCGAAGGCCCGCGGCATTGATGTATTAATCGCCGATACCGCCGGGCGCTTGCAAAACAAGAGTTATTTGATGGATGAGCTCAAGAAGATTGTCCGGGTCATGAAAAAGCTGGACGCGGACGCCCCCCATGAGGTTATGCTGACCCTTGATGCCAGTACCGGCCAGAACGCCATCAGCCAGGCAAGATTATTTAACGAAACCGTGCCCCTGACCGGCATTACCCTGACTAAACTGGACGGTACCGCCAAAGGCGGGGTGATCTTCGCCCTGGCCGATCGGTTTGCCATCCCCATCCGGTATATCGGCGTTGGCGAAGGGATCGAAGATTTACGGCCGTTTAAAGCCGGGGATTTCATAGAGGCGCTGTTTTCTCAAGAAGAGTAATTGGTTGCACCAGAAGATTAATGGGTTGCCCGAGAGGATTAATAAGGATGATTCGCTTTGAACAAGTCAGCAAAGCCTATCTAGGCGGACGACAGGCACTGCAAAGTGTGAATTTTCATCTTCGTCCGGCTGAGATGGCTTTTCTGACCGGCCATTCAGGCGCGGGGAAAAGTACCCTGCTGAAACTGATTTGTGGCATTGAACGGCCTAGCGCGGGTCATATATTTTTTGGCGGTCACGATATCAGCCGCCTGAAGAACGGCGAGGTACCGTTCCTGCGGCGCCAGATCGGCATGATCTTCCAGGATCACCACCTGCTGCTGGATCGCACCGTTTACGATAATGTGGCGATGCCGCTGATCATCGCCGGCGCCAGCACCGAGGATATCCGTCGCCGCGTATCGGCGGCGCTGGACAAGGTCGGCCTGCTGGATAAAGCGCGTAATTTTCCTATTCAGCTCTCCGGCGGCGAACAACAGCGCGTCGGCATTGCCCGGGCGGTGGTCAACAAGCCGGTGGTGCTGCTGGCCGACGAACCGACCGGAAATTTGGACGATGCGTTATCCGAAGAAATTTTGCGCTTGTTCGAGGAGTTTAACCGGGCCGGGGTGACCGTGCTGATGGCCACCCATGACCTCAGCCTGATCGCCCGGCGCCGCTATCGCATTATGTCCCTCAGCCAGGGAAGAATAACCGGGGGCGCCGATGGCGAATAAACTGAACCGACCCAAAAAAACCGTCAATCGCGTCAACACCGCCAAAACCAAAAGCAAGGCGCTGCGCGGCGGCTGGCGCGAACAGTGGTCCTATGCCTGGAACGATGCGCTGGGGGACCTGCGCCGGCAACCGCTGGCGACTTTGTTAACCGTTGCCGTAATTGCCATTTCGTTGACGTTGCCCAGCGTATGTTATCTGGTATGGAAAAATGTCAGCCAGGCCGCCGAGCAATGGTATCCGACGCCGCAATTGACCATTTACCTGGATAAAGCCCTGGACGACGACGCGGCGCTGAAAGTGCTAAATCGCCTCAAGCAGGAACCCGGGGTGGAAAAAGTGAACTATCTGTCCCGCGAGGAGGCGATGGGCGAGTTCCGCAACTGGTCCGGTTTTGGCGGCGCGCTGGATATGCTGGAAGAAAATCCCCTGCCGGCGGTGGCCATTATCACTCCCGAGCTGGATTTTCAAAGCGCGGACACCCTCAAGACCCTGCGCGATCGGATCGCGGCGGAGCCAGGGGTGGATGAAGTCAGGATGGATGACAGCTGGTTCGCCCGGCTGGCGGCGTTAACCGGCCTGGTGGGCCAAGTGGCCGCCACCATCGGGCTGCTGATGATTATCGCGGTGTTCCTGGTGATCGGCAATAGCATCCGCCTGAGCATTTTCAGCCGCCGCGACACCATTAACGTGATGAAACTGCTCGGCGCCACCGACGGTTTTATCCTGCGTCCGTTCTTAAACGGCGGCGCGCTGCTGGGCCTGGGCGGCGCTATTTTGTCGCTCATTTTGTCCGAGACGCTGGTCTGGCGGCTGGAGTCGGTGGTGGCCAAGGTCGCCGCGGTGTTTGGCACGTCCTTCACGCTCCATGGCCTGGATTGGGAGGAAACGCTACTGCTGCTGCTGATCTCCGGCATGATAGGGTGGGTGGCGGCCTGGATGGCGACGGTACAACATTTACGCCGCTTTACACCCCAGTAACGTTTTTTTGTTATACTTATGTATTGAATATTACGACCGCACAAGCTGATCTACGTTGCTTTTAGTTATGAACTAAGATGCACTTGACTGGTCTTAATATCGGCTATCTGATGCCTGTATGTCCTATGGATAACCTGCCTGCGGGCAGTTGATAGATCCAAATGATTGATTTCACATCGTTGATACACCGTCATTGATAGCGACGTATCAGAGATTTTTTTGAGAGGAAATGAATGATCAAAGATATGCAAGCTTTAGCCCTGGTTCCACAAGGCAGCCTGGAAGCCTACATTCGGGCAGCCAATGCCTATCCGATGCTCACGGCGGAGGAAGAGCAATCATTGGCTGAACGGCTGCATTATCAGGGCGATTTGGAGGCGGCCAAGCGGCTGATCCTGTCTCACCTGCGCTTTGTTGTTCATATTGCGCGTAACTATTCCGGTTACGGCCTGCCGCAGGCGGACCTGATCCAGGAAGGCAATATCGGGCTGATGAAAGCGGTTCGCCGTTTCAACCCGGAAGTCGGGGTGCGGCTGGTATCGTTCGCCGTCCACTGGATTAAAGCCGAAATCCACGAATATGTGCTGCGCAACTGGCGCATCGTCAAGGTCGCCACCACCAAGGCGCAGCGCAAACTGTTCTTTAACTTGCGTAAGAGCAAGAAGCGCCTGGGCTGGTTTAACCAGGACGAAGTGGAGATGGTCGCGAAAAGCCTAGGCGTAACCAGTAAAGACGTGCGCGAAATGGAATCACGTATGGCGGCGCAGGATATGACCTTTGACCCGACGCCGGAAGACGAAACCCGCGACGGGCAGGCCATGGCTCCCATGCTGTATCTGCAGGATAAGTCTTCCGATTTCGCCGACGGCATTGAAGAGGACAACTGGGACGATCATGCGGCGGACAAGCTCAGCGTAGCGCTGGAAGGCCTTGACGAACGCAGCCAGCATATTATTCGCGCCCGCTGGTTGGATGACGACAATAAGTGCACGTTGCAGGAATTAGCCGATAAATACGGTGTTTCAGCAGAGCGCGTTCGCCAGCTGGAAAAAAATGCCATGAAAAAAATGCGTCTGGCGATAGAAGCCTAAGCCGTTATTGTTTTTATGTTGCCATATTAAAACAGCCGGTTATATACCGGCTGTTTTAATATCATAGAAGGACTGATTATATTGAATGCGGGTTATTTAGAATATAATTAAAAGAATGCAACGACCGCTTTACGCTATAAATTCATAATGCTAATTTATGGTCCTGCCAGCTTGCTTTAATATTATAATAATCCATATTAATATTTAGCGCTATTAACGGCGATGACAATATTATTATTTATAGTAAGTTGCCCCTGGTATTTTATTTATTCCGTCAGTATAACCATTTTGGGGAGAAAATAATGGATCATGCGATTACCCATCAAGATTCTATGCCGGAATCAACCTACCGCTGGCTTGCGCATCGGGCGCAACCCTCCTATGGCCACCCGCTTATACACGCCAATCCGATATTAACCCGGTTGCTAACCGTCAATAATCACCGGCCGCCGGCGCGCGCCCAGGAAATTGCGCCCCGAAGTTACCCATTATTCGCCGGTCCCGCCACTGAAACGACCGCACAGCCGCAAATCGCCGCCAGCGAACAATATAATAAGCCGGGGGTGTTAAATATTCCCCCTGGTTATGCGACGGTAATTCATACCCTGACGCCAAGCGGGATGATTAAGGTCGGCATGGATAATAAATATCCCCGGCAAGATTCTGTTTTATCTTATCCCGCCCAAATCAAGCCTGATACGGCGCCGTCGCCCATTGGCGGTCAGGCCGCCAATTATGCGCTGGCCCCGCAAACCGAACCCCTGGATTTACGCGCTGTTAAAGAGCCATCCTTTGCGGGTCTGGATCGGCTGGAATATATAACGGACCGCAAGTCGGGTAGCCGCCCGTATTAATGACGGCAAAGCTCCCACGGCCGCAACGTATCGCAGGCGCGCGCCATTAGGATTCGTTCAACGCTTTTTATGCCAGCCGTCCTCCGCCCGGCAGAACCCGCAGGCGGTCATAAATTTGTCCATAACGTCCATGTCCCCTAACGGTTGGGTATTGCTCAGCCACCAGTGATTGATTTCCGGCAGCAGGCGCTGCGCTTCATTGATAAGGTAAAGGCCCACGCCCCGGCGGCGGGTCACTTCGCGCACCAGCGGCGCCACCAGGCGGCCCTCGTTCCACTCATTATCGACAATCACCTGCACCGCGCCCAATAGGCGGTCGTTGAACCTGGCGGCGAATATCGCAAAGGAGCCGGACAGCCTGGCTTCCAGCGCGTTGATGTCGGTGGCAGGCCAAATCTTAGCCAAATCAATGGCATCCTGCTGCGTAAAACGGGATAGCTGTTCTATAGTCAATTTCATGCGTGTAATCACTTAAAACGTAAAAAATAATGTAGCGAATTTGTTGACAAAAGATCGTGTAAATCTTGCGGCGGTAAACGTCGTAAAAACGATTGCCGCGCATCTCATTTCTGGCGAAATGATCTATCTGAATACCATAAGCCAGCACGACACGCTAGCAGATGATGAAATGACCGATAATAATACCATTATTTTGTGCTGTTGATGTAGGTTATTTCTGAAACTATAAGTTGATTTACAGCATAATATTTCTGTTTAATAATATGAAAAATAATAGTTTATTATATAATCTCTCGTTCCTAGAGGGTAACGCATTATTACTTATAATAAAAATACTAAATAGCAGCAAAAAGCCGGTGATAAACACAGGCGGCAAACACAACAAAAACGGAGAACAGTGGATGAAATTCAACAAAGGTAACGCTTTGCTGGCCGGCTGTATGGCCATGGCGATGAGCCATTCTGTCTGGGCGCAAGACATCAAAGTCGCCGTGGTGGGCGCCATGTCCGGTCCGGTTGCCCAATACGGCGACATGGAATTTACCGGGGCGCGCCAGGCCATTGCCGATATCAATGCCAAGGGCGGAGTAAAAGGCAACAAGCTGGTCGGCGTCGAATACGATGATGCCTGCGATCCCAAACAAGCGGTCGCGGTAGCCAATAAAGTCATCAACGACGGTATCCGCTACGTGATTGGCCATCTTTGCTCCTCATCGACCCAGCCGGCTTCCGATATTTATGAAGACGAAGGGATCATCATGATCACCCCGGCGGCGACCAATGCCGATCTGACCACCCGGGGCTACAAAATGATCATGCGTACCACCGGCCTGGACTCCGATCAGGGGCCGACCGCCGCAAAATATATCCTGGATGTGGTAAAACCCCAGCGTATTGCCGTGGTGCATGATAAACAACAATACGGCGAAGGCCTGGCGCGCTCCGTACAGGACAGCCTGAAAAAAAACGGCGGCAACGTCGTGCTGTTTGACGGTATCACCGCGGGCGATAAAGATTTCTCCACGCTGGTGGCGCGCCTGAAGAAAGAAAACGTCGACTTTGTTTACTTCGGCGGTTATTACCCGGAAATGGGGCAAATTTTGCGCCAGGCCAGGCAGGCCGGCCTGAATACTAAATTTATGGGCCCGGAAGGCGTGGGCAACTCTTCGCTGTCGAACATCGCCGGCGCGGCTTCCGAAGGTATGTTGGTTACCCTGCCTAAACGCTATGACCAGGTGCCGTCCAACCAGCCGATCGTGGCCGCCCTGAAAGAGAAGAAACTGGACCCCACCGGGCCGTTCGTTTGGACCACCTATGCGGCGGTACAGGCATTGGCTAAAGGCATGGACAGCGCGGGCATGGAGCCGGCCGATATCGTCAAGGATCTGAAGTCCAAAACCGTGGATACCGTAATGGGTCCATTGAGCTGGGATGAGAAAGGCGATCTGAAAGGATTTGAGTTCGGCGTATTTACATGGCACGCAGACGGTACTTCCACACCGATTAAGTAATCTGCCGTCCCTCCCGGGTATAAAAATATCGCCGCTTCCGGTAACCGTCCGGTCACCGGAAGCGACTATGAAGGTTCAAGGTATGTCCGAGCAGTTCCTTTATTTTATGCAGCAGTTGTTCAACGGCCTGACGTTGGGCAGCACCTATGCATTGATCGCCATTGGCTACACCATGGTTTACGGCATTATCGGCATGATTAACTTCGCCCACGGCGAGGTCTATATGATCGGCAGTTATGTCTCTTTTATCGTTATTGCCGCCCTGATGATGATGGGTATCGATGCCGGCTGGTTATTGATTGGCGCCGGATTTATCGCGGCCATCGTGATTGCCAGCGCGTACGGCTGGAGCATTGAGCGGGTGGCCTACAAACCGGTGCGCTCCTCCAAGCGTCTGATTGCCCTGATTTCCGCCATCGGCATGTCCATCTTCCTGCAAAACTACGTCAGCCTGACGCAAGGCTCGCGGGATCTGGCGCTGCCGAGCCTGGCCAGCGGCCAGTGGGTATTGGGCCAGGCCAACGGTTTTGTGACCAGTATCAGCACCATGCAGTTCACCATCTGGGCCGTGACCTTTGTCGCCATGCTGGCGTTGACGCTGTTTATCCGTTATTCCCGCATGGGGCGCGCCTGCCGCGCCTGCGCGGAGGATTTAAAAATGGCCAGCCTGCTGGGCATCAGCACCGACCGGGTTATCTCGCTGACATTTGTGATCGGCGCGGCGATGGCGGCGGTGGCCGGCGTGTTGCTGGGGCAATTTTACGGGGTTATCAATCCCTATATCGGTTTTATGGCCGGCATGAAGGCCTTTACCGCCGCGGTTTTGGGCGGTATCGGCAGTATCCCCGGCGCGATGCTGGGCGGGTTAATCCTGGGCGTGGCGGAGGCGCTGACCTCGGCCTATCTGAGCAGCGAATATAAAGACGTGGTGTCGTTTGCCCTGTTGATTGTGGTACTACTGGTGCTGCCTACCGGGATATTGGGTCGTCCGGAGGTTGAGAAGGTATGAAAATCAGCCATTTGTTAAACGCCCTGCTGTGCGCGTTTATGCTGCTGGTGCTGGCCGGCTTTATGATGGGCATGCGCCTGAGCCTGGAAGGCACCCGCCTGGTGGTACACGGCGCCGGTGAAGTGCGTTGGTACTGGATCGGCGCCGGCTGCGCGGTGGTATTTTTCTTTCAGCTGCTGCGGCCGTTGTTCCAGCAGAGCCTGAAAAAAATCAGCGGTCCGTCCTGGGTGCTGCCGAGTTTCGACGGCTCAACGCCGCGCCAGAAATGGCTGGCGCTGGTGATGATTCTGGCCGCCATCGCCTGGCCGTTTCTGGTGTCGCGCGGCACGGTGGATATCGCCACCCTGACGCTTATCTATGTGATGCTGGGGCTGGGGTTGAATGTGGTGGTGGGGTTGTCCGGGCTGTTGGTGCTGGGGTATGGCGGTTTTTATGCCATCGGCGCCTATACCTATGCGCTGCTCAATCACTATTATGGGCTGGGATTCTGGGAAAGCCTGCCGATCGCCGGCGTGGTCGCCGCGGGTTTCGGCCTGCTGCTGGGTTTCCCGGTGCTACGGCTGCGCGGGGATTATCTGGCGATTGTCACCCTCGGGTTCGGGGAAATCGTGCGCATTTTGCTGTTGAATAATACCGAACTGACCGGCGGACCGAACGGCATCAGCCAGATTCCGAAACCGACATTTTTCGGACTGGAGTTTAATCGCAGCGCCCGTGACGGCGGCTGGGACACGTTCCATCACTTTTTCGGCCTGACATACGATCCCAGCGATCGCATTATCTTCCTGTATATGGTGGCGCTGCTGCTGGTGATCCTGACGCTGTTCGTGATCAATCGCCTGCTGCGCATGCCCCTGGGCCGGGCCTGGGAAGCGCTGCGTGAAGACGAAATCGCCTGTCGTTCGCTGGGCCTTAGCCCCACCCGGATCAAATTGACCGCCTTTACCATCAGCGCGGCGTTCGCCGGGTTTGCCGGTACGCTGTTCGCCGCCCGCCAGGGGTTTGTGAGTCCGGAATCCTTCACGTTCGTGGAGTCCGCCTTTGTGTTGGCCATCGTGGTGTTGGGCGGCATGGGATCGCAGTTCGCGGTGATCCTGGCGGCGATCCTGCTGGTGGTGTCCCGGGAATTGATGCGTGACCTGAACCAATACAGCATGCTGTTGCTGGGCGCGCTGATGGTCCTGATGATGATCTGGCGGCCGCAGGGGCTGTTGCCGATGAAGCGTCCGCAAATGAAAATGAAGACCGGCAAAGGAGCGCAGGCATGACGACTTCCGCTTTGCAGCCATTGTTATCCGTTAAAGGTTTGTCGATGCGTTTCGGCGGCCTGCTGGCGGTCAATCAGGTGGAGCTGGATTTGTTTTCCGGTGAAATCGTGTCCCTGATTGGTCCCAACGGCGCCGGTAAAACCACGGTATTTAACTGCCTGACCGGTTTTTACCGCCCCACCAGCGGCACCATTATGCTGCGCGATCGGCATCTGGAAGGCCTGCCGGGGCAGAAGATCGCCCGGATGGGGGTGGTGCGCACCTTCCAGCACGTGCGCTTGTTTCGCGAGATGACGGTGATTGAAAATTTGCTGGTGGCGCAGCATCAGCATCTTAAAAGCGGCGTATTCGCCGGTTTGCTGAAAACCAGGGCCTTCCGCCAGGCCGAAGCCGATGCGCAGGATTACGCCGGCACGTGGCTTGAGCGCGTGGGTCTGCTGGAGCTGGCCAATCGCCAGGCGGGCAATTTGGCGTATGGGCAGCAGCGGCGGCTGGAGATTGCCCGCTGCATGGTGACGCGTCCGTCGTTGTTAATGCTCGATGAGCCGGCCGCCGGCCTTAATCCCAATGAAACCGCCGAATTGAATCATTTGATTGCGGAGTTGCGCGCGCAGCATAAGGTGTCGGTATTACTGATTGAACATGATATGAAGCTGGTGATGGGTATTTCCGATCGTATTTATGTAGTGAACCAGGGCATGCCCCTGGCTAACGGCACGCCTGCCGAAATCCGTAGTAACCCGGATGTGATTCGGGCCTATTTGGGAGAGGCCTGATGAGTAAGGGTACGGTTATGTTGTCATTAAACCAGGTGTCGGCCCATTACGGCAAAATCCAGGCATTGCGCCAGGTGAGCCTGCATATCGAGCAGGGTGAAATCGTGACGCTTATCGGCGCCAACGGCGCGGGCAAAACAACGTTGCTCGGTACGCTGTGCGGCGATCCGCGCGCGTCCGAAGGGACGATTGTGTTTGACGGTAACGAGATTACCGATTGGCCGACGGCGCGGATTATGCGGGCGACCATTGCCATTGTGCCCGAAGGACGCCGGGTGTTTTCGCGCATGACGGTGGAGGAGAATCTGGCGATGGGCGGTTTTTTCGCCGAGCGCCAGCAGTATCAGCAGCGGCTCAAACGGGTATTTGAGCTGTTCCCGCGGTTATATGAGCGCCGCGTGCAGCGTGCGGGCACGATGTCCGGCGGGGAGCAACAGATGCTGGCCATCGGGCGGGCGCTGATGAGCCAGCCGCGGTTGTTGTTGCTGGACGAGCCGTCACTGGGGCTGGCGCCGATTATTATCCAGCAGATTTTCGATACCATCGAGCAGTTGCGCCAGGAGGGGATGACTATTTTTCTGGTGGAGCAGAATGCCAATCAGGCGCTCAAGCTGGCCGATCGGGGCTATGTGCTGGAGAACGGGCGTATCGTGCTGGAGGATACCGGTGAGGCGTTGCTGGCCAATGAGGCGGTGCGCAGCGCGTATTTGGGTGGGTAGGGAGCGGGCGCTCCCTTTAACCGGCTTGCCGCGGGTTCTGGTATTGTCACCGGGCTGTCATAAGCTTGTTATTTTTCTGTCATTTCAACATGTCATGTTACAGGCCGATGAACTTTTTTGGCATTCAGGAGCCCGGCATGTTGAAGCACTCTATTCGTATCGCCACGTTAAGCGTGGCGTTGACATTGGCTATAAGCACCAGTGCCCAGGCGGTTACCGATATTCCCTTTTGGCATTCCATGGAAGGGGAGTTGGGCACCGAGGTGGAATCGCTGGCGACGCGGTTTAATCAATCGCAGCCGGATTATCGTATCGTACCGGTGTATAAGGGCAATTATGAGCAGGGCCTGACCGCGGGTATCGCCGCTTACCGTACCGGCAACGCCCCGGCGATCCTACAGGTGTATGAAGTGGGCACCGCCACCATGATGGCCAGCAAGGCGTTTAAGCCGGTGTATCAGGTGTTTGAGCAGGCCGGTATCAAAAACGACGAGTCGGCCTTTGTACCGACGGTGTCGGGTTATTATAGCGACAGCAAAACCGGCCATCTGCTCTCCCAGCCTTTTAACAGCTCCACGCCGGTGCTGTATTACAATAAAGACGCCTTCAAAAAAGCCGGCCTGAATCCGGAACAACCCCCCAAAACCTGGCAGGAACTGGCCGAGGCGGCCACGAAGCTGCGCGCCAGCGGTATGCAGTGCGGATATGCCAGCGGTTGGCAGGGCTGGATTCAAATTGAGAATTTCAGCGCTTGGCACGGTTTGCCGGTGGCCACCAAAGACAATGGTTTTGCCGGTAATGACGCCGAGCTGGTGTTTAATAAACCGCTGCAGGTTAAACATATCCAATTGCTGGAGGATATGAACAAGAAGGGCGATTTCAGCTATTTCGGCCGTAAAGATGAGTCTACCGAGAAATTTTATAACGGCTCCTGCGGTATCACCACCGCGTCGTCCGGTTCGCTGGCCTCCATCCGCCAGTACGCTAAATTTAACTTCGGCGTGGGCATGATGCCTTATGACGCCGATGTCAAAAACGCGCCGCAAAACGCCATTATCGGCGGCGCCAGTTTGTGGGTGATGAACGGCAAGGACGAAGCGACCTATAAAGGGGTGGCGCAGTTCCTGCAGTTCCTGGCCAAACCTGAGTATGCCGCCGAGTGGCATCAGAAAACCGGTTATCTGCCCATCACCACCGCCGCCTATGAACTCACCCGTTCTGAGGGTTTTTACGATAAAAACCCCGGTTCCGATATCGCTACCCGCCAGATGCTGAATAAACCGCCGTTGCCGTTCACCAAAGGGATGCGACTGGGCAATATGCAGCAAATCCGCATCGTGGTCGACGAAGAGCTGGAACGCGTATGGACGGGCAAAGCGACGCCGCAGGAAGCGCTGGATAACGCGGTCAAACGCGGCAATCAGCTATTACGCCGGTTTGAGCAATCGCTACGTTAAGATCCGGCTCCCCGACCCCCCGCCGCCGCTATGCCGGCGGCGGGAGGTCGCCTTTAGGGTGACTTGTTTATGGCTACCGCTCCCCATCGCGGCTTCACTCACCGCTGGCTGCCCTACTTGTTGGTGCTGCCGCAGTTGGTGATTACCGCGATTTTTTTTGTTTGGCCGGCCGCGACCGCGCTGTGGTATTCGGTGCAGCGGGTCGACCCGTTTGGCATTTCCAATACGTTTGTCGGTTTGGAAAATTTTGTCACGCTGACCCAGGACGACTATTACCTGGATTCGTTGTATACCACGCTGATCTTCAGCGCCCTGGTGACCGGTATCGGCTTGCTGGTTTCGCTGTTCCTGGCCGCGCTGGTGGATCACGTGCTGCGTGGTAAACGGGTTTATCAGACCTTGCTGTTGCTGCCCTATGCGGTGGCCCCGGCAGTGGCGGCGGTGCTGTGGATGTTTCTATTCAGTCCCGGCCTGGGGCTTATCAGTTATCTGCTCAATCATCTCGGTTATCACTGGAATCACGCGCAAAACAGCGGGCAGGCCATGTTCCTGGTGGTGCTGATCTCGGTATGGCAGCAGGTAAGCTACAATTTTTTATTCTTTCTGGCCGCGCTGCAGTCCATCCCGCGCTCGTTGGTGGAAGCCGCGGCCATTGACGGGGCCGGGCCGGTGCGGCGCTTTTTTAATCTCACCCTGCCGCTGATAACCCCGGTGAGTTTTTTCCTGCTGGTAATCAATTTGGTATATGCCTTTTTCGATACCTTCCCGGTGATTGACGCGGCCACCGCCGGCGGGCCGGTGCAGGCCACGACCACGCTTATCTACAAGATTTACCGCGAAGGTTTTTCCGGACTCGATCTTTCCAGCTCGGCGGCGCAGTCCGTGGTGCTGATGGTTATGGTGATCATTCTGACCGTTATTCAGTTTCGCTTTGTCGAGCGTAAGGTGCGTTATCAATGATCGAGAACCGTCGCGGACTGGATATTTTCAGCCATCTCATGCTGATTTTGGGCGTCGCCGTTATTTTACTGCCGCTGTATATCGCAGTGGTGGCGGCCACGCTGGATAACCGGCAGGTATTCCAGGTGCCGCTTAGCCTGATACCGGGCAGCCATCTGTGGCAAAACGTCAGCCACGTTTGGCGGCAGGGGGTCGGCAGCCAGGCGGTGCCGTTCAGCCGTTTGCTGTTTAACAGCCTGGTGATGGCCCTGAGCATCACCATCGGCAAAATCAGCGTGTCGATGTTATCCGCCTACGCCATCGTCTACTTCCGCTTTCCGCTGCGTCATCTGTTTTTCTGGATGATTTTCATGACCCTGATGCTGCCGGTGGAGGTGCGTATTTTCCCCACGGTGGATGTGATCGCCAATTTACATATGCTGGACAGCTATACCGGCCTTACATTGCCGCTGATGGCCTCGGCCACCGCCACGTTTTTGTTCCGGCAGTTTTTTATGACCATCCCCCATGAATTGCTGGAGGCGGCGCGTATCGATGGCGCCGGTCCGTTCAGGTTTTTCTGGGATATTTTGCTGCCGCTGTCAAAAACCAATCTGGCGGCGCTATTCGTGATCATTTTTATCTACGGCTGGAATCAGTATCTATGGCCGATTCTGATTATCAGCGACAGCTCTATGGGCACCGCGGTCGCGGGGATCAGAAGCATGATCGCCAGCGGCGACGGCACCACGCAGTGGAATTATGTGATGGCGACCATGCTGCTGACCATGATCCCGCCGATGACAATCGTATTGCTGATGCAGCGCTGGTTCGTGCGCGGCCTGGTCGACAGTGAGAAATAATTATTTATGGCAAGTTTGATTTTACAAGCGGTGCAAAAGTCCTATGACGGCAAAACGCCGGTGATTGCCCCGCTGAATCTGGACGTGGCGGACGGGGAATTTATCGTGCTGGTGGGGCCTTCCGGCTGCGGCAAATCCACGCTACTGCGCATGGTCGCCGGCCTGGAGAGCGTCAGCAGCGGCGATATTTACATCGACGGCGAGCGGGTGACCGACCTCGAACCCAAAGATCGCGGCATTGCGATGGTATTTCAGAATTATGCGCTCTATCCGCATATGAGCGTGTATGACAATATGGCTTACGGCCTGAAAATCCGCGGGTTCGGCAAGCAGCATATCCGCCGGCTGGTGGATAACGTGGCGCAAATCCTGGAGTTGCAGGAATTATTAACCCGTAAGCCCCGCGAGCTGTCCGGCGGCCAGCGCCAGCGCGTGGCCATGGGCCGGGCGCTGGTACGGGAACCGGCGGTGTTTTTGTTTGATGAGCCGCTGTCCAACCTGGATGCGAAATTACGCACCCAGATGCGCCTGGAATTGCAACAGCTGCACCGGCGCCTGCGCACCACCAGCCTATATGTCACCCACGATCAGGTGGAGGCGATGACGCTGGCGGAGCGGGTGATTGTGATGAATAAAGGGCGGGTGGAGCAAATCGGTACCCCGACGGATATTTATCGCCGTCCGGCGTCGCTGTTTGTCGCGGGTTTCATGGGGTCGCCGGCGATGAATTTGCTGCCGGGCCGGGTCAGCGAAGACGGCGGCCGCTTTCAGGCGACGGACGGCCCGGAGATAGCATTGCCCGGCGCCGGCGCGCAATGGCGCGGCCGCGAGTTGACCGCGGGCATCCGTCCGGAGCATATTGGTCTTTCTGCCTCCCCGATCGGCGGTATCGGCCTGGAGATCGTTACGCTGGAGCAGCTTGGCGCGGATAATCTGGCGCATGGGCGCTGGGGCGAGCGGGATATGGTGGTACGACTCTCCCATGATGACCGGCCCGCTATTGGCACGGTACTTTATTTACACTGTCCTGCCCAGGCATGGCACTTTTTTGATCCCGCAAGCGGATCCCGGGTGGAATTATGACTATAGCTTGGCCTTATCCAACCATCGTCGCCCATCGCGGCGGCGGCTCGCTGGCCCCGGAAAATACCCTGGCCGCCATTGATACCGGCGCGCGGCATGGGCATAAAATGATTGAAATCGATGCGAAATTATCCGCCGACGGGCACATCTTTTTACTGCATGACGACACCCTTGAACGTACCAGCAACGGCCGCGGCATCGCCGGCGATCTTAATTGGGACGCCCTGGCGCAGCTTGACGCCGGCGAGTGGTTTAACGCGTCGTTTCGCGGCGAAACCCTGCCGCTGCTGAAGGATGTGGCGGCGCGCTGCGCGCAGCATGGCCTGGCGGTGAATATTGAGATTAAGCCCACCGCCGGCACCGAGACCGAAACCGGCCGTGCCGTGGCGCTGGCCGCCGGACAGCTGTGGCAAGGGCGGGGCGTCCCGCCTTTATTATCCTCGTTTTCCATTGATGCGCTGGCCGCCGCGCTGCAAGCCGCCCCGCAGCTGCCGCGCGGACTGCTGCTCGACGAATGGGATGAAAACTGGCTAACGCTGGCGCAAAATCTGGAGTGCAGCGCGCTGCATCTGAATCATGAAGTGTTAACCGAAGAACGGGTGGGCGCCATCACCGACGCCGGTTTGCATATCCTGGCTTATACCGTCAACAGTCCTTACCGGGGACGCGCCTTGCTGAGCTGGGGCGTTGACTCGCTGTGCACCGACCGGATAGACCTGATCGGCGCGGATTTTGCCGACAGCTAAGCTGCCGGCTGTAGTTCATAAACTCAGCTCATAAACTCAGTTCATTAACCCAGTTCATTAACCCAGCTCATTACCCCGTAAACCGGCGCCCGCCGGCTTACGGGTTTTGCTGCGGGTTATTGCGCAACGGGGCGTTTTGCTGCGCCCGCTGCCGATCGTTATTGAGCTGTGACTGCAATTGGCTGCGTTGCCGATCGCGCTGGGCTTCCTGCTGGAGCTGCAAGCGGGTTTGCTGCTGCTGGGAATTGATTTGCATTTGCTGGCGCAGCTGTAGCTGTGCCTGGCTTTGCTGGAACGGTTGCTCACGCCCGGCGGGCGTGGACGGCGTCACCGGTTTTACCGCCGCGGATGCGGTAAAAGCCACCAGCGCGGCCGGGAGTATTAACCATGTATAGGCGTTCATTGGCACCTCCTGGGTGGACCCTTCTTTTATTTTAACCGTTAACGGCCCGCCGCGCAGGGTGATACCGTGCTTATTTGCGCGCGGGAACCCATGATTAAAAGATGAACTCCTGCTATTTTGGTTAATAACATATTAAGTTAATCATCGGTCAGGAAGAATCATCATGCGTCCATCATTCCCCCGCCGTCTGGTTTGCCTGTCTTTTTCGCTGCTGTTGCTGGCGTTCACGCCCGCCTCAACCGGCGCCGCGCCGCTCACTTACGGCGTGGAAAATGATATTCAGCACCCGGTTGAAGCCCGCCAGGGCATGGTATCCACCGTGGACGCGACGGCAACGGCGGTCGGCGTGGATATTCTGCGCGCCGGGGGCAATGCGATAGATGCCGCGGTGGCGGTGGGATACGCGCTGGCGGTGACCCATCCCCAGGCCGGTAATCTGGGCGGCGGCGGCTTTATGCTGATCCGCACCCATGACGGCAAGACGGCGGCGATTGATTTTCGCGAAATGGCCCCGGCCGGCGCCACCCGGGATATGTTTATCGGCGCGGACGGCAACGCCGACAGCCAACGCTCCCTGACCAGCCCGCTGGCGTCCGGTACGCCCGGTACGGTGGCGGGGCTGTCGCTGGCGCTGGATCGTTATGGTTCCCTGCCGCTGCAACGGGTAATGCGGCCGGCGATAACGCTGGCCAAAGAGGGCTTTATCGTTAATAAGGCCCTGGCCGATGACTTGGCCAGCTACGGCAAAGAAGCGCTAATCAATCATCCCAACAGCAAGGCGGTGTTTTTCAACGCCGATGGCCAGCCCTACGCCCAGGGACAAAAACTGGCGCAGCCGCAGCTGGCCCACAGCCTGCAGCTGATCGCCGACCAGGGGCCCGCGGCGTTTTACCAGGGCGAAATCGCCGATCAGATCGCGCTTGAAATGAGCCGGGACGGCGGCCTGATCGATAAAGCGGATCTGGCCGCTTACCGGGCCGTGGAGCGCCAGCCGGTGGTGGGCGATTACCGGGGGTATCAAATTTATTCCATGCCGCCGCCCTCTTCGGGCGGGATTCATGTTATCCAAATCCTGAATATTTTAGAGAATTTTGATTTGGCGAAGCTGGGGGCCGGCAGCGCGGACGCCATCCAGGCCATGGCGGAAGCCATGAAGTTCGCTTATGCCGATCGCTCGGAATATCTTGGCGATCCGGATTTCGTCAAGGTGCCGGTCAAGGCCCTGACCAGCAAGGCCTACGCCAAAACCCTGGCGCAGCGGATCGATCTCAACCGCGCCAATCCGTCCGGCAGCATCAAACCGGGGCAACTCCAGCCTTACGAAAGCGATCAGACCACCCACTATTCCATTGCCGATGGGCAAGGCAACGTGGTGGCGGTGACCTATACCCTTAATACCTATTTCGGCAGCGGCATCATGGCGGGCAATAGCGGTATTTTGCTCAACAATGAAATGGACGATTTCTCCGCCAAACCGGGGGTGCCGAATATGTACGGACTGGTGGGGGGCGATGCCAATGCCGTCCAGGCCGGCAAACGGCCGCTGTCGTCCATGTCGCCGACCATCGTGGTGAAAGACGGCAAACCCTGGCTGGTCACCGGCAGTCCCGGCGGTAGCCGCATTATCACCACCGTGCTGCAAATCCTGGTCAATACCATTGATTTTAAAATGAATATCGCGGATGCGACCGCGGCGCCCCGCTTCCATCAGCAGTGGACGCCGGATGAGCTGCGGGTGGAAAAGGGCTTTAGCCCGGATACGCTGAGGCTGTTGGGCGAAAAAGGGCAGCATGTCGCGCTCAAGCCGGTGATGGGCAGCACGCAAAGCATTATGATCATGCCCGACGGCGGTTTTAACGGCGCGTCCGATCCCCGTACTATCGGCGATCTGACCGCCGGGTTCTGACGTCGGCCGCGATCGCAAGACTCCTATCCCGCGGCGCCGGCAGTTTGGCCGCAAGCCGCTTAGGTTGTCCGCGCCGGTTCGCGTAAACCAATTTTATCGGCGACCGTTCAGTTAATAAGCGCCTGTAAACCTCTTTTACCGAAAACTCCCCACGGTCATCCGTTAGAATAGCGTTTTATTTCGCTGGGAATTACCGTCGTGCCGCTGCTTATCATTACCACCATTTTATGGGCATTCTCTTTTAGCCTGATCGGCGAATATCTGGCCGGCCAGGTCGATAGCTGGTTCTCGGTGCTGGTGCGGCTCACCCTGGCGGCGCTGGTCTTTTTGCCGTTCCTGCGCTGGCGGGGATATCGGGCGAAGCCGTTGTTATTATATATGGCGGTGGGGGCTTGCCAGCTGGGCATCATGTATATGATCAGCTATCGGGCGTATCTCTATTTATCGGTACCGGAATTTTTGCTGTTTACCGTGATGACGCCGCTGTACGTCACGCTGGTCTACGATGTATTGCGGCGCCGGCGGCTGCGCTGGGGCTATGTGCTGAGCGCGCTGCTGGCGGTGGCCGGCGCGGCGATCATCCGCTATGACGGCGTCAGCGAACATTTCTGGCACGGCCTGCTGTTGGTACAGGCGGCCAACTTGGTGTTCGCGCTGGGCCAGGTGGGCTACAAGCGGTTGATGGAAGTGTATCCCATGCCGCAACATACGGCATTCTCCTGGTTTTATCTCGGGTCCTTTATCGTGGCGCTGATAGGCTGGGGGTTGTTTGGCAACGCTCAGCAACTGCCTACCACTTCGCTGCAATGGGGGGTGTTGGTCTGGCTGGGCCTCGGCGCGTCCGCGCTGGGATATTTTATGTGGAACTACGGCGCTACCCAGGTGGATGCCGGCACGCTTGGGATTATGAATAATTTCCATGTTCCTGCGGGATTACTGGTCAATTTCGCCATTTGGCAGCAACGCCCGCACTGGCCGAGCTTTATTATCGGCGCGCTGGTGATCACGGCTTCGCTGTGGGTGCACCGGCGGTGGATCGTTGCGCGTCCCGCACATACGGCAAATGCGCGCACGCGTGTTGACGGGACGAACGAATAAAGGCTTCAATCACCGGCTGGCGCTGCTCCCCGTCCCTGGAAGCGGCATACAGCCGGCTCCATAGCCCGCTGCCCAGCGTTTTGGTCACGATCAGCCCCTGGCGCTCAAAACTTTCCACTACCCAATGGGGCAACGCCGCGATGCCCATGCGGGCCGAGACCATCTGGATCAGCAGCAGGGTATTGTCCACGCTTTTCAGCACCGGGCTGACGCCGGCCGGTTGCAGGAAATGCCGCCAGATATCCATGCGCTGGCGCTGCACCGGATAAATCATCAGCACTTCCTCGCTTAAATCTTCGGGCGCGATCTCTTCTTTGGCCGCCAGCGGGTGATCCGGCGCCAGCACCAGGCGCACCTCGTAATCGAACATCGGCGTATAGAATAATCCGCTGCGCGGCAAAATATCCGAGGTCAGCACCAGATCCAGCTCGCCTTGTTGCAGGGCCGGCTGCGGATCGAAGGTTACCCCCGAGCGAAAATCCACCATCACCTGCGGCCACAGTTCGCGAAATTCGGTGAGCGCCGGCGTCAGCCACTGAATGCAGCTATGGCACTCAATGGCCAGCCGCAGCGTGGTCTGTTGTGGTTCCAGGCAGTTTTGCAGCGCCTGTTGCACCTGCGGCAGGATTTGCTCGGCCAGCTGCAACAAAATTTCCCCTTGGGGCGTAAAGCGCAGCGGCTGGCTTTTGCGCACAAACAGCCGAAAGCCCAGCCGCTGCTCCAGATCGCTGAACTGATGCGACAGCGCGGACTGCGTCTGGTGCAGCTGGGCCGATGCGGCCGCCAGCGAACCGCTGTTGCGCAGGGCCTGCAGGGTCCGCAAATGTTTGAGTTCGATCATGAGGGTCTTTCACCTGGATGTGAATAATTTGCGCTTGTGGATAATACAGTACATGGTGATTATGGATGTGTAAACATCCGGACGTCCAAATGAGGGAAGGTTATGGCAATACAAAGTCACACACTGGGTTTTCCGCGGGTCGGGCTGCATCGTGAGCTGAAAAAAGCGCAGGAAAGCTATTGGGCAGGAAAATCCTCGCAGCAGGAGTTATTGGCGGTGGGCCGCGAATTACGCGCCCGCCACTGGCAACAGCAAAAAGATGCTGGCGTAGACGTGCTGCCGGTGGGCGATTTTGCCTGGTACGATCATGTCCTGACCACCAGCATGATGCTGGATAACATTCCGGCGCGCCATCGTCTCGGCGACCAGCCCGCCGACCTCGATACCCTGTTTCGCATCGGCCGCGGCCGGGCGCCGAGCGGTGAACCCGCCGCCGCCGCCGAAATGACCAAATGGTTTAATACCAACTATCATTATATGGTCCCTGAATTTACCCAGGGGCAGACTTTCCGCCTGGGCTGGACCCAGTTACTCGACGAGGTCGACGAGGCCCAGGCGCTGGGCCATAACGTCAAACCGGTTATTTTAGGGCCGCTGACTTACCTGTGGCTCGGTAAAGTTAAAGGCGAAGCCTTTGACCGGCTTTCGCTGCTGCCCGCCCTGCTGCCGGTATATCGGCAGATCCTGGACGAGTTGGCGCGGCGCGGCGTCGAATGGGTACAAATCGACGAACCGGCGCTGGTATTGGAGCTACCGCGGGCCTGGGTGGATGCATACCAAACCGCTTATCAGGCGCTGACCGGGCCGGTTAAATTATTGTTGACCACCTATTTTGACAGCATCGGCCATCATCTGGAGGCGATTCGCGCGCTGCCGGTACAAGGCTTGCATGTGGATCTGGTGGCGGGTAAAGATGATGTCGCCGACCTGCACCGCCAACTGCCGGCGGACTGGCTGCTGTCCCTTGGCGTGATTAACGGCCGCAATGTCTGGCGTGCCGATCTCGGCGCCGCTTTTGAACGCATCAAACCACTGGTGGGTCAGCGGCCGTTGTGGGTAGCGACCTCCTGTTCCCTGCTGCACAGCCCCATTGATTTAAGCACCGAAACCCGCCTGGATGATGAAGCCAAAGGCTGGTTCGCCTTTGCGCTGCAAAAATGCGCCGAACTGGGGCTGCTGCGCGCCGCCCTGGCCAATCCTGATGCGGCCCAAGTGCAGCGGCTGGCCGATTACAGCGCGCCGATCCTTGCCCGCCGCCATTCCAGCCGGGTCAACAATCCGCAGGTTAACGCGCGCCTGGCGAAAATCACCGCCCAGGACAGCCGGCGCCTCCAACCTTATGCGCAGCGCGCCGCCATCCAGGCCCAGCGTTTCAACTTGCCGGCCTGGCCGACCACCACCATAGGTTCATTCCCGCAAACTACGGAAATCCGCAGCCTGCGCCTGGACTTCAAGCAAGGCAGACTGGATACCCCCCATTACCGCACTAGTATCGGCGAGCATATCAAGCAGGCCATTGCCGAGCAGGAGCGGCTGGATCTGGATGTGCTGGTGCACGGTGAAGCCGAACGTAACGATATGGTGGAGTACTTCGGCGAAAATCTGGATGGGTTCGTCTTTACGCAAAACGGCTGGGTGCAAAGCTATGGTTCGCGCTGCGTCAAACCGCCGATCATTATCGGCGATATCAGCCGTCCGGAAGCTATTACCGTTGAATGGGCGAAATTCGCCCAATCCCTGACCGACAAACCGGTAAAAGGCATGCTGACCGGTCCGGTGACCATTTTATGCTGGTCGTTCCCGCGCGAAGACGTCAGCCGCAAAACCATTGCCCGGCAGATCGCCCTGGCGCTGCGTGACGAAGTCGCCGACCTGGAGCAGGCGGGTATCGGGATTATCCAAATTGACGAACCGGCATTAAGGGAAGGATTGCCGCTGCGCCAGTCCGAATGGCCGGCCTATCTGGAGTGGGCGGTTGAAGCCTTCCGGCTGAATGCCGCGGTGGCCCGGGACGATACCCAAATCCATACCCACATGTGTTATTGCGAATTCAACGACATTATGGATTCCATAGCGGCGCTGGATGCGGACGTAATCACTATTGAAACATCCCGTTCGGATATGGAACTGCTGGACACATTCAAGCAATTCGATTATCCCAACGGCATGGGGCCAGGGGTCTATGACATCCATTCCCCTAACGTGCCAAGCGAAGAGTGGATTGTGGCGTTGCTGCGCAAGGCCGCTGAAAGTATTCCGGTGGAACGCCTGTGGGTGAATCCGGATTGCGGCCTTAAAACCCGCGGCTGGCCCGAAACCCGCCAATCCCTGGCGAATATGGTCAACGCGGCGAAACGGCTGCGCGCGGAAGCCCGGTAAAGCGCGCAGCCCTTACTTCACGCCATATTTATCAAACCATGCCAGCATGCGCTGCCAGCCATCAACGGCCGACGCGGCATGGTAGCTGGGGCGATAATCGGCATTAAACGCATGGCCGGCGTCCGGATAGACAATAATATCCGCGTCGGCCTTGGCCGCGCCTAACGCCTGGCGCATGGCATCGATATGTTCCGCGGTAATCCCGGTATCCTGGGCGCCGTACAAACCTAATACCGGAGCGGCAAGCGCCGCCGTAACATCCACCGGATGCTTGGGATTTAGCAGCGTCTTGTCCCCCACCAGTTTGCCATACCACGCCACCGCCGCCTTAAGCTGCGGATTATGCGCCGCATATAACCAGGCGATACGTCCTCCCCAGCAAAATCCCGTCACCCCCAGACGCCGGCTGTCGCCGCCATGCCGCGCCGCCCAGTGCGCGGTATGATCCAGATCCGCCAATACCTGTGAATCAGGCACTTTGCTCACCAACTGACTAAATAATGTCGGGATGTCATCGTACCGGGTCGGATCTCCCTGGCGGAAATACAGCTCGGGAGCAATGGCCAAATACCCCTGTTTCGCCAGACGTCTGCACAGATCGCGAATATGCTCGTGAACGCCAAAAATCTCTTGAATCACCAATATTATCGGCAAATGGTCGCTTTGCGCGGCTGGCCGTGCAAGATAAGCCGGCATCTGCTCGCCCTGGGTGGGAATGGTGGTTTGTCCCGCGACCAGGCCGCTATCATCGGTCCGGATAGCGGTAGGGGACGGCGCACCGGCCGCCGCGGCAAAACCGGTAGGATTTTTTGGCAAAGCAATCAAGTCGTCAGCGTTCATAGGGTTACCTTTTTTTCTCATGAAAAACACCGCAGCTATGAGTATAAGACACGGCGGATAACGCGCTATGTTCTTTACCGGCGGTATTGGCAGGATAAAGGCCAACGGGCGGCAATAAAAAATGCGATAAATATCTCGCTCAATCCTAAAAGGGCTTTTTTTAAAAGTATTCAATATACAAGTTGGTTACTGTAAAGATAAATAAAAATCCTGTTGGCCTAGCGGGAAAAATACTTTATCGGTAATCTTAAATAGGATTAAGTCACTATGAATGATGTTCTCACTCTATCTGGCCAAACTGCTCGCCCATGGCCGACGGATAGCGTCGTTTATGCGACCGGGAGGCCTGGCGTAATGAGTCATTTTGCGTCAGGATTGCAATCTGTTAAAAATAAAACGAAGACGTGCTCCCAGCTATTTTTATCGCTGGCGAAAGTGGCGGCTGCGGGAGAAGAATTATGTATGAGGACGGGATTTATTAAATTTATTCCTTTATTGAAGTCGGTCAGGAATATTGCCGGTGCAGCCGCGCGCATCGGTTTTTTTCTGGTTGATATTCCGGATAAAGGGATTTCATCAGCCTATTCAAGATGGCGGTGCGGCGCTAATTTGCTCGGCCGTCCCCAGCCGCGGCTGACTAATCTGCTATATGAGATTAATGCCAGCCATATACCGGAGTATATCCGGGCGGTGACGGACCCGCAAAAAACAGGGGCCACGGTCAGCCTGATGGCGCAGGTCGCCATCGACATTTGTGATATCAGCGGAACTCGAAACCAGAAAATCCCGCAGTTTTTCAAAGGAGTAAAAACGACCGCCGATGTGTTTACCGCATTTAAGGGCGTTATCAACAGCCTATTGAATCATATCAAAGTCTCCTATCGCGCCCTGGGCAGGCATCTGGCTGAGGCTACCGCCGTGGCGCGCACGCTATTTGCCGATAAAATAGCTCTGCCGCTTAAACAGTTATTCAGCAAACTGGCCGCTTTGTTTACCCCCTTGCCATGAGGCATTAGCGCCGCATGCAGCGTCGGCGTACTTAAGGCGAAGGCGCCTGCCACGGGAAAGGGCATGGCTTTCCCGTGGTGCGATTATGTATCTAAGTCAATGAAAATAAATAGAAAGAGAATTATGGATTATTTTTGCATTAATGATTAGGTATGCATTAAATATGCGAACAACTGTAATTTCTTTTTTTTATAGTTAGTAAACTATTAATAGGGAAAATTAATAGCTATGTTGAAACTGTAACGCATAATATTTTTCATAAGACGCATGATAGGGGAGAAATACCATGAATATACCAGCCAGTAATTTCATGTCCGCCAGAATAATAGGCCAGCAGATAAATGAAGTAAAATATGAATCGGGCAATAACAAGTTATCCGCCAATTTCAGCACGGTGAAAAATAGCCCGGAGTCGGGTTCGTCGGCCACCCCATCGGTCTTCGGCGCGGTTGCCGGGGCGGCGGCGAAAATAGTCGACATCACAGGACTCGGTAAACTCGCGGTCGGCCTGAAAGCGGTGGGCAATACCCTGGGATATGTGTTGGGCATCGGCGGCAAGATAACCAATGTGGGGGCGATGCTTACCTTGGGCGTCCAAATTGCGCAGCACGGGATAGCCACGCTGGTTTCCGAAGTCCTGTGGTTGTTAAAAGATCAGGGCTTTCCGATACTGGATACCTGGTTAAGGAAAATTATTGATGACGGAGGGCACATGACGCCGGTGGAGGTCTTGGGGAGCTTGATCGAGACTGTGCGGGATAATGAAAAGATAAAGCATTTATTTCATGATTTATCCGCCTCTTAGCTTTAACCGCTGATTGTGAACTCTCGCCGGGACAATGGTAGGTGAAAAAGAGATAATAGAGAATTATATGCGTACTAGCATCTCCTTTTTAGAGGTATCTGCCATGTCCACATCCGATGTTTTTCACCTTGGCCTGACCCATTCCGATTTGCAGGGCGCCACGCTGGCTATTGTTCCCGGGGACCCGCAGCGGGTAGAGAAAATAGCCCGCCTGATGGAAAAACCGATACATCTGGCCACGCACCGTGAATTCACTACCTGGCGCGCCGAACTGGCCGGGAAAGCCGTTATCGTCTGCTCAACCGGCATCGGCGGTCCATCTACTTCGATCGCCGTGGAAGAACTGGCGCAGTTGGGGATACGCATCTTTTTGCGGGTGGGCACCACCGGCGCGATTCAACCCCATATCAATGTCGGCGATGTGTTAGTGACCACCGCCGCGGTTCGCCTGGACGGCGCCAGCCTGCATTTCGCGCCGCTGGAATATCCGGCGGTGGCGGATTTCGCCTGTACCACCGCGCTGGTGGCTGCGGCCGATAAAGCCGGCGCCAGGGTCCACGTCGGTATTACCGCATCGTCGGATACCTTTTATCCGGGGCAGGAGCGCTATGACACTTACTCTGGACGCGTGGTTAAACGTTTTAAAGGCTCCATGCAGGAATGGCAGGAACTGGGCGTCATGAATTATGAAATGGAATCCGCTACTTTGCTGACCATGTGCGCCACCCAGGGACTGCGGGCGGGCATGGTGGCGGGGGTAATCGTCAATCGCACCCAACAGGAAATCCCCAGCGCTGAAACCATGCAACAAACTGAAAGCGTCGCGGTGGCCCTGGTGGTGGAAGCCGCCCGCCAACTGTTGTCATGACGCGCGCCGGCTGCCGCCAAGGTCCCATCGTCGGGTAAGCGCGCCTGCGACCGGGAAAATGTTCCGGTCGTTGGGTTTAGGTTTAATCTGCAAAATCAGTTAAATGGCATCATAGTCCGCATCCTTCCCTTTAGCGGCTTGGTTCGGTAGCCCTCAGCATTACGTCAAGGGAGATGCCTTGTCATTAGATGAAATCATTGTCCATACCACTGAATTTGTTCGTCTGCATCAAATCTGGGCGGTGCCCCTGGTCTTTGCCCTCGCCTTTGGCGAGTCGCTGGCTTTCCTCTCCCTGTTATTGCCCGCCACCGTTATCCTGCTGGCCCTGGGCGCATTAATCGGCGAGACCGGTATCGCCTTCTGGCCTATTTATGTATCGGCGGTGGCCGGCGGTTTTTTTGGCGACTGGCTTTCCTATTGGGTGGGGCATCACTATCAACAGCGCCTGGTGCATATCTGGCCGTTCACCAAGCACCCGAACATGCTGATCAGCGGCCATGCGTTTTTCGACCGCTGGGGGATCGCCGGTGCGTTTTTCGGCCGTTTTTTCGGGCCGTTGCGCGCCATAGTACCCCTGGTGGCCGGGATCTGCGGCATGCCTGCGCTTTATTTCCAACTGGCAAATTTGGGATCGGCGGCGGTCTGGGCTTTTGGCCTGCTTGCCCCCGGCGCATTTGGCATGCAATGGATCGCCCGCCTTATCGGCTGATAAAACGCGCTGGACATCTATACAGTTCCCCCTTACCGTGGCTATCAGAATTGTATTGGGCGGAGGTAATATGGATTTCAGCCTGTTTTACGCGGTCGGCGGGGCCGCCATCGGCGCATTGCTTGGCCTGCTCATCGCTGGCGTCAGGCACCAGAAGCAGCAAGGGCACAATCAGGCCGAGCTGCGTTTACAGGCCCAGGCATTGGCATTGGCGCAACAAGAACTGGAGCGTACGCAAACGGCTTACCGCCAATGCGAGCAGCAGCTCCGGGCCGGTGAACGGGAAATGCGCGAGCTCTATGCCCGCCTGGCCGCCGCCGAAGAGCGGCTCACGCCGCTGGCGCATTGGCGCGATGAATGCGAGCAGTTGAACCAGGAACTGCGGGCGCAGCGCGAGGTCAACAGCGCTCAGGAAGCGGAACTGCGCGAGGTGACCATTCGCCTGGAGGAAACCCGCCTGGGCGCTGAGGAAAAACAGCGCCTGTTGGTCAATAGCGAGCAGCGGCTGACCGCCCAGTTTGAAAATCTGGCCAACCGGATTTTCGAGCAAAGCGGGCGCAAAGTGGACGAACTGAACCGGCAGAGCCTGGATCTGCTGCTGGCGCCTCTGCGCGAGCAGTTGGACGGTTTTCGCCGCCAGGTTCAGGACAGTTTTGGCCAGGAAGCGCGCGAGCGGCACACCCTGACCCATGAAATCCGCAGCCTGCAGCAGCTCAATGCCGAGATGGCACGCGAGGCGGTTAACCTGACCCGTGCGCTGAAAGGCGATAATAAGACCCAGGGCAACTGGGGCGAGGTGGTCCTGAGCCGGGTGCTTGAGGCGTCCGGCCTGCGGGAAGGGCATGAATACCAGACCCAGGTGAATATCCAGGTCGATGTCGACCATCGCCTGCAGCCGGACGTGATCGTGCGTTTGCCCCAAGGTAAAGATGTGGTCATCGATGCCAAAATGTCGCTGGTGGCCTACGAACGGTTTTTTAACAGCGAGGATGACGGCGAGCGGCAATCGGCGCTGCTGGAGCATATCAATTCGCTGCGCGGACATATGCGGTTGCTGAGCAGAAAAGATTACCAACAATTACCCGGTTTACGCTCGCTGGATTATGTGTTGATGTTTATCCCCATTGAACCGGCTTTTATGCTGGCAATCGATCGGCAGCCTGAGCTGATTAGCGAAGCGCTGAAGCTCAATATCATGCTGGTCAGCCCGACCACCTTGCTGGTGGCGCTACGCACCATCAACAACCTGTGGCGCTACGAGCATCAGAGCCGCAATGCCCAGCATATCGCCGACCGGGCGGCGCGGTTGTACGACAAGATGCGCCTGTTTGTCGACGATATGACGGCCATCGGCCAGAGCCTTGATAAAGCCCAAGCCGGTTACCGGCTGGCCATGAATAAATTGGCCGAGGGCCGGGGCAATATCATCAGCCAGGCGGAGGGGTTCCGGGCGCTGGGCGTGGAAATCAAACGTCCCATCAACCCCACCCTGGCGGGGCAGGCGCGCGATCTCCCCTATACCGATCGGCCCGGCCGGGACCAGGACGCCGATGAGTCCGCTGTCCCGGCCACCGGGCTCGATGCGGAGCAGGGCGCGGATGAATACCCGCTGTCGGTTGACGACGACGCCCTGCTGGGGGACACTTCGCAACGGGCGCCGGAAGGATATCCGCTGCGGTGAGCTTGGCCCGAAGTGGGGCTTTCAGCGCGCTTCTGTTACACTTCTCTGATAACTGATAAAGCAGGGCAAAAAAACATGGCAGATGAAGACAAGCGTGAAACGACCCACTTTGGCTTTCGCACCGTGGCTA
Source organism: Enterobacterales bacterium (assembly GCA_015654925.1). Taxonomy (GTDB): domain Bacteria; phylum Pseudomonadota; class Gammaproteobacteria; order Enterobacterales; family Enterobacteriaceae; genus Acerihabitans. The sequence goes on along the minus strand of JAATFX010000033.1, from coordinate 13,212 downwards.
AAGACGAGAAAGCGGTCATGGTGGCGGATGTCTTTCATTCCGTCGCGGCAAAATACGATCTGATGAATGACCTGATGTCGTTTGGCATCCATCGTCTCTGGAAACGTTTTGCCATTCATTGCAGCGGCGTGCGCCGCGGCCAGAAAGTGCTGGATTTGGCCGGCGGCACCGGCGACCTGACCGCGAAATTCTCCCGCATGGTGGGCGAAGAAGGCGAGGTGGTGCTGGCCGATATCAATGATTCGATGTTAAAGGTCGGGCGTGAAAAACTGCGCAATAAAGGCATTATCGGCAATGTGCGATATGTACAGGCCAACGCCGAAGCGCTGCCGTTCCCGGACGATACTTTTGATTGCATCACCATTTCGTTCGGCCTGCGCAACGTCACCGAAAAAGAGCAGGCGCTGCGTTCCATGTACCGCGTCTTGAAACCGGGCGGCCGTCTGCTGATTCTGGAATTTTCCACCCCGCTGTTCAAGCCGTTGAACAAAGCCTACGATCTCTATTCTTTCCACGTTTTGCCGCGCATCGGCGAGATGGTGGCGCGCGATGCGGGCAGTTATCGCTATCTGGCCGAATCCATCCGCATGCATCCTGACCAGGAAACCCTTAAAGCCATGATGCTGGATGCCGGTTTTGATACCGCCGAGTATTTTAATATGACCGGAGGTATCGTTGCCCTGCATCGCGGATACAAATTCTGATCGGGAAATGACATGTTGATGTTATTGGTTACCGCCGCGCTGGAAACGGCGCTCAACCGCTTGCTTTATCAGGACCGGTCAATGAAACCGGCGCGCCAGCGGCTTAAGGGCAAAATTCTGCGCGTGGAACTGGCGGAGCTGGACAGCCCGGCGATCCTGATATTCGGCGACGCGCAGATCGATGTGCTCACCGCATGGGATGGCCCGGCGGATTGTACGCTGAAAACCCATTTTTCGGCGTTGCCGGCGCTGCGCCGGCGCCAGCAGCTTGCGGCATTAATCAAGCGGGGCGATTTGGACGTCGAGGGGGATTTGCAGGTGGTGCAGCAGTTTGCCGCCCTGCTCGATATGGCGGAGGTTGACCCGGCGGAAATTCTGGCGCCCTACCTGGGCGATATCGTCGCCGAAGGCGTGACGCAAAAATTGCATGCTCATGTTCAGGGACTGCAACGCGGCCTGCGTGAGCATCAAACCCGGCTGGGCCAGGTGGTGAGCGAAGAGTGGCGTTTGTCACCTTCGGCCCTTGAACTGGCCTGGTTTAGTGAAGAAGTGGGCGCGATAGACCGGGCCGGAACAACCCTGGCGGCTCGCCTGGATAACTTGGAGCAGAGCCGATGATTGTGGGAGAGATAGGCCGCCTCTATAGCATTTTGCGGGTATTACTGAGCTACGGCCTGGATGAGCTGATTCCCAAGATCCGCTTGACCCTGCCGCTGCGCCTCGGGCGCAAACTCTTTTTCTGGATGCCCAACCAGCATGTGGACGAAGATTTGGGCGTCAGGCTGCGCCTGGCGCTGCAGGATCTGGGACCGGTATGGATTAAATTCGGCCAGATGTTATCCACCCGGCGCGACCTGTTCCCACCGGTCATTGCCGACCAATTGGCGATGTTGCAGGATCGGGTCAGGCCCTTTGACGGCGCCCTGGCGCGCCAGCATATCGAAAAAGCCATGGGCCAGCCCCTGGAAGCCTGGTTCGATGATTTCGACCAGGTGGCGCTGGCATCCGCGTCCATCGCCCAGGTCCATACCGCCCGGCTGAAAGAGAACGGTAAAGAGGTGGTGATCAAAGTGATCCGCCCGGATATCATGCCGTTGATTAAAGCCGATATGCGGTTAATGTACCGCCTGGCCAGCTGGCTGCCGCGCCTGCTGCCGGATGGCCGCCGTTTGCGCCCGGTGGAAGTGGTGCTCGAATATGAAAAAACCCTGCTCGATGAACTGAATCTGCTGCGGGAAGCGGCGAATTGCATTCAGTTGCGGCGTAATTTCGATAACAGCCCGATGCTTTATATTCCCGAGGTTTATCCCGATTACTGTAGCGAAACCATGATGGTCATGGAGCGGATCTATGGTGTGCCGGTTTCCGATGTGGCGGCGTTGGAAAAACAGGGCACCAATATGAAATTATTAGCGGAACGCGGCGTCCAGCTCTTCTTTACCCAGGTGTTTCGTGATAGTTTTTTTCATGCGGATATGCATCCGGGGAATATCTTCGTCAGTTTTGAGCACCCTGAGAATCCGCAATATATCGGTATTGACTGCGGTATCGTCGGATCGCTGAATAAAGAAGATAAACGCTACCTAGCCGAGAATTTCATCGCCTTTTTCAATCGCGATTATCGTAAAGTGGCGGAGCTGCACGTGGATTCGGGTTGGGTGCCCCCCGATACCAACGTGGAGGACTTTGAGTTTGCCATACGCACTGTATGTGAACCTATCTTCGAGAAGCCCCTGGCGGATATCTCCTTTGGCCACGTATTGTTAAACCTGTTCAATACCGCCCGGCGCTTTAATATGGAAGTACAGCCGCAACTGGTATTGCTGCAAAAAACGCTGTTGTATATCGAAGGGATTGGCCGGCAGCTCTACCCGCAGCTGGATCTCTGGAAGACGGCTAAACCTTTCCTGGAAACATGGATTAAAGATCAGGTAGGCATCCCGGCCATTTTGCGGGCCCTCAAGGAAAAAGCCCCATTCTGGGCTGAGAAACTCCCCGAGCTGCCCGAACTGATTTATGACAATTTCAAGAATCATAAATCACTGCAAAAGAGCGTGGACAAGCTTACCGTTGAGCTAAAGGTCCAGCATGTGCGGCAAGGGCAGGCGCGGTTTTTGTTTGGTATCGGCGCAACCCTGTTGCTCTGCGGTACATTTTTATTATCATTGGGGAACGAGGTGTCATCATTCCCCGCCTGGTTAATGGCTGCCGGCATTGTAAGCTGGATCGTTGGCTGGAAACGCACTGCGTAATTATTGCGCGTCCGGCATAGCTCCGGTAACGCGAATTAACCCCTAAATAGAGGTGAAATCATGGGCGGCATCAGTATCTGGCAATTATTAATCATCGCAGTCATCGTGGTGCTACTGTTCGGCACCAATAAGCTGCGCGGCATGGGTTCGGATTTGGGCGCGTCCATCAAGGGCTTTAAAAAAGCCATGAACGATGATGATAAACCCACCACGCCGCCGGCGGAAAAAAGCGGGCAGGACGCGGACTTCACGGTTAAGCCCCAGCCTCTGGCCGAGAAACCGCAGCAGCCTCCTCAACCCCAGCCGGAAGAGCCGATAAATAAAGACGACAAGCAGGTATAAGCCGTGTTCGACATTGGATTTGGTGAGCTGGCGCTGGTGTTTGTCATCGGCCTGGTGGTTCTTGGCCCAGAGCGTTTACCGGTGGCGGTAAGAACCGTGGTCGGCTGGATTAAGGCGCTGCGCGCGCTGGCGTCAACGGTGCAAAATGAACTGAGCCAGGAGCTAAAACTCCAGGAGCTGCAAGACAGCTTGAAAAAGGTGGAGCAGGCCAGCAAGGATAATCTGTCGCCGGAGCTCAAAGCCTCGATGGAAGAGCTGCGCGAAGCGGCGGATTCCATGAAAAAAAGTTTCAATAGCAAAATGGTTCCCGATGAGCAGCCCCATGAAACCATCCATAATCCGCTGATTACCGATCCCGAGGCCTTCCATGACGGCGTAACGCCGGCGGACGGCGCCAGCCAGGCTGAAGCGCCGCCCATGGCGCCGCCGCCGGCCGCCGCCGCCGATGCCCCGCAGGAATCCCATGTACCACAGGAACCACCCGTGACTACCAGGCCGGCGCCGGAGCAACCCGCGGCGACTCCTCCCCCTACTTTACATAATGATCGCTAAAACATGGCCGTTGAAGATACCCAACCGCTTATCAGCCATTTGATTGAGCTGCGTAAGCGATTATTAAATTGCATCCTTAGTGTGTTGCTGGTGTTCCTGGCGCTGGTCTATTTCGCTAATGACATCTACCAGATTGTTTCGGCACCTTTGATTAAACATCTGCCGGCGGGCGCCAGTATGATCGCAACCGATGTGGCGTCGCCGTTTTTCACGCCCATCAAATTAACCATCATCGTTTCGGTGTTCGTGTCCGCGCCGTTGCTGCTCTACCAGATCTGGGCCTTTATCGCGCCGGCGCTGTACAAGCACGAGCGGCGGCTGATGATGCCGCTGCTATTCTCCAGCACGCTGCTGTTTTATGCGGGCATGGCCTTTGCGTATTTTATCGTCTTTCCGCTGGCCTTTAGCTTCTTTGCCCAAACCGCGCCGCGCGGAGTGCTGATAGCCACCGACATCAACAATTACCTCGATTTCGTCATGGCGTTATTCATGGCGTTCGGGGTGTCGTTCCAGGTGCCGATAGCCATTGTGCTGCTGTGCTGGACCGGCGTGGTCACGCCCGAAGGTTTGAAGAAAAAACGGCCCTATGTGCTGGTAGGCGCTTTCGTGGTGGGTATGCTGCTTACCCCTCCCGATGTGTTTTCCCAGACATTACTGGCGATCCCCATGTACCTGCTGTTTGAAATCGGACTGTTCTTCGCCCGGTTTTATGTGGGCAAGGGCCGCCGGGACCAGCAGGATAAGGAAGATACCGAAGATCCCAAAGGCATGGATTAAGCGCGCCGTCGTTGCCAGAACCGCCTTCAGGGCGGTTCTTCGTTTTTGGTAAAAAGACAATAATATAAACGCCGCCATATCAACGGACGGCGTTATTCAGGAGAAAGCACTATGAGCAATGTTTTTGGCATGTATCCCCATCGCCGCCTGCGCCGGGTTCGCCGTTATGATTTCAGCCGGCGGCTGGTGGCGGAAAACCAGCTGACGGTCAATGACCTGATCTATCCCGTATTCGTAATGGAAGGCAAACAGCAGCGGCTGGAAGTGCCGTCCATGCCCGGGGTCTATCGCATGACCCTCGATTTGCTGATTAAAGAAGCGGAGGCGGTAGCCAAATTGGGCGTGCCGGTGCTGTCGCTGTTTCCGGTGATCGAAGCCCCGTATAAATCGCTGCTGGCGGAAGAGGCCTATAACCCGGAAGGCTTGATCCCCCGCACCATCCGCGCGTTAAAAGACGCTGTGCCGGAGCTGGGGTTACTCACCGACGTCGCCCTGGACCCTTACACCACCCACGGGCAGGATGGCATTATTGACGACCAGGGTTATGTCATTAATGAGGTGACTAAAGAAATACTGGTTCGCCAGGCGCTGTGTCATGCCGAAGCGGGCGCGGAAATTGTCGCCCCCAGCGATATGATGGACGGACGTATCGGCGCCATACGGCAAAAGTTTGAACAACAGGGGCTGGTCAATAATCAGATCATGGCTTATTCAGCCAAATATGCGTCCTGCTATTACGGCCCGTTCCGCGATGCGGTGGGCTCGACCGCCAATCTGAAAGGCGGCGATAAAAAAACCTACCAAATGGACCCGGCCAACAGCAATGAAGCGTTACAGGAAGTGGCGCAGGATTTACAAGAAGGCGCCGATATGGTGATGGTGAAGCCGGGCATGCCTTATCTGGATATGATTCACCGGGTTAAAGAGACTTTTGGCGTCCCGACCTTTGCTTATCAGGTCTCCGGTGAATATGCCATGCATATGGCGGCGATTCAAAACGGATGGTTGCAGGAAAAACCGGCCATTATGGAATCGCTGCTGTGCTTTAAACGCGCCGGAGCGGACGGCATCTTGACCTACTTCTCCAAACGCGTGGCGCAATGGCTGCACGACGACCATATGCGGGGCTGCTAGCGGTTTGTACGGCGGCGGTCTATCAAGCCGGCGCCGCCCGGCTCCTATTTCAAAAAGGGTTACTGCACCTTTTGGAATTGACGGTTGTTCAGGCTTTGGCAAACCTGTTTGTTGAGGAAATTAAGCAGCAGCATCGAGCGGGCTTCCCCGTCGGGTTCGGTGTAAATCGCCTCAAGGCCCTCGAATACGCCGTCGGTAATGATGACCCGGTCGCCGACCTGCGGGGTTTGGGGATCGGTCACGCCTTCATAGACATGATCGCGCAGTTCTTCAATCACATCCGGCGCAATGGTGACCGGCAGATTGCCGAAACGAACGAAATGGCTCACGCCCCTGGTAGCGCTGATAGTGGTGGTATGGATGCGTTCCGGATCAAACTCGATAAACAGATAATTGGGAAACAGAGGTTCATTGATGGCGGTACGCTTGCCCCGGACAATTTTTTCCAGGGTCACCATCGGGCTCAGGCAGGCAACCGCCTGTCTTTCCAGATGATCTTTCGCGCGCATCATTTGACCGCGTTTACAATACAGTAAATACCATGCTTCCATAATCTAATGTACCCATTTAACCGGTAACTCAGCATATCAAAAGCCTTGGGGGATAAATAGCGCCACCCGGATATTGTATAATTGTATAAGGGAAGCGCCGTAAAAAAAACGGTAAATTTACCGGGAACTTTGACAAAAGGGCGGCATGGCTGATAAACAGCCTTTATAATGCATTTATAACCTGGCACCTGATGACGCTATGAAATATCGAGACTTGCGCGATTTCCTCTCCTTGCTGGAACAGCGAGGGGAATTAAAACGGATAACCCTGCCTATAGACCCCTATTTGGAAATGACGGAAATCGCCGATCGCACGCTGCGTGCCGCCGGCCCGGCGCTGCTATTCGAACATCCTAAAGGCTATGACATGCCGGTGCTGTGCAATTTGTTCGGTACCCCGGGACGGGTGGCCTTGGGCATGGGCCAGGAGAGCGTCTCGTCGCTGAGGGACGTGGGCAAGCTGTTGGCATTCCTGAAAGAGCCGGAGCCGCCAAAAGGGTTTCGCGATTTGCTCGATAAAGCGCCCAAATTCCGGCAAGTAATGAATATGCCCACCAAACGGCTGAGCTCCGCCCCGTGCCAGGAGCAGATTTGGCAGGGCAAAGACGTCGATCTGAGCCGGATACCCATCATGCACTGCTGGCCGGGCGATGTCGCGCCGCTGATCACCTGGGGCCTTACGGTTACCCGCGGTCCGCATAAAGAGCGCCAGAATCTGGGCATTTATCGCCAGCAGGTTTTGGGGAAAAATAAAGTCATCATGCGCTGGTTGTCCCACCGCGGCGGCGCGCTGGATTACCAGGAGTGGCAGCAGGCGAATCCGGGGGCGCGCTTCCCGGTGGCGGTGGCGCTCGGGGCCGATCCGGCGACCATCCTGGCCGCGGTTACGCCGGTGCCCGACAGTTTGTCCGAATATGCTTTCGCCGGGTTATTACGCGGTTATAAAACCGAGGTGGTAAAGTGCATTTCCTGCGATCTCGAGGTTCCCGCCAGCGCAGAAATCGTGCTGGAAGGTTATCTTGAGCCTGGTGAAACGGCCACCGAAGGGCCTTATGGCGATCATACCGGCTATTACAACGAGGTGGATGAATTCCCGGTATTTACCATAACGCATATTACCCAGCGCCGGGATGCCATCTATCACTCCACTTATACCGGCCGGCCGCCGGATGAACCCGCGGTCATGGGCGTGGCGCTTAACGAAGTGTTCGTGCCGATCCTGCAAAAGCAGTTCCCGGAAATCGTCGATTTTTATCTGCCTCCCGAAGGCTGCTCCTACCGGCTGGCGGTGGTGACCATCAAGAAGCAGTATCCGGGGCATGCCAAACGGGTCATGATGGGAGTATGGTCATTCTTGCGTCAATTCATGTATACCAAATTTGTCATCGTATGCGATGATGATATTAATGCGCGCGATTGGAAAGACGTCATTTGGGCTATCACTACCCGGATGGACCCTGCGCGCGATACGGTGTTAATGGAAAATACACCGATAGACTATCTGGATTTCGCCTCGCCGGTTTCCGGTTTGGGTTCCAAAATGGGAATGGACGCCACCAATAAATGGCCGGGAGAAACACAGCGCGAGTGGGGAACCCCCATTGAAATGGATGAAGAGGTGCGCGCGCGCGTTGATGCTATCTGGGACGATTTGGCCATATTCAAAGATAGTGGTAAAGGGCTGTGATATCCCTGGCTCTCTATTCCATTTTGCTTAACAGCCCGACAGAGGGAATGCATGACAACATTGACCTGTAAAGTCACTTCCGTGGAAGCCATCACCGATACGGTATATCGGGTATGTTTGGTCCCGGAAGCGGCTTTTAGTTTTCGCGCCGGTCAGTATCTGATGGTAGTGATGGATGAACGCGATAAACGCCCCTTTTCCCTGGCATCGACCCCAAAGGAAAACACGATCATCGAGCTGCATATCGGGGCTTCCGAGCTTAATTTGTACGCGATGGCGGTCATGGACCGTATCTTGAAAGATCGTGAAATCACGGTTGATATCCCCCACGGCGAAGCCTGGCTGCGCGACGATACCGACCGGCCGATAGTGCTGATAGCCGGCGGCACCGGTTTTTCCTATGCGCGTTCCATTTTGCTGACCGTATTGGCGAATCAGCCGGAGCGGGACGTGGCCATTTATTGGGGCGGCAGGGAATTACAGCATTTATACGATTTGGGCGAGCTGGAAACCCTGACGCTACAGCATCCCCGTCTTAAGGTAGTGCCGGTGGTCGAACAACCGGACGATGCGTGGCAGGGCAGAACCGGCACGGTGCTTAGCGCGGTCCTGCAGGATTACGGCTCCTTGGAAAACTACGATATTTATATCGCCGGTCGCTTCGAAATGGCTAAAATCGCCCGCGAGCGTTTTTGCGCCGAGCGTGATGCCTTGCCGGACCGTATTTTCGGCGATGCGTTTGCCTTTATCTGACCCCCGGGCGCAAGCGTCACCCCCCCTAAAGCGGGGCCATGCCCGGCCTTTATTCATCGCTGTTTACGCTGTTCCCGTCCGGGCGCTATGCTAAGATGGCGACAATTCAGCGGTATAATAAGGTCAGATCATGGAATCCTTTTCTACTCTTTATCAGGATCATCTCGCGACGTTGCAACTGCGCGCGCGCGAGGTGCTCGCCCGGCAAAAACTTGATGCTTTGCTGATTCACTCCGGCGAACCCATTACGGCGTTCCTGGATGATTGTGATTACCCTTTTAAAGTTAATCCCCAGTTCAAAGCCTGGCTGCCGGTAACCAACGTGCCCCACTGCTGGTTATGGGTTGACGGCATCAATAAACCCAAACTCTGGTTTTACGCGCCGGTGGATTACTGGTATAGCGTGGAGCCGCTGCCGGAAAGTTTTTGGACCCCCTATATCGATATTATCCCCATTAGCCAACCTGACCAGATCGGTCGATTATTGCCGGCGGCGCGCGATCGGGTGGCATATCTGGGGTCCAGCGCGGCGCGGGCGAAAAGCCTTGGCCTGGCGGCGGAACGGATCAATCCCCAACCGGTGCTGGATTTTTTGCATTACCATCGCGCTTATAAAACCGATTATGAACTGGCGTGCATGCGGGAAGCGCAAAAATCCGCGGTTACGGGCCATCGGGCTGCGCAAGAAGCTTTCCGCTCCGGCATGAGCGAGTTCGATATCAACCTGGCCTACCTGTCCGCTACCGGTCATCGCGACTTTGACGTGCCATACGGCAATATCATCGCCCTCAATGAGCATGCGTCGGTATTACATTACACCAAACTCGATCATCTTGCTCCCGAGGAAGCGCGCAGCTTTTTGATCGATGCCGGTACCGAATACAATGGCTACGCGGCGGACCTTACCCGTACCTATGCGGCGCATAAAGACGCCGAATTCGCCGAATTGGTTGCCGATATGAACGCCGAACAGCAGGCCCTGATCGGCACCATCGAAACCGGCGTTAATTATATTGAGTACCATATCCAGATGCATCGGCGCATCGCCAAGCTGTTGAACAAATACGGCATCGTGTCCGGCATCACTGAAGAAGCCATGGTGGCCGAAAATATTACCGGCCCGTTCCTGCCCCATGGCCTGGGGCATCCGCTTGGGCTCCAGGTACATGATGCCGGCGGCTTTTTGCAAGACGATAAAGGCACCCGCCTGGCGGCTCCCGCACTCTACCCTTACCTGCGCTGTACCCGTGTTATGCAGCCGCGCATGGTAATGACCATCGAGCCAGGGCTCTACTTCATCGAGTCTTTGCTGGCCCCATGGCGTGAGCACGCCCTTGGCCGGCACTTCAATTGGCAGCGCATCGAGATGTTCAAACCCTATGGCGGCATTCGTATCGAAGATAACATCGTTATCAAAGATAAGCAGATCGAAAATATGACACGCGATCTGAAACTGGCATAATGCAAGCCTATTTTGTGCCCGCGGCGCCGGTCACGGCGTCGCTGGAGATCAAAAAAAGCCGCTTTATTACCCTATTGGCCCACACCCGGGGAATGGACGCGGCCAAGGCGTTTGTCCAGCAAAGCCGCGATCGGCATCCCGCGGCGGCGCACCATTGCTGGGCCTGCGTGGCCGGTTTTCCCCAGGACTCTCAACAGCTTGGCTGCTCCGATGACGGGGAGCCCTCCGGCACCGCCGGCAAACCCATGCTGGCGCAATTAATGGGTTCGGGGCTCGGCGAGATTACCGCGGTGGTGGTGCGCTACTACGGCGGGATACAGCTCGGCACCGGCGGGCTGGTTAAAGCTTATGGCGGCGGGGTGCAACAGGCGCTAAAGCTGGCCGAGCGCGTGGAGAAAATCCCGCTGGTGCAATTTGTGGTGTTATGCGGTTATGAGCAACAGGCATGGGTTGAAACGGTGGTCAAACAGACCGAAGGCCGGATAGTACAGGGCGATTATGGTGAATCCATTATACTCAAGGTGGTTATCCCGTTTGACCGGGTCGCGCTGGCCGCCGAAAAGCTGCGCGATCTCAGTCGCGGCGCATTGCAGTTAACGCCCGTTCCATAATTATTCCATCCCCGGCTACAGTTATATAAAATATTAAGGATCGTGCTGAAATGCATTTTCGCGCCATAACCCGCATTGTCGGTCTGCTCGTCATCCTGTTCTCCGGGACCATGATTATTCCCGGCCTGGTGGCGTTGATCTATCGGGATGGTGCCGGCAGCGCTTTTACCCAGACCTTTTTCTTCGCCCTGCTGATTGGCCTGGTGCTTTGGCTGCCGAACCGCCAACAGAAAAACGAGCTCAAGCCCAGGGAAGGTTTTCTGATTGTGGTGTTGTTCTGGACGGTGCTGGGGAGCGTCGGGGCGCTGCCGTTTTTGTTTGCCGATCATCCCGATTTGTCGGTAACCGACGCCTTTTTTGAATCCTTTTCCGCCCTGACCACCACTGGCGCCACCTCTTTGGTGGGGCTTGATAGCCTGCCTAAAGCCATTTTGTTTTACCGCCAAATGCTCCAATGGTTCGGCGGCATGGGGATTATCGTGCTGGCGGTGGCGATTTTGCCTATTCTTGGCGTAGGCGGAATGCAGCTCTATCGCGCCGAAATGCCCGGGCCGCTAAAAGATAACAAAATGCGCCCGCGCATCGCCGAAACCGCAAAAACCTTATGGCTGATTTATCTCACCCTCACCATTGCCTGCGCCCTGGCGCTATGGGGCGCGGGCATGTCGGTGTTCGATGCCATCGGCCACAGTTTTTCCACCATTGCCCTGGGCGGTTTCTCGACCCATGACGCCAGCATCGGCTATTTCAACAGCCCGATGATTAATACTATCGTGGCGGTGTTCCTGCTGATTTCCGGCTGTAATTACGGTTTGCATTTTGCGGTGCTGAGCGGGCACAACCTGCGGGTTTATTGGCGCGATCCGGAATTCAGGATGTTTATCACCGTGCAGTTCGCGCTGGTGCTGGTCTGCACCCTGATTTTATGGCGCTATAATGTCTATCAAAGCAGCCTGCAAACCATCAACCAGGCGTTTTTCCAGGTCGTTTCCATGGCCACCACCGCCGGCTTCACTACCGATAGCATCGCCCGCTGGCCTCTATTCTTGCCTATCCTGTTATTATGCTCCGCGTTTATCGGCGGCTGCGCCGGCTCTACCGGCGGCGGCCTGAAGGTCATCCGCATCCTGCTGCTTTATCTGCAGGGTTCCCGTGAGCTGAAACGACTGGTTCACCCCAACGCCGTCTATACCATTAAGCTCGGCAACCGGGCGTTGCCGGAGCGCATCCTGGAAGCGGTATGGGGATTTTTTTCCGCCTATGTATTAGTCTTTATCGTCAGTATGCTGGCCATTATCGCCACGGGCGTCGATAATTTTTCCGCGTTTGCCGCCGTCACCGCCACGCTCAATAACCTTGGGCCGGGATTGGGGGTAGTGGCGGAGAATTTTTCGTCGATGAATGCCGTGGCTAAATGGATATTGATTTTGACCATGCTGTTCGGGCGCCTGGAAGTTTTCACCTTATTGGTTCTGTTCACGCCGACCTTCTGGCGCGAGTAACATAGGATGGTTATGCAAACGCTGATTCTTTATTCCAGCCGGGACGGACAAACGCGCAAAATCGCCCGGTCCATTGCCAATCAACTCAGTGACGAGGGTTCGTGCGACGTGGTGGATTTGGGCCAGGCCGGGGAATGTGACCTGCAACGCTACGATCGGGTGCTGATTGGGGCGGCCATCCGCTATGGGCATTTCGCCGCCGAGCTGCATGCCTTTATCAAACGTCATCTCCAGTGGCTCGATACCGTGCCCAGCGCGTTTTTCGCGGTTAACCTGACGGCGCGCAAAGCGGATAAACGCACGCCGGAAACCAATGCCTATACGCGTAAGTTTCTCGCCGCCTCTCCCTGGCGGCCGGATCGCTGCGCGGTGTTTGCCGGCGCGCTGCGCTATCCGCAATATCGCTGGTTCGATCGCATCATGATTCAACTGATCATGCGCATGACCGGCGGCGAGACCGATAGCACCAAAGATGTTGAATATACCGATTGGCATCAGGTTAGCGCCTTTGCCAGGGATTTTGACGCTTTAACCAGCAAAACCGCCGGTAAGTGACGGGGATAGCGTCAGGTTGTCGAAAAAAAAGCCGATCAAACGAAAATATGTAATTAGCGCTTGTCACGCCTCATTAATTCCCTATAATGCGCCTCCACTGACCGGGAACAAACGCTAACGCGACGCCGGGTCGGGAAGGGAAAAGCGCTTCGGTGAAGCAAATAAATGCTTGACTCTTCAACGGGAAAGCGTAATATACGCAACCCGCGCCAGGTGAGTTTTATGTCACGCTGGCCATGCTCTTTAACAATTTATCAGACAATCTGTGTGGGCACTCACAAGACGGTATCGAAACACAACAATACCAAGTCTTGAAGAGTGACATACGGT
>JAATFX010000020.1 GCA_015654925.1 Enterobacterales bacterium | reverse complement strand
TCTAGCTTGCGCACGCAGAGTTCGGATGTTGTTAAGAATTTTAAGTGCTTCGCTCATTGTCCTAATCTCGAATAATATAAATGGGGCGTCGGGGTAATAATAGAGCGGTAGTTTCTTTTCTGCAATAGCTAGTTTGTAAGTTAGGTGAAAAATAATCTTTTTTTTTAAACCCCCGTCACTCCCGCGGCGGTAAATATAAGGGAGGCGCAGGGTAATGACAAATTGATTCGCTTTGTTGCATTTTTCACGCCGCATGCTTTTGGGCGCACATATTGCACATAGCGTTTCATTATAAGCCATGTTTATATCCGATGAAAATTCCGGGTTTATAACATCATGATTAAAGCAGGGCGGCTAATGGCGGTATGCCCAATGGACCGGATGCCTTACTGGACAACAAATGGCTAGCGGGTGAATGGTAAACAGGCATAGAAATGATTCAGTAAAATTACTGTGTTAAATTTAGTGTGTTTTTATTCGGCCCCAGGGCGGCGTTATTAGCCGGCCCGCGGAGCGGCTGGGACAGGCCGGGCCTTGAATCCGCCCGATAGGAATCGGGGCCTAGGTGTTAAAGAATATGATACACTTATGGTCATATTTATTATGTCGATGGCTTTTGCCGGAGTGACGGGCTGATGGCTCAACTATATTTTTATTATTCTGCAATGAATGCGGGTAAATCCACCGCGCTACTCCAATCTTCGTATAATTATCAGGAACGCGGCATGCGGACCCTGGTATTTACCGCTGAAATAGATAATCGTTTCGCCCGCGGCCAGATCCGGTCCCGCATCGGACTTTCCTCGCCGGCGCGGCTATTCGGCCCGGATACCGACTTACTGGCCGCCATCGCCCATGAGCATCAGCAGCAAACCCTGCATTGCGTGTTAGTGGATGAAAGCCAGTTTTTAACCCGTGAACAAGTGGACGGGCTGGCGGATGTGGTGGACCGTTTGGATATTCCGGTATTGTGTTATGGATTAAGAACGGATTTTCGCGGCGAGTTATTCCCCGGCAGCCATTACCTTCTGGCCTGGGCGGATAAGTTGGTTGAGCTTAAAACCATCTGCTACTGCGGGCGCAAAGCCAATCGGGTATTGCGCCTGGATGAGGCGGGCAAACCCCTGCATGACGGCCAGCAGGTCGTTATCGGCGGCGACGACCGCTATGTCTCGGTATGCCGCAAACATTACAAACAGGCCCTGGAACAGGACACCCCCGTGCCGGGATACATCCGCCTGTCGCCGGCCAACTAAAACCCACTGCGCTTTCCCCACGGAAGAATTTCTTGCGCCGCGCCGCGCAACCCGGGCCCTAATAGCGTTCATGCCCGCATACGCGGCTTATCACCGCATTGCCGGCCCCGGCACCTATTTGGTACCTGTCTTGAGCGCTAAACGCTTACCGGGGCTTTACCAGCCCCTGAGCGGCCATGCCTAAAACCGCCTCTGCAGCGCTGCACGCCCCGGAATCTACTTCCCGGGCCCCTTATGGCGGTAAAATGCAAAAAGCCCCTAGCGGGGCTTTTTAAGCCTTCCCCGCCGCGGCGGGGAAGGTTATTCCAGAACAGGGCAGCGCCCTGTTTCGCAACCAACGTTATCAGATGGTGACTTTCTTGCCTTTTTTCTCGGCTTTCGCTTCCTGCAGGGTCGCCTTGATATTACCGACCGGAGCCGGGGCAACCGACGCCGCTACTGCATTCTCGAAGGGTTCGACAAATTTGCGGCCATAATACGTATCCAGCAGAATCTGTTTCAATTCGGCAATCAGCGGATATCGCGGGTTGGCGCCGGTACATTGGTCATCAAAGGCATCTTCGGACAGTTTATCCACCTTGGCGAGGAAATCGGCTTCCAGCACCCCGGCTTCACGGATAGACGTCGGAATACCCAAATCGGCTTTGATTTCGTCCAACCAGGCCAGCAGGTTCTCGATCTTCTGCGCGGTGCGGTCGCCCGGTTTGCTCAGTCCCAGATGATCGGCCACTTCGGCATAACGACGACGCGCCTGCGGACGGTCATACTGGCTGAACGCCGCCTGTTTGGTCGGGTTATCATTGGCATTGTAGCGGATCACGTTGGAAATCAACATGGCATTGGCCAGGCCGTGGGGGATATGGAACTCCGAACCCAATTTATGGGCCATGGAGTGGCATACACCCAGGAAGGCGTTGGCAAACGCGATGCCGGCGATGGTGGCGGCATTATGTACGCGTTCGCGGGCTACCGGGTTCTTGCTGCCTTCATGATAGCTGGCGGGCAGGAACTCTTTAAGCAACTTAATCGCCTGCAACGCCTGGCCGTCGGTAAACTCCGTGGCCATGATCGACACATAAGCTTCCAGGGCATGCGTCACCGCATCCAGGCCGCCGAAGGCGCACAGGGATTTAGGCATGTTCATGACCAGGTTGGCATCGACAATCGCCATATCCGGCACCAGCGCGTAATCCGCCAGCGGATATTTCTGGCCTGTGGCGTCGTCGGTCACCACGGCGAACGGCGTGACTTCCGAACCGGTACCTGAGGTTGTGGTTACCGCGATCAGCTTGGCTTTAACGCCCATTTTCGGGAATTTATAAATACGTTTGCGGATATCCATAAAGCGCAGGGCCAGTTCTTCGAACGGGGTGCCCGGATGTTCGTACATTACCCACATGATCTTGGCGGCATCCATCGGGGAACCACCGCCCAGCGCGATAATCACGTCGGGTTTAAACGACATCATTTGTTCCGCACCTTTTCGAACAATGGTCAGGGTCGGATCGGCTTCCACTTCAAAGAACACTTCGGTCTCGATGCCGTGGTTTTTCAGTACGGAAGTGATCTGGTCGGCGTACCCGTTGTTGAACAAGTAGCGGTCAGTCACGATAAAGGCGCGTTTGGCACCGTCGCTAGCCACTTCGTCCAAAGCGATCGGCAATGAACCACGACGGAAATAGATGGATTTGGGAAGCTTATGCCACATCATATTTTCAGCTCGCTTGGCCACGGTTTTTTTATTGATCAGATGCTTGACCCCGACGTTCTCGGAAATCGAGTTACCGCCCCATGAACCACAACCCAGCGTCAGGGAAGGCGCCAGCTTGAAGTTATACAAGTCGCCGATACCGCCTTGCGATGCCGGGGTATTGATCAAAATACGCGCGGTCTTCATTTTGTCGCCGAAGAAATTCACGCGTTCCGGCTGGTTATCCTGGTCGGTATACAGGCAGGAGGTGTGGCCGATGCCGCCCATTTCCACCAGTTTTTCCGCTTTGATGACCGCGTCTTCAAAGTTCTTGGCGCGATACATGGCCAGCATCGGGGACAGTTTTTCATGGGCGAAAGGTTCGGACTCGTCAACCACGGTCACTTCACCAATCAGCACTTTGGTATTGCCAGGCACTTTGATGCCGGCCATTTCGGCAATTTTCGCCGCGGGCTGGCCAACGATACCGGCATTGAGCGCGCCGTTTTTCAGGATAATTCCCTGGACCGCTTTCAACTCATCGCCTTGCAGCATATAACCGCCATGGCTGGAGAAGCGTTCACGTACCGCGTCATATATTTCGTCAACCACGATAACCGACTGTTCGGACGCGCAGATTACGCCGTTATCGAAGGTTTTGGACATCAGGATGGACGCCACCACGCGTTTGATATCAGCGGTTTCATCCACTACTACCGGGGTGTTGCCCGCGCCGACGCCGATCGCCGGTTTACCGGAGCTATACGCTGCTTTAACCATGCCCGGTCCGCCGGTGGCGAGGATCAAGTTAACCAGCGGGTGGTGCATCAGTTGGTTGGATAATTCTACGGTGGGCTCGTCGATCCAGCCGATAATATCTTTCGGCGCACCGGCGGCGACGGCGGCTTTGAGCACGATTTCCGCCGCACGGTTAGTGGCGTTCTTGGCGCGCGGGTGCGGGGAAAAAATAATGCCGTTACGGGTTTTCAGGCAGATTAGCGCCTTGAAAATCGCCGTTGAGGTCGGGTTGGTCGTCGGCACGATACCGCAGATAATGCCGATGGGTTCGGCGATGGTGATGGTGCCGAAGGTATCGTCCTGCGCCAGGATGCCGCAGGTTTTTTCATCTTTATAGGCGTTATAGATATATTCGGAAGCAAAATGGTTTTTAATCACTTTGTCTTCCACAATACCCATGCCGGATTCAGCGACGGCCATTTTGGCCAAGGGGATGCGTGCATCGGCCGCTGCCAGGGCCGCAGCGCGGAAAATCTTATCCACCTGCTCCTGGGTAAAATTGGCATATTCGCGCTGCGCTTTCTTTACGCGTTCTACCAAAGTGTTAAGTTCAGCGACATTAGTAACAGCCATAATGCTCTCCTAATTAATGTTAAATTTTGGGTTAAATTGTTAAACTCTTTAAGTAAAAAACCTGCTCACATAGGAGTATAAGACCTATTCTATACTGAGTAGTCTATCTGCCCAATGGGCTATATGCATAGGCACAAAAGGCTTTTTACTTAACGAGTTTCTTCAAGCATTTACCGCAACAAAAAATTTGGTGAAAAATATCGTCTTAAACTGGAGCCAAGCTAACTAATTACAGAAATCTTAAAGTGTATTGTAGTAGTTATATGTGATATGCATCACAAATTGTGGATGCTGACTCCATTCAGCTAGCATGATTTGGCGTAAACGTTACAAATTGTCCGTTATTACGTTAACCGATGAAATGTCGGAATAAATCAAAAAACAATTTATTAACATTTAAACTGCGGGACTAAACAAATATTTTACCTTGAAACTATGTTACGGGTTATTCCCGCGCCGCACAATGCGAATAATCCGGGTTGCCCATATGGACAAAATAACGCCATTTAACGGCGGCGCCGCGATGCCGGATGGGATAAATTATTATCCGCCGGCCCAGGGTCCCGACGGACCCGAGACAAACGGCTGAAAGGAGGCGCCAGGCTTGGCGATCCTCAGCGGCGCCGGTAGAAAAGGGGGAACCAAACCGGCCAGATTCCCGCCCCGCAGGCGTCTGCCCGCGCGCAAGCATTATTATGTGGCAAAACCTGCACTGCCTGGGACAAACCGCACCATTATGCGTCAGCGGTTTATTAACTGTTCAAGCGCTTTTGGCCGCGACATTCAAGTGAAAACCTCGATAAATAGTTAATTTATTCATGGAGATATAAGCGATGTGAAAAATGGTCCGAATTTTTTTCAATTCTATTCTGCAAAGGCTCTTGTCACGATGCAACACAGATGTTATTAGTGTTTAATCATGCATCATTAGGGATTTATCCTCTTTACAGGTGATATATTGACCTTATGTGTTTTAGTGTAACAAATTATTAATTACGAACTATTTTTCTTGTAAGGCCGATATTCCTTGATTTCATTATTATGGTAAATAACTTCTGTCAGGGCCGGCGGCCCGCCCTATTAACATTTCTGTCGATCCTGGACGGCGTGTTTCCCATGTTTCTTATCTATATTTTCTATATAGATACCGAAAATAAAGAATATCGCTCCTTTACCTTGCGGTTTCGTTCACCGCAATTGGTAGGGGAGTTGTCATACCCGTTGATCGGGAACCTGCGGGCCGCTTGACGCTGCCCTGCAATAATAAAAAAACTGGAGTGCATTAATAATGACCAACATCACGAAAAAGACTCTGCTTGCAGCGGGCGTTGTCGCCGCGCTGGGAGCGGTGTCGGTAGGGACTTCCTTCGCCGCCGACGTTCCGGCGGGCGTTCAGCTTAATGATAAACAGGAATTGGTGCGTGGCAACGGCGCCGAACTCCAATCATTGGACCCCCATAAAATAGAAGGGGTGCCGGAAAGCAACGTGAACCGCGATGTGCTGGAAGGGCTAACCATTAACGATCTTAATGGCCATACCCAGCCGGGTGTTGCAGAAAGTTGGGAAACAAAAGATTCGAAAGTCTGGATTTTCCATTTGCGCAAAGATGCCAAATGGTCCAATGGCGACCCGGTTACGGCCCAGGATTTTGTCTATAGCTGGCAGCGGCTGGCCGATCCGCAGACCGCATCCCCCTATGAAAGTTATCCGCAGTATGCCCATATTGCCAATATCGATGAAATCATCGCCGGCAAGATGAAACCCGATACGCTGGGTGTCAAAGCCATTGACGCCAATACCTTCGAAGTCACCCTGAGCCAGGCGGTTCCTTATTTTCCTAAACTGCTGAGCCACCCGTCCATGTCGCCGGTGCCGCAGAAAATCGTGGAAAAATTCGGTGAAAAATGGACCCAGCCGGCTAATTGGGTGGGCAACGGCGCCTTTAAACTTAAAGATTGGGTTGTTAATGAACGCATAGTGCTGGAACGTAACCCGCTGTATTGGAACAATGCAAAAACGGTAATTAATCAGGTTACCTATCTGCCTATTTCTTCCGAAGTCACCGACGTAAACCGCTATCGCGCCGGCGAAACGGATATGACCTATAACAACCTGCCCATTGAGCTATTCCAAAAACTTAAACGCGAAATCCCAAAAGAAGTGCATGTCGATCCTTATCTATGTACTTATTATTATGAAATTAATAACCAAAAAGCGCCGTTTAATGACGTGCGCGTGCGCACCGCGCTGAAATTGGGTCTGGACCGCGATATTATCGTCAATAAAGTCAAGGCCCAGGGCGACCTGCCTGCTTTTGGTTTTACCCCGCCTTATATCGACGGCGCCAAATTAACGCCGCCGGAATGGTTTGGCTGGAGCCAGGACAAACGTAATGAAGAAGCGCGCAAGCTGCTTGAGCAAGCGGGCTATACCAAAGATAAGCCGCTGACCTTTGATTTACTCTATAATACGTCCGATCTGCACAAAAAGCTGGCGATTGCCGTTGCGTCTATTTGGAAAAAGAACCTGGGCGTGAATGTGAAGCTGGAGAACCAGGAATGGAAAACCTTCCTGGATACCCGTCATCAGGGAACGTATGATGTTGCCCGTGCCGGCTGGTGTGCGGATTATAACGAACCGACCACTTTCCTGAATATTATGCTGACCAATGGTTCCAGCAATACCGCCCATTACTCCAACCCTGCATTTGACAAGCTGATTGCCGACGCGGTCGATGCCACATCGGAAGAGGCGCGCACCGGCTTGTATCAGCAAGCTGAACAACAATTAGATAAAGATTCCGCTATCGTGCCGGTGTATTACTATGTTAACGCCCGTCTGGTAAAACCTTATGTTGGCGGTTATACCGGCAAAGACCCGTTGGATAATGTCTATGTGAAGGATCTTTACATAATCAAACATTAACCACGCGTAAAGGACGATAACAGGGCATGGCCGTCATCGGCCGTGCCCTGTTTTTCCTGTTCAGTGTGAACGAGATAAGAAGCGTAAGTCATAGGTATCAGGCATGTTAAAGTTCATTATTCGCCGGTTTCTGGAAGCGATTCCGACGTTATTTATTCTGATCACAATTTCATTTTTTATGATGCGGTTGGCGCCCGGCAGCCCATTTACCGGCGAGCGCGGTTTGCCGCCGGAAGTCATGGCCAATATCGAGGCCAAATATCATCTCAACGATCCCATACTGAAGCAGTACGGCGCCTATTTGGTGCAGTTGGCCCATGGTGATTTCGGCCCCTCTTTCAAGTATAAGGACTACTCGGTCAACGATTTGGTGGCGAACTCCTTTCCGGTGTCGGCCAAACTCGGTTTAGCGGCTTTTATCGTAGCCATGGTGCTGGGGGTGTTCGCGGGCGTGATGGCGGCGCTGCGGCAGAATACCAAATGGGATTATCTGGCCATGGGGTTCGCCATGACCGGCGTGGTGATTCCAAGCTTTGTGGTGGCCCCGCTGCTGGTGCTGGTTTTTGCCATTACCCTCAAATGGCTGCCCGGCGGCGGCTGGAACGGCGGCGGCATACGCTTCATCTTGTTGCCGATGATCGCCTTGTCTCTGGCCTATATTGCCAGCATCGCCCGCATAACCCGCGGGTCGATGATTGAAGTGCTGCATTCCAACTTTATCCGCACCGCGCGGGCCAAGGGCTTGCCAATGCGGCGCATTATTTTCAGCCATGCCCTGAAGCCAGCTTTGCTGCCGGTTATTTCTTATATGGGGCCGGCTTTCGTGGGCATTATCACCGGTTCCATGGTGATTGAAACCATCTATGGTTTACCCGGCATCGGACAATTATTTGTTAACGGCGCGCTCAATCGCGACTATTCGCTGGTACTGAGCCTGACCATACTGGTCGGTACCCTGACTATTTTATTTAACGCGATTGTCGATGTGCTGTATGCGGTTATCGACCCGAAAATACGTTATTAACGCTGGAGCGCTCATATGATCGTAGGAAATAAAAATAGCGAGGCTCTGGAGAAATTCAGCGAAACACTGGAAATAGAAGGCCGCAGTCTTTGGCAAGATGCCCGCCGGCGTTTTATTCACAATAAAGCGGCCCTTACCAGCCTCATTATACTGGCTTTCATTGTGCTGTTCGTTGCCCTGGCGCCTTCATTGTCGCAATTCAGCTATTACGATACGGATTTCGCCATGATGTCGGTTGCGCCGGATATGGCATCGTCCCATTACTTCGGCACCGATTCCTCGGGCCGCGACCTCCTGGTGCGCGTGGCCATCGGCGGACGCATTTCCCTGATGGTCGGCGTCGCCGCCGCGCTGGTGGCGGTGGTGCTCGGCACGCTGTATGGCGCCATGTCGGGTTATCTCGGCGGGAAAATCGATTCCGTGATGATGCGTTTGTTGGAGATTCTCAATTCCTTCCCGTTTATGTTTTTCGTTATTCTGCTGGTGACTTTTTTCGGCCAGAATATCTTTTTGATTTTTATCGCCATCGGAATGGTTTCCTGGCTGGATATGGCGCGTATCGTACGCGGCCAGACCCTGAGCCTGAAACGCAAGGAATTTATCGAAGCGGCGGTGGTGAGCGGCGTGCGGACCCGCAATATTATTTTGCGCCATATCGTGCCCAATGTGCTGGGGGTGGTGGTGGTTTATGCCTCGCTGCTGGTGCCGAGCATGATACTGTTTGAGTCCTTCCTGAGTTTCCTCGGCCTGGGCACGCAGGAACCGCTGAGCAGTTGGGGCGCATTGCTCAGCGACGGCGCCAATTCCATGGAAGTGTCCCCCTGGTTGCTGATGTTTCCCGCCCTGTTCCTGGTGGTTACGCTGTTTTGTTTTAATTTTATCGGCGATGGCCTGCGCGATGCCCTCGATCCGAAAGACCGTTAAGGAGTGCCGTTATGAGCATAATCGACAGTTCCACGCGGACCGATGACCGGCCGGCCGGAACCCATGAACCGGCATTGCTGGACGTGAAGGATTTACGGGTCACTTTCGCCACGTCCGATGGCGACGTCACCGCGGTGAACGATCTGAATTTTACCCTGCGCGCCGGCGAGACCCTCGGCATCGTGGGGGAGTCCGGCTCCGGCAAGTCGCAAACCGCGTTTGCCCTGATGGGATTGCTGGCCGCCAATGGCCGTATTCAGGGCTCGGCGATGTTTAACGGCCGCGAAATTCTTAATCTGCCGGAAAAGCAGCTCAATAAACTGCGCGCCTCTGAAATCTCGATGATTTTCCAGGACCCCATGACTTCGCTTAATCCGTATATGCGGGTAGGCGAGCAGTTGATGGAGGTGCTGAGGCTGCATAAGAATATCAGCAAGCATGATGCGTTCGAAGAATCGGTGCGCATGCTCGATGCGGTGAAAATGCCGGAAGCCCGTAAGCGGATGCGCATGTATCCCCATGAGTTTTCCGGCGGTATGCGCCAGCGGGTGATGATTGCCATGGCGCTGCTGTGCCGCCCGAAATTGCTGATTGCCAATGAACCCACCACCGCGCTGGATGTGACCGTGCAAGCGCAGATTATGACGTTGCTTAACGATCTCAAACGGGAGTTCAACACCGCCATTATCATGATCACCCACGATCTCGGGGTGGTGGCCGGTATCTGCGATCGGGTGCTGGTCATGTATGCGGGACGCACGATGGAATACGGCCGCGCACGGGATATTTTTTATCGCCCCAGCCATCCCTATTCAATCGGCCTGCTGTCCGCGGTGCCGCGGCTGGACGCCGACGGGTCGGCCATGATGGTGACCATTCCCGGCAATCCGCCTAATTTACTCCGTTTGCCCAAAGGGTGCCCATTCCAGCCGCGCTGCCCTTATGCCATGGATATTTGTTCTACCATGCCGCCCCTGGAGCTATTTGACGACCAGCGCCTGCGCGCCTGCTACAAGCCTTTGGAGGAATTGGTATGAATGCCATGGCCGAGAATAGAAAAGTGCTGCTTGATGTCGAAAATCTGAAGGTGTATTTCGAGGTCAAGGGCGATAAGCAGTGGTTCTGGCAGCCGGCCAAGAATCTCAAGGCGGTGGATGGCGTATCCCTGCGGCTGTATGAAGGGGAAACCCTGGGCGTGGTGGGGGAATCGGGCTGCGGCAAGTCGACTTTCGCCCGTGCGCTTATTGGCCTGGTTAAATCCACCAGCGGGCGGATTGCCTGGTTGGGTAAGGAATTGCAGGGGATGAATAGCGAGGAGTGGCGCGCGACCCGCAATGATATCCAGATGATTTTCCAAGACCCGCTGGCCTCGCTGAATCCGCGGATGACCATCGGCGAGATTATTGCCGAGCCGCTGCATACTTATCATCCGAAAATGCCGCGCCAGCAGGTGAAGGATAAGGTGAGGAATATGATGTTGAAGGTGGGATTACTGCCTAACCTCATCAATCGTTATCCTCATGAATTTTCTGGCGGGCAGTGCCAGCGTATCGGTATTGCCCGGGCGCTGATCCTGGAACCTAAGCTGGTTATTTGCGATGAGCCGGTATCGGCGCTGGATGTTTCCATCCAGGCGCAGGTGGTGAATTTATTGCAGCAGTTGCAGCGCGAGATGGGGCTGTCGCTGATTTTTATCGCGCACGATCTGGCGGTGGTAAAACATATTTCCGACCGGGTGTTGGTGATGTATTTGGGGCATGCGGTTGAGCTGGGGACTTATGATCAGGTCTACCACAATCCACAGCATCCCTATACCAAGGCGTTGATGTCGGCGGTGCCGATTCCCGATCCGGATAAAGAGCGCAACAAGGTGATCCAGCTGCTGGAGGGGGATTTGCCGTCGCCGATTAATCCGCCGTCGGGGTGCGTGTTCCGTACCCGTTGTCCGATTGCCAGCGAGGAGTGCGCGGTGACCCGGCCGATATTGCAGGGGAGTTTTCGGCATGCCTGCTCGTGTATTAAAGTGGATGTGAGCCAGTTGGCGCAGTAAGCGGGGCGCGCTTGCCCTTTGACAGGACCCGCTGCGACCCCTACGGCACGCTTGCCCTTTAACAAGGCGCGCTGCGGGGCCCGGTGTTAACGGGTTTAGCGCGCCAAGGGGACAGTGGTTATTCTGGTTATTCTTTCCAGAGGATATGGCAGATTTTTTCTGATTTATCCCGGCAGATCAGCATGCGGGCAAACACATCGTTGACTTCCATTCCGTCCTCTTCCGCCAGGCCTATGACCACTTCAGCGAAAAAATCCGGGTTGAGGTCGAAATCCACCTGTTCGTGCCATTCCTCCGAGGGGTCGAACAGCTCCGCCGCGCCGCGTTGTTCAAATTGCAGGTTAAACAGAATCAGGTCGGCTTGATCGAGATTATCCGGCGCCAGCTCCAGGAAAATATCGTAGGCCTGCTCCAGCGTTTCATCATCCGTCAGGCGATTGTCTAAATCCATAACCCTTGTCCCGTCGTGTCCGTAATCTTGGCTTAAAAAAGAGAATGGTGAAATTTTGCGCGGCCCCTCACCGGGGCCACGCCATTACATCATGCCCACCGGCTAAATTACAGCAATGGGCTGAAAAAATAGAACAGGCGTTCGACTATGCGCTGCCAGTAGGGCCGTTTGGCCCATTTGGCCGGGTCGATCAGCCGTGAGCGGGCGATATAATCTTCCTGTACCCGCGCCAGGTCGCTGCCGAAGTCATCATCATCGATCACCAGGGTGATTTCAAAGTTCAGCCACAGGCTGCGCATATCCAGATTGACGGTACCGACCAGGCTGAGTTGTCCGTCTACCAGTACGCTTTTGGTATGCAGCAGGCCGCCTTCGAACTGATGGATATTGACCCCCGCTTCCAGCAGCTCGGCAAAAAAAGCCCGGCTGGCCCAGCCGACCAACATTGAATCGTTATAGCGCGGTACGACGATATGCACTTCCACGCCGCGCTGGGCGGCGGTGCAGATGGCGTGCAGCAAATCATCGCTGGGCACCAGGTACGGGGTGGTCATGATCAATTGTTCGCGGGAGGCGTAAATCGAGGTGAGCAACGCCTGGTGAATTACGCCTTCAGGAAATCCCGGGCCGGAGGCGATGACCTGGATGGTATGGCCGGTCGCTTGTTCAAACGGCATGATATTGACATCCGGCGGAGGCGGCAGTACCCGTTTGCCGGTTTCGATCTCCCAGTCGCATGAGTAGATAATCCCCATGGCGGTGGTGACCGGGCCTTCCATTCTGGCCATTAAATCGATCCATTGGCCTACCCCGGCGTCCTGCTTGAAAAAGCGGGGGTCGACCATGTTCATACTGCCGGTATAAGAAATATGATTATCAATCAAGACCATTTTGCGGTGCTGGCGCAAATCCATGCGGCGCAGGAATACCCGCAGCACGCTGACATGCAGCGCTTCCACCACATCGACCCCGGCGTTACGCATCATGGCCGGGTAGGGGCTGCGAAAGAACTTTACGCTGCCCGCGGAATCGAGCAATACGCGGCAGCGTACGCCGCGCCTGGCGGCCGCCATTAAGGCTTCCGCCACCTGATCCACCAGGCCGCCGGCCTGCCAGATGTAAAACACCATCTCGATATTGGTCTGCGCCAGCCCGATATCTTTAATCAGGGCTTTTAAGGTGTCCTCGGTGCCGGTCAGCAGCTGCAACTGGTTGCCCTTGAGCCCGCCCATGCCCTGGCGATGTTCGCAGAGCTGGAATAATGATTGGGCGACTTCGCTATTTTCCGTGGCGAAAATCCGCTTGCACTGCTTGAGGTCAAGCATCCATTTTGCCGTAGAGGGCCACATGGCCTTGGCGCGTTCGGCGCGCTGCTTGCCCAGATTCAGTTCGCCAAACAGCAGATAGGTGATGATGCCCACCAGTGGAATGATATAGATCACCAGCAACCAGGCCATTGCGGAGGGAACCGCGCGCCGCTTCATTAACACTCGCAGGGTGACGCCTGCGATTAGTAACCAGTAGCCGAAGACGAGTAGCCAGTTGATTACAGTATAAAAAGTTGTCATAGAGGCGAAAAATCCCGTTCGCAAGGCATTAGGCATGAGTGTACGCATAAGGGGCGAAAAGAGGAAATTGTTTTGCCTCTGCCGGCGGGTTTCCCGGGGCAGGCATGCGCCGCGGCGGTTTAGCCAATGAATAAAAAAGTTTATAATGGCGTTTTTTAACGCTTAGACAGAGTTAGTCCGCGCATGAAAAGAAGCAGGAATGAAGTCAGCCGCTGGCGCATGCTAAGGCAAGCGCAGCGCCGGCGCAGCCAGTGGGTGGAAGCCCAGTCCCGCACTTACCGCCATCTGACCCGTTTGCGGCATCTTCAATTGAAACAGCAACGCCGCTCATTGCTGTTTGCCACCACCTACGAGCTCTAATCGCGGGCGGGGGGAATTGGGGGATTAAAAAAACCGGCTTTAGGCCGGTTTACTGTATTTGAATTCCCTGATACAGATTAAATAGGATTATCCCTGTCCTGATGATGTTTACGTCACTGTGTGGCGGTGGTCGTTGACGTTGATGTCGAAGTGGACGACCCGCTATCCTGTGGATCGCTGGCCGATGCCACCGCTGCCACCGATCCGGAAACAAAACCCGGATCGCTGGTAGTCGCGGCGCCGGAAGCGCTTTGCGTGGCCGCTTCGGTCGTTCCCGCCGCACCCGCTGCAAACGCAGCAGTGGCGCCAGCGGCATACACTACGAGTCCTGCCATAAAGATTTTCTTAAACATACATACCTCCGGTTGTTAACTTCTTAACGGGGAGTACAGCATTTACAAGGTATTAGATTATGGAGTGAGCTACAAATGCGGATCTTTGAGCGCATACGGGATTTAACGGCCTATGCGCGCGGCTGAGGTTTTTAAGCCGTTGATTGCTGGCTGCTTATTTTTTGTACTAAGAAAAATCCTAAATGATATTTTTCTTTTATATCCGTCACGGTAATATTTTTTTCATATCAGTTGTATTTACCTTCTATAGGGCTATTTCCCCGTCGAATAATAATTTTTACTTAAGTATTATAAATCTGCGTTTTTATCATTGATAAGCGTTGCTGTTTAAAGTTATCCAATGAACAATCATGCACTGCTCAATTATCGGCGTATTAGAACCTGGTTATGTGAATTTGGCGATCAATCAGTGCGATCGAGGGCATGAAAGATAAGCTGCGTGAATTTATTTTCCGTCGCCAGAAAAAGTTTTCTTGCGCGTGGTTCATTATAAGGTTAAGTAAAAATGATGAATGATATTTTTCTGCTAAGCTTACTTTGACATTTCGTCGTAGAAGGAGACAACCGATGAGTTTATTGAGTTTTGTGAAAGAAGCGGGCGAAAAAGTCTGGGATACCCTGTCTGGACACTCCGTTGACCAAAGCGCGAAATTGAAAGAGCATATCCAGAAAATAGGATTACCCGGAGCGGATAAAGTCGATATCAACGTGGCTGACGGCAAGGCCACCGTCTCAGGGGATAATATCAGCCAGGAATTAAAAGAAAAAATTTTGGTGGCCATAGGCAACGTGGCCGGCATTAGCGGCGTTGAGGATAAAATAAACCCTGCGGCGGCACCAGGCGCAGCGCAAACGTCCACCGCGACCGACGCAAAACCCGCCAGCAAATTTTATACCGTGGTTTCCGGGGATACGTTGAGCAAAATTGCCAAGGCGCAATACGGCAATGCCAACGAATATATGAAAATTTTTGAGGCGAATAAGCCGATGCTGAGCCAGCCGGATAAAATTTATCCCGGACAGACGTTGATTATTCCGCAATAAATTGAATCG
This sequence comes from Enterobacterales bacterium, assembly GCA_015654925.1. Classification (GTDB taxonomy): domain Bacteria; phylum Pseudomonadota; class Gammaproteobacteria; order Enterobacterales; family Enterobacteriaceae; genus Acerihabitans. The sequence goes on along the minus strand of JAATFX010000020.1, from coordinate 215,239 downwards.
GGCATTAAAAAAGGTCGCGTTATGCGACCTTTTTTAATGCCCGAAGCGCTGGGATCAAAACGTTTTGCGGTAAGGTTTTACCGATACGGTTTTATACACCCCCGCGGCCACAAAGGGATCGGCATCCGCCCAAGCCTGCGCGCCTTCCAGGGAATCGAATTCGGCAATAATAGTCGAACCGCTAAAACCCGCGGCTCCCGGATCATGACTGTCTATGGACGGCATCGCTCCTGCCGTAAGCAAACGCCCCTGATCGCGCAGCAATTGCAGACGCGCTATGTGCGTGGCCCGTACGGATTGACGTTTTTCGAGGGAATCGGCTACGTCTTCAGCATAAATTACATAGAGCAAGTGCATTACTCCCGAAGGATTGGATTCGCATAAAGTAATTCACGTTAAGACATTGAACCCACAAGCGCAATGAAAAATTTTATTCGGCGCCGATCGGCGGCCCAGGCGGGGATGGGGCGGTTTTTTTCACTGCTGGTGAACAAGAGTTTGTTTTGAGTTATTGAATATGATTGCTATTTGCATTTACACTTCACCCTTATGAAAATTTTTGTTGAAATGGCGTAGATAATTTTGAATCCGACTCGTCGATTTTCGTGGTCATTTGTCCTGTCCGCAGGACTGCATACATCGTTGGTGGCGGGTTTGCTATATGCTTCGGTTACTCAGATCTCCACTCCGACCGCGATTGAACAGCCTATGAGCGTCACGCTGGTGGCCCCGGAACCGGAACCGGCCGTTGCCCCCCAGCCGCCCGTGGAGCCCCCTAAAGCAGAACCGGTGGTCGAACCGCCGCCAGTACAACCGGAAACACCGCCGGAAGTCCAGCCGGAGCCGGAACCCATACCCGAGCCTCCGGCACCGGTCCAGCAGCCCAAGCCGCAGCCCAAACCCAAGCCCAAGCCGGTGCATAAACCGATGGTCAAACCGCGGCCCAAAGAACCGGTGGCCGATCCTCAGCCGGCACCCGTCGCCAGCGAGCCCCGAGAGGCCCCCGTACGGCCCGCCGTGGCTCCGCCCGCGGCCGCCGCCGCCCCCAACGTCAATACCGGGCCAAAAGCGGTTAGACGCGATAACCCGCCTTATCCGGAGCGGGCCAGGGCCCTGGGCATTGAAGGCACCGTAAGGATTCAGTTTGATGTGAACAGCGACGGCCAGGTTGAGAATCTGCGGGTGATCTCCGCCACGCCGCGCAATATCTTCGAGCGCGAAATCCGCCAGGTGACCCGGCGCTGGCGCTACCAAAGCGGTAATCCCGGCAAAAATGTCAATGTGACCATCCAGTTTAAGCTCACGGGCGTCAGCAGTAACGCCGAATAGCCCGTAAAGATGCCAGTAGGGCGCTGGCAAAGCGGCGCCGTCATTCGCTTTATGTAATGGAACGATGGGCAGGGTGGTGATGAGGTCGTAAACGCGTCCCGGCGGGGGCGCTTGCGGCGCACCCGCGGAGTTAAACGGTTTATCGATAACGGGTCAAGGCGAGAGGCCGAGGGGAGGGATTACTTTTTCAGACGCTGCCGGGGGCGAAATGTCGCTTGCCGTCGGGCAGCGGCCGGGCTTTGCCGTCGTCGTCCACCGCGACATAGGTGAATGCCGCCTCGGTAGCGCGATAGCGCTGCCCTATGGGGGCGGAAGAGACCTTTTTCACCCAGACTTCCACAAAAATATTCAGCGAGCTGTTGCCGGTGCCGGTGCAGCGGGCATAACAGCAGACCACATCCCCCACCGCCACCGGTTTAAGAAACGTCATGCCGTCGACGCGAACCGTGACCACCCGGCCTTCGGCAATCTCTTTAGCCAGGATCGCGCCGCCCATATCCATCTGCGACATCAGCCAGCCGCCAAAGATATCCCCGTTGGCGTTGGTATCGGCAGGCATCGCCAGGGTACGTAACACCAGCTCGCCGGTGGGTAATATCGAACTTTCAGTCATAGCGTCTTTCACCGTCCAGGGTTACGGCCCGCGCCTTCGGCGTGGCCATGGGGAGCAGAACCGTCGGGATCAATGGGAGTTCTTTTGATCTTCCGTCATATGACGATAGACATAAACCCCGCTCAGCAAGGTAAAGACCAGGGTCAGGCCGGTGAGGCCGAATACCTTGAAATTAACCCAGACGTTTTGCGGCAGCCAGAACGCAATATAAATATTGGCCGCGCCGCAGATTAAAAAGAACAGCGCCCAGGCAACATTAAGATTGTTCCAGACGTGCGGCGGCAGGGTGAGTTCTTTGCCCAACATGCGTTGGACCAGCGGCTTGCCCATAATGAATTGGCTCACCAGCAGCGCGATGGCGAACAGCGCATAAATGACCGTGACTTTCCATTTGATGAACTCGGCATTGTGGTAATACATCGTCAGCGAGCCGAAGATGGCCACCATAACGAACGTCAGCAAGGTCATTTTTTCGACTTTGCGGTATTTGAACCAGGTATACGCCAGCACCAGCGCCGACGCGGCAATCAGCGCGCCGGACGCGACATAAATGTCGTATAACTTATAAACGACGAAAAACACCACTAACGGCAGAAAATCAAGAAACTGCTTCATAGAAAAATCCGTGGTTGGTTAAGTGGCGCCTATACGTGCTTCAGGCCTGACGCAGCAACATGTATAGACGATACAGATAAATCAGTAATAAAGCGGAAATAACATTACTTAACCCATTAAGCAATACCGCGGCTACCAAAGACGATACCTGGGTAAATTGCGCCGCCAGCAGCAGCACCGCCGCCTTGGCCAGCAGCCATATCAATACGGCCGGCATAATCAGCCGCAGATTGGCGAACGCCAGTTTGCTACTCAGGCGCATGGACTTGAATACCCCCAGGTTTTCGCTGGCGGTAATCACCGGCGCCAGGCATAGCGCAATGGCGATGAGAATGCCGGGTATTACGATTAATATTAGTCCCAACTGCACCAATAGCGTGGTAATGAAAATTAATAATAACAGCCGCGGCAACATCGGCGCGGACAGGCCGATAGCGCGCAAAACGCTCACCGGCTGCCGGTCGGAAACCAAGCGGATCATGGTCAACAGCGCGCCGGCCAGCAATACATTACCCACCAGCCCGGCAAAGGTCCCGGCGGCGGAAGCCTTCAACAGCACCCGCTGCTGTTCCGGCGTCATTTGTTGCACCAATTCCTGCAGGCTCATGGTAGACGCATCCGCTACCTCCGCACCTTCACCGCTGAGTATCACCAGTTGGTCGCTACTGGGCGACAGGGCGTGGCCCAGCGCTACGCTGACCAGCGCCGCCAATAAGGCCAGCAAAATGATGCTGGTAAACTGATTACGGGTAAAATTCAACATATCGCGGTACAGGGTACTTGCCATAATTGGCATGAGGGCTCCTTGGCAAAGCGTTCTAAAATATCAGCCCGGTATTCTACCCTGTTAATCGGCCGGTTGGCACCCCGGCGCGGCATCATGGCGCATTTCAGACACAATTAATCCATTTGCGCGCCGTCGGGCGACAGCGGCGCCAGCCCATAATGCGCCCTGGCGCGGTCGCAGGCCGCATTGGGCCGGCCGTCTTCGCCGGACCTGTCGAATTCCCGGCAGGTTGAAGGGCGCGCGGCGTAGATAGAACACGCAACGGTTTTTCCCACCTCTCCGGATAATGCATTGCAGCGCGGCGATCGCTGGTTGGTGCCGATCATACAGCGCAGGAAAGCGGATAGGGGTTCGGTTAATTCAATGGGCACCACGCCGCCGCCATCGGTACCTTCCGCCCAATAGAAGGACACGCGAAAGCAGGCGCAGCAAGCGCCGCAACTCATGCAAGGATTGTCATTTCCGCTCATTCGGATACCCGCCGGCGCCACGGCTTTAACCAGAACCCACCGAATCGAACTTACGCCGGGTCCGGCCAAAAGCAATCGGAATTCGCCGGCTGCGCTTTTTTTGTACTCATTCAGGCCTGATTGACATGGATCAATCCTTAATATCCCCCCCTTGATATAAAAACACCTTAAACAAGTTTCAGCTCAATTTTACCCTACGCTGTGGCAGAGTCGTAGTTGTGAACGGGATCAACTTTGCGACGGCAAAGATACTATCTCAACAAGGAGCAGGGAATGAAAACGTTATATATTGGCATGGCGGTAGCCGCCGCGCTGTTGTCGGCGACGGCGCAGGCGCATCAGGCGGGCGATTTTATATTTCGCGCGGGCAGCGCGACGGTGCGGCCGGATGAAAGTTCCGGTAATGTCCTGGGACTGGGCGGGTTTAATGTGGATAACGACACCCAGCTGGGATTAACATTCACTTATCTGGTGACCGATAATATCGGGGTGGAGCTGCTGGCGGCGACGCCGTTTCGCCACAACGTCGGCCTGAAAAGCACCGGTGATATCGCGTCGATAAAACATTTGCCGCCGAGTCTCATGGCGCAGTATTACTTCGGGGATGCGCCGGATAAATTCAGGCCTTATCTGGGGGTGGGGATTAATTACACCACATTCTATGATACCCATTTTAATCAAACCGGTCGCGACGCCGGGCTGAGCGATCTAAGCCTGAAGCATTCCTGGGGCATCGCCGGCCAGGCGGGGCTGGATTATAACGTGGATGATAACTGGCTGGTGAATATGTCGGTATGGTATATGGATATTGATACCGATGTGCGATTTAAGGCCGGGGGACAACAACAATCGGTGCATACCCAAATCGATCCCTGGGTCTTTATGTTTGGCGTCGGCTACCGCTTTTGACCGCTAGCGGCACAAGCGCTGATGCGCCTGTGCCGCTATGGAACGGGTAATGCTTATTTGATGCTGATGTCGTTTTCCACCGAGCGTACGCCCTTCACGCCGCGGGTAATGGTCACGGCACGGCTGGCTTCGGCCGCCGAACTGACAAAGCCGCTCAGCTGAACGCGCCCTTTAAAGGTTTCAACGTTTATTTCGCGGGCTTTCAGATGGTCGTCTTTAAGCAATTCGGCCTTGACCTTGGTGGTCACCACCGTATCGTCGATATACCCGCCCGTGCCTTCGGATTTGGCGGTGGGCGCACAACCGGTAATGACCACGGCCAACATTGCGGTGACCGCCAGGGCGGTAATGGCTTTCAATAATTTCATTTTATCACTCCGTTATTTTAATCTAATTATCATTGTTTTTTATGTCACAGCCGACCTGAAAGCATCGGCGTCATTACGCCTGCCCAGAGAGTGTTGACGATAAAATGAATTTTATCAACGTCAACCGCGCGTCGCGGCCTTCATTTTACTGACGAAAGCGCCGAGCCGGGTCAGCATAAGCGCCGGATCCGCCAGATTTTGTTCAATGATCTTAACGATGGCCGAACCGGATATCGCCCCGGCCGCGCCCGCCGCCAGCGCTTCGCGCACCTGCGCCGGCTCGGAAATACCAAATCCCTGCAGCGACGGCGCGGCGTTAAATTCCTTAAGCGCCGATACCAGGTGGCCCAGCGGCACGTGGCCGTGATTTTCGCTGCCCGTTACCCCGGCGCGGGATAATAAGTAAGTATAGGCGCGGCCGAAGGAGGCGATTTCCCGCAGCAAATCCTGGCTGGCGTTGGGCGGACAGATAAAGATCGGCGCGACGCCGTGGCGCATCGCCGCAGTGCGAAACGGCAGGCTCTCTTCCAGCGGTACATCGGCCACCAGCACCGAATCCACGCCCACCTGCGCGCAGCGGGCGTAGAATTCATCAATACCCTTGTTAAACACCAGGTTGGCATACATCAGCAGGCCAATGGGAATATCCGGGTATTTACGGCGAATGGCGGCCAGCATATCAAAACAGCGATCCGGCGTGACGCCAGAGGAGAAGGCCCGCAGGGTGGCGCTTTGGATGGTGGGGCCGTCGGCCAGCGGATCGGAAAACGGAATGCCGAGCTCCAGCGCGTCGGCGCCGGCTTCAATCAGGGTATCGATAATCTGCAGCGACAGTTCGGGGTTCGGATCGCCCAGGGTGACGAACGGCACGAATGCGCCTTCTTTGCGCTGGCGCAGCGTAGCGAAAAGGTGTTGATAGCGTTCCATTAGATCTCTCCTCGCGCTTTCAAAATATCATGAACGGTAAAAATATCTTTATCGCCGCGGCCGGAAAGATTCACCACCAGAATCTGCTCTTTTTCCGGTTCCGCTTTGATCATTTTCAGCGCATGCGCCAGCGCGTGGGAGGATTCAAGCGCCGGGATAATCCCTTCATGGCGCGACAGCTCTTTAAAGGCTTCCAGCGCTTCGTCATCGGTAATCGAGACATATTCCGCCCGGCCGATGCTGTCCAGATAGGCGTGTTGCGGTCCTACCGACGGAAAATCCAACCCCGCGGAAATAGAGTAGGACTCTTCAATTTGGCCGTCCGACGACTGCATCATCGGCGATTTCATACCGAAGTAAATGCCGATGCGGCCGTGCTTGAGCGACGCCCCGTGCTGGCCGGATTCAATGCCCAGCCCGCCGGGTTCGACGCCAATCAGCCGCACCGATGGCTCATCGATAAAATCGGCGAACATGCCGATGGCGTTGGAGCCGCCGCCGACGCAGGCCAGAACCGCATCCGGCAGGCAGTGTTCACGCTCTTGCATCTGTAGTTTGGTTTCTTCGCCGATCATGCGCTGGAATTCGCGCACGATAGTGGGGAACGGATGCGGACCGGCGGCGGTACCCAGCATATAGTGGGCTTTCTCGTAGCTGCCGGACCAATCGCGCAGGGCCTCGTTGCAGGCATCTTTCAGGGTTGACGAACCGCTGTGCACCGCAATGACCTCGGCCCCCATCAGGCGCATGCGAAAGACGTTCGGCGACTGGCGTTCGATATCCTTGGCGCCCATGTAAATACGGCATTTCAGCCCCAGTAGCGCGGACGCCAGGGCGGAGGCCACGCCGTGCTGGCCGGCGCCGGTCTCGGCAATGATTTCGGTTTTGCCCATGCGCTTGGCCAGCAGGGCCTGCCCCAATACCTGGTTGGTCTTATGCGCGCCGCCGTGCAGCAAATCTTCGCGTTTGAGATACAGCTTGGTTTTGGTGCCGGCGGTGAGATTGCGGCACAGGGTCAGCGGCGTGGGCCGGCCGGCATAGTTGGTCAGCAGGTCGCTGAATTCCGCCTGGAATGCCGGGTCGCTCTGGGCGCTGACGAAGGCCTCTTCAAGCTGCAGCAACGCCGGCACCAGAATTTGCGGCACATACATGCCGCCGAATTCGCCAAAGTAGGGATTAAGTAATGTCATGCTTTCCAATCTCTTAGTTGTCTGGACGGTGAGTCAATAGGCGCGCAGCGTCTGGAATACCGTTGCCAGTTTATGATGATCTTTAATACCCGGGGCGCTTTCCACGCCGGAGTTGAAATCCAGTCCGAGGCAGCCCAGCTGTGCGGCGTCCACGCAATTATCCGCCGCCAATCCCCCCGCCAGCATCACATTGTCCAGCGTCTGGCCGGCCAGCAGCGACCAGTTGAAGGGTTGGCCGCTGCCGCCGCCGTTATCCAGCAGGTAACGGTCAACGTCGGCTAAATCGCGGCGCGGGGAATGGGTGCGCATATCCAGCGCTTTCCAGATCCGGCAGCCGGCCGGCAGCGCTTGGCGCAGGGCGGTAATATAGTCCTGGTCCTCATTGCCGTGCAGCTGCACGGCATGCAGGGATAGCGCGGCGGCGCTGGCGGCCACGTCGGCGGCGGGGGCGTCGCGAAACACGCCCACGTAACGCAGGGCGGCGCCCGCCATTACCTCACGGGCGCGGGGAATATCCACACGGCGCGGCGAGCCGGCGACAAAAATCAGTCCGCCGTACAGCGCGCCCGCGTCTTTAGCCGCCCGGGCATCCTCGGGGCGCGTCAGGCCGCAAACTTTGTTGTCTCCCAGTAATACCCGGCGTACCGCGTTGTCCAGATCCGGCTCGGACATCAGCGCGCTGCCGACTAAAAACCCGTTGGCGAAGTGGCTAAGTTCGCGGACGTGGCGATAAGCGGTAATACCCGACTCGCTGATTACCGTTACCCCCGGCGGCAACAGCGGCGCCAGCCGTCGGGTGCGGTTCAAATCGATGGATAAATCGCGCAGGTCGCGATTATTGATCCCTACCACCTTGGCCCCCAGTGCCACGGCGCGCCGGCACTCTTCCTCGGTAATCGCCTCGGTGAGCACGCCCATGTCCAGGCTGTGAGCCACGGCAGCCAGCTCGCGGTATGTCTCGTCGTCCAGTACCGACAGCATCAGCAAGACGGCATCCGCCTGGTGATACCGGGCCAGGTAAATCTGGTACGGATCGATAATAAAATCTTTGCACAGCACCGGCTGCGTAATCACGGCGCTGATCTGGCGCAGAAAATCGAAACTGCCCTGAAAATACTTCTCGTCGGTGAGTACCGACACCGCGGCGGCATACTGCTTATATACCCCGGCAATCGCCGCCGGATCGAAATCCGCGCGGATCAGGCCCTTTGACGGCGACGCTTTTTTGCACTCCAGGATAAACACCGTACGCGTGCCCTCAAGGGCATGGTAGAAACTGCGCGCGCTCGGTTCGATCGCCGCGCTGAATCCGGCCAGCGGCTGGAGCTGTTTTCGCTCGTCCACCCAGATTCTTTTATCGGCGACGATTTTTGTCAGTACCGTATCCTGCATGTCTTATCCTCTTGCTGCCAATGCCGTAACCCGTTCATAAGCGCTGCCGCCGCGAATGACCGCCAACGCGCGTTGGGTATTGTCCCGCAGATCTTCCTGGCCGAATAATTTCAGCAGCAGGGCCACATTGGCGGCGACGGCGGATTCATGGGCAGGCTCTCCTTTACCTTGTAACAACCGTGCCAGAATGTCACGATTTTCTTCCGGCGAGCCGCCCAGCAGCGCTTCCACCGGCTGGCTTTCCAGTCCGAAATCGGCCGGGACGAGCTGGTAGCTGGTGATGTCGCCGTGATTCAGTTCCGCCACTTGGGTCGGCGCATGCAGCGCCACCTCGTCCATGCCCCCGCCGTGGACCACCGCGGCGCGCTCATAACCCAGCACCCGCAGCGTCTGGGCAATGGGCAATACCAGTTCCGGGCTATAGACGCCGATCAGCGCCAGCGGGGGGCGGGCGGGGTTAATCAGCGGCCCCAGGACATTAAACAGGGTGCGGGTTTTCAACTGTTGGCGTACCGGCATGGCATGGCGAAAACCGGTGTGGTATTGCGGCGCGAATAAGAAGCAAACGCCCAGTTCGTCGAGTGCCTGGCGGGACTGCTCCGGCGGCATATCCAGCCGGATGCCGAAGGCCGCCAGCAGATCCGACGACCCGGAACGGCTGGACACGCTGCGATTGCCGTGTTTGGCCACCCGCGCGCCGCAGGCGGCGGCGACAAACGCGCTGGCGGTGGAGATATTAATGCTGTTCGAGCCGTCGCCGCCGGTGCCGACGATATCGGCAAACGGATAATCAGGGCGCGGAAACGCCACGGCGTCGGCCAGCAGGGCGCTGGCGGCCCCGGCGATTTCATCGGGGTGCTCGCCGCGTATTTTCATACTGATTAATGCCGCCGCCAACTGCACGGGTTCCAGCCGCCCCTGGATAATGGCGCCGAACAGCTGTTCGCTTTCCTGACGGCTGATGCGCTCGGCCCGATATAATTTGTCCAATATCTGTTGCATGGTGATATTCCTTTAAATTAAGCCAGCGCCCAGGCCAGGGTTTGGTTGAGTAAACGCGCGCCCTGAGTGGTCAGAATGGATTCGGGATGGAACTGGAAGCCGCAGACGCGATCGGCGTCATGACGCACCGCCATCACCATCTCGTTAAAGTGCGCGTTGATGGTTAATCCGGCCGGGATCTGGCTGCCCACCAGCGAATGATAACGGGCCACCGGCAGGGGGTTGGGCATGCCGGCGAACATGCCGACGCCGTCATGGGTCACCAGCGACGCCTTGCCGTGCAGGATTTCGCCCGCCTGGCCCACATATCCGCCGTACGCCTCGACGATGGCCTGGTGTCCCAGGCAGATGCCGATGATCGGCATCTGTCCGCGCAACTGCGCCAGCAATTGCGGCATGCAGCCGGCTTCGGCGGGCGTGCCCGGCCCCGGCGACAGCATCAGGATGGGATTTTCCATTTCCCGCAGGCGGTCGATAATGGTTTGCGCCGCAAGCTGGTTGCGGTAGACCACGACCCGGTGCCCGGTGGCGCGCAGTTGATCCACCAGATTGTAGGTAAAGGAATCGATATTATCGAGTAACAGGATATCGGCCATCAGAACACCTCCCCGGCATGATGGGCGCTGGCGATGGCGCGCAGTACCGCGCGCGCTTTGTTGCGGCTTTCATCGGCCTCGGCCTGGGGAACGGAGTCCAGCACCACGCCGGCGCCCGCCTGTACGGTGGCGATGCCGTCCTCCACATAGGCGGAGCGGATCACGATACAGGTATCGAGCATGCCGCTGCCGGTGAAGTAACCGATGGCGCCGCCGTAGCTGCCGCGCCGGGTGCCCTCGGCCGCGGCAATCAACTGCATGGCGCGCACTTTCGGCGCGCCGCTCAGGGTGCCCATATTCATGCAGGCCCGGTAGGCGTGCAGCACATCCAGATCGGCGCGCAGGGTGCCCACCACCCGCGACACCAGATGCATTACAAAGGAATAGCGGTCCACTTTGGTCAGGTCGGCGACATAGCGGCTGCCCGGTTCGCAGATGCGCGCCAGATCGTTACGCGCCAGGTCCACCAGCATGAGGTGCTCGGCCAATTCTTTATGATCGGTGCGCATTTCCAGCTCGATGCGGCTGTCGAGATCGGCGTCCAGGGTGCCGTCCGGCCTGCGGCCGCGCGGCCGGGTGCCGGCGATGGGATAGATCTCGATTTGCCGGTTGCCGGCATCGTATTTCAGCGAGCTTTCCGGCGAGGCGCCGAACAGGGTGAAATCATCATCCTGCATAAAAAACATATACGGGCTGGGATTATGCTCTTTGAGCGTGTGGTAAGCGGCCAGCGGCGACGGGCAGGGCAGCGAGAAGCGGCGGGACGGCACCACCTGGAAAATTTCTCCGGCCCGGATCGCCTGCTGCATCTGGCCGACCACCCGGCCGAACTCTTCGTCGCTTTGATTGATTTCAAGGGCCATATGGCCGATGGCCTGGTGGGGAATGGGGCCGGGCGCCTGCTGCAACTGGTGCTGGAGCTGTTCGATACGGGCCTGCAACCGCTGTTTTTCCGCGGCGATGGGGGTGAACAGGCTGCCCTGAAGCAGGCAACTGCGCTGTTGATGATCGATAATGAGCAGGGTTTCCGCCAGATAGAAACAAAAATCCGGGCAGCGTTGGCCCTGGCTCACCGGCGGCAGGGACTCGAATCCGGACACCAGATCGTAGGCGAACAGGCCGCCGAGAAACAGCGCCTGCGGATGTTCGGCGGGAAAGGGCACCAGCGTCAGCAGCAAGCGTAGGCAATCGAACACCGACAGGGCGCGCAGACGGGCATCCTCGTCCATCTGATCGCCGCCGGCCGGGAACAGCAGCTCGCGGCGGTTGGGATGCGTTTCAATCGCCACTTCCGGCGGCAGGGCTGCGTCCAGCAGCGGCAGCAGCGCCGCGCCGTTGACCGTTAATGCCTGGATGGTGACCCGCTGCCCCAGGGCGGTAATGCGCAGGGCGCTGTCGAGCACCATCAGGCTTTGCAAATCGCGCTTATTGTCGATTTCGGCGGATTCCAGCAGCAGCGTGGCCGTACGGGCGCCGCACAGCTGATTGAATAGCGCGGTGGGGTCGCCGCGATAGGTGGCCGTGGCCTGCAGAACTTCTAACTGTGGTTGTGTGGCTTGCATGATTGTTTCCCTGATTATCGCCCATAAAAAAAGCCCGCTTGATAGGCGGGCTGCTGGGATCTTGCTCTGTCTGACGACAGCGACGCATGATAACACCACCCGCTAAAGGGAAGTGCGCCACCAGCGAAGCGTTACCACGGTTAAGGTTATCATCAGCAGATTCTCATTGGTTGTATCGATGCGTACTAGTAAACTAGTTCAGCAATGAAAAGTCAACAGCCGGCGCTTAAAGACCGTTAATTATTTAACAGGTTCGATTAACGCGCGTTTGACGTTATGATAGGGACGTTGATTCTTTATAGGTAACTTACCGTTGACCGGCACTTACGTTAAATCATCGCTGCTGACCATTTACGACCTGCACAGCCACACCACCGCCTCGGACGGGGTGTTTTCGCCGGCCGAACTGGTGGCGCGCGCCGTGGCCATGGGCGTGGACGTGCTGGCCATTACCGATCACGATACCGTCGCCGGGCTGCCGGCCGCGCGGCGGGCGGTGAGCGACGGCGCGCTGCCGTTGACGCTGGTGGCAGGCGTGGAGATTTCCACCCTGTGGCAAAACCATGAAATCCATATCGTCGGACTCGGCATTGATGCCGAACATCCGGCCATGGCGGCGCTGCTGGCCGCCCAGCGCGAAAAACGGCTGGCGCGGGCCAGAACCATCGCGGCGCGCCTGGAACATGCGGGCATCGCCAACGCCTGGGAAGGGGCCAACCGGCTGGCGGAGGACGAACTGGTGACGCGCGGCCATTTTGCCCGCTATCTGGTCAGTATCGGCGTCGCCGACAACGTGGCCAAGGTATTTAAAAACTACCTTTCCCAGGGTAAAACCGGCTATGTTCCGCCCCAGTGGTGTACAATCGAAGAAGCCGTTCGCGCCGTCCAACAGGCGGGCGGGCAGGCGGTGGTGGCCCATCCGGGGCGCTACCGGCTCTCCGCGAAATGGCTGAAACGCCTGCTGGACCACTTTGCCGCGGCGGGCGGGGATGGGATGGAAGTGTCGTTATGCCAGCAAACGCCGCAGGAAAAAACCGTGCTGGCGGGTTATGCGCGCGAGCGCGGCCTGCTGGCATCGCAGGGGTCGGATTTTCACCAGCCGTGCGCCTGGATCGAGCTGGGACGCAAACTCTGGCTGCCGGGCGGCGTGGAGCCGATATGGCGCGACTGGCCGGTCGCGCGCGATCCGGCGCCGGTAATGTCTTCAGAAGGATAATGCGGTTTGCCGGGGGCATCCCCCGATAGACGATATAAGGAGTATTAATGAGCCAGTTTTTCACTATTCACCCTGAAAATCCGCAGCCGAGATTGATCAACCAAACCGTCGATTTGCTGCGCAAGGGTGCGGTCATCGTCTACCCGACCGACTCGGGTTATGCCCTTGGCTGCCGCCTGGAAGACAAGACGGCCATGGAGCGGATTTGCCGCATTCGGCAATTGGACGGCAACCATAACTTCACGCTGGTCTGCCGCGATCTGTCCGAATTATCCACCTACGCCCACGTGGATAATCAGGCATTCCGCCTGATGAAAAACAATACGCCGGGCAAATACACCTTTATTCTTAAAGCCACCAAGGAGGTCCCCCGCCGCCTGATGAGCGATAAGCGTAAAACCATCGGCCTGCGCGTGCCGTCCAACGCCATCGCCCTGGCGCTGCTGGAAACGATGAACGAACCGTTGATGTCCACTACCCTGATGCTGCCGGGCAACGACTTTGCGGAATCGGACCCCGAAATGATCAACGATCGCCTGGGCAAACTGGTGGATTTAGTGATTCACGGCGGTTTTCTCGGACAACAGCCCACGACGGTTATTGATTTAACCGATGATACGCCGGTGGTGGTGCGCGAAGGGGTAGGTGATATCTCGCCGTTTCTTTAAGTTCGGCGCGGCTGCCGCGCCCGGCGTGGCCCGGGCCGGCAGGGGCCATGGCGCCATTATGCGCGCCAGATAAACTATGGATTGTTATACGTCCGGGCATAGTGTAAAATACCCAGATAGCTTTCAGTTAAGTTGCTGATAATACTGAAAAAATATGGCGAAAGCCACCATTCGACGCCTGTGAAGGCGACAGCCGAGGTTGCTCAATGAGCGAAAAGCTGCAAAAAGTCCTGGCCCGCGCCGGGCATGGTTCCCGCCGTGAAATTGAATCCCTGATTGAGCAAGGCCGCGTCAGCGTTGATGGCAAAATCGCCACGCTGGGCGATCGGGTCGATGCCGTCAGCTCAATGAAAATCCGCGTTGATGGCCGGGTAATCTCCATCACCGCGTCCAGCGAGTCGGTATGCCGGGTACTGGCCTATTATAAACCGGAAGGCGAACTCTGTACCCGCCGCGACCCCGACGGCCGGCCGACGGTATTCGATCGCCTACCCAAACTCACCGGCTCGCGCTGGATTGCCGTGGGCCGCCTGGATATCAATACCTCCGGCCTGCTGCTGTTCACCACCGACGGCGAACTGGCCAACCGCCTGATGCACCCCAGCCGCGAAGTCGAACGCGAATACGCGGTCCGGGTATTCGGCCAGGTGGACGACGAAAAACTGCGCCTGCTGACCAAAGGCGTCACCCTTGATGACGGCACCGGCGCGTTTCGCACCCTCAGCTTCCAGGGCGGCGAAGGCCTCAACCAGTGGTACAACGTCACCCTCACCGAAGGCCGTAACCGCGAAGTCAGGCGCTTATGGGAAGCGGTGGGCGTGCAGGTCAGCCGCTTGATCCGCACCCGCTACGGCGCCATCCCGCTGCCGAAAGGCCTGCCGCGCGGCGGCTGGGCCGAACTGCCGCTGGCCGAGATCAACTACCTGCGCGAACTGGTGGAAATGGCCCCCGAAACCGTCACCAAAGTGCCGGTGGAACGCGAACGCCGCCGCATGAAGGCCAACCAAATCCGCCGGGCGGTCAAACGCCACAGCGTAGTCACGCCGACCCGCCGCGGCGGCCAAAGCAGCAAACGCAACTCCGGTTCATAACCGCTCCCGGCCCGTCACCGTACCGACACCGGGCAAGCGCCGCACCCGCTGGAACGGCGACAATGCCGACTGGCGGGGCAACCCCGCCATCACAATTACCAATCCACGCCCTGCTGCGCCTTAATCCCCGCATCAAACGCATGCTTCACCGGCCGCAGCTCGCTCACCGTATCCGCCAACTCCAGCAACTCCCGGTGACAGGCGCGGCCGGTAATAATCACCGTCTGCTGCGCCGGACGCTGCTTCAGCGCCTCGATCACCTCGGGCAAATCAATATAATCATACGTAATCATATACGTCAGCTCATCAAGCAATACCAAATCCAGCCGCTCATCCCGCAACATCCGCAAACCGTGTTGCCACACCTCCTGGGCCGCCGCCCGATCGGTCACCCGGTTTTGGGTATTCCACGTAAAGCCGGTGGCCATCACCTGAAACTCCACGCCGTGCTGCTCCAGCAGGTTTCTCTCGCCGTTCGGCCACTGCCCCTTAATAAACTGGATCACCCCGGCATGCAAACCGTGTCCGATGGCCCGGGTCACGGTGCCGAAACCGGCGGTGGTTTTGCCCTTGCCATTACCGGTAAATACAATCACGATGCCGCGCTGCTCATTGGCCGCGGCGACCCGGGCGTCCACTTGTTCTTTTAATCGTTGCTGACGCTGCTGGTGGCGATCTTCACTCATGGTGTTCATCCTGGTTTAATTGGCCGGGCCGGGTTTACGGTGCGGCTGGGCATCAAAACTGATACCGGTTTTGCGGCGACTGTCGTCACCCATCAGATAAAGATAAATCGGCATAATATCCGCCGGGGTCTTGAGCTTTGCGCTGTCCTCCTCCGGAAAAGCATGGGCGCGCATGCCGGTGCGCGTACCGCCGGGGTTGATGCAATTCACCCGCAGCGTGGCGGCCGGATACTCCTCGGCCAACACCTGCATCATGCCTTCGGTGGCGAATTTCGACACCGCGTACACCCCCCAGTTGGCCCGCCCCTGGCGCCCGACGCTGGAACTGCTGAAAATCAGGGATGGCCGCTCCCCCTGTAATAGTAGCGGCAGCAGCGCCTGGGTCAGTAAAAATGTGCCATTCACATTTACTTCCATCACCCGGCGCCAACTGTCGGGGGACTGCTGCGCCATCGGCAACACCTCGCCCAGCAGGCCGGCATTATTAAGCAGCCCGTCCAGCCGGGGAATCTCGGCTGTCAGATAAGCCGCCAGCCGCCGGTAATCCTCATCGACGGCAGAAGATAAATCCAAGGTATAAATTCGCGCCGGCTGGCCGCCCTCGGCGGCAATCTGTTGCTGCACCGCGGCCAGTTTGGACTCGGTTCTCCCTAACAGCAACAACGATGCGCCGTGGCGGGCATAGGTCAGCGCCGCTTCACGCCCGATACCGTCTCCGGCACCGGTGACCATGATAATGCGCTGTTCCAGTAAATCATGCTTGGGCTGATAGTACACGGGAGACTCCTTTGTTAACCTAAACGGTCACCCCGGGATGATAAGTGAGGGCTATTTTACCCGTCGGCCCCTCATTTTATGCATGAAACGGCCCCCGTTTTCAATCCGTAACTCTTCCCCGGACGGCCTTGGCGCTATTCCCTGCGGCGTCGCGGCCGGCAAGTGGTGAAAACCGGGCCTTTATCCCAATTCGCAGGCGTAATATTCTGATTTATCAGGCGACGGGAACCCGGACCTTAGCTAGAATAGAGCGTAACGGAAATCACTTTCAGCAAGGCGGCAGCGTGGAATTTATTACTCTATATGGGCTCTTTCTGGCAAAAACCATCACCGTGGTGTTGGCCATTGGCGCGATACTGCTGTTGATTATGGGATTACGCCAGCGGCAGCGCCGGCGCAAAGGCGAAATCCAGATAACCGACCTGGGTAAACAGTACCGTGAAATGCAGCGGGAAATGAAACTGGCCCGCATGGGGGAGGCCGAGCAGCGCATCTGGCACAAACGTTATAAAAAGCAGGAAAAAAGCGAATCCAAAGTGGCCCGCTCCCGGGCGAAAAATGGCGAAAAATCGCCGCAAAAATCCTGCCTTTACGTACTTGATTTCAAAGGCAGCATGGATGCGGGCGAAGTCACGTCCCTGCGGGAGGAAATCACGGCGGTGCTGGCGGTAGCCAAACCTGAAGACGAAGTATTGCTGCGCCTGGAAAGCCCCGGCGGGGTGGTGCATGGTTACGGCCTGGCCGCGTCGCAGTTGCAGCGGCTGCGCGATCGGGGCATTCGCCTTACCGTCGCGGTGGATAAAGTGGCTGCCAGCGGCGGTTATATGATGGCCTGCGTCGCCGACCGCATTGTCGCCGCGCCATTTTCCATTATCGGTTCCATTGGCGTAGTGGCCCAGATTCCAAACTTTAACCGTCTATTAAAGCGCAACGACATAGATATGGAACTGCACACCGCCGGCGCCTACAAGCGCACCTTGACCCTGTTCGGCGAGAATTCGCCGGAAGGGCGGAAGAAGTTCCAGCAGGACCTGAACGAAACCCATGAGTTGTTTAAACAGTTCGTCCATAAAATGCGGCCTTCGCTGGATATCGAAGCGGTAGCCACCGGCGAGCATTGGTACGGCACCCAGGCGCGGGAAAACGGACTGGTTGACGGCGTAGGCACCAGCGACGATCTGCTGATTGCCGAAATGGATGACCATGAGGTAATTAGCGTGCGTTTCGCGCGGCGTAAACGATTGCTTGCGCGTTTTACCGACAGCGCGGCGCTAAGTATCGAACGGCGGATGCTTTATTGGTGGCAACGGGGCGAGAAGCCCCTGCTGTAATAGCTGTAATAAATATGCCGTGAGACGAGCCCGCAACCCGCGATGACGATAAGGGGTTGCCGGTCTGGTCAAGTTGTCCTATACCTTAATCTTCTAAATGGTATTTGTCCGACAGCACGACGGCGAGATGTTTAAACATATTAAACACCGCCGTGGTTTTCCGGGTGGGTATTCCATCCTGGTCAAAAAAGAACTCGCCGCGGAAAATCAGCACGCCGCCTTTTTGTTCCACTTCGGTCGCTTCCATACCGTGTAAATATTCATCATGCGCCCGAATAATCCTATTTGCTTCGATGAGCAGGCTCTGGCGATCAATGGGAATGGTGTTACCTTGCATAAGTTTTGCTCCTGGTTGGCTATGGGAACTATTGTAATCCCCGGTTGTGTTTGGCTGCAAACAGACTAAGGTTTATTCGGTCAGCGGCCGGTTTTTAAATTGCCCGGCGGGCCGGACTCGTTCTTTGTGCCGCTAATAAGTTGCGCCAACTTTTTTATCATGTAGAGTGTGGGCCTTCGTAAGTCCGGGGGGCAAGTACACCCGAAACAATAGTTGATTTATCAATATTTAATAGCAATATTGATAAATTTATATTATTTTTCAATGGGTTGATCTAATGGTGAAAGCGAAAAAGCAGACTGGCTGAAAAGAGGTTGATTTTTGACGGTGCTGCCGCAATATAAAATTAGAGTATGCCCAGCCAGGGTCTGGCGCACAAAAAGCTTCTTATTACAGAAGACATCATTCAGGTAAAGGTAAAAATGGGTAAAGCTCTCGTTATCGTTGAATCCCCGGCAAAAGCCAAGACGATTAATAAATATTTAGGTAATGACTACGTCGTTAAGTCAAGCGTAGGTCACATCCGCGATTTGCCCACCAGCGGTTCAGCCAGCAAAAAAAGCACCGACGCGCTCAAAAAGAAAAAAGTGAAAAGCGATGCGCAAACCGCGTTGGTCAATCGCATGGGGATCGACCCCTACCACGGCTGGGACGCCCATTACGAAATTTTGCCCGGCAAGGAAAAAGTCGTCAACGAACTGAAAGCGCTGGCGGAGAATGCAGACCATATTTACCTCGCAACCGACCTTGACCGCGAAGGGGAAGCCATTGCCTGGCACCTGCGGGAAGTGATTGGCGGCGATGATAAACGTTTTAGCCGGGTGGTGTTTAACGAAATTACCCGCAATGCCATTACCCAGGCGTTCAAGCAGCCGGGCGAGCTCAATATCGACCGGGTCAACGCCCAGCAGGCGCGGCGTTTTATGGACCGCGTCGTGGGCTATATGGTGTCGCCGCTATTATGGAAAAAACTGGCCCGCGGCCTGTCCGCCGGCCGGGTGCAGTCGGTTGCGGTACGCCTGGTGGTCGAGCGCGAACGGGAAATCAAAGCCTTTGTTCCCGAAGAGTACTGGGAATTGCATGCGGATCTCAACGTCGCCCCCAAAACGCAGTTGCAGATGCAGGTCACCCATTACGCCGACAAGCCGTTTAAGCCGGTTAACCAGCAGCAAACCCAGGCCGCGGTCGCGCTGCTGGAAAACGCCCGTTACGTCATTGCCGATCGCGAGGACAAACCGACCAGCAGCAAGGCCGGCGCGCCGTTCACCACCTCGACCTTGCAACAGGCCGCCAGCACCCGGCTGGGCTATGGCGTCAAAAAGACCATGATGCTGGCGCAGCGCCTATATGAGGCGGGGCATATCACTTATATGCGTACCGACTCCACCAACCTGAGTCAGGATGCGCTGACCATGGCCCGGGATTATATCGGCGCGGAATTCGGCGCTAAATATCTGCCCAAGCAGGCCAATGAATATGCCAGCAAGGAAAACTCCCAGGAAGCCCATGAAGCGATCCGTCCTTCGGACGTGGGCAACCTGGCCGAACAGCTGAAAGATATGGAACCGGACGCGCAAAAGCTCTATCAGCTGATTTGGCGCCAGTTCGTCGCCTGCCAAATGATGCCGGCGCAATACGATTCCACCACCCTGACGGTAAAAGCCGGCGATTATTCGCTGCGCGCCAAAGGCCGTATCCTGCGCTTTGACGGCTGGACCAAAGTCATGCCGGCGCTGCGCAAGGGCGATGAAGATCGCACCCTGCCTCCGGTTGACGTGGGCCAGACGCTGGAACTCAATAAGCTGTTGCCCAGCCAGCATTTCACCAAACCACCGGCCCGCTATAGCGAAGCCTCCCTGGTGAAAGAACTGGAAAAACGCGGCATCGGCCGGCCGTCCACCTATGTTTCGATCATCTCCACCATTCAGGACCGCGGTTACGTGCAGGTGGAAAACCGCCGTTTCTACGCCGAGAAAATGGGCGAAATCGTTACCGACCGCCTGGAAGAGAATTTCCGCGAACTGATGAACTACGATTTTACCGCCCGCATGGAGGATAAACTCGATCAGGTGGCCAACAACCAGGCGGAATGGAAAGCGGTGCTGGACTCGTTCTTCGAAGAATTCAGCCAGCAGCTTGAGACGGCGGAAAAAGATCCCGAAGAGGGCGGCATGCGCCTGAACCAGATGGTGATGACCAGTATCGATTGCCCCACCTGCGGACGCAAAATGGGCATTCGTACCGCCAGCACCGGCGTATTCCTCGGCTGTTCGGGGTATTCCCTGCCGCCCAAAGAGCGCTGCAAGACCACTATCAACCTGATTCCCGAATCGGAAACCCTCAACCTGCTCGAAGGCGAGGATGCCGAAACCAACGCCCTGCGCGCGCGCCGGCGCTGCCCGAAATGCGGCACCGCCATGGACAGCTACCTGATTGATAATGGCCGCAAGCTGCACGTGTGCGGCGCCAATCCGTTGTGCGACGGTTATGAAATCGAGCAGGGCGAGTTCAGGATCAAAGGCTACGACGGGCCGGTGGTCGAGTGCGAGAAGTGCGGCGCCGATATGCACCTCAAGCTGGGGCGTTTTGGCAAATACATGGCCTGCACCAACTGCACCAATACCCGCAAAATCCTGCGCAACGGCGACGTGGCGCCGCCGAAGGAAGACCCGGTGCCGCTGCCGGAGCTGCCGTGCGAGAAGTCCGATGCCTATTTTGTCCTGCGCGACGGCGCCGCCGGGGTATTCCTGGCCGCCAATACCTTCCCCAAATCCCGGGAAACCCGGGCGCCGCTGGTGGAAGAGCTGGCCAGGTTCAAAGATCGCCTGCCTGAGAAACTGAGCTATCTGGCCGATGCGCCGGTTAAAGACCCCGACGGCAATAAAACCCTGGTGCGCTTTAGCCGCAAGACCAAGCAGCAATACGTCTCCTCGGAAAAAGACGGTAAAGCCACCGGCTGGACGGCATTTTATATCGACGGCAAATGGCAGGTTGCCAAAAAATAAGCGCCGGCTGCGGCCAATCGAAACCAACCTTTGCGGTTGGTTTTTTTTTGTCTTATAAATAAGTTATATATAGCGATTTTTTATGATTAAATAGTATTAATTGCAAGATATGCTTTCCCGTCGCTAAATGCCGGGGAACGCCCGCTGCCTGCCGACAGCGACCCGGAACAGTGCTTTAATGCCCTGTTCATGCCAGGATGACAACCAATGAAATTGCAGCAACTTCGTTATATTGTGGAAGTGGTTAATCATAATCTTAACGTTTCTTCCACCGCCGAAGGGCTTTATACCTCCCAACCTGGCATTAGCAAGCAGGTGCGGATGCTGGAGGATGAGCTGGGGATTCAGATCTTCGCCCGCAGCGGCAAACATTTGACGCAGGTGACTCCGGCGGGGCAGGAAATCATTCGTATCGCCCGGGAAGTCCTGTCCAAGGTGGACGCCATCAAAGCCGTGGCCGGCGAGCACACTTACCCGGACAAAGGCTCGCTCTATGTCGCCACCACCCATACCCAGGCGCGTTACGCGTTGCCTGAAGTGATTAAGGGCTTTATCGAGCGCTATCCGCGGGTGTCGCTGCATATGCACCAGGGCTCGCCCACGCAAATTGCCGAAGCGGTATCCAAAGGGGTGGCGGACTTCGCTATCGCCACCGAAGCGCTCCATCTGTATGACGATTTGGTGATGTTGCCTTGCTATCACTGGAACCGGGCGATTGTCGTGCTGCCCACGCACCCGCTGGCGGGCAAGCAGCACATTACCATTGAAGAACTCGCGGCCTATCCCCTGGTCACCTACACCTTCGGCTTTACCGGCCGTTCGGAGCTGGACACCGCCTTTAACCGGGCGGGGCTGACGCAGCGCATCGTGTTTACCGCCACCGACGCCGACGTGATTAAAACCTACGTGCGCATGGGTCTGGGGGTAGGGGTCATCGCCAATATGGCGGTAAGCGAGGAGGCCGATCCGGATTTGGTGAAAATCAATGCCGACGCCATGTTTGCCCTGAGCACCACCAAAATCGGCTTTCGGCGCAGCACTTTTTTGCGCAGCTATATGTACGACTTCATCCAGCGCTTTGCGCCGCATTTGACCCGCGATGTGGTGGATATGGCCATCGCCCTGCGTTCCAATGAAGATATCGAAGCGATGTTCAAAGATATTAAACTACCGGTTAAGTGACGGCGTCACGCGGCGGATGGCAATCCGCCGCTAACAACACGATATGTTATAAAAAAGTTACCTTTTCTTGTATATTGTTTACAGCAATGCCTCAACCTATATAGGGTTATGACTATAATGAAATAAAAGTCTGGAGGAATTATGCCGTTTACTATCCGAGAAGCCAGTAAAGATTCCCTTGTCGTGCTGGATAAAACCTACCGTTATTACAGCCTGCCGTTAGCCGCCCAACGCCTGGGGTCCCTTGACGCCCTGCCCAAATCCATGAAAGTCCTGCTGGAAAACCTGCTGCGCAATCAAGACGACGAGATCGTCACCGAAGCGGATCTGCGCGCCCTGGCAGGCTGGCTGGAGCATGCCCATGCGGAAGGGGAAATCGCCTATCGGCCGGCGCGGGTGCTCATGCAGGACTTCACCGGCGTACCGGCGGTGGTGGATTTGGCGGCGATGCGTGAAGCGGTCAAACGCCTGGGCGGCGATGTGAATAAAGTGAACCCGCTGTCGCCGGTGGATCTGGTAATCGACCACTCGGTAACCGTCGATAATTATGGCAATGAGGACGCCTTCGCCGAAAACAACCAATTGGAAATGGAAAGGAATCTCGAACGCTATAAATTTCTGCGCTGGGGGCAGCAAGCGTTCAGCCGTTTCCGCGTCGTGCCGCCGGAAAATGGCATTTGCCACCAGGTTAACCTGGAGTATCTGGCGCTGACCGTGTGGCACGAACAGCAGGACGGCGAGGCGGTGGCCTATCCCGATACCCTGGTCGGTACCGATTCCCACACCACCATGGTCAACGGCCTGGGCGTCCTGGGCTGGGGCGTGGGCGGTATCGAGGCCGAAGCGGCCATGCTCGGCCAGCCGGTGTCGATGCTGATACCCGACGTGGTCGGGTTTAAACTGGTGGGTAAATTGCATGAAGGCATTACCGCCACCGATTTAGTGCTCACCGTAACCCAGATGCTGCGTAAACACGGCGTAGTAGGCAAGTTCGTGGAATTTTATGGCGATGGGCTGGACGACCTGCCGCTGGCGGACCGGGCCACCATCGCCAATATGGCGCCGGAATACGGGGCCACCTGCGGCTTTTTCCCGGTGGACGCCATTACCCTGGATTATATGCGTCTGACCGGGCGCAGCGAGGAACAGATCGCCCTGGTGGAAGCCTATACCAAGCAGCAGGGATTATGGCGCCAACCGGGGGAAGAGCCCCGTTTTACCAGCACCCTGACCCTGGATATGGGAACGGTGGTGGCAAGCCTGGCGGGCCCGAAACGGCCGCAGGACCGGGTAGCCCTGCCGGGCGTACCCGCCGCGTTTCGCGCCAGCGACGAACTGGACTTCACCCGCCGCACGCATCATCCCGATTTCCAGAATGTCGAGCAGGACGGCCAGCAGTATGAACTGCATCAGGGGGCGGTCGTCATCGCCGCCATTACCTCCTGCACCAATACGTCCAACGCCAATATCTTGATGGCCGCCGGCCTGCTGGCCCGTAATGCGGTCAACAAAGGCTTGCGCACCAAACCCTGGGTAAAAACCTCCCTGGCCCCGGGGTCCAAGGTGGTTACCGACTATCTGGCCGCCGCCGGGCTGACGCCTTACCTGAATCAATTGGGGTTTAATCTGGTGGGGTATGGCTGTACGACCTGTATCGGCAACTCCGGCCCGCTGAAAGAGTCGATTGAGGCAGCGATAAAATCCGGGGATTTGACGGTGGGCGCGGTGCTGTCCGGCAATCGCAACTTCGAGGGGCGCATCCATCCGCTGGTGAAAACCAACTGGCTGGCCTCGCCGCCGCTGGTGGTGGCCTACGCCCTGGCCGGGAATATGCTGATCAACGTCAGCGAAGATCCCCTCGGGACCGACCCGCAGGGCCAACCGGTCTACCTGAAGGATATCTGGCCTACCTCGGCGGAAATCGCCGATGCGGTGGCGCTGGTCAACAGCGCCATGTTCCACAAAGAATACAGCGAAGTATTTAACGGTAACCAGGAGTGGCAAAATATCGAGGTTAACCGCACCCCCACCTACGATTGGCAGGATGATTCCACCTATATTCGCCTGACGCCGTTTTTCGAGGAGATGCAGCACCAGCCCAAACCGGTGGAAGATATCAGCGGGGCGCGCGTGCTGGCCATGCTGGGCGATTCGGTGACCACCGACCATATCTCCCCGGCCGGCAATATCAAAGTGGACAGCCCCGCGGGACGTTACCTGCGTGAAAACGGGGTCGAAGCCGGCAATTTCAACTCCTATGGCTCACGCCGCGGCAACTATGAAGTGATGATGCGCGGCACCTTCGCCAATATCCGCATCCGCAATGAAATGGTGCCCGGCGTCGAGGGCGGGATTACCCGGCATATCCCCTCCGGGGATGAATTGGCCATCTACGATGCCGCTATGCGTTATCAGCAGGAGAAAGTGCCGCTGGCGATTATCGCCGGCAAGGAGTACGGGTCGGGTTCCAGCCGCGACTGGGCGGCTAAAGGACCCAGGCTATTGGGTATCCGGGTGGTGATCGCCGAATCTTTCGAGCGTATCCACCGTTCCAATTTAATCGGCATGGGTATCCTTCCCCTGGAATTCCCGGCGGGGGTGAACCGCAAGACTCTGGGGCTGACCGGCGACGAAAGTATCAGCGTCAGCGGCCTGAGCGAACTGACGCCAGGCCAGACGGTCATGGTGAGCATTACCTATGCCGACGGCCGCAGCGCGGGGGTGCCGGCCCGTTGCCGCATCGATACCGGCAATGAGCTGACCTACTATCGCCATGACGGCATCCTTAATTATGTGATCCGCAAAATGCTGTAATCCGCGGCGCTCTTCGTCTCCGTAGGAGAACGAAGAGCGCACGGGAGTAAAATGTTCGTGACAATAAAACGCTCAGGTATATTATTTAACGGGCATAAATAATACCGCACCGGCGGAATGATGAAATGCATTGGTCTTGAAGCGTAATTCTGTTATTATTGCCGCATATAAAGTATCAATATAGAAACCTTATAAACATTGAGAGTTAAAATATCATTATTGATGTTTTAAATTTAAATAAGTTTTCCGCCGTTATTATTAATCCCTCCATTTTTGTGATCCCTACAGGGTTCTTATTATTTTTGTTTGATATAGAATGCCGCCACTGCAAAGATAGCGTCACAATGAAAATAATCACATATTTTCGAAGAGGGTTATTGTTAACCTTCACGCAATATCTTTAACAAAATTTGGTTTTTATTTAAGCGTCCCCTTAGGAGAACACAATAATGAATAGCATGACTGAGAGTGCGTCGGTAATCGAGGCGTCCTCCGTATCCAGCTGGCACAAAAGCGATACGATGTGGATGTTGGGTCTCTACGGCACGGCCATCGGCGCGGGCGTACTGTTTTTGCCGATCAACGCCGGCATAGGCGGCATCATCCCCCTGATCATCATGGCCCTTATCGCCTTTCCGATGACGTTTTACGCGCACCGCGGATTGTGCCGATTTGTATTATCCGGCAAGAATGGTGGCGAAGATATAACCGAAGTGGTCGAAGAACATTTCGGCGTTGGCGCGGGTAAATTAATCACCGTACTGTATTTTTTTGCAATATATCCCATTTGTTTGGTTTATGGCGTGGCCATTACTAATACCGTTAACAGCTTTATTACTCATCAGCTTCATTTGAATGCGCCGCCGCGCGCCATATTATCGCTGATATTAATTGTCGGCCTGATGACCGTGGTGCGTTTCGGTAAAGAAATGATCGTCAAGGCAATGAGTGTGCTGGTGTTTCCGTTTGTGGCGGCGTTAATGTTGTTGGCGTTTTATTTAATTCCCAACTGGAGCACCGCTATTTTCGATAGCGCCACCGTGGCCAGCAGCATGACCGGCAATAGTTTGATGGTCACTTTGTGGCTGGCGATTCCGGTGATGGTGTTTTCTTTCAACCATTCGCCGATTATCTCTTCATTCGCGGTGGCCAAGCGCCAGGAATATGGCGTGGGCGCCGAGAAAAAATGCTCCCGCATCCTGGCCTATAGCCATGTGATGATGGTGGTGACGGTGATGTTTTTTGTCTTCAGCTGCGCGCTGAGCCTGTCCACCGTCGATCTGATGGAAGCCAAGGCGCAAAATATTTCCATCCTGTCTTACCTGGCGAATCATTTTAACAACCCGCTGATTGCCTGGATGGCGCCGATAATTGCCACGGTGGCTATCAGCAAATCCTTCCTCGGCCACTATCTTGGCGCCCGCGAAGGCCTCAACGGCATCATGATCAAATCTTTGCGCAGCCGGGGTAAAACCGCCTCGGAAGAACGGCTTAACCGCATTACCGCCATCTTCATGCTGCTGACCACCTGGCTGGTGGCGACGCTTAACCCTAGTATCCTGGGCATGATCGAAACGCTGGGCGGCCCCATTATCGCCATGCTGCTGTTCCTGATGCCGATGTACGCCATCCAGAAAGTACCGGCCATGAAGAAGTACAGCGGGAAAGTCAGCAACGTGTTTGTCGTGCTCATGGGCCTCATCGCCATGTCGGCGATTATCTATAGCCTGATGGGGTAATCCCTTCGGACCAACCCGCTTTATGCGCCGGTGATTGCAGGGTAAATGACCGGCGCAGTACTCTAAGGACATGGTTATGGTTAGCGTTTTTGACATCTTTAAAATTGGCATCGGGCCTTCCAGCTCACATACCGTCGGCCCGATGAAGGCCGGGAAAATGTTTACCGACGACCTGATGGCCAAAGGATTGGCCCCCGCCGTTAGCCGTATTGCGGTAGATGTCTATGGTTCACTTTCATTAACCGGCCGCGGCCACCACACCGATATCGCGATTATCATGGGCCTGGCCGGCAACCAGCCCGATACGGTGAATGTCGATGCCATCCCGCAGTTTATCAACCAGGTGCGCCAGCTCGGCCGGCTGCCCCTGTCGGACGGCCATGAGGTGAGTTTTGCCGTGGCGTCCGCCATTAACTTTCGTGATGAAAACCTGCCGCTGCACGAAAACGGCATGATGTTCAACGCCTACGACCAGGACGCCCTGGTATATAGCAAAACCTATTACTCCATCGGCGGGGGATTCGTGGTCGATCGCGAAAGCTTCGGCCAAAAAGAAACCACCGAGCAAACGGTGCCGTTTCCGTTCTTCTCGGCGCAGAACCTGTTGCGCCATTGCCGAGATAATTGCCTGTCGCTGTCGGCGGTGGTGATGAAAAATGAGCTGGCGCTGCACAGCCGCGAGGAGATCGAAAGCTACTTCGGCGCGGTGTGGAGCACCATGCAAAGCGCCATGCAGCGCGGCATGAATACCGAAGGCGTGCTGCCGGGGCCGATACGGGTGCCGCGCCGGGCTTCCAGCCTGCACCGGCTATTGTTCACCGGCGACCGCTTTTCCACCGATCCCATGAACGCCATGGACTGGGTCAATATGTTCGCCATGGCGGTAGCGGAAGAGAATGCCGCCGGCGGGCGGGTGGTTACCGCGCCCACCAACGGCGCTTGCGGCATTATTCCCGCCGTACTGGCCTACTACGACCACTTTATCCAGCCGGTGACGCCCGAAGCCTATCTGCGTTTCTTCCTGGCTTCCGGGGTCGTGGGGGCGCTGTACAAAATGAATGCCTCGATTTCCGGCGCCGAAGTCGGCTGCCAGGGCGAGGTGGGGGTCGCCTGCTCCATGGCGGCGGCGGGGCTGGCGGAACTGCTTGGCGGCAGTCCGGAACAGGTATGCATCGCCGCGGAAATCGGCATGGAGCATAACCTCGGCCTGACCTGCGATCCGGTCGCGGGACAGGTGCAGGTGCCTTGCATCGAGCGCAATGCCATCGTGGCGATGAAAGCGATAAACTCCGCGCGCATGGCGATCCGCCGTACCACCGAACCCCGGGTCTCGCTGGATAAAGTGATTGAAACCATGTATGAGACCGGCAAGGATATGAATGCGAAGTACCGCGAGACGTCGCGCGGCGGGCTGGCGATAAAAGTGGTGTTGTGCGAATAAGCGGCCTACCGGCGGGCTGACGCCGCCGATCACCAGATAACGTTGTTTTCCGCGGCGGAGATATACCAGTCCACCGCCGTGGAATCGGCGCTTTTTTCCGACAGCGGTTTTTCCATCCCGTCAGCCGCGGCGGTGACGGCTTTTTTCCGGATGCGCAGGGGCGCGTTTTGCCGATCGCCGCTAATCTGCGCGTTAAATGACCGGACCTCCGCGTCAAACAACACCCCTTCAAGCTGATGCAGGCGATTTAACCCGCGCAGGATGCAGATCAACGTACTCAAGGTCACCGAACCGCCCATTTCGGCGCGTTTAATGGTGGCGATGCCCAATCCCGCACGTTCGGCCAGGTCGATTTGCGACAGGCGCTGTTCGATGCGCGCATCTTTGATTCTGCAACAGAGATCGGCGATGATTTCACTGTCGCTCATGGTACTGAACTTCATGGTATATGACCCTATAAAATAAAAGGCTATTGTAGCCTATCACCCCTATGCGATCTCCGTTACCGATCGCATCACGGTCACGTTTTGCCCATATATCGATCAAAAAGGGGGATGGCCAGGTTTATTTAATATCCAGCAAATGGCCCATTTTGGCCGCTTTGGTATCAAGATAACGGGCATTGAGCGGATTGCGTCCGACGATCAGCGGCACCCGCTCGGTAATATTGATGCCGGCCTCGGTGAGGATTTCCACTTTTTGCGGATTATTGGTCAGCAAACGCACCGCCCCGACGCCCAGCAGCTTGAACATATCGGCGCATAACGTGAAATCCCGCTCGTCGGCGGCAAAACCCAGCTGATGGTTGGCTTCCACGGTATCGGCCCCTTTATCCTGCAGGGCATAGGCGCGAATCTTGTTGAGCAGGCCGATATTGCGCCCTTCCTGGCGGTGATAGAGCAATATGCCCCGGCCTTCCTCGGCGATATGCGTCAGTGCCGCTTCGAGCTGGAAGCCGCAATCGCAGCGCAGGCTAAACAGGGCGTCGCCGGTCAGGCATTCGGAGTGAACCCGCGCCAGCACCGGCAGTTCGCCGGTAATATCGCCGAATACCAGCGCCAGATGATCGTGTCCCGTGGCTAACTCCTCGAATCCGACCATCAAAAAGTCGCCCCAGGGTGTTGGCAGTTTGGCCTCTGCCACACGTTTAAGCTGCATGTTTCTCTCCAAAACCGAAATAACGGCGCACCGCCTGCCGTCGGTAAAGCTACCGCCGGTATAACCGCTGCCGGTATGGCTGATAGGCAGACCGATGCGCAAAGATCCATTAATAGGGTATTTTGCCATAACTTTACCCAAAACTGACGGTTGAAAATTCTGTTCAATGGCAAAATAGTCATTTGATTGTCACAATTGCTTACTAACGCGCACTTTGCGTTTGGCACTATCCAAGCCGTACTGAGGGTAAACTCTTCAGCGGTATTGGAAATTTAACGGAATGGCTATTGATGTTCGAAATCGCAAAACGTACCGGCCTGGGCGCGATGGTGCTTATGATAATACCACTTTTGGTTTGGGTCAGTGGCTGGCAGTGGCATCCGCAAAATGAAGCCGACTGGTGGCAGGGCATGTTTTGGATGACCCAGACCGTGACCTCGCCCTGGGGCGCCTTGACCAGCGCGCTATTATTAAGCTGGTTTCTCTGGTGCCTGCGCTTTCGCCTGAAACCGGCGGTGGGCCTGGCCTGCATCCTGGGCGCGACGCTGTTTATCGGCCAGGGGCTGAAGTCGGTTATTAAAGACCGGGTACAGGAACCGCGTCCCTACGTGTTATGGCTGGAACACACTTACGACATCGATGACCGGGCTTTCTACTCCCTGCCGCGTAAACAGCGCGCGCAGCTGGTAAAGCAAGAATTGCAGGATCAGGCCAATATTCCCCCGTGGCTGCGTAAACACTGGCAGCACGAAACCGGCTTTGCATTTCCCTCCGGCCATACGGTCTTTGCCGCCAGTTGGGCGCTGCTGGCCCTGGGACTGCTTTGGCCGCGCCGCCACTTCGCTTCGGTGGTGATTATCATGGCCTGGGCGATGGTGGTCATGGGTAGCCGCATGATTCTGGGCATGCACTGGCCGCGGGATCTGATTGTGGGCACTATCCTCAGCTGGCTGATTATTACCCTGGCCTGCTGGCTGGTACAGCGCTGGATCGGCCCGCTAACCCCCAAACCCGACGAAGCCCGGGATATCAAATCCCGCGCCTAGCGGCGCCATAGCGCAGCGGATGCCGCCCGGGGAATTCCTTTCCCGAGCATTACCCGCCGCGTAACGCGGCGGGTAATACCCACCCCCCGATGTAATCACTTTGTTGCTTTTTGTGACAGCACTCGCTATTCCCAATAATCGCCATGGACATTCAGCCGGGGACTTGCGACACTCAGATTGAATATAAAATCAAAAGTGAATATATATTCATACGATGTATTCATACTGGAGAACAACAATGAACAACTTCCTAGTGAAACCCTGTCTCGCCGCCGTTCTATTATCCCTGTCGCTGGCTTCTTTCGCCGCCGACAAGGGACTGATTGCCATTATCACGCCGTCCCATGACAACCCATTCTTCAAGGCGGAAGCCGATGCGGCCTCCGCTAAAGCCAAAGAACTCGGCTACGCCACGCTGGTGGCGTCCCATGACGATGACGTCAGCAAACAAAACCAGCTGATTGAAACCGCCATTGCCCGCAAAGCCAAAGCCATCGTGCTCGACAACGCCGGCTCCGACGCTACCATCGGGCCGTTGAAAAAAGCCAAAGAGGCGGGCATACCCGCTTTTCTGATCGATCGTGAAATCAACGCCACCGGCGTGGCGGTAGCGCAAATCGTCTCCAACAACTATCAAGGCGCACAGCTCGGCGCTGAAAAATTCGTCAAACTGATGAACGGCAAGGGCAAATATGTCGAACTGCTGGGCAAAGAATCGGACACCAACGCCCACGTCCGTTCCCAGGGCTACCACGACGTCATTGATGAATACACCGATCTGAAAATGGTTGCCCAGCAAACCGCCAACTGGAGCCAGACCGAAGCCTTCAGCCGCATGGAGTCCATTTTGCAGGCCAACCCGGATATCACCGGCGTGATCTCCGGCAACGATACCATGGCGCTCGGGGCGGAAGCGGCGCTGAAAGCCGCCGGCCGCAAGGACGTGATCCTGGTGGGTTTTGACGGCAGCGACTATGTGCGCGACTCCATCATCGCCAAAGGCAATATCAAGGCCACGGTGCTTCAACCGGCCGCGGCGCAGGCGCAAATGGCGGTAGAACAGGCCGACGCTTACCTGACCACCGGCAAGGCGCAGAAAGAAGAGAAACAGCTGATGGACTGCGTGCTGATTGATGAAACCAATGCCAAGAACCTGAAAATGTTCGACCTGAAAAAATAGTCATCCACACCGTGAAGGGGCCGCGGGGCTCCTTCCACCAGGAGAAGATATGCAGCTCAGGGTAATTCGTAAAGCGGCA
The DNA here is from genome assembly GCA_015654925.1 of Enterobacterales bacterium. Taxonomy (GTDB): domain Bacteria; phylum Pseudomonadota; class Gammaproteobacteria; order Enterobacterales; family Enterobacteriaceae; genus Acerihabitans. The sequence goes on along the minus strand of JAATFX010000020.1, from coordinate 183,729 downwards.
ATAGGGTGCCTGGCCATTCTGCTGGCGGCCTGTACCGTGGTCGATCTGGACAGCGACGGCAATCCCATTATCCCCGCCGATCCGTCGGCCGGGCCCGACTATTCCAACCAGACGCCGGCGCAAATCGCGCAAAGCCTATGGGCAAGCAAAATCCTGCCCGCCGCCCATGGACAGGCGCTGGACTGGACGGCGCTCAAACAGGCCCAGGGAAAGCTTAACCCTACGGAAAATAAAAGCGTCTACGTCAAATTTACCGGAAAAATCAGCGCCCTGGACACAGAAGGGCTGGAGCGCAATCTGACGGCGATCGTCAACGGCGAGCAGGTTAGCCTGCAACTGGGACCGATTATCAAAGGTAATGCCGTGCGCGATGCCGCCGGTTTTATCCGCTTTGAAGATTTTAAAAACCAAGTGCAGTTCGCGCAGGTGGCCAGGGCGCTGAACAAACAGGCGTTAAGCGGTCTGCCGGCGCTGGACGCCGGATGGATCGGCCAGAACGCCGAGATATTGGCGGCCTTTACCCTGCGCCCGGACGGCCTGGCCGACGGCGTGGCGCTGGAGATTAAACGGGGAGCGGCGCAATGAGTGAAAAACCTGACATCATCCTGCGCGCCACGGGCATAACCATGCTCTATCCGGGCACGTTGGCGCTGGATCGCGTGGATTACAACGTTTATCGCGGCAAGGTAAATGTGATTATCGGCGAAAACGGCGCGGGCAAATCCACCCTGATGAACGTGCTGGCCGGGGTGCAACGGCCGACCTCGGGCCAGATACTGCTCAACGGGGAGCCGGTCAGCTTCGGCAATACCCGCGAAGCGGCGGCCAAGGGCATCGGCATGGTGCACCAGGAGCTGAATCTCTCGGAAAACCTCAACGTGGCGGAAAATATTTTTCTGGGCCGCGAGCTCCAGTCCGGCCTGCGGCCTATCAATCAGGCCGAGCAGGAGCGTATCACCGCCGAACTGATGGCCAGGCTTGATCAGCCGATTTCGCCCCGCGAACTGGTTTCCAACTTGAAAGTAGGCCAGCAGCAACTGGTGGAAATCGGCAAAGCCCTGGCGGAGCAGGCCGATATCCTGATCCTGGACGAACCCACTTCGGCCCTAAGCAAAACCGAAGTGGACGTGCTGTTCCGGGTGATACGCGAACTGACCCGCCAGGGCGTATCGATTATCTATATTTCGCACCGCCTGGAAGAGCTGATGGCCATCGGTGATTACATTACCATTTTGCGCGACGGCCGCTTTCAGGCCGAGGCGGTGGTGAGCGATATCGACGTGCCGTGGATCGTACGGGAAATGCTTGGCGGTGACCCTGTCACAACGTTTCTCAAGCCCGGACGCGCCTTCGGCCTGCCGGTGCTGCAGGCGGACCATATCACCTGCGTCAACGACGCCGGCCATCCGGTGGTCAACGACGTCACCTTCAGCGTGCGTGCCGGCGAAATCGTGGGCATTTATGGCCTGATGGGCGCCGGGCGCACCGAGCTGTTTGAATGCTTGCTGGGCACGCAGAAAAATTATCTGGGCAAAATCTGGCTGGGGGATTTACCTATTTCCACCGGCATGTCCACCGCCAATCGCATCAAACTCGGCATGAGCCTGGTGCCGGAAGATCGCAAAAAAGCCGGCATTTTCCCTGCCTCGTCGGTGGCGATCAACCTGACCATCGCCAGCCTCTGGCGGCGCTTGCAGCACGGCGTAAGCATTATGCGCAGCCAGGAAGAGCAAGTCGTGGCCTCCACCATCGGCGATCTCTCGATCAAAGTGTCCTCGCCGGATGTGGAAATCCAGGCGCTGAGCGGCGGCAACCAGCAAAAGGTGGTTATCGGCCGTTCGCTGCTGACCAGTCCGAAGCTGCTGCTGCTCGATGAACCGACGCGCGGCATTGACGTGGGCGCCAAGGCCGATGTGTTTGAAATGATGGTGGCGTTATCCGAGCAAGGGATCGGCGTGCTGTTTTCCACCTCGGATTTGAAAGAAATCATGGCGGTCTCCGACCGTATTCTGGTGATGTCGAACGGTCAGTTGACGGCGAATGTCGAGCGTCAATCGGCCCAGGAGTCGGCATTGGTCTCGGCGAGTGCAAAAGGGTTTTGATATGAAAGCAACCAACACCGCGACATTGGCGCCCCTGACCCTAGGACAGCGTTTCCGTTCGCGCGAAAATCTGCTGCTGATGCTGCTTAAACTGCGCACTTTTATCGCGCTATTCCTGATCCTGGGCTTTTTCACCGCCACGGTGCCCGGGTTTCTCGATACCGGCAGCATCATCATCATGATGAAACATATTTCCATCAACGCCTTCCTGGCGCTCGGCATCACGTTTGTGATCATTACCGCCGGCATTGACCTATCCATCGGCGCCACCCTCGGGTTGTGCGGCATGTTCGCCGGCTGGATGATCGCGCACGGCATCGTGCTGCCCATGTTCGGCATCGCTATTTTCCCCAGCGTCTGGGTCATCATCCCTCTGGTGCTGGTGCTGGGCGCGCTGATCGGCGCCATTAACGGCTGGATTATCACCCGCTACAATGTCGCGCCGTTTATCTGCACGCTCGGCACCATGTACATCGTGCGCGGCGCGGCGATGCTGTTGTCCAACGGCGAAACCTTCCCCGGCCTGGACGGCAACCCGCGCCTGGGCAATACCGGCTTTGACGCCATCGGGGCCGGCTCGCTGCTGGGGGTGCCCTACAGCATCTGGATGATGTTTGTGCTGGCGCTGGCCATCGCTTATGTGGCCCGGCGCCTGCCGTTCGGCCGCCATGTCTACGCCATCGGCGACAACGAACGGGCCGCCGAGCTGTCGGGCATCAAAGTCAAACAGGTCAAGGTGTGGGTCTATGTCATTTCGGGTTTGTGCGCCGCCGTGGCGGGGATTGTGGTCTCCTCCCAGTTGGTCGCCAGCCACCCGGCTACCGGCACCGCCTTTGAAATGAACGCCATCGCGGCGGTGGTACTGGGCGGGACATCCCTGGCAGGCGGGCGCGGCACCATTGTCGGTACGCTGATTGGCGCGTTTGTCATCGGTATTTTGGCCGACGGCCTGGTCATGATGGGCGTCAGTGAATTTTGGCAGATGGTGATTAAAGGCATGGTGATTATCGTGGCGGTGATTATCGATCAGATGCAAAACCGCATGCAGCACAAGGCCGCCATCGTGTCGCAGAAAATCATCAAAGAAGGAACGACGGAGTAATATCCCGTTGGGGTCGCAGGAATGCACGGCCCATTTTTTGGGCCGAATATGAATAAATATTCTTTTGTGAGTAAAAATTCAAAAATTGAGAGAGGTGAAGTCATGAATCCCTATGCATTGTCCGTGGATGAGCTGGTCAGTAAGGCGCGCCAGATCCGCCGCCGCATTGTGCTGCTGAACGCCGGCAGCCCGGCGGGGGGCCATACCGGCGCCGACCTCTCCGAGGTGGAAATATTGACGGCGCTCTATTTCCGGGTGCTCAACTGTGCGCCCGACCGGCTCGATAGCCCGGAGCGCGATATCTATATCCAGTCAAAAGGCCATGGCGTCGGCGGGTATTACTGCACGCTGGCCGAAGCGGGGTATTTCCCCGTTGACTGGCTGCCGACCTACCAGCACGCCAACTCGCATTTGCCCGGCCATCCGGTGCGCCACAAAACGCCGGGGATTGAACTCAATACCGGCGCCCTTGGCCACGGCCTGCCGGTCGCGGTGGGCATCGCCCTGGCGGCCAAACGCGACCACAGCCCGCGGCGGGTGTTCGCCCTGACCGGCGACGGCGAACTGGCCGAGGGCAGCAACTGGGAAGCCGCGCTGGTGGCCGCCCACTACGGCCTCGATAACCTGATCATCATCAATGATAAAAACAAACTGCAATTGGCCGGCTTGACCTGCTCGATCATGAATACCGATCCGCTGGCGGAAAAATGGCTGGCGTTCGGCCTGAATGTTACCGAATGCGCCGGCAACGATATGCAGTCGGTGGTGGATACGCTGGAGAATCTGCCGGCCAACGGCAAACCCAACGTGATCATCGCCAATACCGAAAAGGGCGCGGGGATCTCGTTTACCCAGGGACGTGCCGAGTGGCACCACCGCGTATTCAAAGGGGATGAAATCGCCCTGGCGTTGGAGGAATTAAAAGATGAGTAATGCTGAACACTTGGCCAGCGTAATGGTTGAACGGTTTATCAAAGCGGTGGATGACGGCATGGATCTGGTGCCGGTGCTGGCGGATTCCACCTCGACGGCGAAGATTGGCCCATTCGTGGCCCGCTTCCCCGACCGTATCGTCAACGTCGGCATCGCGGAGCAGACCATGGTCGGCACCGCCGTCGGCCTCTCCATCGGCGGCAAGATCGCCGTGACCTGCAATGCGGCGCCGTTTTTGATTTCCCGCGCCAACGAGCAGGTGAAAATCGATGTTTGTTACAACAACTGCAATGTAAAACTGTTCGGACTCAACGCCGGCGCCAGCTATGGGCCATTGGCCAGCACCCATCACAGCATCGATGATATCGCGGTGCTGCGCGGTTTTGGCAATATCCAGATTTTTGCGCCGTCTTCACCGGAGGAATGCCGCCAGATGGTGGATTACGCGCTTTCCCATGTGGGGCCGGTTTATATCCGGCTCGATGGCAAAGCATTGCCCGCGCTGCATGATGCGGACTATCGCTTCGCGCCGGGACAGATCGATATGCTGCGCCAGGGCGGCGACGTGGCGCTGGTGGCCATGGGGTCGACGGTGCACGAGGCGGTTGACGCCGCGGCGCTGCTGGCGGAGCAGGGGATTTCTGCTGCGGTCATCAACGTATCGTCGATACGGCCATGCGATACTCGCGAATTACTTGCGCGGCTCAAAGAGAGTAAACAGGTGATCACCGTGGAGGAACATAATATCAACGGCGGCTTGGGCAGCCTGGTGGCGGAAGTGCTGGCCGAGGGGGGCAGCGGCATTCCCCTGGTGCGCTTGGGCATCGGCGACGGCGAGTACGCCATTGCGGCGGATCGGGCCGCGATGCGCGCCCATCATGGCTTTGACGCCGCCGGGGTGGTGCGCACCGCGCTGCGCGTCTGCCGGGGAGAGCCATCATGACCACGCCCATAATCCTGGCGATTGACGAGGGAACCACCAACGCCAAGGCGATCGCCGTGGATCGTGAAGGACGGATTATGGCCAAGGCGGCGGTGCCGCTCACCCTTGAACATCCCCGTCCCGGCTGGGCCGAGCAGGACCCGGCGGCTATCTGGCAGGGGGTATGCCGGGCCATTGGCGAGTGTTTGGCCCAAATGCCCGATGCCGAGGTGGTGGGGCTGGCCGTCAGCAACCAGCGTGAATCGGTCTTGATCTGGGAGCGCGCCACCGGCCGGCCGCTTACGCCGGTGGTCAGCTGGCAGTGCCGGCGATCGCAGGATTTTTGCCGCGAACTGGCCCAAAGCGGCCAGGCGGCGCTGATTTACCAGGCCACCGGCCTGCCCATCGATCCGCTGTTTCCCGCCGCCAAAATCCGCGGCATGCTGGCGGCGCTGCCCGCGGGCTATGATCGCGCTTCCCGCGGCGAACTCTGCGTCGGCACGGTCGATAGCTGGCTGAACTGGCAATTCACCGGCGGGCGGGCGTTCACCACCGATTACGCCAACGCCTCGCGCACCCAGCTATTCAATATTCACCAGTGCCGCTGGGACGAGGCGCTGCTGGCCCTGTTCCAGGTGCCCGAAGCCTGCCTGGCGGAAGTGAAGCCGTCGGCAGCGATACACGGCGTAACGCTTGCCGGCCAGGTGCCCCAGCTTGCCGGCGGCATCCCCATCGCCGCCATGATTGGCGACTCCCACGCCGCCCTTTACGGCCAGGGCGGCAATCAGGCCGGGGATGTCAAAGCCACCTACGGCACCGGCTCTTCCCTGATGCTGGCGGTGGACCGGGTGGCGGCGCAGGGGCAGGGGCTGGGTTCCACCGTGGCCTGGCACGACGGGCAGATCCGCTATGCGCTGGAGGGTAATATCACCCATACCGGCGCGGGCCTCTCGTGGGTGGCGCGGCTGCTGGGGGTTTCGTCCCTGGCGCGGCTGTCCGAAATGGCGCTCACCCAGTCGGGCAACCAGGGGGTGTTTTTTGTCCCGGCGTTGTCGGGCCTGGGCGCGCCCTATTGGGACAGCCAGGCGCGGGGCCTGATCTGCGGGTTGACCGATGCCGCTACCCCGGAAGTGCTGGCCCGGGTCGGGCTGGAATCCATCGCCTATCAGGTGGCCGACGTGTTTTTCGCCATGGAGCGGGCGGCGGGCCGCACTCTGCCCGCGCTGCGGGTAGACGGCGGCGCCACGCAAAACCGCTGGCTGATGCAGTTCCAGGCCGACTTGCTGCAGCGCCGGCTGATCCGCAACCTTAATGCCGAAGTTTCAGCGCTGGGCGCCGCCTATCTGGCGGGCAAAACCCTGGGCTGGTGGCGTGATAATCAACAGATCGCGGCGCTGCCGCGAGAAGTGGAATACATCGAACCGCGCGCTGAGACCGCGGAGATGCATGACAATTATAATCTCTGGCAGGCGGCCGTCGCACGGGCCCGCTATCAGCCGGAACAACCCTACCGGGAGTGAAGCAATGTCGAGAAAAATAGTAGAACGGCTTACCTTTGCCGTGATTGTCGGCAACCGGGGCTTCTTCCCCAGTTATCTGGTGGCGGAAGCCCGCCGCGACGCGCTGGACGTATTTGGCCGCCTGGGCATCAATACCGTGATGCTCGATGAACAGCAAACCAAGCTGGGCGGGGTCGAAACCTGGCAGGATGCCAAAACGTGCGCGGACCTGTTTCGCCGGCATCGCGATGACATACACGGCATCGTGGTGCTGCTGCCCAACTTCGGCGACGAAAAAGCGGTGGCGGACGCCATTCGCCTGTCCGGCCTCACCGTGCCGGTATTGATCCAGGCGGAGCAGGATAGTTTGGACAAAATGGGGCTGGCCACCCGGCGCGACAGTTTTTGCGGCAAAATCTCCTTGTGCAATAACCTGCGGCAATGCGGTATTCCCTTCACCCTGACCGGACGTCACGTATGCGCCCTGACCGGCGAACCCTTCGCGCGCGACCTGCGGCAGTTTACCCAGCTTTGCCGGCTGGTGCATGCCATGAAAGGGGTGCGGATCGGCGCGATCGGCGCGCGTCCCGCCGCGTTTAATACCGTGCGTTACAGCGAAAAATTGCTCGAACGCATGGGCGTGTCGGTGGAAACGCTGGATTTATCGGAGGTTTTCACCCGCGTCGGCCACCTTAGCGATCAAGACCTGCGGGTGGGGGAAAAACTGGGGCTGCTCAAAGAGAATGCCGATACCGCCGCCATCCCCGCCGACAAGCTGCATACCATGGCCAAGCTATTCGTGGTAATCAGCGAATGGGTATTGGCCAATGATATCGACACCACCGCCATTCAGTGTTGGACGTCGCTCCAGGAAAACCTGGGCATTAACGTCTGCTCCATCATGAGCGTGATGTCGGGGCAATTAATGCCCAGCGCCTGCGAAGTGGATGTCATGGGCGCGCTGTCGATGTATGCCCTGGCCAGCAGCACGCTCTCGCCGGCGTCCATCGCCGACTGGAATAATAATTTTGGCGATGAGCAGGATAAATGCGTACTGTTCCATTGCGGCAATTTTCCCAGCGAAAGCCTGGAAAACCCGGTAATGGGCACGGCGGATATCATCGGCACCACCGTCGGCTGTGAAAATACCTGCGGCGCGGTGCACGGGCGGATGAAAGCCGGCCCGTTGACCTATTTCCGCTTATCCTCGGATGAATTTACCGGCAAGGTAAAGGCCTACGTGGGGGAAGGGACGGTGGTGGACGATCCGCTGGATACGGTAGGGTGCCGCGCGGTGGTGCAAATCCCGGCGATGGAACCGCTGCTGCGCTATATCTGTGAAGAGGGTTTCGAGCACCATGTGGCCATGAACCATTCGGCCAGCGCCGCGGTGCTGCATGAAGCGTTCACCAAATACTTGGGGGTCGAGTGCTACTGGCATGAAAAACCCTGAGGCATAAGGCTTGTGCCGGGCGCGCCGGCCCGGCAGAAGATTTGGGCGGCAAATCATGGCAGGGGCGCGCCGGGCGACCCCGGGCGCGCGGGACCATGCCGACGGCATCGCGCCGTTAAATCAACCGTTCCGCCACCAGGCGATCGGTAATCAGCACGTCGATATAGCGTCCTTCGAGCGCGCCTTTTACCGCCGCCACTTTTTCCTGTCCCCCGGCCAGCGCCACCACCCGGGCGCATTCGCGCACCTGCGGCAGCGGCATGCCGATTACCGGATCTTCATCATCCGCCAGCACGGCTTCGCCCCGGGCGTTGAAATAATGCAGGCAGATATCGCCCACCGCGCCGCGCCCGGCCAGCAGACGCAGCATATCTTCCTGATAGTAGTTGCCCGAATTCATCAGCAACTGCGACGGCTCCAGCGCGCCGATACCCACCAACGCCACGTCCACTTCGCCGAATTTCGCCACCACCTCCGCCACTTCGCTGCTGTTGACCAGGCGCAGGCGATCGTCCACCGACCGCTCGATGCTTTGCGCCGGCAACAGGTAGGCATGGCAGTTAAGCTGATCGGCCAGCATTTGGGTCAACAGAGTGGCCTGCACATTGCCATTGGGGCCGACGCCCCCCAGCAGTTGGATCACGCCGCTGGCCTTGACGGACAGGGGGTGCAGATTGTCCACCATTGCGCGCAGCGTGCTGCTCCAGGACGAAATGCCGACCAAATCGTCGGGGCGGATACTGGTCTGCATGTAATGCGCGGCCGCCGAGCCGATGGCCTGTTTGATCTGCTGGGCGCCGGCGTCGTCGGGTACGTCCACCACGATGGCCTGATCGATGCCGTAGCGTTGCTGGATGGCGGATTCAAGTCCCATAAACATATTCGGCGGCTGTATCACGCTGATTTTTACCACCCCGTCCTTGATACAGCGGTTGATGGCCCGGGAGACAAAGGATTGGGACAGATGCAGGGCGGCGGCGATATCCGCCTGCTTTTTATTTTCGGCGTAATAGAGCGTCGCAATCTTGATAAGTAATCGCTGTTCGTCCTGCTTAGACATGCGACGTCTCCTGACGTATCGGTATGATGGGGACATTTTTATGCATATCTGAATAAATAACAAGACGGGTAGCCGGCAGGTTGGGTTTTATCGCCGGGCCGCCTATAGTCATTAAGCCGCGGCGAAGCAGATAATGCCCATATGTTGTCTACAGCATTTCCTTCGTAACGCGGGAAATGCTAATTTATACAGTCTTGGTGCCGGAGTATCGGCGTGATCCATTCGAATAACGCTGTTTGCGGGAAAAAATGTGAAATATGTACTGATATTTTTGCTGGTTCTGGTGATTTTTATTATTTCAGTCACCTTTGGGGCGCATAACGATCAGGTGGTCACCTTTAATTACTTACTGGCCCAGGGCGAATACCGCGTCTCCACCCTGATGACGGTATTGTTTGCGATGGGATTTATTCTTGGCTGGATTATCTGCGGCCTGTTTTATCTGCGCGTACGTATCGCGCTGATGCGTGCTGAACGTAAAATCAAGCGCCTGGAGCAGCAGCCCGCTCCCGCGGCCCAGGTTGATATCGTCACGCCCGCGCCCGCCGTGCCCGTCGTCAGTAAGGAATAATCGGTTATGTTAGAACTGCTGTTTCTGTTGTTGCCCGTGGCTGCCGCATACGGTTGGTACATGGGGCGCAGGAGCGCGCAGCAGGATAAGCAACAGAATGCCAATCGCCTGTCGCGCGAGTACGTCGCGGGGGTTAACTTCCTGCTGAGCAATCAGCAGGACAAGGCGGTGGATCTGTTTCTGGATATGCTCAAGGAAGACAGCAATGCCGTCGAGGCGCATCTGACCTTGGGCAATTTGTTTCGTTCGCGCGGCGAAGTGGACCGGGCCATCCGTATCCACCAGGCCCTGATGGAAAGCACCGCGTTGAGCTTTGAACAGCGTCAGTTGGCCGTCCAGCAACTGGGCCGGGATTATATGGCGGCCGGTTTTTATGACCGCGCCGAGGAAATGTTCAACCAGTTGGTGAACGAAGACGATTTTCGCTCCGGGGCTTTGCAGCAGTTATTGCAAATCTACCAGGCCACCAGCGAGTGGACCAAGGCCATTGACGCCGCTGAAAAGCTGGTGAAAATGGGCAAGGAGCATCGCCGGGTGGAAATCGCCCATTTTTACTGCGAGCTGGCCTTGCAGGCCATGGGCAGCGACGATCTGGATAAAGCCATGTCGCTGCTGAAGAAAGGCGCGTCGGCGGACAAAAATTGCGCGCGGGTATCGATTATGATGGCGCGGATTTTCATGGCGCGGACCGACTACGCCGCGGCGGTTCCCGTATTGCAGCGGGTGCTGGACCAGGACAAAGAAATGGTCAGCGAAACCTTGCCTATCCTGCAAACCTGTTATCAGCATCTTAACCAGCCGGAAGCCTGGGCTGATTTCCTGCGCCGCTGCGTGGAGCTCAATACCGGCGCCGCGGCGGAACTGCTGCTCGGCGAGGTGATTGAACGCGATGAGGGCAGCGAACAGGCCCAGGTCTATATCAGCCAGCAGTTGCGCCAGCACCCCACCATGCGGATGTTCCACCGGCTGATGGATTTCCATCTGGACGAAGTGGAAGACGGCAGGGCCAAGGAAGGGTTCCAGGCGCTGCGCGACATGGTGGGCGAACAGATCCGCACCAAACCCCGCTATCGCTGCAATAAATGCGGTTTTACCTCCCATAGCCTCTATTGGCAATGCCCCTCCTGTAAATCCTGGGCGTCCATCAAGCCGATTCGCGGTCTCGACGAGCAGTAAGTGAGCGCGGCGATCTGGGATTTTAGGCCGGCGGCGGGTAACATTCACGAATCAAGGTCACCATCCCCGGATGAGCCGTTTATTAAGCAAGGTTTTTAGCCATGACAAGCGATTTTTCGTCGACTGCCGCGTCAATGCCCGTCTCACCGGTTATCGTCGCGCTGGATTATGCCGAACGGCAGCAGGCCCTGGCGTTCGCCGACCGGGTTGCCCCGGCGGACTGCCGCCTGAAAATCGGCAAAGAGATGTTTACCCGTTTCGGCCCCGGGCTGGTGCGCGAGCTCCAGGATAAAGGCTTTGATATTTTCCTCGATCTCAAATTCCATGATATTCCCAATACCGTGGCCAAAGCCGTCGGCGCGGCGGCGGATCTGGGGGTTTGGATGGTGAATGTCCACGCCAGCGGCGGCGAGCGCATGATGAGCGCCGCCAAAGCTGCGCTGGCGCCGTTTGGCGCTGATGCTCCCCGGCTGATTGCCGTGACGGTGTTGACCAGCATGGCCGATGACGATCTGGCGGGGCTGGGCATTCCTTATACGGCAACGCAGTACGCCGGGCGGCTGGCGGAGTTGACCCGGCGCTGCGGATTGGACGGGGTGGTCTGTTCCGCGCACGAAGCGGCGGCGTTTAAAACCCGCTTTGGCGCGGATTTCGCCCTGGTCACGCCGGGTATCCGTCCCGCGGGCAGCGACGCCGGCGACCAGCGGCGCGTGATGACGCCGGCGCAGGCCCGGCGCGCGGGGGTGGATTACATGGTGATCGGGCGTCCGATCACCCAATCCGCCGATCCCGACGCCGCGCTGCGCTCGATTTTACTTTCTTTACGTAATGGATCTGACTGATGGACGATAACAGCCGGTTAGTTTATTCCACCGACAGTGGTCGGATTGACGAAAAGCCTCGTCCCGCGGCCCGTCCCGCCGGGGACGGGATTGTCCGCATCCAGCGCCAGACCAGCGGCCGCAAAGGCAAGGGCGTGTGCCTGCTTACCGGGCTGGCGTTGGATGACGGCGCGTTAAATGTGCTGGCCGCCGAGCTGAAAAAGAAGTGCGGCTGCGGCGGATCGGTAAAAGACGGGACGATCGAAATTCAGGGTGATAAGCGGGAGTTGCTAAAACAGCTGTTGGAAGCCAAGGGCATGAAGGTCAAACTGGCCGGCGGCTGACAAACTGCCGGACATCGCGGCGTTCTGTGAAAGGGCAAATATCAGAGGAATCCGAGTGTCCGGCAACCTGTATTGAACGCGATCGCACGCGTTTACGACCCCAATGACCCGCCTTGCAGCAGGTCATTGAATCAATTAATGGACCTGATGGCCGATAATCCCGCCGACCGCCGCGCCCCCAACCGTACCCAAGCCGCTGCCGTTGGTCAGAACGGCGCCGCCCACTGCGCCCGCGCCGGCGCCGATAGCGGTATTACGGTCGCGTTTGGACCAGTTGGAGCAGGCGGTGAGAGACAGGGCGAGGGTGACCGCCAAGGCCGCGGCGGCAATACGTTTTGTTGAGCTTTTCTTCATCATCAACTTCTCCATTTGTAACGTTATCATTGATAATGATTATAGTCCCGACCCGCTTGTTTAGCCTGTAATGATTTGAAAAAAGCTGCGCCGGCGCCCAAGGGTCCAACCCCGCCGTTGACCGGTCGCTAAAAATGGTCAATAGCAGAAGCCAACACGGTCTTTAGCTGTTTACGCCATACCGGATGCCGCCGCCTGCCGGGACAATGTCTTCTGGGGTATAAGAGGACAAACCAATGCTCAACGAATTAAAACAGCAGGTGCTGGAAGCCAATCTGGCCCTGCCGCAACACCATCTGGTGACATTCACCTGGGGCAACGTCAGCGCGGTGGATCGCGCCCAGGGACTGCTGGTGATCAAGCCTTCAGGGGTTAGCTATGACAACATGACCCGCGACGATATGGTAGTGGTGGAGCTGGAAACCGGCCGCGTGGTCGAAGGCAGCAAAAAACCCTCTTCCGATACCGATACCCACCGGGTGCTTTATCTGGAATTCGCCGGTATCGGCGGTATCGTGCATACCCACTCCCGCCATGCCACCATCTGGGCGCAGGCAGGCCTGGACATTCCGGCCTGGGGCACCACCCATGCGGACTATTTCTACGGCGCCATTCCCTGCACCCGGCTGATGACCGCGGCGGAAATCCAGGGGCGTTATGAATGGGAGACCGGCAAGGTGATTGTCGAAACCTTTAACAGCCGTAATATCGAACCCGCCGCCGTCCCCGCCGTACTGGTCAATTCCCACGGCCCCTTCGCCTGGGGGCCCGATGCCGAAACCGCGGTGCATAACGCCGTGGTACTGGAAGAGCTGGCCTATATGGGCATCTTCTCTCGCCAACTGACGCCGGATCTGGGCGCCATGCAGCCGGAGTTGCTGGATAAGCATTATCTGCGCAAGCACGGTAAGAACGCCTATTACGGTCAATAAGCCACGCCCCTGATTTGCCCCTGGTGCCTGGACCTCCCTCGGTCCCGGGCGCAGGGGTGTTTTTTACCTCCCGCCAGCACGCCGCCAAACATGTAGTCTGCGCTTTAAGCCCGTCACGGTTACTTCATTGTTTGCTTCGCCACTTCTGCGCTCCATATGGGCGGGGCGGGGCTTGCCATAAGAAAATGTGATCGATATCGCATTTTGAAACTGCATACCTACACAAATAAAATGATCTTCTTTTAAAAAAGAAACAATGTTTCATTTTATGTTCCAGATCACTGAATTTCAGGATGTAACCGGTTACTTTACCGCTCAACTGACCCCGTCACTGAACGGGGCATGGCCAGGGAATGGCACCCTACGAATCATGGGAATTAATTCGAACTTAGGTGGAATCACGATGCAAATCAAACGTGCAATTGACAAAATCCCTGGTGGTATGATGCTGGTGCCCTTATTTATTGGCGCCCTTTGTCATACCTTCGCTCCTGATGCGGGTAAATATTTCGGTTCGTTTACCAACGGCCTGATTTCCGGCACCGTGCCTATTTTGGCGGTGTGGTTTTTCTGTATGGGTGCGTCAATTAAACTCAGCGCTACCGGTACCGTCTTACGCAAATCGGGAACGCTGGTTGTAACAAAAATCGCCGTAGCCTGGGTTGTGGCGGCGGTGGCATCCCGGTTGTTGCCGGCCAACGGCGTTGAAATCGGCTTTTTCGCCGGTTTATCCACGCTGGCGCTGGTGGCCTCCATGGATATGACCAACGGTGGACTGTATGCGTCCATCATGCAGCAGTACGGCACCAAAGAAGAATCAGGCGCGTTTGTCCTGATGTCGCTGGAATCCGGCCCATTGATGACCATGATTATCTTGGGCACCGCCGGTATCGCTTCTTTTGAACCGCACGTGTTTGTCGGCGCGGTATTGCCTTTCCTGATTGGCTTTGCGCTGGGCAATCTGGACCCCGAACTGCGTGAATTTTTCAGCAAGGCGGTACAGACGCTGATTCCGTTCTTCGCTTTCGCGCTGGGCAATACCATCAACCTTAATGTTATCGCTCAAACCGGCTTGCTGGGCATTCTGCTGGGTATTTCGGTTATCATCGTCACCGGTATTCCGCTCATCCTGGCCGATAAGTTTATCGGCGGCGGCGACGGTACCGCGGGTATTGCCGCCTCCAGCTCCGCTGGCGCCGCGGTCGCGACCCCGGTGCTGATTGCCGAAATGGTGCCGGCCTTCAAACCGATGGCGCCGGCGGCAACCGCCCTGGTGGCCACCTCGGTGATTGTGACCTCAATCCTGGTGCCCATTATCACCGCGCTGTATTCCAAACGGGTGAAAAAAGGCCGGGCCATTGTCGAGCAACAGGCCGTAATCAAATAATAATTAACGTCATCAAGCAATAAGCAGTGCATTAGAACCCCCCGCTTGCGAGGGGTTTTTGCGTTATGCGGGGCATAAAAAAAGCCAGGGATAATCCCTGGCTGGTCTGCGGGTGGCGCGGATTAAGCGGGGCGGGCTATCACCGAGCGGGTTTCCTGCCGCACTTCGGCGATGGTCACCTCGACGGCGTCGCCCTGGCGATAGCGCTCTTCGCCTTTGACCTGCACGGTGCCGGTTTCCTGGCTGCACACCAGTTCATCGCGCACGCTGTGGATAAAGGGCGCCGGGATAAACGCCACGGCGCCGTTCTCGATCAGGCGTACCCGCATGCCGCCGCGTGAAACGTCGATGATTTCGGCTTTATAGCGGGTGTCGCTGCCGGCCTGATCCTTAAGGAAGCGGGCATAGAGCCAGTCGCCCACATCACGCTCCGCCATGCGGTTGAGACGCCGGCGTTCGGACATCTTGAGCGTGATCTCTTCCGACGGGCGGCTCGCGGTGCCGTGGCTTATCAGCGCCTTGAGCAGGCGGTGATTTATCATATCGCCATATTTACGAATCGGCGACGTCCAGGTGGCATAGGCTTCCAGCCCCAGGCCAAAATGCGGCCCCGGTTCGCTGCTGATTTCCGCGAAGGTCTGGAAACGGCGAATGCGGCTGTCAAGATACGTGGTCGGCAGGGCGTCCAACTGGCGACGCAGGCGGCAAAAACCGTCCAGGGTCAGCAGCGTGGCGGCGTCGGCCTGCACATCGTTATTGGCCAGCACCGTCACCGCCTGGTCGACCAGGGCCTCGTCAAAGCCGTTATGCACGTTGTATACGCCATAACCGAGGCCGCTGCGCAATACCAGCGCGGCGCAGATGTTAGCCGCAATCATCGCTTCTTCCACCATGCGGTTGGCGATGCGCCGCGGTTCAATCTGGATGGCGAGCACATCGCCCTGGTCATCAAGCACAAAGCGATAATCCGGCCGGTCTTTAAACACCAGGGCGTTAGCCTGGCGCCAGGCCGCGCGGGCCAGGCAGACGCGCTGCAACAAGCGGATCTGGTCGGCGACGGCCTGGTTGCCGGGCTGCCAGTCGCCGGTTTGTTCCAGCCAGTCGGAAATGTCGTCGTAAACCAGCTTGGCTTTCGATTCCACCCAGGCGGCGAAAAAGCGCGGCTCGCCGCCGAGCGAACCGTCGCCGTTGACGGTCACGCGGCAGGCCAGCGCCGGACGGCGCTCATTGGCGCGCAGCGAGCAGATGTTATCGGACAAGTCGCGCGGCAGCATGGGAATATTAAAGCCCGGCAGATAATTGGTGAATGCGCGCTCGCGCGCAATCATATCCAGCGGACTGTCGGGCAACACGTATGCGGTGGGATCGGCGATGGCGATAGTCAGCACCAGCGCGTCCCCTTCGCCCGCCGCCACATACAGGGCGTCATCCATATCTTCGGTGCTGGCGCTGTCGATGGTGATGAAATCCAGCGCGGTTAAATCCTCGCGGGGAAGGTTTTCATCGTGCAACGCCAGTCCTTCCGGCATCAGCGGCGCTTCGCGTTCCAGATTGTGCCGGGCCAGGGTTACCCACCAGGGGGCGAAATGATTGTCGCCGGTGGTCACCAGATGGGTGATTTCGGCATAAAACTGGCGATCGCCCTTGAGAGGGTGGCGGCGCATTTCCGCGACGGCCCAATCGCCGGTTTGAAATTGATGTTCCACGCCGCGCAGCGGCCGGCAGGGGATGACTTCCCGGATCAGCGGATGGTTGGGCACGATGGATAACCGATCGTCTTTTTGCTGGACGCGGCCGACGAAGCGCGACAGGAAAGGTTCAAGCAGCTCTTCCGGCTCGGCTATCTCCCGATCTTTTTCGGATCGCACCGTGGCGGTGATCCGATCGCCGTGCATCACTTTTTTCATAAACGGCGGCGGGATGAAATAGCTCTTTTGAGCATCGACTTCAAGGAAGCCAAACCCTTTCTCAGTACCTTTGACCACGCCTTCGACACGCGGCGTCTGAGAGTGAAGTTGCTGTTTTAGCTGCGCAAGCAGCGGGTTATCTTGAAACATAATGTCCAGAAATATGAGTGTAAAAGGCTTCAATAACGGCAGACAGTTTTACGCGAATCGGCAGGCGGCGGCAAGTATAACGGCCGATTCACGGCAGAAAAAAGCCGCCCGCGCGCAAGGCGCGCGGGCGGCCAGGGTAAAACAAGATTAAATAATGCGGTTATCGGCGGTGATTTGGCTGGGTACCAGCCGTACCGGCACCGATTTCGAGGTGGGGGTATGGGTGCCGTCGCCGAAGCTCGACAGCGGAACCAGCGGATTGGTTTCCGGGTAGTAA
Source organism: Enterobacterales bacterium (assembly GCA_015654925.1). Taxonomy (GTDB): domain Bacteria; phylum Pseudomonadota; class Gammaproteobacteria; order Enterobacterales; family Enterobacteriaceae; genus Acerihabitans. The sequence continues at coordinate 166,739 of JAATFX010000020.1, read as the reverse complement.
GCCGCCAGATTGCCGCGCGGGATATCATACCCGATAGCCTTGAACCCGCTGACTTTACGGCTTACGCCGTCATGCCATAGCGTCTCGATATCCACGCGATCGCCGTCTTGCAATCCCAGCGCCGCCAAATCGTCCGGGTGGATAAACACCACGTCCCGCTGGCCGTAAACGCCGCGGTAGCGATCGTCCATGCCGTAGATGGTGGTGTTGTACTGGTCGTGGGAACGCAGGGTTTGCAAGGTAAAAGGCACCGCCTGGCCGCCGATTTGCGGGAACAGCGTATCCGGCAGCGCGGCCGAGCTGAACCACGCCTTGCCGCCGGGCGTATTAAAACGCAGCCCGGCCGCGGCGTTACCCAGATAAAAGCCGCCCGGTTCTTCGCAGCGGCGATTGAAATCGGTAAAACCGGGCAGGGTGGCGGCGATATGGTTGCGGATCAGATCGTAATCTCCCGCCAGCTCAAGCCAATCCAGCTTATCGGCGCCCAGCACCGCATTGGCGATACCGGCGACAATGGCGGTTTCAGAGCGCTGCTCGCTGGAGATCGGTGGGTTTACCCCTTCCGACGCGTGCACCATGCTAAAAGAGTCTTCCACCGTAACGTACTGGCTGCCGGTGGCCTGCATATCGCGCTCGGTGCGCCCCAGCGTCGGCAGGATCAGCGCATCGGCGCCGGTAATCAGATGGCTGCGGTTGAGCTTGGTGGCGATATGCACCGTCAGCGCGCAGCGCCGGATGGCTTGTTCGGTACGGGCGGTATCCGGGGCCGCGGCCGCCAGATTGCCGCCCAGGGCCAGCAGCACTTTTATCTCGCCGCGCAGCATGGCTTCCAGCGCCTCGACGGTGCTGTGACCGGGCGCGCGCGGCGGGGTAAAGCCGAAATGCGCCCCCAGGCTGTCAAGCATCGCGGCCGAGGGTTTTTCATCAATCCCCATGGTACGGTTGCCCTGGACATTGCTGTGCCCGCGCACCGGGCACAGGCCCGCCCCCGGTTTGCCTATCTGGCCGAACAGCAGTTGCAGGTTAACGATTTCCCGCACGGTGTCCACGGAGTGCTTGTGCTGGGTAATTCCCATGGCCCAGGTGCAAATAACCCGTTTGGCGGCGCGGTAAATATCCGCCGCTTCGCGCAGTTGCCGCTCGCTCAGCCCGGATTGGCGGACAATATGCGTCCATGAGGTCGCGTCCACCGCCGCCAGATACTGCTGCGCTTCCTGGGTATGCAGGCGGATAAAATCGGCGTCGAACAAACCCGGCTGATTATCGGCCAGGCGCTGGCGGTGGATTTCCAGCAGGACCTTGACCATGCCGCGCACCGCCGCCATATCCCCGCCCAGGTTAGGCTGGAAGTAACGGGAACTGATGCGCCCGGATTTAGGGGTCAGCAGCTCCAGCGGATTTTGCGGATCGGCGAAACGTTCGAGTCCGCGTTCGCGCAGGGTATTAAAGGTGACGATGCTGGCGCCGCGATCGGCGGCATGGCGCAGGCTATGCAGCATACGCGGATGATTGGTGCCCGGATTCTGGCCGAAGACGAAAATGGCATCCGCCTGTTCAAAATCATTCAGGTGGATGGTGCCTTTGCCGACGCCGATACTCTGCTTGAGGCCGCTGCCGCTGGCTTCGTGGCACATATTGGAGCAATCGGGGAAGTTATTGGTGCCGAACATGCGGCCGAACAGCTGATACAGATAAGAGGCTTCGTTGCTGGCGCGTCCCGACGTATAGAGTTCCAGCTGATTGGGATTATCCAGACCGTTCAAATGCTGGGCGATCAGTTCGAACGCCGCTTCCCAGCTCACCGGCGCATAGCGATCGGTTTGGGCGTTGTAGCGCAGGGGCTGCGTCAGCCGGCCCTGGTACTCCAGGAAGTAGTCGCTTTGCTGGTAGAGTTTACTGACGCTGTATTGCTCGAAAAACGCCGCCTCCAGCCCTTTGCGGGTGGCTTCCCAACTGACCGCCTTGGCGCCGTTTTCGCAAAAACTGAAGGTGCTGGTATTGTCGTCGCCCCAGGCGCAGCCGGGGCAATCGAATCCTTTTGATTTGTTGACCCGTAGCAGGTTGCGGATATTTTTGAACGCTTGCTTGCTGTCCAATACATAACGGGTCGTGGCTTCCAGCGATCCCCAGCCACCCGCCGCCCCTTGGTAGGGTTTTATCGCAGGTTTAAATTTCATTATCAGTATTCGCAGGTGAATGGTGATGTGTCAATGTTAAATAATTTTTAACGCCTTGGTCTTATGAGGTTAAGTTTAATCGGTTGCATATGTTGCGTCTAATCGAATACGGTTATCGCAGGATAGACGGCGGCTATGGCGGCATGAGGAGGGCATGGCGGCCGGCTAAGTGTGATCCCGTTCAAGAATCCGGCCATAACGCGCCGCGCCGGGCTGTCGGTTTCCGCTGCTGATGCATAATTAACCTCTTGAAGATATAAAGAGATCGACGCTTATGAAAGAATTAGCCAGCAAGATTCATGGATTTGGCAAAGCGTTAATGATGCCAATTTCAGTCATTGCCGCCGCCGGCATTTTCCTGGGACTGGCGGCGGCGATGCAAAACCCGGCGGTGACCGGCGAGGCGTTTGCCAGTCTGAAATATCCGCAATTGGTGATTGGTTTTATCCGCCAGGTGGCCGGCGCGCTGTTTACCAACCTGCCGCTGTTTTTCGCCGTGGCCAGCGCCATCGGCCTGGCCAAGGCGGAAAAGCCCACGGCGGCGTTTGCCGCGGTCATCGGTTTTATCGCCATGCACGTCGGCGTCAGCGCCAGCCTGGCGGCGCAGGGCCTGACATTGGCCACCACCACGGTGCCCGCCCTGACCGGGCGCGGCATGGCCATGGATGATGCGTTGATTTATTCCGCCCAATTCGCGCCGACGCTCGGCATCTTTACCTACAATATGAGCGTGCTGGGCGGGGTGATCGCCGGGCTCATCACCGTGGCGCTGCACAACCGTTTCTACACCACGGTGCTGCCGACGGCGATTAGCTTTTTTGGCGGCCGGCGTTTCGTGCCTATCGTTACGGTGGTGGTGCTGCCCCTGGTGGGACTGGGCCTGTCGTTTATCTGGCCGGCCATCGGCGCGGGTATCGCCTGGGTCGGCCAGCTGATCGGCAAAAGCGGGCAGTACGGAATGTTTTTATACGGCTTTGCCGAACGCCTGCTGATTCCCACCGGCCTGCACCATATTCTCAATGAGACCGCGCGCTTCACGCCGATTGGCGGGACAGTCACGGTGGATAACCAGACCATCGTCGGCGCGCTGAATATTTTTAATACCGCGCTGACCCATCCGGGGCTGCTTAGCGATGGGGTGGTGCGCGAGGCCACCCGGTTCCTGGCGCAGGGTAAAATCCCGGTGATGATGTTCGGTCTGCCCGGCGCGGCGCTGGCCATGTATCACTGCGCCCGCCCCGAGCATAAAAAACGCGTCAAGGCCTTGATGATGGCGGGGATGCTGGCGTCGTTCACCACCGGCATTACCGAACCGCTGGAGTTCTGCTTTATTTTCGTCTCGCCGGTGCTGTACCTGTTCCATGCCGTCATGAGCGGCCTGTCGTTTATGCTGATGGATATCCTGCAGGTGATGATTGGCAATGTGCAGGGCGGCGCCATCGATCTGGTGGTGTTCGGCATGCTGGGCGGGGCCAAAACCCAATGGTGGTATCCGGTCATGCTGGGGATCGTCTATTTCCCGCTCTATTATTATGCATTTCGTCTGGTGATTACCCGCATGGCGGTGAAAACCCCCGGGCGCGAGGAGGAGGAGCAGGAAGCGCCCGAGCGCAAGGCGGTCACGGCGGACGAGCGGGCGGAGAATATCATTACCGGCCTGGGCGGCCAGCCCAATATCGCCGATGTGGACTGCTGTTTTACCCGCCTGCGGGTACGGGTGAACGATATGCGGCTGGTTATCGATCGCACGCTGATGCTTACCGGCGCCAGCGGGGTGAAGCGGGTCAGCGAGCATGATATCCAGGTGATATACGGCCCGCAGGTGGAAAAAATCGCCCAGGATGTCAAAACCACCCTGGGGGTGAGCACCTGACCCCGGGGCCGCGGGCGCCGATCATCGCCGGGCGCGATGATGATATACTGCCTTCATCGCCCTGAGCCGGACCTAGCCCCAGAACGTACTATGGATATCAAGCAGCTTATTTATTTATGCAATCTCGAACGCGAGCGCCATTTCGGCCGCGCCGCCGAGGCCAGCTTCGTCAGCCAGCCCACGCTGTCCGCCCGCCTGAAAAACCTGGAGCGGGAGCTGGGGGTGGATCTGATCCATCGCGGCAACAGCTTCAAGGGGTTTACCGCCGAAGGGGAGCGCGTGCTGACCTGGGCGCGGGAGATTGTATCGGTGTACCAGGGGCTCAAGCTGGAGGTGGAGTCCCTAAAACATGGCCTGGTCGGGACGCTGCGCATCGGCATCGTCCCCCAGTGCGGCATTCCCCTGGCGCAGCTGTTATATGACGCCCGGCAGCATTATCCCACGCTCGAATACCAGGTGACGGTGCTCAGCGCCGATGCCCTGCTGGAAGCCCTCACCAATCACAGCGTCGATATCGCCATCGGTTTTTTCGAGCTGGGCCTGCTGCAAGAACTGCATTATCAGGTGGCGTGTTTACCCGATCGGGGGATAGACCTGGTCTTTCATCCGCGCCATTTCCCGCAGTGGGTTGCACCGGGCGAGGGGAATGCCCCCCTGGCGCTGGGCGACGTGGCGGCAATGCCGCTGTGTCTGGCCGAACCCAGCCGCTATTTCCGGCGCTACCTGGACGAGCACTTTCGCGCCGCCGGGTTGCATCCGCATATTCAGCTGGAAAGCGCGTCGATTTTTCAACTGTTGCAGGGGATATATGTCGGGCTGGGCTGCGGCATCATGCCGCGCGGGCATTTGCTGCCGGGCATGACCCCGGAGCTGCGTGCGCGGGCCATCGCCTTGCCCGCCATGAAGCGCCAGGGCGCGATAGCCATCGCCGAAGCCGGCCGGGCCACGCCGCTGGCCGCCGCGCTGTTTGATTTTGCCCGCGGCTGGCTGGCGCAGCGTTAGGGGCCGGATCTGCCGGCCCTGGCGGAAAGTTAAGTTATGACTCCGTCGCTGCGCCAGGCATCGGCGGTAAGCGCTTCGCCGAAGTGGCTGGTAATCAGCCGCTTGGTCAGGTCATGGAGCGGGGCGGCCAGCACGTCGGCGGTGTTGCCGCGCTCCACCACTTCGCCGTTTTGCATTACCATGATTTGATCGCTGATATGTTTCATCATGCCCAGGTGCTGGGTCACGTAAATATACGCAATGCCGTGTTTGGCCTGAAGCTCCAGCATCAGGTTGATGATTTGCGAGCGCATGGACATATCCAGCGCCGCCAGCGCCTCGTCCGCCACGATCACCTTGGGTTGCAGGATCAGCGCCCGCGCCAGGCCGACGCGCTGTTTTTGTCCCGGCGCCAGCATGTGCGGATAATAAAAAGCGTGATCGGGGCGCAGGCCCACCTGGCGCAGGGTTTTATCTATGACGCGCTCGCGCTCCGGCGCAGCCATATCGGTATTGAGCCGCAGCGGCACCTCAAGTAGCTGCCCTATGCGCTGGCGGGGATTAAGGGCATTGCTGGCATCCTGGAAAATCATGCGGATACGCTGGCTGCGATAGCGATAGTCGCCGAAGGTCAGGAGATGATCGTCAATCAGTAACTCGCCGCCGGTGGGCTCCAGCGTGCCGGCCAGCATTTTGGCCAGCGTCGATTTGCCCGAACCGTTTTCCCCTATAATCGCCAGGGTTTGCCCTTCGCGCAGAATGAAACTGATGGGCTTGACCGCCTCCACCTGATGTTTGGTGAACAGCCCGGTACGGTAGCGGAAGGTTTTGGTCAGGTTGCGCGCTTCCAGTAAAGTTTCCATGCTTATTGCCCTTCCATATTGAGCGGGAAATGGCAGGCGAACCAATGGTTTTTCACCGGCTCAAGGGGCGGCATCTGGATGCAGGTTTTCTGCGCATAGGGGCAGCGCGGCCCCAGGCGGCAGCCTATGGGCAAATGCTCCAGGGACGGGATGCCGCCGGGCAGGGTATTGAGGCGGCTTTTCGGCGGCATGGAGCGGCCAAAGTCGGGGATGGCGCGGATCAAGGCCTGGGTATAGGGATGATGGGGCGTGGCGATCAGCTCTTCGCAAGTGGCGCTCTCCACCGTCTGGCCGCAATACAGCACGTTAATCCGGTCGGCCCATTTGCTCATCATTTGAATATCGTGGCTTATCAGCAAAATGGTGGTGTTGTTGTTCTGGTTAAGTCCGGCCAGCAAACGGAAAATTTGCGCCTGGGTGGTGGGTTCCATGGCGTTGGTCGGTTCGTCGGCGATCAGCAGCCGGGGCTGGTTGGCCAGCGCAATGGCGATCATCACTTTCTGGCATTCGCCTTCGGTCAGTTCATAAGGATAACTGCCCATGATGTTTTTATGATCTTTAATGCCGACCCGGTGCAGCAGTTCGATGGTACGGCGCCGGCGCCAGCCGAACCGCTGCCACCATTTGCCTTTATAGGTCCAGCCCGGAACGGCCTGGATCAACTGGCGGCCGATGGTTTCCGACGGATCGAGGCAGGATTGCGGCTCCTGGAAGATCATCGAGACATTGTGGCCCACCAGCCGGCGCCGCTGGCGAGGCGTCAGTTGCAGCAGGTCGATATCGTCAAAGCGGAAACGGTCCGCCGTTACGCGCCAGTTATCCTTGGTGACGCCGCAGATGGCTTTGGCGATCAGGCTTTTGCCGGAGCCGGATTCCCCCACCAGGCCGCGTACCTCGCCTTCCGTCAGGGTAAAACTGACCCGGTCGACGGCTTTGACCGGCCCTTCGGCGGTCATGAATTCAATGGTTAAATTACGGATATCCAGTAACGGCATTATTCGACTCCTGCAATCAGGGCGCGGCGGATGCCGTCGCCCAGTACATTCACGATTAACACGCTAACCATGATGGCGCCGCCCGGCAGCATCACCGTCCAGGGAGCGACGTAGACCAATTCAAGGGTATCGCCCATCATCGCGCCCCATTCCGGCGAGGGGAGCTGGGCGCCCAAATCAAGAAATCCCAGCGCGGCGATATCCAGGATGGCCATCGACAGCGAACGGGTGAATTCGGAAACCAGGACGCTGGCGATATTGGGCAACACCGCATAACGCAGGATATGCAGCATCGACGCGCCGTCGATGCGCACCGCCAGCACGTACTCCTTATCCAACTCGTCATGCACCGCGCCGTAGACCGTGCGCACGATGCGCGGCAACAAGGCCAGCCACACCGCCAGCATCGCATGCTCCAGCTTCGGTCCGAGAAACGCCACTACCACGATGGCCAGCAGCAGGGACGGAATGGACAGCAGGGTGTCGAGCACATGGTTCAGCGCCGCCGAGCGCAGGCCGCGGGTAATACCCGCCAGCACGCCGAGGGTCACGCCGAACACCGAGGCGGCGATGGTCACCACCAGCGCCGACCCGAAGGTGGGCGCGGTGCCGGTCAGCAAGCGGCTCAACACATCGCGGCCCAAGTCGTCGGTGCCCAGGAAAAACGACACATCGCCGTAGCGCGACCAGGACGGGGGCAACAACTGGTAGCCCAGAAATTGTTGATCGAGCGCGTACGGCGCCACCCAGGTACCCAACAGGCACAGCAGCACCAGTATGATAAAACCGTAAAAGCCAATCATCGACATGGCGTCATGATAGAAAATGCGCCAAATATAACGCAGCGGACTGGGCATGCGTTTTTCACGGTAAATATTATCTGAGAGCATACCATTCCTTATGGCGCAGCGGGTTGGCCAACGCGCCTATCACATCCGCCAGCACGTTGATGGCGATCACCAGCGCGCCGACCACCATGACTCCGGCCGAAATGGCGGCGTAATCCTGCTGGCGGATGGCGTTGACCAGCCAGCGCCCCAGCCCCGGCCAGCTGAACACCACTTCGGTAATCATCGCCAGCGTCAGCATGGTGGAAAATTGCAGCCCCAATTTGGGTATAATCGGCGGCAAGGCATTATGCAATACGTGACGGCGGATAATAGTGCCCACCGTAAGTCCGCGCGTCGCCGCGGCCTTGACATAATTGCTGCCGAACACATCGGCGGCGCTGATCCGCATCAGCCGGATCACCTCGGTGGTGGGCGCCACCGCCAGGGCGGTAATAGGCAGCACCATATGGCGCAGGGCGCTGGTCATAATCTGGTGTCGATAAGGCGAGTCGGACAGCCAGGCGTCAAGCAGGGTAAAGCCGGTGATGGGCTTGACCTGGTACAGCAGGTCGTAGCGGCCGGACACCGGCAGCCAGCCCAGGTGCAGCGCGAAAAACAGCGTCAGCAGCAGGGCCAGCCAGAATACCGGCATCGACAGCCCCATCAGGGCGAACACGCTGATACTGATATCCGGCCACTTGTTGCGCGTAACCCCGGCGATAATCCCCAGCGGGATACCGATGGCCAGCGCCAGGATAAACGCCAGGATACACAGCTCCAGGGTGGCGGGAAATACGTCGCCCAACTGCTCGCCGATGGACTGGCCGTTGATGCTCGACACGCCGAAATTCCAGTGCAGCAGGCTGTTGAAATAGTATAAATAGGCATCGGTGATAGCCGCGCCGCCCAGCGGCGCGTTGGGGGTGAAATAGCTCAGGCTGAACCCTACCAGCGTCAGGAAGAACAGCGTAATCAGCAGTAGGACTAATCGGCGCAGGGTAAATATAATCATGGTTTTTCGTCCTGATTATCTTCGCGGTATACCCCGGCGAACGAGGCATTGCCAAAGGGGCTGAGCACTAAACCTTTAATGTCGTAACGGTATGCCTGCAAGCGCAGGGACGACGCCAGCGGTAAAATCGGCAGTTGTTGTTCCAGCATTTGTTGTACGTTGCGATAGGTATCCATCCGGCCGGACAGCTGTTGCGACAATAGCGCCGCATGGAGTAAATCATCGAACTGGGGCTGGCACCAATGCGCATAATTGGTTTGCGAGCGGATGGCGGCGCAGCTGAGCAATGGGCGGAAGAAACTGTCCGGGTCGTTACTGTCGGTCGACCAGCCCGCCAAGGTCAGGTCATGGTTCATCGCCATTAGCCGCGCCTCCTGGAACCGGCCTTCCACCGGCACGATGGTAAGCGTAATGCCCACCAGCGCCAAATCGGCCTGGATCAGCTCGGCGGTTTTCAGCGGACTGGGATTATAGGACTGGGACGCGGTGGGCACCCATAAAGTCAGCTCCAGGCGATCCTTGCCCAGGGAATGCAGGATCTCACGCGCTTTGGCGGGGTTGTATTCGGTGACTTTGGCGTCGTTATCATAGGCCCAGGACGCCCGCGGCAAAATGGATGCCGCCGTTTCGGCGGTGCCGTAGTAGATGGATTGCATCAGCCGCTGGTTATTGATCGATAATGCGATGGCGTGGCGGACCTGCGCATCGTTTAACGGCGGCTTGGCGGTATTGAACGCCAGATAGGCGATATTCATGCCGGGACGCAGAGTGAGCCGCAGGCGGGGATCGTCGCGCAGGATGGTGAGCTGGCTGGCGGCCGGATAGGCCAGTACGTCGCATTCGCCGGTCAGCAGCTTGGACAGCCGGCCGATGCCACCGGCGCCGAGATCGATAACCACCTGCTCCATGCGCGGCAGGCCTTTCCAGTAATTATCATGGCGAATCAGCCGGATAAACTGGCCGGCCCGATATTCATTAAGCATAAACGGGCCGGTGCCCACCGGCTGGCGGTCGATTTGTTCCTGGCGATCCGCGGCGCTGAGCTGTTCGGCATATTCCGCCGACAACACCGGCGCATAATGGGTGGCGATATGCCACAGGAAAGACGCATCCGGGCCGTTAAGGCGAAACTCCACCGTATCGCTGTCCAGCTTACGGACGCTTTGCACCGAGTTGGGGAATTGCAGGCTGTCGAAATAGGGGTAATCGCCGCCGTTCACCTCATGGTAGGGATGATGTTTATCAAACATGCGCGCAAAGCTGAACACCACGTCATCGGCGTTAAGCGCGCGGGTAGGGGTAAACCAGGCGGTGTGCTGGAACGCGACGTTTTTACGTAAATGAAAGCGGTAGGTAGCGCCGTTATCCAGCACTTCCCAACTTTGCGCCAGTTCGGGGATCAGCCGATAGGTATAAGGGTCCACCGCCAGCAGTCGGTCGTACAGCTGGGCGGACAGCGTATCCACCGTTAATCCGCTGCTGGCCATCTGGGGGTTGAAGGTATTGAGCAATCCGTTGACGCAGTAAACAAAGCCGCTTTGGTTGATATTCCGCAGGGGGGCGGGCAAGGGAGCGGGCATAGCGGCGGCAGCCGTGTGCGCACTGGGTAATGCCGTAACGAGGCCCAAAGACAGCGCCAACCCTATAATACGTTTAATTGCCATACACCACTTAAATCCTGCCGGTCGATCGTTCCAGTTTACCTTACTCTGCCTTGACACCCAATTCGCGGCGCGAATAAACCTGCCATAGGCCCTGAAAACGCGCGTAACCGATGAAAAGAACCCCAATAACCGTATGGTAATGAGAATAATTATCAACAAAAGGCTTTACAGGCGATAGTGATAACCATTATCATTGCTTTGCCGATGACCGCCGGGCCTCTTGTCCGGCGTTCCAGGCACGACATTGCTCACATTGCTTCCAGTATTATTTTAGCCAGCTTGGGTGCTGGCTTTTTTTTGCCCGTAATCCGGCGAAGTCCGCATTTGCGCCGTCGCGGGTTATTCCAGGTCCGCGCCGGCGTCGGCGGCGCCGATTTTAATGGCATGTTTTTTCATCACGCCGCGCAGTTGGTGATACGTCAGCGACAACAGTTCCGCCGCCTGGCGCTGGTTGTAATGCGCCTGCGCGAGGGCGCGCTCTACCCATTGCCGTTCCTCCTGTTCCAGCCATTGCTTCAGATCCAGCGGTAATGCCGTCCGGGTGTCCGCCGCCGTGCCGGCGGGAATCTCCGCGGCCAGCGTTACCGCCGCAAACGGATCGAGTAAAATCTCGTCCAGCGGCCATTCGCTGCTGCCATGGCGGTAAATGGAGCGCTCCACCACGTTCTTCAACTCGCGGATATTGCCCGGCCACGCATAGCCCAGCAGAGTCTGGCGCGCCCTGGGGGTAAAGCCGGGAAACAGCGGCAGATTGATTTCGCGACACATCTGGATGGCGAAATGCTCGGCCATCACCATGATATCCGGCTGCCGCTGGCGCAGCGGCGGCAGGGCGACCACATCGAACGCCAGCCGATCCAGCAGGTCGGCGCGGAATTGGCCGGCTTTGGCCAAGCGGGGCAGGTCGGCGTTGGTGGCGCAGACCAGCCGCACATCCACCTGGAGCGGCTGGCTGCCGCCGACGCGCTCCAGCTCGCCATATTCGATCACCCGCAATAATTTTTCCTGCACCATCATGGGCGCGGTGGCCAGCTCATCCAAAAACAGCGTGCCGCCGTCGGCCCGCTCAAACCGCCCCTGGTGGCGTTTTTGCGCGCCGGTAAACGCCCCGGCTTCGTGGCCGAACAGCTCCGAATCAAGCAGGTTTTCGTTGAGCGCCGCGCAGTTAAGGGAGATAAACGGATTTTGCCAGCGCGGGGAGAGATAATGCAGCCGCCGGGCAATCAGCTCTTTGCCGGTGCCGCGTTCGCCAATCACCAACACCGGCTTGGTCAGCCGCGCCAGCCGGGAAACCTGTTCGAGCACTTCCAGGAAGTTATTGGACTGCCCCAGCAGGTTATCGTGGTTTTCGGTCATGGTAAATTTCGCCAATTATTAGTATTAATAATCACTATAGGGGAAGCCAATCCAGAGTCAATTTTAAAAGTTATTTAAAATCAATAAATTAAAAATAGAGCAATCTTGGCATGATAATTGTACTTATTCTTGGCAGAAAGTTTAAACGGCCTTACAGCCCCCACTGCCAAAGAGGACTACATCATGGGTATCTTTTCTCGTTTTACCGATATTGTGAACGCCAACATTAATGCGTTGCTGGATAAAGCGGAAGATCCGGAAAAATTGGTGCGCCTGATGATTCAGGAAATGGAAGACACCCTGGTTGAAGTGCGTACCACCTCGGCCCAGGCCCTGTCCGAAAAGAAACAGCTGCTGCGCCGCATCGAGCAGGCCGAAACCCAACAGGCCGACTGGCAGGATAAAGCCGAGCTGGCGCTGGCCAAGGATAAAGAAGATCTGGCCCGCGCCGCGCTGATGGAAAAACAGCGCCTGACCAAGATTATCGCCACGCTGCGCCAGGACGTCTCGGTCATCGAAGAGACGCTGGAACGTATGAAACGCGAAATCGGCGAGCTGGAAAACAAATTGTCCGAGACCCGCGCCCGCCAGCAAACCCTGACCCTGCGCCACCAGGCCGCCGCCTCGTCGCGGGACGTCCGCCGCCAGTTGGACAGCGGCAAGCTGGATGAAGCCATGGCGCGTTTTGAGCAATTTGAACGCCGCATCGATCATATGGAAGCGGAAGCCGAAAGCGTTGGCTTCGGCAAACAGAAATCCCTGGACCAGCAGTTCGCCGAATTAAAGGCGGATGATGAAATCAGCGCCCAACTGGCGGCGCTCAAAGCCCGCATGAATAAAACGGAATAACGCGCCCATCCGTCGTCCGGCGACGACGGCAGCGGAGGAGGCCGGCGCCTGACAGGTCGCGGCCTGTCTCCATAAAAAGAGAATACGATAAGGAGCAATCATGGAAGCCCTGTTTATTGTGCTCGCCATTCCGTTAACCATTTTCATTCTGTTCGTCGCACCGGTGTGGCTGTGGTTGCATTATAACAGCCAGCGCCAACAGGGTTCGCAGCTCAAGGCGCAGGATGTGCGGCGCCTGGCGCAGCTTAGCGAAGAGGCGGATCGGATGCGCGCGCGCATCCGCGCCCTGGAAGATATTCTGGATACCGAACATCCGAACTGGAGGCAATAACATGGCCAGATTTAACCAGCCGCTTTATCTCCGCCCCGAGGAAGGCATGTTCAAAGGCGTTTGCGCCGGCGTGGCCCGGTATCTCGATGTGCCGGTAAAACTGGTGCGGATCATCGTGGTATTGTCCATGTTTTTCGGCCTGTTTTTACTGACCATCATCGCTTATGCCATCCTGGCGTATTGGCTTGAACCGGCGCCGGCGCAGGACTATGCCGGGGAAGGCGCGGCGGGCCGCACCCGCATGCCGCCGGCGCAGCAATTGGAATTAGTGGAACTGCAATTGCAAGACAGCGAGCAGCATCTGCGTCAGGTAGAGCGCTATGTGACTTCCGAGGCCTTTGGGCTGCGCAACCGGTTTCGCCAGCTATAGGTCCGCCGGTTTCCGGTGTATTATCGTGATACCTTTAGGGACAGCTGAATCAACCGCCTATGCTAAATCTGCAAGATAATATCAGCGCGCTGATGAACCGTGGACTGGATCGCCACCTGCGGCTGGCGGTAACCGGCCTGAGCCGCAGCGGCAAAACCGCTTTTATCACCTCCATGGTGAATCAATTACTGATGGTCAATAACGGCGCGCGCCTGCCGATGTTTTCCCCGGTGCGCGACGGGCGGCTATTAGGCGCCAAACGGGTGCCGCAGCGCCATCTCGGACTCTCCCGCTTCGCCTATGACGAGGGCATGGCTTCGCTTTACGGCACGCCGCCCGCCTGGCCGGTTCCTACCCGCGGCGTCAGCGAGATGCGGCTCGCGCTGCGCTACCGGTCCCGGGACGCCCTCTGGCGCCATATAAAGGATACCGGCACGCTTTATCTGGAAATCGTCGATTATCCGGGGGAGTGGCTGCTGGACCTGCCGATGCTGGAACTCGATTATCTGACCTGGTCGCGGCAAATGGACGGATTGCTGCTGGGCGAACGGGCATTGTGGGCCGCGCCCTGGCGCGCCAAATGCGCCGCCCTGGACCCGCTGGCTCCCGCCGACGAACGCGCCCTGGCGGACATCGCCCAATCCTATACCGATTACTTATTGCGCTGTAAACGCCACGGCCTGCATTTTATCCAGCCGGGGCGCTTTGTCCTGCCCGGGGAAATGGCCGGCGCGCCGGCCCTGCAATTTTTCCCCTGGCCTGAAGTGGAGCGCGACGGGGACGCCCGGCTGGCGCAGGCGGCTAAAACCTCGAATATCGGCATGCTGCGCGAGCGTTATCGCTATTACTGCCAGTACGTGGTCAAAGGTTTTTACCAGCAGCATTTCAGCGGCTTCGATCGCCAGATCGTGCTGGTGGATTGCCTGCAGCCGCTCAATAGCGGACCCCACGCCTTCAACGATATGCGCCTGGCCTTGACCCAGCTGATGCGCAGCTTTCATTATGGCAAGCGCAGCCTCTACCGGCGTTTGTTTTCGCCCTGTATCGATAAGCTGATGTTTGCCGCCAGCAAAGCCGATCATGTGACCACCGATCAGCATGCCAATCTGGTGTCGCTGCTACAGCAGTTGGTGCAGGACGCCTGGCAGAACGCCGCCTTTGAAGGCATCGCCATGGATTGCGCGGGTCTGGCGTCGGTGCAGGCCACCCAAAGCGGCATGGTGGCGCACCAGGGCAAGAGCATCCCCGCGCTCAAAGGCCACCGGCTGGCGGATAATCAGCCGCTGACTTTTTATCCCGGCGACGTGCCGGATCGGTTGCCGGGCGCCGCCTTCTGGCAGCAACAGGGGTTTCAGTTTGAAAACTTCCGTCCGCGGGAGATGGATGCGGATAAACCGCTGCCCCATATCCGCATGGATTCGGTTATGGAATTTTTATTGGGAGACAAATTACGATGAGCGACCCCGTAAAACCCCGCATCGATTTCGATCGCCCCCTTGACCAGCCCCTGGAACATTCGCCGCAGCCGGAGCTGCGGGGGGCGCAGACCTTTGACCCGCAGGACGCCGGTTTCCAGCCGCTCCAGCCCGCCGAGCCGGATGAAGAAGGGCGGGCGGAACAGGTGCTGGCCAGCGCGCTGCGGCCCAGGCGCAGTCTCTGGCGGCGCGTGGCCGGCGTCGGCGTCGGCCTGTTGGTGCTCAGCGCCGCCGCCCAGGGGGCGCAGTGGTTTGTCCGCGCCTGGCAGCAGCAGGACTGGTTCGCCTTGGGCTCCATTACGGCGGGCGGCCTGATCGTACTGGCGGGGGCCGGATCGCTTATCACCGAATGGCGGCGCTTGTATCGGCTGCGCCAGCGGGCCGACGAGCGGGACCGGGCCGGCGAATTACTGCGCAGCCACGCCTTGGGCCACGGGCGGCAATTTTGCCAGCGGCTGGCCGCCCAGGCCGGCATAGATCATAACCATCCCGCGCTGCGGCGCTGGCAGGCGGCCCTGGCGGAAACCCATAGCGATCGGGAAGTGGTCGAACTGTACGCCCGGATGGTGCAGCCGGTGATCGATGTCCAGGCGCGCCGCGAAATCAGCCGCTCCGCCGCCGAGTCCGCCCTGATGATTGCGGTCAGTCCGCTGGCCATCGTGGATATGGGGTTTATCGCCTGGCGCAATCTGCGGCTGATTAACCGCATCGCCGGGTTATACGGCATCGAGGTGGGTTATTTCAGCCGCTTGCGGCTGTTCCGGCTGGTGCTGCTGAATATCGCCTTTGCCGGCGTCAGCGAATGGGTAAGGGAAGTGGGCATGGATTGGATGTCCCAGGATCTGACCGCGCGCCTGTCGGCCCGCATCGCCCAAGGCATGGGGGCCGGCCTGCTGACGGCGCGCCTGGGAATTAAAGCCATGGAACTGTGCCGGCCGCTGCCCTGGCTCGACGGCGATAAGCCGCGCCTGGGGGATTACCGGCGAGAAATCATCGGCCAGCTGCGCGCCATGATGGATCGCAAATCCGCTTCCTGACCGCTTTGGCGCGGCTTATCGCCGCGTAGCGGATCGGCGCGATCGCAAAAAACTTTCCATACTGTCAACTTTTGGTGACAGATAGCTTCATACCTGGCGCCGCTCCACGTATTATGTGCCTATTATCGTAATGGCACCCCCTATGAGGCGTTACATGCGTTTGGAAGTTATTTGTGAAGACCGCCTCGGTTTAGCCCGGGAATTGCTGGATTTGCTGGCGTCGCGCGGCATCGACCTGCGGGGGATTGAAATCGACCCCGCCGGTCGCATCTACCTGAATTTTTCCAAGCTGGAGTTTGACCCGTTTCGCACGCTGATGGCCGAAATTCGCCGCATCCACGGCGTCACCGATGTGCGTACCGTGGCATTTATGCCTTCCGAGCGCGAGCATCGCGCCCTCGACGCGATACTGGCGGCCATGCCCGAGCCGGTGCTCTCAATTAACCTGAAAGGCAAAGTGGAGTTGACCAATCCCGCCGCCCTGGCGCTGTTCGGCCAGCGGGCCGACGAGATCCGTCACCTGCCCGTAAGCCAGCTGATTAACGGCTTTAATTTCGTGCGCTGGCTAGAGAGCGAGCGGCAATCGCCTGACAGCCAGCTGGTGGTGATTATGGGGCAGGATTTCCTGCTGGAAATCATTCCCGTCCAGCTAACCGGCGAAAACGGCAAGCTGGCCACCGTGGGCGGCGTGGTGCTGCTTAAATCCGCGGTCCGCATGGGGCGCCAACTGCAAAATCATGGGCTGAACGATGACAGCGCATTCGGTCATATCATCGCCGCCAGCGATAAGATGCGCCAGGTCATCGAGCGGGCGCGCAAATTGGCCATGCTTGACGCCCCCCTGCTGATCGTCGGGGAAACGGGCACCGGCAAAGATTTAGTGGCCCACGCCTGCCATTTGCGCAGCGCGCGCGGTAAACAGCCGTTTTTGGCGCTCAATTGCGCCGCTTTGCCGGATGATGTGGCGGAGAGCGAACTGTTCGGCCACGCCGCGGGGGCTTATCCCAACGCCCTGGAAAGTAAAAAAGGCTTTTTTGAACAGGCCCACGGCGGATCGGTGCTGCTGGACGAAATCGGCGAAATGTCGCCGAATATGCAAAATAAGCTGCTGCGCTTTCTCAACGACGGTACGTTCCGGCGTGTGGGCGAAGACCGGGAAATGCACGTGGACGTGCGGGTTTACTGCGCCACGCAGAAAAACCTGCTGGAGCTGGTGCATAACGGCCATTTTCGCGAAGATCTCTACTATCGCCTGAACGTATTGACGCTGAACCTGCCCCCCTTGCGTGAGCGCCCGGACGATATCATGCCGCTCGCCGCGCTGTTTATCGCCCAATTCTGCGATGAACAGGGCATCGGCCGGCCCAGGCTTGCGCCGGAATTGGTCGCTATGCTCACGCAATATGCCTGGCCGGGCAACGTGCGGCAGCTTAAAAATGTGCTGTATCGCGCCATGGCGCAGCTGGAGGGCGCCGAGCTGATGGCCAGGGATATCGACCTGCCGGATTTCGCCCTGTCGCTGGCGCAGCCGATGTCCGACGAACTGCTCGACGGTTCCCTGGATGAGATTAGCAAAAGGTTTGAACGCTCGATCCTGACCCGACTTTATCGCACTTATCCCAGCACCCGCAAACTGGCGAAAAGGCTGGGCGTATCCCATACTGCCATCGCCAACAAGCTGCGCGAATACGGATTAAGCGCCAAAAAAGCCGGCGAAGAGGGCGAAGAGTGAACAAGCGAGCAAGCCGCGGCGCCGGTTCGCTTACCGGATTATCCCGGCGCGCCATCCGGCGGATCGGGTAGTGATAATCAGCTAATACTGATAAGACGCATTTTTCCGGCCTTGCCGGGTTATGACGCTAATGCTGCGATTTTATTATTGATAATTTGAGGGTTGATAATGAGAGTAATGCGTTTTTATCCGGAGGCCTGGCCGCTGCATACCCCGTTTGTGATATCGCGCGGTAGCCGGACCGAGGCCCGGGTAGTGGTGGTGGAGATCGAGCAGGACGGTATCACGGGGATCGGCGAGTGTACCCCATATCCCCGTTATGGCGAAAATGAGCAATCGGTGATGGAACAGCTCGCCAGCGTGCTGCATCCCATCGAGCAAGGGGTTTCCCGCGACGTTTTGCAGCAACTGCTGCCGGCGGGGGCCGCGCGCAACGCGGTCGATTGCGCCCTGTGGGAAGTCGAGCGCCAGCTTAGGGGGCAAACCCTGGCGCAGCGAGCCGGGGTTGAGCTGCCCTCGCGCATTGTCATGGCCCAGACCCTGAGCATTAACGAGCCGGAGTTAATGGCCGCGGCGGCGCTGCGTTATTGGGAGGCCGGCGCGCGGCTGCTGAAAATCAAACTCGACGATCGGCTGATCACCGAGCGTATGGTCGCCATCCGCACCGCGGTGCCGGATGCGACATTGATCGTTGATGCCAACGAAGCGTGGCAACCGGAAGGGCTGGCGACCCGCTGCCAACTGCTGGCGGATTTAGGCGTGGCCATGCTTGAGCAGCCGCTGCCGGCCGAGCAGGATGCCGCGCTGCAACACTTTATCCATCCCTTGCCGATCTGCGCCGACGAGAGTTGCCATACCCGCCAGCAGCTACCGGCGCTGAAGGATAATTATGAGATGATCAATATCAAACTGGATAAAACCGGCGGCCTAACCGAAGCCCTGCTATTGGTGCAGCAGGCCCGGGAACAGGGGTTCGGCATTATGCTGGGCTGCATGTTATGCACTTCGCGCGCCATCGCCGCCGCCTTGCCGCTGGCTCCGGCGGCGCGGTTTATCGACCTTGACGGACCGACCTGGCTGTCAATGGACGCCGATCCGCACCTTAACTTCGGCTGCGGTTCCATTACCCTGGGTTAAACGCCTGCCGTACGGCATTCGCCGCCGCGGCAGGAGGGTATACTTCAAGCCGGGTCCGGCTGATAGCCCAGCAGGTCGACCAGGGCGTCGAGGTATTGAATGGTGGCCGCATCGGCCGATACGGCGGGGAATTCGGCGGTGATGCAGGCAATGGCGTTATCCGCGCACCAACTGCCGAATGAACCGGGGGTGTCGTAACCGACGCTGCCGACCAGCGGCAGGTCCAGCCGCTGCGCTAGCCACTGCGCCAGGGATGAGCGCGCGGTTTGCTCCACGCAGGCCAGCGGTTCATGGAACGACACCACCCAGGCCGGGGCCAGATCCTTGATAAGCCGGCATAGCGCGGCGGTTTCCGGTTCGGAACCCGGCCCGGTGCCGGTGGACAGCAGCACGTCGCGTTGAGTCGCCGCGCTGGTCCAGCGATATACCGTTTCCTCCGGCAGCCAGTTGCCGGCGGGAAAGTTACGATTCAGATCGACGCCGTTGGCATTGGCCCGCAATCCCAATTGGCAGCCGTCCGGGTTTACCGCCAAAATCACGTGGTGACGCAAGCCGCCCGGCGCCAGCGTGCGCAGAGCGCACGACAGCGCCACCACGCTTGCGGTTTCATCGCCGTGGGTGCCGGCGATCACCAGCCCGGTATCCGGCCCGGCGGCGGGGGCGGGAAAATACATCAGGGGGGCGCCCAGGACCGATTGCCCGTACGGCTGGCCAAGGGAAGCTAATCTTCCCCGCTGCGAACGTGGGTGAAATGACTGCATGCTGTTTCCTGACCGAAAATAATACGTTACATTGACTCATCTACTTTATCGCAAAAAGCCCGGCGTTTTTACTTTCGGCTGATTTTTTTGCCGGTCGAGCGCTACGCGGCTATCTGCCCTGGGAACAAGAACAAGGATAACGCTATGCCGCAGTTCACTATGCCGCAGTTCAAATACACCTGTTGTGCGTCGTTAATCATCGCCCTGAGCGGCAATCTCTGGGCCGCGACGGTCCCTCCCGGGACGCAGTTGGCGGACAAGCAGCAAATCGTGCGCCATATTAAAGATGAACCCGCATCCCTGGACCCCATCAAGGTGGTCGGCCTGCCGGAGGCCCAAGTGGTGCGCGATCTGTTTGAAGGTCTGGTCAATGAAGATGCCAACGGCAAACTGATTCCGGGCGTAGCCACCACTTGGCAAACCAGCGATAACCGCAATTTCGTGTTCCATCTGCGCCGGGATGCGCGCTGGTCCAATGGTGACCCTGTCACGGCCAATGACTTTGTCTACAGCTGGCGCCGCTTGGCCGATCCTAAAAATCTTTCCGCGTTTGCCTGGTTCACCGAACTGGCCGGACTGGAAAACGCCGGGGATATCATCGCCGGTAAAAAAACTGCCGAGCAGTTGGGCGTGAGCGCGCCGGACGATTACACGCTGAAAGTCCAGCTTAGCAAGCCGGTGCCTTATTTTGCCAGCCTCACGGCCAACTTCAGCCTGTTTCCGGTACACCGCGCCACCGTGGAAAAATATGGTAACGACTGGACCAAAGTCGGCAATCTGGTGGGTAACGGCGCCTTTCAATTGCAGCAGCGGGTGGTGAATGAAAAGATCGTCCTGACCCCTAACGAGCATTATTGGGATCACCAGCATACGGTACTGACCCAGGTGACCTTTATCCCCATTAACCAGGAGTCGTCCGCCCTGAATCGCTACCTTGCCAATGATATTGATATCACGGAATCCTTCCCGAAGAACATGTATCAAAAACTGCTCAAAGATATCCCCGGCCAGGTGTATACCCCCGATCAATTGGGCACCTATTATTATGCTTTTAATACCCGGCGCGCGCCTACGGATGACGTGCGGGTGCGCAAGGCGCTGTCTTATGCCATTGACCGGCGCATCATCGCGGAAAAAGTGGTGGGTACCGGCGAAAAACCCGCCTGGCATTTAACCCCCGACGTCACCGCGGGTTATCAGCCGGCGCGCAATTTCCTGCAACAGCATTCGCAGGAGGAGCTGGACAGCGAGGCCAAGATATTGATGAAGGCGGCGGGTTACGGCCCCGATAAACCCCTGACCCTGAGCTTGTTGTACAATACCTCGGAGAGCCACGAGAAAATCGCCATCGCCGTGGCGTCCATGTGGAAGAAAAAGCTGGGCGTCAATGTCAAACTGGTGAACCAGGAATGGAAATCCTATATCGACAGCCGCAATACCGGTAATTTTGACGTGGTGCGGGCCTCGTGGGTAGGGGATTACAACGAACCCTCCACGTTCCTGTCGTTATTGACCGCCAGCCACAGCGGTAATATCGCCAAGTTCAACGATCCGCAATATGACCAATTGCTCCAGCAGGCCAGCCTGCAAACCAACCCCCAGCAGCTCAGTGCGGATTATAATAAAGCCGAGGCGATTATTGCCGACCAGGCGCCTATCGCGCCGATTTATCAATATACCAACGGTAGGCTGATTAAACCCTGGGTGCAGGGCTATCCTATCACCAACCCGGAAGATGTCGCTTACAGCCAGACGATGTACATCCTCAAGCACTAGGCTCAACAAGCACCAGGCTCAAGCACCGGACCCCAGGTGCGGTAATAAGCGGTTAGCCGCGATGGCGGCACGTAACCTCACCCCCATGGACCGTGATGGGAGTGAGGTTTGGCCAAGATGGCGCTATCGCCCGGCCTGTAAATGCCGCTTAGGCCCTAGGCGCGCCTTTCCTTGGGCTGCATGGCGCTTAGCGAAATCATTAATCCGGTTAGTGCTGCAATTATTAATGGAAATATAAATGCATCCGACATCCTTAAGGGGTTTTGTAGATCAAATAAAATAACGATAAAAAATAAGCTGGTAGCACAGGTAGCCGATGAATAAACTTCCCCAATCTTATATTGCAGTACTGCCAGGGAAAATTTTGATGATCCGGGGAAATAATGGTCCCAAATTAGATGTATAAGCAAATAGAGTATCGAAAACAGGAAATAAAATCGGGTAAGCTGGTCCTCGTCCTGAGGAAAAAAGAAGGCTTCCATGTCAATATCATCCGGCCATTTCCTGACGAACGTACAGCGCTACCATGCTTATGCTGCCCAGGATAGGCAAGATCACGGCCAGAGTGACTGTGGCGGCCGGAATGATAAATGATATGGCGCCGGTGATGGCGTATCCGGCGCCAGCCCCGGCAATCAATGATTTTAGCAACATGGTGATATTCATGAGTCCTCCAGGTATAAAGGTGAGGGTGATATTTATTTATGGGTATAGATATTAAATAAATCAATTATTCCGCTTATTTTTATCTCAGAAAATAATTTTTTATTTTAACGTTACTTAACTGTTAATTATATTTTCATTTAAATAATTTGATGAGCTTTTTTTCTTGCTGGAGATGACGGTTAAGTGGTTATTTCTGTATTTATGGTAAACGGGCTTTTTAAGATTTTCAACGATAAGTTAATTATAATTTTTTTTGATTCGGTCCCTATCGGCGATTGGTTTAATATTGGTTTAATTGATGGGCGCCGTTGCGCGATCGCGGCTGGGGGGATGCCGCGGCTCATCCGTTTAGTCGGGCAGAGGATTTTCCCATCGTTTAGCGCTAAACTTGCATTTTAACTTTTATAAAAGGGTTAACCGTTGGAAGGGATTGATCGCGAAGCCTTAAGTATCGAAGGGGTGGCCTATGCCGGTCAGTTGGACGGCGCAGGCGGAATTACGCCAATCGAGGAGTCGGATATCGCGCATTGCATCCATCCTTGCTGGCTGCATCTGGATACCGCCCACCAGGCCAGCAGGGAATGGTTAAACACGTCCGCGCTGATTCCCGATCCGGTGCGCGAATCCTTATCCGGCGATAGCACCCGGCCCCGGGTAAACCGCATACCCGAAGGGGCGCTGATTATTTTGCGCAGCATCAATTTCAATACTGAAGAGTATCCCGAAGAACTGATTGTGCTGCGCATCTATATTACCGAAAAACTGATTGTGTCCACCCGTCGCCAGCCGATCCAGGCGGTGGAGGAAATGCTGGACGAGCTGCATAAAAAACAGGGCCCAGAAGACAGCGGATCCTGGCTGGTGGATATGTGCGACACGCTGACCGATCATACCAGCGAATTTATCGAAGACATGCACGATCGGATTATCGTACTGGAAAACGACTTGCTCGATCAGTTGATTCCCCCGCGGGGAGAATTGTCGCGGCTGCGCAAACAGCTCATCGTCCTGCGCCGCTATATGGCGCCCCAGCGGGATGTGTTCGCCCGTCTGGCCAGCGAACATCTGCCCTGGATGGGCGACGACGACCGCCGGCGTATGCAGGATATCTCCGATCGCCTGGGCCGCGGCATCGACGATATCGACGGCGGCATTGCCCGCACGGCGGTGATTGCCGATGAAATTAATTGGCTAACCGCCGAGTCCATCAATCGCCGGGGTTATACAATGTCGCTGATGGCCATGATTTTTCTGCCCACGACTTTTCTGACAGGATTATTCGGCGTCAATTTGGGCGGTATTCCCGGCGGCAATATGCGGTTTGGCTTTAGTATCTTTTGCCTGTCGCTGGTGGTATTGGTGCTGGGCGTCGCCTTTTGGCTAAAACGGCGCAAATGGCTTTAGGCCGCAAAATAATAAAAAACCCTTAAAAGGGCCATTATTATTGAGCAATATCAATAAGTGGCTGCTAAGGATAGGGCATTATCAATCCCGCAGGTGAATGCAACGTCAAGCGATGGGCGTTGCGCTCCATATTGTCTTACTTCCTTTTTTGAATTATTGCATAGCATATTTAATTCATATAATGCCGGATTATAACTCCGGCATTTTTTTTGCCATATTTCCGCCGCGCCGCTGCGTTGGCCGGCGCCAAATCCGTTAGTTCCGCTTATCATTTGTCCTGCCGCCGATTGCCTTCTATGCTTAAAGAGTGGCACATCCTTTAGCCTTTCTTCAGCGAGGTGGACAGAATGCTTTCGACCCTGATAACTGCGGTATATGGCAAAACCAGCGTATACCGATTAACCATACCCAATGAGCCGCTCCCCAGCGAACCTATTCCGACCGACCCGCCGCCCATCCCGAACCCATTGCCCGATCCGCCGTTGGAACCCCCTTATAACCCCGATCCGAAACCAATCCAGGACCCCCCGCCGCATATGCTGTAAGCTGGCTCAGGCCTATTTACCGTCTTCCGCGCACCGCTTGCCGCATGGGCCAGCGGTATCGATTGCGGGGACCTAGCGGACTATTTGAGTTCTACCACCGGCAGCCGTTCGCCCGGCACCGGCGCGGGTTCCGCCTCATCTTCCAGCCAGGCGGCCGGCCGGGCGGGCAGGGGCATGGGATCGAATGCCAGATCGCCGCCGTCGACAACCTCGTCGCCGATGCTCAATTGCTTGAAATCAAACAGCCGGCTATCGGCCAAATGCGACGGCACGACATTTTGCACGGCGCGGAACATGGTTTCTATGCGCCCCGGATACAGCTTATCCCAGTCCTTGAGCATGTTGCCGATGACCTGGCGCTGTAAATTAGGCTGCGAGCCGCAAAGATTGCAGGGGATGATGGGGAATTGGCGGGCCGCGGCAAAACGCTCGATATCCTTTTCCCGGCAGTAGGCCAGCGGTCGAATAACGATCTGCTTGCCGTCGTCGCTCATCAGCTTAGGCGGCATGGCCTTCAATTTGCCGCCGTAGAACATGTTCAGGAACAAGGTTTGCAAGATATCGTCGCGATGATGGCCCAGGGCGATTTTGGTCGCCCCCAGCTCGGTGGCGGTACGATAGAGAATGCCGCGTCGCAGGCGCGAGCAGAGCGAACAGGTGGTTTTGCCTGCGGGGATCTTGTCTTTCACGATGCCGTAAGTATTTTCTTCGACGATTTTAAACTCGACCCCCAGCTCGGTCAGATAAGCGGGCAGGATATCGGCGGGAAAACCCGGCTGCTTTTGATCAAGATTCACCGCAATCAACGAAAAATCAACCGGCGCGCTTTGCTGCAAATTGCGCAGGATCTCCAGCATGGTGTAGCTGTCTTTGCCGCCGGACAGGCAGACCATAATCCTGTCGCCTTCTTCAATCATGTTAAAGTCGGCAATGGCCTGGCCCACATTGCGGCGCAGGCGCTTTTGAAGCTTATTGAGATTGTACTGCTCTTTTTGGTTGACCACGGTGGGGGTACCCTTAACTTATTCTGGCGCCGGCGACGAACCGCCGCGGCGCGATGTCCCGATGCTATATTTGGCTCTATGGTTCGGATTGTACGCGATTATGGCGGAAGGGTTGAATATTTTCCGGGGAAAAATCCTCCATCAATTGCTCATTTATCAGCATTACCGCCAGATTGCCGCGCTTGATATGGCTAACCAGAATTTCGCTGGATTGGGTAAAGCGGTGTCCGACGCGGACGTTGTAGGATTTGGTCAGCCAACTGATAAAGCCGGCGTCATAGGTGGCTTCATCGATATCGCGCCACTTTACGCCGCCAATACCTCTTTTCCACGGCAGGATGCCCCGGTAGACCCACACGCCATCTTGGTTATAATAAAACCTGAAGCGGCGGCGCCAGGCGATATCATAAATCACCTTGAGGATGCCGACCAACAAAATGCCGTAGCCGACCAGGATAAAATTAGCGTCCCGGGCGGACTGCGAGACAATCAGGCCGATGGCCGCCAAGGCCAGAAACAATATTATCGGCCGGATATAGGCCACCCATGAAAGAACAAATACGTCCTGCACGCTATGACGAGGCGTAGCTTGCATCGCGGAATTAACGTCGCCCTGATCCATTATTCACCTGTTTTAACTCAACGGCAGGCTCAAGCATAACCCCCCGGCCGCCGGGTGAAAAGTCCTGAAGCGGCGGCTACCGGAAGAAGCGTAGCCGCCGCGCGCCGTGCCGGTTACTCGGCGCCATCCGCTTTTCCCGCCATCCTGGCCAGGAAGTCGTACTTCACCTTGAGATCCTTTTCCGCCGCCTGGTATAGCGCGCTGGCCACTTCCGGCTGCTGGGTATTCAACCGCCGGAAGCGCTGTTCGTTAAGCAATGTCGCGCTTAAATCGCTGCTGGGCGGACGTGAATCAAGGGATAGCGGCAGTTTTCCTTCGTCCGCGCGCCGCGGGTCGAAGCGATAGAGCGGCCAGAAGCCGGTGGCGGTCAGCTGGCGCATTTGATCGTGGCTTAACGCCAGGTCATAACCGTGCTCTTCGCAAGGACTGTAAGCAATGATCAGCGATGGGCCGGGATAAGCCTCCGCCTCCTGGATGGCCTTCACCGTCTGGTTAAGCTGCGCGCCCAATGAAATTTGCGCCACGTACACATGGCCGTACATCATCATGCTGACCCCCAAATCCTTGCGTGCTTTGCGTTTGCCCTGCTCGCCGAACTTGGTGACCGCCCCCAGCGGCGTGGCTTTTGACTGCTGGCCGCCGGTATTGGAATAGCATTGGGTATCCAGCACCAGGATATTGACGTTTTCGGTCAGGCTCAGCACGTGATCCAGGCCGCCGAAACCGATATCGTACGCCCAGCCGTCGCCGCCGATCAGCCAAATGGATTTATCCACCAGGTAATCCGCATCGTGGGCCAGTTGTCCGAGATCGCCGCCCGCGTCCTTGGCACCGGGACGATCCCGCAGCTCGGCGCGCAGCTGGCCGATTTGCCGGCGGCGCTCCTCCACCGCTACGCCGTCGGCCTGCAGGCCGGCCACCAGGGCGGGGGGCAGCAGATCGGCATGTTGATTGAGCAGCCGCAGGACGCGCTGCCGGTGATGATCCACGGTCAGGCGAAATCCGAGACCGAATTCCGCATTATCCTCGAACAATGAATTGGCCCAAGCCGGGCCACGGCCTTCGGCATTCGTGGTGTAAGGCGTAGAGGGCAGGTTGCCGCCGTAAATGGATGAGCATCCCGTGGCGTTGGCAATCAGCAACCGGTCGCCGTAAAGCTGGGTCAGCAATTTAATATAGGGGGTTTCGCCGCATCCGGAGCAGGCGCCGGAATATTCAAACAGCGGCGTAATTAGCTGCGAAGTGCGGATATCGATGCGTTCCAACTGGGAAACCGCCATTTCCGGCAGATCCAGGAAAAAGTCGTAATGCGTTTTTTCCTCTTCCACATGTTCCAGACGCGACGCCATATTGATGGCTTTAATCTCCGGATTCTGCCGGTCCTTGGCCGGACAGACTTCCACGCACAGATTACAGCCGGTGCAATCTTCCGGCGCCACCTGTAAGACATATTTCTGGCCGCGCATGTCGCGGGATTTAACATCCAGCGACGCCAGCCCGACCGGGGCCGCGTCCAGGGCTTCGGGGGCCACTACCTTGGCGCGGATGGCCGCGTGGGGGCAGGCGGCGACGCAGTGGTTGCACTGGGTGCATAGCTCCGGCTTCCACAGCGGGATTTGTTCGGCGATATTGCGTTTTTCCCATTTGGTGGTGCCCACCGGCCAGGTGCCGTCCGGCGGCAGGGCGGAAACCGGCAGCGCGTCCCCCAGTCCCGCCAGCATGGCGGCGGTGACGGTTTTGACAAAATCCGGGGCGGCGTCGGACACCACAGGCGGGCGGAGCGGGCTATGCTCGTCGACCGGCCGCAGCGGCACGGCGTGCAGGGCTTCGCGCGTGGCCGCCAGGGCCTGCCAGTTGCGCTCCACCAATTCTTGTCCTTTGCTGCTATAGCTGCGGGCAATGGCCGATTGCAGGGCGGCCAGGGCGCTGTCCTGCGGCAAAACGCCTGCCAGCTGGAAGAAAGCCATTTGCATTACGGTATTAATCCGCGCGCCGAGCCGGCATTCACGGGCGATTTGCGCGGCGTTGATGATATAAAAACGCGCTTGGCGCGCGTTAAGCAGCGCCTGCACTTCCTGCGGCAGACGCGCCCAGATCTCATCGGCGTCATAGGGAGTATTAAGCAGGAATATGCCGCCGATGCGCAGCCGTTCCACCATCTGGTATTTGTCGATAAACTGCGATTGATGGCAGCCGATAAAATCCGCCTGGCTGATTAAATAGGCGGAATTAATCGGATTTTCGCTGACCCGCAAATGGGAGACCGTCAGGCCGCCGGCCTTTTTGGAGTCATAGACGAAGTAACCCTGGGCGAACATCGGCGTGCTGTTGCCGATGATTTTAATATTATTTTTAGTGGCCGAAACCGACCCGTCGCTGCCCAGGCCGTAGAACAGGGCCTCCAGCTTGGCCAACCGCGGCAGGTCGGCCTCCGGCAGCGGCAGGGAAAGATTGGTGACATCATCATAGATGCCGACGGTAAAGCGCGGTTTGGGCTTCGGCGCCGCCAGCTCATTGAAAATGGCCAGGACGCAGGCCGGATCGAATTCTTTGGATGATAAACCGTAGCGGCCGCCGATGGTGCGCGGCAGGGTATCGCGCAGGCCCTGGCTATAGGCCTCCGCCAGGGCGGTCATTACGTCGAGGTAAAGCGGTTCGGCCAGGGCGCCCGGTTCTTTGGTGCGATCGAGCACGGCGATGCTG
Organism: Enterobacterales bacterium; assembly: GCA_015654925.1. Lineage (GTDB taxonomy): Bacteria > Pseudomonadota > Gammaproteobacteria > Enterobacterales > Enterobacteriaceae > Acerihabitans. The sequence continues at coordinate 138,576 of JAATFX010000020.1, read as the reverse complement.
CGCACGCCGGCGGGAATTTGCGCCAATAAATGCTCGGCCGAGAAGGGGCGATAAAGACGCACTTTGACCACGCCGACTTTCTCGCCGCGGGCGAGCAGGGTATCGATCACTTCTTCACAAGTGCCGATGGCCGACCCCATCAGGATAATAATGCGCTCCGCCTGCGGATGGCCGTAGTACTCAAACGGCCGGTATTGGCGCCCGGTGGCGCCGGCAAAGGCGTCCATCGCCTGTTCCACGTGGGAGTAGGTCTGGTTGTACCAGGGATTGGTGGCTTCGCGCGACTGGAAATAGGTGTCGGGATTGGCAGACGTGCCGCGAATTACCGGATTATCGGGGGTCAGGGCGCGGCTGCGGTGGGCGTCGATGGCGTCCTGGGGCAGCAGGCGTTTTAGCGTATCGTCCGATAACGGCGCGATTTTATTGATTTCATGGGAGGTGCGAAAACCATCGAAAAAATGAATAAAAGGCAGGCGGCTGTTCAGGCTGGCTATTTGCGATATCAACGCAAAATCCTGCGCTTCCTGGACATTGCTGGCGCACAGCATGGCGCAGCCGGTCTGGCGCACCGCCATGACGTCGGAATGGTCGCCGAAAATCGACAGCGCGTGGGTGGCCACGGTGCGGGCCGCCACGTGTAATACAAACGGCGTCAGTTGCCCGGCCAGCTTATACAGGGTCGGGATCATCAGCAACAATCCCTGGGACGAGGTAAAAGACGTGGATAACGCACCGGTTTGCAAGGCGCCGTGCACGGTGGCGATGGCGCCCCCTTCGGACTGCATTTCCATTACCCGCGGCACATCGCCCCAAATATTGGTGGTGCCTACCTCCGACCAGGCATCGGCCTGTTCCGCCATGGTAGAGCTCGGCGTAATAGGGTAGATGGCGATAACTTCATTAATTCGGTAGGCTACCGATACGACCGCGTTATTACCGTCTGTGGTGATCATTATTTACCTTTTGTTCTGCGACATCCGCTCTACGACTGATAACCGACAAATCATTGGGTTATCATAATTTACAGCCAGTATACCAGTAGGAACCCTGGGGTATTTTTGCTTTTGTGCGATGTTTTCCCCGTCTAAATTTGTAAAAGGTAAGCAATGGTTCTCGACGTTAACTTTTTGTGCGGCTACACTGACAATCCTCAGAACATTCCTAACCCGTTAAGTCCGGAGTCGAACGATGACGTTTTCACGGTGGTTTATGGCATTTTCAGCGCTGCTGCTGGCGGCATGCAGCAGCACTCCCGATGATGAACCGCAACAGATGGCGCAGCAGGCGTCCTCGGCCCATTTGCCCCAGCAATTGGCTATTCCCACTACCGCCAGTTGCCAGAACGCGGGCGGCACCATGACGCTGGCCCAGCAGCTTGACGGCAGCACCGTGACGATGTGCCAATTGGCCAACGGCAAACGTTTTTAAGCCATACGTTACCGGGGCGGCCCCAACCATAGGCCCGCAACGTTATCCGGCCCCGCCGCTGCGGGATCGGTGCGGCTATTTATATACAAAATCATTATATTCCTGAGAGTAATGCCCATAACCTGAAAATTAATAAACCCCCGCGAAACAAATCCCCGAATCAGCTGCATCAAAATAAGTTATGTCGCAATATAACGCAGGTATTGTTCCGGCGTTAATTCCCAGCAATGCAATGTCGCTGCTGCGGGTCTGCCCTGCCGTCGTTAATGTTTTAATCAATATATTATCGGCTCATCGTTACATTGCTTTTAAGGATAAAACGGTATGATGACTCATTCAAACCTGTCACCCGGACCCGTGGTTATACATGGCAGGCGCGCTTGTCCGGTATTGCAGCGCCTGGCTAATAATCCTCAGTTCAAAGAGGCCTTGCTGGGGGTGGGCAATATTGCCGATACCCATAGCGTTATAAATGCCGGCAACAGCGGCGGCGGGGCAAACGCGCAAGGGGCGGCGGCACCCCCGGGCGATTGCATGCCCGGGCCGCTTCCCCAGGCGCCAAAACCGCCCAGAACCTTCGCTTATCGGCGGGCTCTTCAGCCCCTGGGGCCGGCGCAGCTAGCGCAGCGCGCTGTTGACCCGTTTGCTGTGTACCAGCCGGCAGCCGTACAGTCCCCAGGAGCTTCCCTGTACACTATCCATGAACAGGCGCCGCCAAAACCGCCCAGGACTTTCGCCTCGCGGCAGGCCATAACGGTACCTATCGGCGGTTTATCTCCTGGCGCCGCGGCCGCTGCGCCAACGTGCGCAAGCATCGACATCCCCCGGAATCAGTCGCAGCCGGTTACCATTGATGACGATAAATGCGGGACGGCGGAGAGTTCTAAAATAGCTAAGCAGTTGAGCGAACCTGTCAATATTTATGGCTATCGCACGGCCGAATTATACGATCATGCCTTAATAGCCCTTTATAAAGATGACACAAAATTCAGGGAGTTTGCGCTAAAGCATTTTTTAGCTACTACGGAAGAGGATTTTGATGCCGGGGATTTGCTCGATAATTTCAGTGAACCTCTTGGCGAACATTACAATAAACGACAGCGATTCGGCGGCCATATAGAAATATCGTTAAAATTAGTTTTATTAGAAATCTATTCTAACCGTAAAATTTTTACACTCTGTTGGGCGTACCCAAAAATACTAAATATTGCACTTGCCTTTGATTTGTTAACCGGGATAAAGGACTTCTATGAACAAGTGCAAAAAAAATATCGGTTTAAAACTGAACAATTAATCATTTATTATGCCTCGTCCGCGGTTAGGGACGGCATAGATTGCCTGACGGTGGCGCGAGTATTCAGAATAGCCAATCGGGGGTTATTGCACCTGTTGAACCATGATTCGTTTCAATACCGGCTTATCTATGGCAGGGCCTCGGAGTCCCACGACTATCGGCATCCCAAGCTTAAGGGAGCGGTTGCGCTCGATAATATCGATTTTATTGGCGCTTTGCATGCTTCCACTCCTAAGTTTTTAACCACATGCATCAGTTATCCTACTGAAAAGCCAAATATCAAAAAGGATTATTTTATTCCGCTGGACGCCAGAATAACCCATTGGCCAACGGCGGAGGATATGCGAACTGCGCTGGCTATGCTTGAAAGTTGCGCCGAGTCTGACAAAACCAAGGTGTTGGAACGCCTCGACACTTTACCTGATTCGGCGATCGGCTGGCTGGTATTGAAACACTGGGATATGTCCGAGCTTTTATATACCGATATCGTGGGCAGAAAACGAACCATGTTTATGCCAGACCTCCAAACCATGAAATATTTTATCAATAAAAAAGAAAGATATTTTTAAACAACAATCAAACCACAATCGTAACTATTGAGGATGAATGTTATGATACCACCAACTCCTGTTTCTACGGCGCCCGCCCCTGTTTTACCCAGGCGCGCCAAGACAGTGCTATCGATCCTGGCCAACAATCCGCATTTCAGCGGCGAGTTGGCGCGCGCGGGTAATATTCCCGGTGCAGCGGTTTCAAACAGCGGCATAAGTGAAAGCCGCGCCGGCGGGCCGCCGGTGCCCGCGAAACGTTATAGTCTACGGCCGGCGGCGGTCATCAAACCGGTACCGGCACCGAGAGCGGGTCAGGCCTCTCATTCATCCTATGCGGATGGGCCGCCAAATTCCCCGGCGGAAAATAATGTGCCTGTTCCCTCTGCGGTCCCGGACAATTCCTCAAAACGGCCGCGGCCTACCACTTTGCGCCATGGTATTAACGATACTATTCCCGCCAAATGTCTTTGTGCTGAAAGTGAAAAACTCATAGCCGAACTTGAATCAATCAAGAATTATGGGGATTTGAATGAAATTTTTTCTTCAGCTTCAGAGAGGCAAATTCAACCTGAAATATTTTTTAAACTTTGCGCCATAAAATTAATTGTGGAATTTAAAGTGGGTATAGTACGTTATTGTAAAGTGTTACTCCGAGAAGCCGATAAATTTCATTTGCGCCTGATGCTTAACCGGTTTTTAAAACATATAATTACTCGTTTTGATCCAAATCCGGATGAGCTTAAGTTGGTGATTGCAATATATTCCATATTCGATAAAAAACACGTTGATGTAGTAATGGAAGCGTTTAAATTACCGCCTACCGCTAGGAATATATTGCTCTACTACTCTATCAAGGGTGGATCAATAAAAAGCGAGCTTGAATTGCATGGCAATTGTCTCGAAATCGCAAAAAAATATAATATTACTTGTAAGTTATTGATTGAAGACATGCAAAAATATAGTTTAAAATATGTAGTGTTACCAGCATGCAAAAATTTTAAAATTAGCCATAGGGCAGGGGTTGAGCTGATGTTAGAACGGCACGGTATAAATAATGAAGAGCTAAGGAAAAAATATATCGGCTTTATGACTCATAAAGCCGATGCTGATTGCATAAAATATATTTTTCACCATGACAATAACGAATGTGACAATGTGGAATTAACAAAACATATGAGAAAAATGTCTGTTCATTCTTTAACATTTCATGACGATTTTGTTGTGCCGGGCTTATTACCTTGTCATCAAAATCGCCCTTTTAAAGCATTTGATTTTTACAAGGATATCTTTTCAGCCGATTAAGCGGTAAATTTTGTCCAGAGGGAAAATCAATTTCCGTCAGTCCGGCTCCTTTTCGATTGCCTGTCGGAGCCGGAAAGTGAAGCAAGAACTAAATTGCTATTGCGCGCCGATCAGGTTAGGGCAGTGTTCCCCTTTACTTAATTGCAGCAGATTCTGCAAAGTCACTTCACCGATGCTGGTCAGCGCTTCTTCGGTAAGAAATGCCTGGTGGCCGGTAAACAGCACATTATGACAGGCGGACAGGCGGCGGAACACATCATCCTGGATCACGTCGTTGGAGTTGTCTTCAAAAAACAGATCCCGTTCATTTTCATAGACGTCCATTCCCAGCGCCCCGATTTTTTGCTGCTTGAGCGCTTCGATTGCCGCCTGTGAGTCAATCAGGCCGCCGCGGCTGGTATTGATCACCATTACGCCGTCTTTCATTTGCGCAAAGGCCGCCTGATCGAGCAAATGATGGTTCTCCGGCGTTAACGGACAGTGCAGGGTAATCACATCGGATTGGGCGAACAGCGTCTTGAGATCCACATACTCGGCGCCCAGTTCCAACGCCTGGGCATTAGGGTAGGGGTCAAACGCCAGCAAACGCATGCCAAAGCCTTTCAGGATACGCATGGCCGCCACGCCGATTTTACCGGTGCCGATCACGCCGGCGGTGCGGTTATGCATATTAAAACCGATCAGCCCCTCCAGGGAAAAGTTGGCGTCGCGGGTGCGCTGGTATGCGCGGTGGATGCGCCGGTTCAGGCACATCATCAGGCCGATGGCGTGTTCGGCCACCGCTTCCGGCGAGTACGCCGGCACCCGCACCACCTGGATACCCAGCTCCTTGGCCGCCGCTAAATCCACATTATCAAAACCGGCGCAGCGCAGCGCCACGATCTTCACGCCCAATTCCGCCAGCGCCTGCAATACATCCCGGCTGCCGTCGTCGTTGACAAAGATACAGACCGCATCGCAGCCTTCGGCGGTTTTGGCGGTGCGCGGGGTTAATTGAAACTCGAAAAACTCCAGTTCAAAACCGAAATCCTCATTCACCTGCGATAAATATTTATTATCGTAGTTTTTGGTACTATAGACCGCTAGCTTCATATGTTTCCCCATAAGTTTGGCCCAAGGTTACCGGCGCGCGGCGCGTTTCGTTTCGTCCCCGTTCTTGCCGGCACGGATGGCCGGTACGGATAAATGTGCGGGTCGGCGCCGATGCACCAAAATATTGACTTGTTTATAAGTATGGTATCTTGCAGGCATTGGGACAATAAAGGAATGTCATGACCAGCGTATCAGGCACTTTTTGGCACGGAATCAGGCGGGTAGGCGTTTTTTTACGCAAACCCGGCCGTATTATCCTGGTTATGCCGGCGGCGCTCCTGATAACGCTGGCCGTCGGCTGGTACTTTTTGCCGTTCTGGCTGCCGGTAGTCGCCGGCCTGGCCCTGCCTGCCGATGTACGGGTGGTTCTTGACGGCCGGCCCGGCTGGCAAAACGGGGCGATCACCCTGCCGGGTCTCTCGCTCAACCGGCCAACCTGCGTTTGGCTTACGGGTCAGGATCTCAGCGCCCGGCGCCGCGGCGGCGTGTGGCGCCTTACCACCGGCCAGGTTACGCTGGATACCGCCTGCGCGGCGAGCACGCCCGCGCAGGCGGGCAGTGCCCCATTGACCTGGGCCTCCCTCGATCGCATCGTACCGCAGACCGAATTACATATCGATCGCCTGACGATAGCCCCCTGGCAAGGGTATGCGGGCAGTCTGGACCTGACGCACCTTGCCGGCCGCGCGCAACTGCGTTATCACAATGAACGCCTGACGCTGGCCGCGCAATTACGGGAACAACAGCTAACCATCGATGAATTTACCCTGCGCGCAGAGGCGGCGCCGCTTGCCGCGGTAGCGCAAGCCTTGCCGGAATCCATGGCCGGCATTAGGCCGGCTACCTCGGCGGCAAGTATCCGCGGCGCTTTGCCCAGCGCGCTGCCAAGCACGATATTGGCCACGGTTGCGCGTTTTATTCCAGGCGGCGCCACGGGCCGGCCAGGCGCCAGTCCTGCCACTATCCCGGGCAGCGCGACGGATATTCCCGCTGGCGCCATGCCTGGGAATATCCCATACGCATTGCCTGTCGCCGGCCCCGGCAAAGCGGCCGGGGATGACCCCGCGGCCGCGGTCGGCGGCGGCTCCGGCGCCTGGCAGATAACGCTGCACGGCGCCATGACGCTGTCGCCGCAGGTAGCCATGCCGCCGCAACAAGGGCAAATCGATGCGGCGCTGATACTGCCCGGCGGCATCCCCCTTGACGCCACGCTGAGCTGGCGGCAAACCCAGGGAGTGCTGCAGGTCACCGAGCCGCACAGCGGGATTATACTGGCGCGCTTGCCCTGGCGGATCGTCGGCGCGGATTTGCTCATTACCGACGGCGATTGGCGCTGGCCTTATGCCACCCAACCCCTGTCGGGCCATATCGCCGTCACCTTGAATAACTGGCTGGCGGGGGAGCAGGCGCTGGCGATCACCGCCCGCATGAATATGCTGACCCAGGGACTGCGCGGCAAAACCAATGCGGTGCTTACCGTCGGCCCTGGCCCGCTGCGCCTGGTCGATAATGCCCTCGATTTCCATTTTACCGGCGCGGCCAACCAGGGTGACTTAGCGCTGTACGCGTCGATTCCAGGCCAGCTGCGCGGTCTGCTTACCGACCCGACCCTGGCCATGCTGCCCGGCGCTTTGCTGCGGGTGGTGGGACCGGTCTCCCCGTTGCTCAACATCAACAGCGCCCGTCTGCCGCTGGCGGGCGTCCAGCTCTCGGCGCGCGGCCTCAGCGGCCGGCTGCAGGCCATCTTGCAGGCGGACGCCACCGATTATGGACGCTTTACCTTGCATATGGACGGCCGGGCGACCGACTTCCTGCCGGATAAAGGGCAGTGGCGCTGGCGATACTGGGGCGGCGGCTATTTGGCGCCGTTTAGCGCGCAGTGGGATATCAGCGGGCGCGGTTCATGGCTGGCGCAAACCATAGAACTGAGCGAACTCTCCAGCGGGCTTAATCGCCTGAGTTATGGTTTGGTCAACGTGGTGACGCCCCGTTTGTCGCTGCTGTCGCCGCTGCGCTGGGTCCGGGACGAACGGCAACCGGCCCTGACCGGCGCGCTGCGCCTTGATGCGCGCCGCATAGACATTACCCGCGGCGGATATTTACCGTGGCCGGCCCTGACGCTCCAACTGACCGGGCGCGATCCGCAAAATTTCCTATGGCGCGGCCAGATACAGGCCCGCGTGCGACCCGGCGATCCGGAGGCCAGCGGCGCGGCGGCGACGGATAATAACCCCGCCCGGGCGGGGCAAACCATTGGCCCGGTGCGCCTGAATGGCCGCTGGGACGGCACCCGCCTGCGCGGCCAGGCCTGGTGGCCGAAACAACCCCTGGCGGTATTTCAAACATTGCTCGAACCGAATTTAAAGATTACGTTGCGCGCCGGGGAATTTAATGCGCAAAGCGCGTTTTCCGCCGCCGCCGGCCAAGGTTTTCTGGCCGGCGGCCACGCCTCGGTGAGCCGCGGCGATATCTGGATGGATGAAAACCGGCTGCATGGGGTGGCGCTCGATCTCTCCTATCGCCTGCAGGACCAGCGCTGGCTATTGGGCGTTAAACAGCCGATCTCGTTGCGCATTGACTCGGTCGCCACGCCGGTAGCGCTCAATAACCTGGCGGTGGGACTGCGCGGCTATTACCCATATGACCAGCGGCGGCCGCTTACCCTGACCGGAGTGGATGTCGATACGCTGGGCGGCAGTATTCATCTTACGCCGCTCAGCCTGCCGCAGCGCGACGCCGCGGTGCTGAAAGTCGATTCCATCGAGATGAGCCAATTGATCACCGCCCTCAAGCCCAAGCAGTTTGCTATTTCCGGTCGCGTCAGCGGCGAATTGCCGCTACATTTCGACGATGCGCGCGGCTATATCCGTCACGGCTGGATAGCCAACGACAGCGTCATGGCCCTGCGCCTGGATAAACAGTTCGCCGATGCCATCGGTAGCCGCAATCTTGCCACCGGCGAGGCCATCGGCTGGCTGCGCTATATGGAAATAACCCGATTGCGGGCCGACGTGGACGTCGGCCGAGAGGGAGAAATGGTTATGCTGGCGCATATTATCGGCACCAACCCGCAGATTAACGCCCAGCGCGAGGTTAGGCTTAATTACCGCCATGAAGAAAACATCTTTCAGCTCTGGCGCAGCCTGCGTTTTGGCACCAATGTGGAGCAAGTCTTGGAAAAACAAGCCACCGTGCCCGTCCGGCCAGCAAGGGGAAATCAATGAAATCAGGATATAAGCTTACCGGATTATTGCTGGCGGCCAGCGCCAGCGCATGCGTACCGCGCATAGAACTGGCGATGCCCAAAGAACCGATCACCATCAATATGAACGTCAAAATCGAGCATGAAATCACCATAAAGGCGGACAAACAAAGCACGGCGCTGCTGCAACCCACCCTCTGCCAAACCGCCCAAAACTGCCCGGATACCCCGGCGGCCGACCACTGAACCCGCAGGCACCGGACCTGCGGCAAGCCGTGTTCAAGGGAGAGCGTGCCAGCCTCCCGATGGACGGAATAAAAAAACGCATCCGAAGATGCGTTGGCGCTGTGCTACAATTTTGCCAATTTGAGGGTAGGCAATAACATCTGTTATCAGGCGGCGATAAACTGACCGATAGCCGCTTTGGCTTCATCCTGCGCCTTGCCGGCCACTTCCGGACCGTAGGCCACGCCTTCGGCAAACACGAACTGCACATCGGTCATACCCAGGAAACCCAGGAACAGACGCAAATAAGCGGTAACCAAATCGCTCGGGGTATCTTTATGAATGCCGCCGCGGGTGGTCAGGATAACAACACGCTTGTTTTTAACCAAACCTTCCGGGCCTTGTTCGCTATAACGGAAGGTGACGCCGGCGCGGGCCACCAAGTCAAAATAGTTCTTTAATTGGGTAGGAATATTGAAATTGTACATGGGCACCGCCATAACAATCACATCGTTATCCTGCAATTCATTAATCAGTTCGTCGGACAAATCCAACGCTTCCTGTTGGCGCGGAGTCAACGTGGCATCAGCGGGGCGCAGCGCGCCGACCAATTCCCCATCCAGCACCGGAACCGTTTGTGCGGCCAAATCCCGCACGGTAATCCGATCGTCGCCATGGGCTTTTTGCCACTCTTCGATGAAGAAATCGGCTAGCTGGTTGGACTGGGAAAAAGTGGCCAAAATACTTGATTTAAGAATTAATACTTTGCTCATGTTTCATTCCTTGTTCTTTTTAGGTCATTGACCTTTAGGCGATAACAAGCACTCTATGGTGTTACCCCGTGCAGTGATAGCGTAATATTTCGAGCTGTTTGTTCGAATTTATTGAATGACCCGCAAGCCGCGTAAAGTCGCCGCCGGGGATATGGTAAACTACCTGCAACAGTTAACAATCTCCGGGCCGGGGCATTATGCGTAAGCCGGCCGCAGATGAAGGAAAGCTATCGTGAAGTCATCGCTGGCGGCACTGTCCGCTTCGCTGGAGTCAGTCATGCTCCGCGATAAAACAGTTTTACGTCGCCGCTTGCAGGGGGCGCTGAAAGTCACCCCTCCGGCAGCACAATCCGCCATCGCCGAACAAATCGCCGCCGATATCGCGGCTTCGGCCCAGCGCGCGGCCAACCGGCGGGCCGCCTGTCCGGCCATTACATACCCGGAAAACCTGCCGGTCAGCCAAAAACGGGCCGATATATTACAGGCGATCCGCCATCACCAGGTGGTGATTATCGCCGGTGAAACCGGCTCGGGCAAAACCACCCAGATACCCAAAATCTGCCTGGAGCTGGGCCGGGGCATTACCGGCCTGATCGGCCATACCCAGCCCCGCCGCCTGGCGGCGCGCAGCGTCGCCGATCGCATCGCCCAGGAGCTGGCGACGCCTTTGGGCGCGGCGGTCGGTTATAAAGTACGTTTTAACGATCAAATCAGCGACCAAACCCTGGTCAAGCTGATGACCGACGGTATCCTGCTGGCGGAAATCCAGCAGGATCGCCAATTGCTGCAATACGATACGTTAATCATCGATGAAGCCCATGAACGCAGTCTGAATATCGATTTTATCCTCGGCTACCTGCATCAGCTGTTACCGAAACGCCCGGATTTAAAGGTGATCATCACCTCGGCCACTATCGACCCGCAGCGCTTTTCCAAGCATTTTAATAACGCGCCGATTATCGAAGTTTCCGGGCGCACCTATCCGGTGGAAGTGCGCTACCGGCCCATGGTGGAAATCGAGGACGAAAACGAGCGCGACCAGTCCCAGGCTATCTTCGACGCGGTGGACGAACTGAGCCGCGAAGCGCCCGGCGATATCCTGATTTTCATGAGCGGCGAGCGTGAAATCCGCGATACCGCCGACGGCCTGAACAAGCTGGACCTGCCCCATACGGAAGTGCTGCCGCTCTATGCCCGGCTCTCCAACAGCGAACAAAACCGCGTATTCCAGTCCCACAGCGGCCGGCGCATCGTATTGGCCACCAACGTGGCGGAAACCTCGCTCACCGTACCGGGCATTAAATATGTCATCGATCCGGGCACCGCGCGCATCAGCCGGTATAGCTTTCGCACCAAGGTGCAGCGGCTGCCCATCGAACCCATTTCCCAGGCGTCCGCCAATCAGCGCAAAGGGCGCTGCGGCCGCGTGTCGGAAGGGATTTGCATCCGGCTCTATTCGGAAGAAGACTTCCTTTCGCGTCCGGAGTTTACCGACCCGGAAATTCTGCGCACCCATCTGGCCTCGGTCATCTTGCAGATGACCGCCCTGGGGCTTGGGGATATCGCCGCGTTTCCCTTTGTGGAAGCGCCGGACAAACGGCATATCCAGGACGGGGTGCGGCTGCTTGAAGAATTGGGCGCGCTGGCGGAGGAATCCGCCCATGGATACCGGCTCAGCCCGCTGGGACGGCAACTGGCGCAGTTGCCGCTGGACCCGCGTCTGGCCCGAATGGTGCTGGAAGCGCGCAATAACGGCTGCGTGCGCGAGGTCATGGTGATTGCCGCCGCGCTGTCCATCCAGGACCCCCGCGAGCGGCCGCTAGATAAAAAGCAGGCCTCGGACGAAAAACACCGCCGTTTTGCCGATAAAGAATCTGATTTTATCGCCTTCGTTAATTTATGGGATTATCTGCAAGAGCAGCAAAAAATGCTGTCTTCCAGCCAATTCCGGCGCCAATGCCGCGCGGATTTCCTCAGCTACCTGCGGGTACGGGAATGGCAGGACGTTTATACCCAGCTGCGCCAGACGGTAAAAACCCTCGGACTGCCGGTGAATACCCAGCCTGCGGATTATCGCGGCCTGCATTGCGCGCTACTGTCCGGCCTGCTTTCCCATATCGGGCAAAAAGATGTGGATAAGCAGGAATTTACCGGGGCGCGCAACGCGCGGTTCTCCATCTATCCCGGGTCCGGCCTGTTTAAAAAACCGCCCAAATGGACCATGGTGGCCGAACTGGTGGAAACCACCCGCCTGTGGGGGCGCATCGCCGCGCGCATCGATCCGGAATGGATCGAGCCTCTGGCGCAGCATTTAGTCAAACATAGCTACAGCGAACCCCATTGGGAAAAAGCCGCCGGCGCGGTTATCGCCATTGAAAAAGTAACGCTGCTCGGCTTGCCGATCGTCACCGGCCGCAAAGTTAATTATGGCCAGATTGACCCTGAATTATGCCGGGAGCTGTTTATCCGCCATGCGCTGGTGGAAGGGGACTGGCAGACGCGCCACCCCTTCTTCCACGCTAATCGCCGCTTATTGGGGGAAGTGGAGGAGCTGGAGCATAAATCGCGCCGCCGGGATATCCTGGTGGACGACGAAACGTTATTCGCGTTCTACGATCGGCGCATCGGCCAGGAGGTGGTGTCCGCGCAGCATTTCGACACCTGGTGGCGGCAAGAGTCCAGGCAGGACCCCGAGCGCCTGAACTTTGAAAAAAGCATGCTGATTAAAGAAGGGGCGGATGACATCAGCGCCCTGGACTACCCGAATTCCTGGCAGCAGGGCAATCTCAAGCTGCGGCTGACGTACCAGTTCGAGCCCGGCGCGGACGCCGACGGCGTGACGGTGCATATTCCTTTGCCGGTGCTTAATCAGGTCACCGGCGCCGGTTTTGACTGGCAAATTCCCGGCGTCCGGCGGGAATTGATTATCGCGCTGATAAAATCCCTGCCTAAGTCGTTACGCCGTAACTTTGTCCCGGCGCCAAATTATGCCGAAGCCTTGCTGGGCCGCGCCTCGCCTGCCGACGGGCCGTTGCTGGACGTGATGGAACGCGAATTGCGGCGCATGAGCGGGGTGACCATCGACCGCGATGCCTGGCAATGGGACCAGGTGCCGGACCATCTGAAAGTGACCTTCCGGGTCATCGATGATAAACGCAAAACCCTTGGCGAGAGCAAGGATCTGGACGCGCTCAAATTAAAGCTGAAGGATAATGTCCAGCAAACCCTCTCCGCGGTGGCGGATGACGGGCTGGAGCAGCGTGATCTGCATATCTGGAGTTTCGGCGATTTGCCGGAACGCTACGAGCAGAAAAAGGGCGGTTACTCGTTAAAAGCGTATCCGGCCCTGGTGGATGAAAAAGACAGCGTCGCCATTCGTCTGTTCGAAACCGAGCACGATCAGCGCCGGGCGATGTGGCTCGGCACCCGGCGCCTGCTGCTAATCAATATTCCTTCGCCGATAAAATATCTGCATGAAAAACTGCCCAATAAAGCCAAGCTGGGACTCTATTTCAATCCCTTTGGCAAAGTGATGGACTTAATCGACGACTGTATCACCTGCGGCGTCGATAAGCTTATGGAGCAGCAGGGCGGCCTGGTCTGGCGCGAAGAGCAATATGCGGCTCTGCAAGAATATGTGCGCGCCAATCTCAATCCCACGGTGGTGGAGATTGCCGGGCAGGTTGAGCAAATCCTGACGGCGGTTTTTGCCATTAACAAACGGTTGAAAGGCCGCGTGGATATCGGCCTGGCTCTTGCGCTATCCGACATCAAGGCGCAAATGGGCGGCCTGGTATACCGGGGCTTCGTTACCGGCAACGGCTGGAAGCGCTTGCCCGATACCCTGCGTTACCTGCGGGCCATTGAGCGCCGTCTTGAAAAACTGGCAAACGATGTCCACCGCGATCGCGCGCAGATGTTAAAAGTCGAACAGGCGCAGCAGGCCTGGCGGCAATGGCTGGATAAATTGCCGCCGATCAGGCGTGACGATGGGGATGTCAAAGAGATTCGCTGGATGCTTGAGGAACTGCGGGTAAGCTATTTTGCCCAGCAATTGGGCACGCCTTATCCCATCTCGGAAAAACGCATTATGCAGGCGATGGAGCAGATACAGGCATAACCAACGGCGCTTGACGCTAAAACCGCCAGGCGCCGCGATGCCCGCCAGGGGCGGTGCGCGGATGTATCCGCGCCGGGGCTATTTTGCGCCGGCGACGGATGCCGCTCCGCCGGCCGGTTTGGGTCGGGTCTCCCGGCTATCGATGGCCAGGGCCTGCAATTCATTGCCGATTGCGGTTACCGCCAGCGCGCGATTATCCGCCCGATAGCGATCTTTAGGCAGGGGGGCCGAGCTTTGGATGGCTATAAGCCGCCAGCCGGTGAGCGTATACAACATCAGCGGCGATCCGCTGTCGCCTGGCAGAGTATTGCAGCGATGGGACAGAACGGCGGTTTGCGCCCAGCCCGTTACCTGGCAATTCTGGTGACGATAGAGCGTGTCCAGATGATCTTCAGGATAGCCGGCCTGGGTCACCTGGCGATTGGCCTGCTTCAACTGCAGCGTCAGCTCCTGGGTATCCCCTTGCCACAGGGGCAGCGGTTTGATTTTTTTAAATACTTTGGTCAGGCGGATTAAGGCGAAATCATAGGCGGCGGCATCCGGTGGCACGATCCATCCGTCCCCCGATGCTTTAAGCCGCTGTCCCAGCTTTCTATCCACCAGGGTTTCGATGGCGTTGGTCTGATAACGCCAGCGCTGGTGTTCGGCGACAAAACGCAGCATCACCGCTTTATCGATATTACCGCCCGGGGCCAGGACGCAATGGCCGGCGGTCAATGCCAAATGGGGGGAAATCAGCGTGGCGGTGCAAAGATTGCCGCTGGCGGTTTCCACCTGGCCAATGGCTTGCCACGGCCATTCGTTGGGATCGGTAATGGCCTGACGGTGATCGTGGCCGAAAAACAGGGCCTTCTGCTCTTTAGTCAAGGCAGCTGAGGCGACATTGTTGACGGTCAAAGATAATAGACACAGCAGCAACAGCGGGACAATTCGCATAAACAAGCTTGCCTTATGATAAGAACAGACGTCATCCATGAAAAAATATTATCTTAATATAGCTTATAAAGAGTCGCTCAGAGAGAAAAATCGTTGCGTTTCAGCACGCTAAAAGTACTGGCCGCGGCACCTGCCGGTGATACGACAATCAATCGGGGAAGGGGGCTAGATAAAAAAGAAGGCGCAGATTAGGGCGCAAACGATTAGGCAACCCAGGATGATTTCATATAAGTAGCGGCGCAGCATAGACGAAACCTTAAGAAACCGACACCCGGATAACCGGGTGTCGGATAGTCAAAAATAATGCGCTAGAATTACAATTTCATCAGCTCTGACAGCCGCATACTTCGTGCAGATCCTGAACGGCGCGAATCGGCTGGTTCAGGGGCGGCGCGTATTATGATGCCGGAGTAGTGGTCGCTGCGGCAGCGGCAGGTGCGGCTTTCTTATGTTGCACTTTTTTCACGTGTTTTTTAGCGGCTTGGGCAGTCTGAGCCGGCGCTGCTTTCTTATGCTGTACTTTTTTCACGTGCTTTTTAGCGGCCTGGGCAGTTTGCGCAGGTGCGGCTTTCTTCACTTTCTTCACGTGTTTCTTGTGAGTGGTTTTAGCCGGAGTCGTGGTGGTAGTGGTGGTAGCAGTTGTTGCCGGAGCGGCAGCTGGTGCGGTAGTAGAAGTAGTAGTGGTATCAGCGGCAAAAGCAGCGCTAGACAATCCCATGGCGGCAGCAATAACCAGTGCAAGTACTTTTTTCATTGTCAAATCCTCAGAATTGCGGTTTCTATTTACAACCCCGAAACGGGGCCGGTAGACACACATTAAGGATTTAATACCGTGCTGTAAGTGAGTGTTTGGTTTCGGCGTGTAACCGAATGTACAAGGTCGCGAGGGTGTCATTAGTTACAACATACAATATAGCGAATTATACCTTACATTAGCCCCGGCATGCGCCCGTCGGTACCCTTGTCCAGCAGGTTAAAAAGGGCTTTTAATATCCAGGGGGTCCCGGGAACCGCGGTTAAGCGGCCAGCGATACAAAAAACGGGCCCCGCCGAGCGGGCTGGCGTCGGCAATGACCTGGCCCTCATGGGCCTGGGCGATGGATCGCACGATCGCCAGCCCCAGTCCGCAACCGCCGGTGCTGCGATCCCGGCTGGGATCGAGGCGGACAAACGGCTCGAATACCCGCAGGCGCTCGTTTTCCGGAATACCCGGCCCATCATCATCCACCTGCACGTAACCAAATCTGCCCGCCACCCCCAGCCGTACGCTGACCTTATGCTGGCTGTAGCGCAGCGCATTATTGACCAGATTATCCAGCACTCTTTCCATTAGCCGCGAATCCACCTGGCCGAAATCGCCGTCGGCGGTGATGTCCTGTTCGATAGTCCGGTCGGGGTGCACCAGCCGTATATCATCCAGCTTTTCCGCCAGCCAGCGGGGCAGATCCATGGGCGCCAGGTTCAGGGTGACCTGTGGGCGATCCAGCCGGGCAAAGGTCAGCAATTCGTCAATCAGTCCTTCCAACTGGCTGACGTCATGATTGAGCCGTTCTTGTTCTTCCGTCGACAGCCCTTCGCTCATGGCGAGTCGATAGCGCAGCCGTACCAGCGGGGTGCGTAATTCGTGGGCGATATTATCGATAAGCTGCTTCTTACTGGCGATCAGCGTATTGACATTGTCGGCCATTTGGTTGAAGGCCACCCCCAGGCGGAACAGGCTGGAGGCGTTGTCAAAATGAATGCGCTCGTCGAGAAATCCCGCTCCCAGGCGCTGGGCGGCCATTTCCAGCTTCAGCATGTCTTGCCAGTGCGGACGCATCCAGATAAATACCGGAAAGGCCAGCGACAAGCCGATAAAAACCAGTAGCGCCAGATCCAATAGCCGCATTTCATGTATGAAAAATAAATAAGGGATTGGACCTACGGCCAAAACATAATTGCTGCGGGGAATCCGCTGGATAAAGGTATATTCATCATCAAGGGCGACGATTTCGCCCCGGCGCAGCCGCTGGTCATCGTGGGGATTAAGCTCGTATTTTTTCAGGGATTCGATATGCAGTTTAAACGAGAGATTCAGATCCAGCTTGTTGATGGTTTTATTCCAGTCCCGCGGCGGGATGGTCCGCAGCTCGTTGCGCATTAAAAAGAGGGAGCTTTTCATCAAATCATCCATGGACTTTCTGCCGGCGCGTTCGGCCGTGACTTTGTAAACCAGCCCGACTAACAGCGTCATGACCAGAAAACAGACGAACAGCAGCAGATAGAATTGTATGAACAGCTTCCTCATGAACCGGCGTTCTCCCAGGCATTCGGCGCAAACAGATAGCCCTTGTTGCGCACGGTTTTAATCCGGAACGGCTCCAGGGCATTATCATAGAGTTTTTTGCGCAGGCGTGAGATGGCCACGTCGATACTGCGGTCCAATCCATCGTAACTGACGCCGCGCAGATTTTTCAGCAAGGCTTCCCGGTCCATGATATGCCCGGCATGGGTGGCCAGTTCCCACAGCAGCTCAAAATCCGATGTCGACAGCAAAATGGTTTCCGAGCCCAGGATCACCTCGCGGTTGGTCAAATCAATGCTGAGCTGTCCGAAATGCAGCACGCCGCCGGAAGAGGGCGGCGCATGGGGAATATCACGCGGCATGGACGGGTTCTGCCGGAGGTGCAACCGCAGGCGGGCCAGCAGCACCGCGGGGGGCGTGGTCTTCAGGATATAATCATTGGCGCCCATTTCCAGCGCCAGGACATGGTTCATATCGCTGTCCAGGGACGTGAGCAGCACAATCGGGCCGCTATACACCGGGCGTAGATCCCGGCAAATCGTCATGCCATCCTTGCCGGGCAATAAAATATCCAGCAAAACCAGATCGGGATTCTGGCTTATGATAACGTCCTGAGCGCGGTCGCCCCGCGGTTCGATAATCACCTCGAAATCATGTTTACCCAGCCACGCGGCAATGAGATTACCGACTTCGGTATCATCTTCAACAAAAACGATCTTATTCATTGGGCAAATCATCTGCGTAAAGTAATGAGGACAACCGGCATGAGCATACCGCCAGTCCGGCCGTTATACCATCGGAGAAGCGAGTTAACCGGGCGGCGGTGGAATAAAATTTTACCATTGATTTGTCAACCAACCCCCGGCCCATTCGCCAATTATTCATAGCGGTATGCTATAGTATTCGCCAATTTAGCGGCATGGCTTACAACTTCGGTAAGGCAACCACATGTGGTAAACCGGGGATGTTAAACAGGGGAACGGGCAAGATGACGAAACACATGCTTGCGGCTGCCGGTGAAAACGAAAAGCTGTCCTTTGATTATACGCACTATTTATTGGCAAGCTGTAAAAAACGCTGGAGTTTCATCGATGCCATTTATGGGGTAATGCCGTTCTTCGGTATTGTCACTAAAACGCTCCCGCACGAAAACCAATCCCACCAGGATCAGTTGAAAACATTAGCGCTGCAGGTGCTGTCCACCCAGGTAAACGACGAAACCAATATCATGCGCCTGATTGCCCTGGCGCAGCGGCAAAGCATCTACCAGTTTGATATTCAACTTCCTTATTCCCTGGACCCGGCCCAACTGGCCGCTATTGAGCAGGAATTCGGCGTCAATTTGCAACTGACGCAGCAAAACGAATGCCTGAGCGTACTACTGGTACCATTTAGCGAAACGCCCGCCGCCTGATCGCGCGACAAAAAAATGGGCAAGTTTCCTTGCCCCTATTAGCTGCGACGCATCCCCCGACGAGATGCAAACCGCCGGTTATTTAAATAAATCCGCGCTCACCGTCAGGTTACCGCCGCTCTGGTTTTGTTCCCACTGGCGGGTAATATGATAATATTTCGCGCCTTTTTTAGCCCCTAAACGGGCAACTTCATGGGAAACATCCGCCGAGCTATTGTAATGGCCCGTAAAGGTGACGGAATCGAACGGCACCATTTGCGCGGCGGTGATTTTATTCACTTCCTGCACGGTGGTGCCATCAGGCAAGGTTACAGTGTAACGTTTGCCGGCGGTCGATTGCGTTTCAAAGAAGCGTCCCACGTCGCGGCTCGGCGAAGCGGAAGACGCTACGCCCGGTATTTCAACCTTGGATGCGGCGACGCCGCCGGCGGCCAGGGCCGCTCTGCCCGCTTCGGAATCCGCGGGAATGGCGTCGGGACTTTGCACGACGCGTTTGGGCGCATCGGCTTTATAAATAAACGCGGTTATATACTGGTTGCCGCCTTCGTTGGCATCCACCTGGCGTACGATGGAGAAGGCCGCTGCCCCCTTAGCCTGGGCGGCTTTGGAGATGGCGTCGTTTATATCGGGCTGGCTGTGGTAAAACCCTTTGATGGTGACCGTATCATAAGGCTCAAGCTCGTTGGCCTCCTGGCGCGGCAGCTCTTTCACCCCATTGAATACCCGGTACTGCACGGCCTGTGACGCGGCCGGGGCATCTTTATGGTATACATCCGCAGTTACACGCCAATTACCGCTATTGTTGGCGTCGTTGATGCCTTGAATATAAAAGGCATAAGCTCCCATGGAATCGGCACGCCGTGAAATCGCATCGGCGGCGTCATTAATCGCATTGAATCGACCGGTAATGGTAATTCTGTCAAATGGCTGCAGGCTGGCTGCTTTTTCCGGCGTCAGCTCAACGGCGGCCTGCGCGGATAACGCGGTCAACGTCAGTAACGCAGATGCCAATAATGTGTTCTTCAGCTTCATAAAAAATCCTTTCGACATACGCTTTCACGCTAAACATGCTGAACTGTTGATGTATAACAGATTAGCTGCCGATTATGGCATGTAATAATAGCGAGTGTCTCAGCAATTTATGTCACTGTGAATAACATTTGATTGAGCGGGGGTAAATGACTCGCGTTTTGAGCCGAAAATGGCGTTTGTCGGCACAAAATATAGACCGCCGACTGTATTTTGAGTAGGTTATTGTATGGCTCTGGTAGGGTGATCCCTGGGTCTGCCGTATGACACATTTGACACTTGGGTCAGGATGACGGTTATTTTCTAAAAGAACTGATTAAAAAGGGAATGCTATGCGTATTGGTGTACCAAAAGAGCGCTTGGCCAATGAGGCCCGCGTTGCCGCAACCCCCAAAACGGTCGAACAGTTGCTCAAACTCGGGTTTACCGTGGCGATTGAAAGCGGCGCAGGCAAGTTGGCGAGTTTCGATGATTCAGCCTTTCTGGCGGCTGGCGCGTCGATTACTGATACAGCCGATGTCTGGCAATCCGATATTATCCTGAAGGTGAACGCACCGGTGGATGATGAAATTGCCCTAATCAAACCCGGCAGCACCGTGGTCAGTTTCATCTGGCCGGCGCAAAATCCCGAGCTGCTGGAAAAACTGTCCACCAACAATATTACCGTGATGGCGATGGATTCCGTGCCGCGCATCTCGCGGGCGCAGTCCCTGGACGCGCTCAGCTCCATGGCCAATATCGCCGGCTATCGGGCAATCGTCGAAGCCGCTCATGAGTTCGGCCGCTTCTTCACCGGACAAATTACCGCGGCGGGCAAAGTCCCGCCGGCCAAAGTAATGATTATCGGCGCGGGCGTGGCCGGGCTGGCCGCCATTGGCGCCGCCGGCAGCATGGGCGCCATTGTGCGTGCCTTTGATACCCGTCCCGAAGTAAAAGAGCAGGTCCAGAGCATGGGCGCGGAATTCCTCGAACTGGATTTTGAAGAAGAGGCGGGCAGCGGCGATGGGTATGCCAAGGTAATGTCCGAAGCGTTCATCAAAGCGGAAATGGCGCTGTTCGCCGCCCAGGCGCAGGACGTCGATATTATCGTGACGACCGCCCTGATCCCCGGCCGGCCGGCCCCCAAACTTATCACCAAAGAAATGGTGGCTTCCATGAAGCCCGGCAGCGTGATCGTCGATCTGGCGGCGCAAACCGGCGGCAACTGCGAGTTGACCGTGCCCGATACCATTACCGTCACCGACAACGGCGTGCGTATCATCGGCTACACCGATTTGCCCAGCCGTTTGCCGACCCAATCGTCGCAACTCTACGGCACCAACCTGGTTAACCTGCTGAAATTGCTCTGTAAAGAAAAAAACGGCGAGATCGTGGTGGATTTTGACGATACCGTGATTCGCGGTGTTACCGTGGTGAAAGAGGGCGAACTGACCTGGCCGGCGCCGCCGATCCAGGTCTCAGCCCAGCCCCAACAGGCCAAGGCGGCGGCCCCGCTGCCCAAACCGGCAGATAAGCCTACTTCGCCGGTGATGAAATATGGGTTGATAGCCTTGGTCATCATCTTGTTTGGCTGGTTGGCCAATGTCGCTCCCCGCGATTTCCTGTCGCATTTCACCGTCTTCGCCCTGGCCTGCGTCGTGGGTTATTACGTGGTCTGGAACGTCAGCCATGCGCTGCATACCCCGCTGATGTCGGTAACCAATGCCATTTCAGGGATTATTGTTGTTGGTGCGCTGCTGCAAATTGGCCACGGCGGATGGGTTTCTTTCCTCTCTTTCATTGCCGTGCTGATTGCAAGTATCAATATTTTCGGTGGTTTCACCGTGACTCAGCGCATGCTGAAAATGTTTCGTAAAAATTAAGGGGAAAACCCATGTCTGAAGGATTAGTGACGGCGGCGTATATAGTTGCCGCTATTTTATTTATTTTCAGCCTGGCGGGATTGTCCAAACACGAAAGTTCAAGACAAGGCAATCTGTTCGGCGTCAGCGGGATGGCCATTGCGCTTATCGCGACGATCTGCGGGCCGCATGCGGGCAATATCGGCTGGATTATTGTCGCCATGGCGATCGGGGGCAGTATCGGGGTATACCTGGCGCGTAAAGTCGAAATGACCGAAATGCCGGAACTGGTGGCCATACTGCATAGTTTTGTCGGTCTGGCCGCGGTATTGGTCGGATTCAACAGTTATCTCGATCACGGCGACATCATTAATCCGGTAATGGAAAATATCCATCTGACCGAAGTTTTCCTGGGTATCTTTATCGGCGCCGTGACCTTTACCGGGTCGATCGTGGCGTTTGGCAAACTGCGCGGCAAGATTTCTTCCCGTCCGCTGATGCTGCCTTACCGCCATCATATGAATCTGGCGGCGCTGGTAGTGTCGTTCCTGCTGCTGGTGTTGTTCGTCAGGACCGACAGCGTGGCGCTGCAATCCATTGCGCTGTTGCTGATGACCATTATCGCCCTGGTATTCGGCTGGCATCTGGTGGCCTCCATCGGCGGCGCCGATATGCCGGTGGTGGTTTCCATGCTCAACTCCTATTCGGGGTGGGCGGCGGCGGCGGCCGGGTTTATGCTCAGTAACGATCTGCTGATCGTCACCGGCGCGCTGGTGGGGTCATCGGGCGCTATCCTGTCTTATATTATGTGCAAGGCGATGAACCGCTCCTTTTTCAGCGTGATTGCCGGCGGTTTCGGCACTGACGGGTCCGGCGGCGGTGAAGACACCGAAATGGGCGAATATCGCGAAACCACGGCGGAAGAAGTGGCCGAGCTGTTGAAAAACTCGTCATCGGTCATCATCACTCCCGGATACGGCATGGCGGTGGCGCAGGCGCAATACCCGGTGCATGATATTACCGAAAAGCTGCAGGCGCGCGGCATCAAGGTGCGTTTTGGCATCCATCCGGTGGCCGGACGCTTGCCGGGGCATATGAATGTCCTGCTGGCCGAAGCTCGGGTGCCCTATGACGTGGTGCTGGAAATGGATGAAATCAACGACGACTTCACCGACACCGATACCGTGCTGGTGATTGGCGCCAACGATACCGTTAACCCGGCCGCGCAGGAAGACCCGCGCAGTCCGATTGCCGGTATGCCGGTACTGGAAGTCTGGAAGGCGCAAAACGTAATTGTCTTCAAGCGGTCGATGAATACCGGTTACGCCGGCGTGCAAAACCCGCTGTTTTTTAAAGAAAATACCCAAATGCTATTTGGCGATGCCAAAGCCAGCGTAGAGGCGATCCTGCGGGCGCTCTAAGTTATAAGTGCCTTAAGGCCAATAAAAAAAAGCCCCGGATGCCGGGGCTTTTTTTATTGGCCGTGCTGGAACAAGGCGCGATGGATTTGGGACGGGTGCGGCTATTCGTACCGATCGCCCGCTTCCAGCGTCACCGGCGAGACGTAATCGTCCGGTTTAATCGCCAGCAAATCGCATTTGAGATGATCGATCACCAGTTCCGTGGTATTGCCGATAAACGCCGCCGAAAAGCCGGTGCGGCCAATGCTGCCGATAACCACCACGCCGGCGTCCAGGTGCTCGGCTAAATCGGGAATGACTTCTTCCGGCAGGCCTTTCTCCACATGGGTGAATTTTTCATCCAGTTGGAATTTCTGGCGCAGGCTCTTCATGGCGATCAGGTGCTGGCCGCGGATGGCGTCGTTATAGACGCTGGGATCAAAATCCGGCAGTTCGATGGCGATATTAATCGGGGTGACGGGATAGGCGCCCACCAAATGAACCTCGGTTTGGTTGACCTGTTTGGCCAGTTCCAACGTTTCGGTTACCAGCTTGATATTGAGCGGATCGTGATAGGGTTCTTCGCCCGACAGGTTAACCGCCACCAGGGCCTTGCCGCCTTCCGGCCAGGGCTGGTCCTTGACCATCCAGACCGGGCACGGGCACTTGCGCAGCAGATGCCAGTCGGTGGGGGTAAAAATTACCGATTCGAACCGATCGTGCTGGTGGGCCATTTTCAGCACCAGATCGTGTTTATAGGCCAGCACTTCCTGAATAATGGCTTCAAAAGGACGGTTATGCCATACCACTTTGATATCGATGGGGACGCCGCTGCTGATATAGTGCTGGCACTGTTCTTCAATCCAGGCGGTACGCTGATCGATCACCCCTTTACGCATTGCGGTGCGTTCATCGGGGGAGAGCAGCGTTGTCATTTCGTAGGAAAAATCATAAATCGGCAGAAAGGCTTTGATCGAGCCGCCCAACTGATGCACTAAATAGACTGCCCGGCGCAGTGCGGGCTGATCGTCCTGATCGGGGTCGATTGCGACTAACAGGTTGCGGTACTTTGCCATTAGAAACTCCTCATTTCTGCAATTCGACAGAATGTTAAAATAAGAGTAACTCATTGGGGCAATGACGGACAGGGGATAAATGAAGCCGGATCAATAAAATAAAAATTAAATTTCCGGCCGGGCGGTCAGGGCGCCGTCAGTTCAGCATACCTTTTGCGGGGTGCCGGCGAGTTCGGATAAGGCGTCGCCGTCCTCAATCGTAATGTATTTGCCCTTCACCGCCAGCATGCCGCTTTTCTGGAAACGTCCCAGCAGACGACTGATGGTTTCCACGGTCAGGCCGAGGTAATTACCGATATCGCCCCGGGTCATGGTCAGGCGGAATTCCCGCGGCGAGAACCCGCGCTGGGCGAAGCGGCGGGAAAGATTATAGACAAACGCCGCCAGGCGCTCCTCGGCGTTCTTTTTGGAAAGCAGCAGGATCATGTCCTGATCGCCTTTAATTTCGCCGCTCATCAGGCGCATCATTTGCTGGCGCAGGTTGGGCATCTTGCCGGACAAATCATCGAGCGTCTCAAACGGGATTTCACAGACCATGGATGTTTCCAGCGCCTGGGCGAAGCTGGGGTGCTGGCCCGCGCCGATGGCGTCGAATCCCACCAGGTCGCCCGCCAGATGAAAGCCGGTAATCTGCTCGTCGCCCTGCTCGGTGATGGTGTAGCTTTTGATGGTGCCGGAGCGGATGGCGTACAGCGACTTAAGTTCGTCGCCGGCCTTGAACAGCGCCTGGCCTTTCTGGATCGGTTTTTTGCGCTCGATGATATTGTCGAGCTGGTCCAGCTCGTGCTCATTAAGCGTAAAGGGGATACACAATTGGCTGATACTACAATCCTGGCAGTGGATGGCACAACCGCCAGACTGGATTCGTCTGATAATACGCTTTTCCTGGATGATCATATGTCGCCGCTCATGCATTACTTGATTTGGGTCAATTTTAACATCAATTGGTGTCGTTGATAAAGTGTCCAACGCCGTCGGTGCACATTTAGCTAAAACATCGCCGCCGGGGACAGGGATATTGCCTGTGGGTTTTGCTTTTTAAAAGGTGTAAGGTAAAAAAAACATCATGGCTAAACGCCTTAAAAATCAGGGGAGACGGTAATGAAACGGATCGTGGGGATTGTCGGCGCCGGCCATGTGGGCGCCGATACGGCTTTTTCATTGGTGACCCAGGGATTGTGCGATGGGATTGTCTTAATCGACAATAACGAAGCCAAAGCCCGGAGCCAGGGGTTGGAATTGCGCGATATGGCTTCTCTGGTGCCCTCGCGCGTGCATATCGTGGTAAATGATTACGCCGCATTGCGGCAGGCGCAGGTGGTCGTGATGGCGATTGGCCCCCAAACCCTGCTGCGTGAAGATCGCATGGAAGAATTATTGGAAACCAGCGGCACGGTCAAACACGTGGTGCCGCAGATTATGGCCAGCGGGTTTAACGGCATTTTTATCAGTATCACCAATCCTTGCGATGTCATTGCCCGGGTGATCCAGCAGGTCAGCGGGCTTCCCACCGCCCAGGTATTCGGTACCGGCACCTCCCTGGATACCGCGCGGATGAAACGGGTGGTCGGCGAGTTCTTTGATGTCGACCCCAAAAGCGTCAGCGGTTATGTGATGGGGGAACATGGCGAATCACAGTTTGTCGCCTGGAGTACGGTACGCATCGGCGAACGTCCCATCAGCGCATGGGAAACCGATAAACCCCTCGATCTGCCGGCGCTGAAAGATCGGGTGCGCGGCGGCGGATGGGAAATTTTATTGGGCAAGGGCTGGACCAGTTTTGGCATAGGTACGGCCACCGCGCGCCTGATCGATGCGGTGCTCTCTGACGCCCGCACGGTATTTCCCGTGTCGGCCTGGGATGAACGGGAAGGGGTCTATATCGGGCAACCGGCCGTCGTCGGCGCCCGGGGCATCGTGCGCACTCTGCCGGTAGCGCTCACCGCCGGGGAACAGCAGGCCTACAGCGCCTCCGCCGCCGTGATTGGCCGCGCGTATGCCTCCCTGTGACGGGCGAATGCCCGGAAAAAAACCGGGAAATACCCGCGCGGCCAGGTTATATTAAACCGGCTATATTAAAAGGATGTGTGCCAAGGGAATAGCTGGAAAGACGGTATCAACGACTACCAAAAGGGCGAGTCCGGCCTCGCCCTTGAAGCGCGAGTGACAAACAATGACCTGTGATGATGATGAACTGTTCAAAGAGGCCATGGACGATGTCAAACCGCTGAAAAATGCCGCCAACGTGGTTTTTTTGCAGCAGAAATCAGGCCGGGCTCCCTGCCGGCCGCAAGAGAATGCCGTGCCCGACAATTTCCTCACCACCGGTTTTCTGGAGGTGATACCGCTGGATATGCCGTTGTCCTACAAACAGGACGGGATTCAGCAAGGCGTACTCGATAAGCTGCGCGCCGGCCGCTACCCGGTGGAGGCCAGCCTGAATCTTACCCGCGCCCCGCTGGAAACTTGCCGGCAAAATCTGTTCGAGTTTATGCTGATAATGCAGCGCCAGCCCATCCGTACGGTATTGATTATTCACGGTAAAGGCCGTCATCACGATAGCCATGCCAATATTGTGCGCAGTTTTGTGGCGCGCTGGCTGGCCCAGTTCACCCACGTACAGGCGTATTGCAGCGCCCAGCCCTGCCACGGCGGTGCCGGCGCCTGCTATGTGACGCTGAAAAAATCTGAAATCGCCCGCAGTGAAAACCGTGAACGGTTCGCCCGGCGGGGCCGTTAATGCCCAACCTCCGTGAGGACATCGCAATGAAAGATTGGAATCCGCAGCTTTATCGTCAATTTGAGGCGGAAAGGACGCGCCCGGCGCTGGAATTAATCGCGCGCATCGGTTTATCCGCACCGGCTTTGATTGCGGACCTTGGCTGCGGCCCCGGCAATTCAACTCAAGGATTATATGAACGTTTTCCCCATGCGGTGATAACCGGTATCGACAGCTCCGCCGCCATGCTAAGCCATGCCAGGGAGCGTCTGCCTCATTGCCACTTTCAGCAGGAGGATGTCTCGCGCTGGCAGCCGGCGGCATTGCATGATGTGATATATGCCAACGCTTCGCTGCAATGGGTCGGGGATCATGAAACGCTATTTCCGCGCCTGTTTTCCCTGGTGGCCCCGCACGGATACCTGGCGGTGCAAATGCCGGATAACCGGGAAGAACCCAGTCATCGGGCAATGCGGCAAGTGGCTCATGACGCGTTATGGCGCGATCGGATCGGCGATGCGGCGCAAATAAGGGTG
Organism: Enterobacterales bacterium; assembly: GCA_015654925.1. Taxonomy (GTDB): domain Bacteria; phylum Pseudomonadota; class Gammaproteobacteria; order Enterobacterales; family Enterobacteriaceae; genus Acerihabitans. The sequence continues at coordinate 111,354 of JAATFX010000020.1, read as the reverse complement.
AAAATCCTAAGTGCGACGGACTATTACGATCTGTTGGCCCCCGCCGCCGCGGAGGTGGATATCTGGCGCACCACCTATTTTCACGTGATGCCCTCGGTGGACGCCATCATTGAATGGCTGCGGGCCACCGGACTGCGTCCCTTTATTGAGCCACTATCCCCCCAACAACAGCCGGTTTTTATCGAGCAATATCGGCAGGCTATTAGCCGTCAATATCCGGCCAGAGCGGACGGAACGGTGTTGCTGGCATTTCCGCGCTTATTTATCGTGGCTAAAAAGGCGCCTTGACCCGGCAAATTAAACGCCGAATTGCGACAGTGATCAAAATATTTTTATAGCTCATACCAGATAAAATGCTGATAATTACTTTAGCTGATTTTCATGAAGGCAATACGCATTGTCTTTAAACAATAATTGAATCGGCTGTAGATTTATTTGCAAAGGGAGGGTTATGAAATTAGCTGCACAAACGTATCCGGAATTTGAGGGCGACGTTAAAAATATATCTGTTTCATTTTATGATAAAGTTCATGTTGCTGAATGCGATCCAATATACCAATCATTACAGAAAATCAGAAATTCTAAAAGACTTTTCCCGCAGCGCCGTAGTTCATTACCGGGGGGGGATGATCAAACCGAAGACCGGCTTGCGCCCGGCGCAAGTTCATCTTCTTTTGCCCTGCGCCGTAGCAGGGCTTTCGCGTCCCTGCATCGGGACCTGGGCCAGACGCTGTCGGTGAAATGTGTACTCACGTATCATTGTATCCATTCCGCGGACTCCCTTGATGCCGATAACTATATATACCTTGGCAGTGTTTATAACGGTCCATTTTTGCAGCAGGGACTGACTCTTGATCCCCATGGCAGGTTATTATTGATTAAAGGCAAGCCCAGTGACTTATTGACATGCACGTGGTCCGTCGTGAAAGGCGCCGAAAAATACCAGGTCGCAGGTATTGACTTGGGTGAATATACTGATTTGGTATTTGAAAATATCCGGATTAATGACGATGGAGCGGTCATAGTCAAACAAAAACTTAGAGAAAATTATTATCAGGTTAATATTAGCACCGAAAATCTCATTAGCCGTTTCGACCTGGATGACGGCGATGATATGCCCGCCAGGGTAGTTATTACGCTTAAAAAAATCGTCCAGGCGCCTCGCAAGAGGGAGGATCTTGATTTTGAACTGGGACCTGGCCGGTCCATTTCGCTGCATTTTTGCCAGGGCCGGCTGTGCCTGAAACAGTTACAGCGCAAAGCGCAAGGTACCGGCAACGCTTTAGTGCTTCACCCGCTGGCGCTGCCTCTAGCGCCCCATATAAAACTATTGTCGGCTACGCCCTGTTTCACCAGGGTTAAACTGGTCGCCAGCGATGCCGGCCGGCTACGCATCTTTTATTTGTCCGCGCATCATGTGGATATCCCCCGCCGCCGGGTTACCCACCTAAGCCATAAACCGCCCCAGGGATTATATTCCGGTACCGGCGGCGATCCCCATGAAAGAGTCTCGTCAGGCCAGCCATTCGATAGCCGCCGCTGGGGAAACTTCAGTAGTCGCCACATTCCGCTCTTTTCTTCGGTGGTCGATAACTTTCGCATTCACCTGAAACGGGCAAAAAATCATCATCACCGGGGCAATAAGCGCAGCGCCGCGGTAGCGCTGGCGCAGGCGGTAGATCCGGGCTTCCAATGCCTGGTACAAACCGTAAAAACGGGCCTGTCGAACCCTGTTTCCGTTACCACAGGACATAAACCCGAGCGCCTGAGCCAAGGCATCGAGGACATCAGACGCTTTATCCACCTCAACGCCAGCAACAAAACAATGGCAGGAGCCAGCAGTTATCTTGACGGCAAGGCGCCGGCAATTGACGCGTTTCGTTTCGCTATCGCCATGCTTGGAAAAAACGATTCGATTACCTTGAGCGAAATTTTTGATATGTCGTGTTTTTTTGGGGTCGCGGCGGCGGGTTTGCCCTTTATGCCGGGGTGGTTCGCCGGCGCGTTGGCCCGGTTTAACCGACAGTTCAGCTTGTCCGTGGCTAAGTTGGACAATAACAATATAAAGTTCTGCTATCAAAAGATCGCCGCTAAATCCGCCGTAGCGCTGGGGGGAACCGGTCAGGGGCTGGAAGACCGCTGCAAGATTTATAGCCGTGGCAATGTTGATTACGGCACAATTCTGCCCTTGGAGGTCAATGCTATTTTTGTTAGCAATGTATTTTCGCTGCGGAGTTTTAGTTTTGATCTTGCCCAGCAACACCTTGACGCATTATTCGCCGCTTTTTCACCCACCGTTTGCGGCGCCGGCGATACCAACCTTGAACATCTTATTGAAAATGCCATCCTGGTCCGCGAAAAAAAAAGCGGTGTGTCGCTACTTGCGGAAGCGAAAAGTGAAATCCGCGCACAGGTGGGGTTCATGGCCGATCCGGCCACTTTCCTGGTATTGCCCAGGGTGGGGCTGGGGGTAGCTGGAACGCTGAGTATATTTGATATTCAACAAAATAAGCAAGAAACGAGGACCTTCGTTGATAATAAAGGCGTGAGCGAGGAATATTCTTCGCGCCAGCAGGCTTTTTTTGCGGCTTCGCTTTATGCGTATCAAGAAAGCAAGATCATGCCTATTGAAATGGCCTCGATTCCCGCTGATAGCAAGCAACTTTATTGTTTTCCATTACCTCTAGTCGAACAGTGCCGGCAAAATCTGCCTACAACGCGGCATCCGTTGGCCCGGCACTATCGTATGGATGGCGCGGTCCTTAAATTGACCGGTCAGCCATACTATATCAGCGGCGCTGAATTGCCGGCAATGAAAAATGAAACGCCATTGCCTGTGGCCGATGGCCTGGACTATGGGATTGATGAAATAATCGGTCAATTATTGGAAAAATCGCCGCTGCCATTGATGGACCTTATTCTCGCCGCCCATGAACGGATTAAACATGCCGCGGCGAACGATATAGGCTACCAAATCCTCAAGCCGGCCGCCAATTTGAGCATGTTTGTCGTATCGCGCGGAGATGATAAGCGCGGCCTGCTGGCTATCGCCCAGCAAGGCATGCCCAATATTCAACGCTGTCGTAAAGAAAACAAGGTATCGTTTCAACGTAGCCTTAATAGACTGCTGATGCCATGGAAGAGGGACACGACCCTAGGGGAATATCTGGCAGAAAAAAAACTGGCCAGTAGAATGAACCACGGGGCGCGGCGGAGGACACCGGCCAACGCTTTTGATTTTATCCAGGCGTTGGAGCGTTATGTCGTGAGGAACACGCGCCATAGCTTGGGTAAACGGGCTGCGATAACGGCATTGGCGACCTACAAATTACAACCTGGAGTATTAAAACGGATCGCGGATGATTTTTGCTCGCTGTTGCGGGAAATCCAGGACGAACTGAGCTGCGGCAGGGGAGTCGATCGGTATGTTGCCGCGGTGGCCGATATTGCCACGGTATTCAATATCCAGCGGCCACAAAGCAATCCCTTTTTGCAGCTGGACAGCATTTCGCTGGTTAAGCATCATACCCTCACCCGGCAGGTAGGCACTATCCCCTGCACAGTGTTGAGCGTTGCCCGCAAGCAAGAGCTAACCTATTCCACGCCGCTGGACGCCATCAGATTTGAATATCGCGGCATGGAATTGTTTCCATGCCGCATGGTGTCGTCATTGGCGATAATGCCGGATCTTTTTCAGTTCAACAGAGAATATGTTCCCTGAGTTACGCGATCCCGGTGGGATGGCATAATTGAAAAAGTAGCCCCTTTCTACCTGCTGACTACGTTTTCTTATAATATTAAAAATGAATTTCTATATTAAATTGCGTAATTTTTCAACTCGAATATATGCAGGCCCATCCGAGTCAATTGCTATTTATAGTATTGTTTTTTCCAATTTTAACCGCGAGTTCCAGCTCCGCTGAAGAGGATTTTTTGTCTGTGTATGGACTGTTTAGTTTAAATGGTATACTATAAGACAATATTGATCTATGGGGAATGTTATGGCGCTGGCGCAAAAGTTACGACCGGAAGAGGATAAAAAACACCAGGCCGCCATCGGCCTGAAAGCCGTTATGGCAATCCTTGATAAATGGGGCGCGACTCCCGATCAGGCCCAGGCCATCTTACAGATCTCGAAAGCGTCATTTTATAAATTCAAGAGGGATCCTGGCGCTGCCCAGCTGTCGAACGATCAGCTCGAACGGTTAAGCTACCTGCTTAATATCCATGCCGCACTGCGTACGTTATTTGAAAACCCGGAAAACGTGTATGGCTTTATGGGACTTAATAATCACAATCCTTTTTTTAATGGCCATGCGCCGCTGGAGCTCATTAGTTCCGGGCATTTTGGCACCCTGTATGAGGTCTACAAACATATTGATGCGCTGCGTGGTGGCCAATGGTAGCGCTCAATCAATTAATCTTGCCGGAAATTAACATCATCCAGCAGCGCGGCTACCGCCTGATCAATTCCAAATATCCCCCCATTGCTTTATTTGATGATGTTGCCGATGAACAGGATTTCGAGGCGCTGTATGCGCTGCAGGCGCTGACCAATCCGCGGCTGAAAAAGGTCGCCGGCGATCTGGACCGCCTGCCGGCGGGTGATATCCCCTTCGGTATCCCCGGCTGTTCTTACGCGGTGGCGCCCTTTACCCATATCAATGTGCAGGGCAGCCGTTTTTCCGATGGCTCATTCGGCATATTATATATCGCTGACGAAATGGCTACGGCGCTGGCGGAAGTCACTTATCATCAGGAACGTTATTGGCAATTGATCGAAGGTTTAAAATACGATCGCCTGGTCATGCGCGGATTGCTGTTTATTTTTGATGCCGGACCGGCTTATGATGCGGGCGGCCTGCCGGCTTCAGATCCCATTTACCACCCCGATGACTACGCCGCGGCGCGGGCGCTGGGGCAACGGTTGAAAACCGGCGGTTCGGCGGCCCTGCGTTACCGGTCGGTGCGTCATCCCGGCGCTGTTTGCTGGGGGCTTTTTACACCCCGGGGTGTGCGCAGCGTCCAGCAAAGCGCGCATTATGAATTGATCTGGGATGGCAGTTGTATCGCCAAGATAGCTAAAATTGTTTCCACCCCTTACCGCCCGGGCGAGCGGCGGTAGCGGGCCCGCGGCCGCGCTGCTTGACGAGCGGCCGCGGCGTGTTGCGCGGACTGCCGGCCACTTGCCCATTCCGGTGCCCTAGCGCACGCCCCCCGGTACCATACGGCTGATATGCTGACGGGGATAGTGCCGTAAAATTCCATAGGTCGCCAGGGCCGCTAACAGCCGCTCAGCGTCATGATGCCGGGGATCGAGCAGCAGCCCGACCACGGTTCCGCTGTGGGCGACGTTGATGCCATACAAATTCTCCCTTTCCACCAACCGCAGTAAAGCGTCAAAAGCCGGCTTGGGCAAAAGCTGATTGCGCGCTTGCGCGCTAAGGGTAGCGGCTTCACCGAGCAGGCGGGGGGATTCAGTGCTGCAAGCCCGCTGGAACAGGCGCCAGGCGCGGTCCAATTGATCGGCCTGGCGGAGTAAACGTTCGTTGCCGATGCGCTGGTGGAAAGCGGCGGTGGTCAAGGTATCCGGGCTTTCCAAAATGATAATGCCGAGTGCGGGTTGCCAGGCATGGGCGATATGGCAGGCGCCGGTATGGTGATCAAACAAGGTCAGGGCCTGGAAAACCGTACTGTCGGTCGGTTCCAGCCGCAGGCAAAGCTGAGCCAGGGTAACTTCGTCCAGCGATTGGCGCAGCAGGCGGGCGGTGGCGACGGCGGTGGCGGCAATATCCGCGGTGCTGCTGGCTAATCCTTTGGCGATGGGGATGGTGGAATGGCAATCAATGCGCAGCGGCGGCAGATCGCCGGGACGGTAGCCGAAATGGGCGACCACCTGGCTCAGCATGCGGCGGCTTAAAGGACGTTCATCCCGGGCGGGAGGTCCTTCGCCGACGCTCACATCGCTGTACCAATCAATGGGGCATGAAACCAGCTTCTCGCCGCCGGCGATCCAGCCCTGGATCAGCTCGCCGCAGGACGCCGGGCAGCGGGCTTCAGCCATGGGGGAAAACCTGGGCAAGGGCGGCCAGCAACCGCTGGTTATCCTCATGCCCTTTAATGGCCACGCGATAATAGTCGGCGTTTAGCCCCGGATAGTTGGCGCAGCTGCGAATAAGCAGACCCATGCCGCCGGCGGCGCCATGGCCCACCGCGGCGGGTCCCAGCAGCGCGGCCTGCAGATCCAGCCCCGGTTGCCGGCAGCGGAAAAAAATATAATTGGCCGCCGGCCGCCAGACCCGCAGTTGCGCGAACGCGCGCAGGCCCTGGGTCAGAAAGGCCTGCTCCTGTCCGAGCCAGCGTCGGGTGGCCTGGAGATAATCGTCATCATCCAGCATGACATCCGCCGCCAGGGCGGCAAAAGCATTGATGGTCCAGGGCGGGCGCCGCAGGCGCAATTGCGCCATGGCCTCGGCGTTGCTACTGACCACATAACCCAGGCGCAGGCCGGGGATGGCGTAGAATTTTGTCAGCGAACGCAGCACGAAAACGCGGGGGAAGCGCATTAGGCTGCCGATTAAACTCACGCCCGCGGGAATAAAATCCATGAAGGCTTCATCCACTACCAGCATAATATCCAACTCGCGGCAGCGTCGGGCTACGGCCAGAAGCAGTTCCGGTTCAATCAGTTGCCCGGTGGGATTATTGGGCGTACAGAGAAACAGGCAATCCAGGCCGGGGCGCAGGGCCGACAGGAGACGGCGATCGGGTCGAAAATCATCCGCTTCAGACAAGGGATAATCCTCGATGCGGCAGTCCATCCATTGCAAGGCGCGACGGTATTCCGCAAAACCCGGAGTCAACAGCAGGACGGTTTTTTGGCGCAGCAGGTTGGCAAGATCGAAAATCAATTCAGTGGCGCCGTTGCCCGCCAGAATCCAGGATGCCGGGCAGCGGTGATGGGCGGCCAGGCGCTCATGCACGCGGCGATATAGCGGGTCGGGGTAGCATTCGGCCAGATCCAGCCGGCTGATTATCGCCCGTTTGAGACTGGGCGGCATGCCGAGCGGGTTGATATTGGCGCTGAAATCCACGATTGCCGCTGCATCCAGCCCCAGTTTTAACGCTATCTCCAGTACGTTGCCGCCGTGCTGTCCAAGCTCCGTCATATTCGCTCCGTTGCCCGCATTTGCGTCCGATGTTAGCACGCCATAGCTTAAGCGCCGGCCTTATTACAGTGATTGCAATAACGCCAGCGAGGTCACTTCGCCGATCGCGATCAGCGACGGGGCCGCCAGGCCGGCCAGCCGCGCCCGTTCCGGCAGATCCGCCAGGGTCGCCAACACCATGCGCTGTTCGGGGTGGCTGGCGTTCATGACCACGGCGGCGGGGGTATCGGCGCTGCGGCCGTGCGCGATCAACTGCTGGCAAATGTCCTCCAGGCGCGACATGCCCATCAGAATCACCAGCGTTCCGTCCAGCTGCGCCAGCACCTGCCAATTGTGAGGATCTTTGCCGTCGCGCAAATGACCGGTGATGACATGGAATGACGAGGCAAAATCACGATGGGTTACCGGAATGCCGGCCCGGGCCAGTCCGCCGATGGCGGAGGTGATCCCAGGTACCACTTCGCAGGGAATGCCGGCGCGGATCAGCGCCTCGGCCTCTTCGCCGCCGCGGCCGAAGACGAAAGGATCGCCGCCTTTAAGGCGGACCACGCTGCGTCCCAGCCGTGCTTGCTCGATCAGGATGGCGTTAATCCGATCCTGGGGGATCGGATGATGATCGGCGCGTTTACCCACATCGATTAGCACGCAATGCGCCGGGGCTTCCGCCAGCAGCAGGCGATTGACCAGCCGATCGTAGACCACCGCATCCGCCTGGCGCAGGCATTCCATGCCCATGACCGTAATCAGCCTGGGATCTCCCGGGCCCGCGCCCACCAACCATACTTTACCGGACATGTTGCACCTCTTGCGTTTGCGCCAGACCGACGCGCATCACGTCGCGGGCGATCATTAATTCTTCATTGGTCGGAATCACGGCCACGATGACCGGCGAGCCGTCCTGCTGAATAAAGGTTGCGTGGCGCTGGTTTTTATTCTCATCCAGGCGGATGCCGAGGAAGCCGAGCTTCCGGCATACCCGCTGGCGAATCACGGCGGAATTCTCGCCAATCCCGGCGGTAAAAATCACCGCATCCACCCCGTTCATCTCCGTGGCGTAAGCGCCGATAACGCTGCGGATACGATCGGTAAACATGCCCAGCGCCAGGTCGGCGCGGTGGTTGCCGGATTCGGCGGCGCTTACGATATCACGACAATCATTGGAGATCCCAGAGATGCCCAGTAAGCCGGACTCGTTATTCATGATCTCAAGCAATTGTTGTGCAGATTTATTTTCGTGTTCGGCGATAAACGGCAATATCGAGGGGTCGATGTCGCCGCAGCGGGTGCCCATCATCAGCCCGGCCAGCGGCGTGAATCCCATTGAGGTCGCCACCGATCGGCCGCCGTCGATGGCGCAAATGCTGGCGCCGTTGCCCAGGTGGCACGAGATAATCCGCAGGTCGGCGCGTCCCAGCAGGGCGGCGCAGGTTTCGCCCACGTATTTATGGCTGGTGCCGTGAAAACCGTAGCGGCGAATGCCGTAATCCTGGTAATAGCGATAAGGTAGGGGATAGAGATAACCGGCTTCGCTAATGGACTGGTGGAACGAAGTGTCGAACACGCCGACGGTTACCGCGTGCGGCAGGCGCAGCTGGAAAGCCCTGATGCCCTTGGCATTAACCGGATTATGGATGGGCGCCAGCGCGCTGAGTTTTTCGATTTCAAGCAGCGCGGCGGGGTCGATCGGGCTGGAATCTTTAAAATACTCGCCGCCGTGGGCCACCCGGTGGCCGACGCCGTCGATCAGGGTCAGCGAGGGAACGATACCGCTTTCCAACAGGGCGTCCAACAGATAATCCGCCGCCTGCTGGTGGTCGTTCAGCGCTACGGTGGTCTGGTGTTTGGCGTCGCCGACGCGCAGGGTAAACGCGGCGCTGCCGCTGCCCAATCGTTCGAACAGTCCTTTTGCCACGGTTATTTCTTCCGGCATGGAAAACAGCTCGAATTTGAGCGATGAACTACCGGAATTAACGGCCATAATAAGGTGTGTCATCTGTTACTCCGAAAATATTATTCCAGATACGTCAGCAGAGGCATAATACCTTCACGCTGCGTGGCCGAGACGATAAACAACGGGTCCGCGCCGGCCTGCTTTAATTGATTAATAATAAAATCTCTTTGTCTTTCACTGACCGGGATGTCGGCTTTGGTAATAATGCCGATCACCGGTTTATTGAACAGGGTGGCGAACATAGGCGAAAAATAGCTATTTTCGCTATCCAGATTTTGCACCAGGCCGACGATATCCGCCTCATAGGAGCTCGACAGCAGGGCGCTATAGAAATGACGGTTCTCGATATATTCGCCCGGACTGTCTATGGCGTCGGGCAGATAAATCATCGACTGCGTCTTCTGGTATGCCAGCGGATCGCCGCGCAGACACTGCAACAGCGTGGTTTTCCCGCCCTGGCTGGGACCGAGCAGCATCAGCCGTTTCATGGCTCAGGTCCGCGTCAGCGCGCAGGGGGTGAATTTCATTACTTCACCCAGGGTATATAGAACCTGTTTCAGGGCCGATTCCACCGATGATACATCTCCACAAATAATTACCGCGCCGGTAAACCGATCGATAAAACCAATTTTTACGGCACCGGATTTAGTGGCGATATCGCTGGCGATAATTGACGCTTCGCTGGGCGTAATGGTCAGAATGCCGATGGCATTATCGTCTTCGTTCAGTCCCAGCTTTTTATAAATATCTTTATTTGGATTAGCGATTAAATGCGCCAGCGTAACTTGCTTGCCTGGAACATATTCCTGGATCACGCGTTCCGTTTTGATGTCATTATTCATGGTGACCTGCTTTTAGGCTACTCAATGGCATTTAGGATGGCCCCGATATCTTTTGCCGTCGCCCGGCGCGGATTGGTGGCCAGCGTCGAGTCATTCAATGCCGCCGCGATCATCGCCGGGGTGACCTGGCGGATCTTTTCGGCGCCGAGACCCAGGCCTCCCAGGGCGGCGGGAATGCCAATCTGGCGCTTTAACTGGCCGATATGATTGAGCAACTGTTGCAGGGCGGCCCGATCCTCGCTTTGATACGTCGCCAACCCGCAGATCCTGGCCAGGCGGGCATATTTTTTGGCCGCCCGCGCATCCTGGCTGTTGAAGCGAATCACCTCGGTGAGCAGCAGGGCATTGGCCAGGCCGTGGGCCACGTGCAGTTGCCCGCCCAATTGATGGGCGATGGCGTGATTCACCCCGAGCCCGGCCTGGCTAAAGGCCATGCCGGCCAGGGTCGAGGCGTTGTGCATTTTTTCGCGGGTTTTCAGGCAATCGCCCCGGCTACAGGCGGCGGCCAGATAGCGAAACACCAGCTGAGCCGCTTTCTCCGCCAGCGCATCGCTGAAATCGCTGGCATTAGTGGAAACATAGGCCTCCACTGCGTGGGTTAATACATCCATGCCGGTATTGGCCGTAACCGCCGCCGGCACCGATACCACCAATTGCGGGTCCAGCAGGGCGATATCGGGGTAAATGGCGTCGTCGAACAGCGGATATTTGATCCCCAGCGCCGGATCGCCGATCACGCTGGCGCTGGTGACCTCCGAGCCGGTGCCGCTGGTCGTGGGGATGGCGATAAACCGGTCGATGGTGAGGCCAAGTTTGCGCCCGAAAAAAACCATGGCCTTGGCGGCGTCGATGGCGGAACCGCCGCCAAACCCGATGACCACCTGCGGGCGTATCGTCTGAAGCTGCAAGATGCCCGCCACCACGGTGGCGATAGGCGGATCGGGCATGATATCGCTGAACAGGCTGACCCGATCGGCATCCAGGTGTTCCAGCAGGCGCGCGATGGCGCCGCCTTTTGCCAGGAAACTGTCGCAGACCACCCAGACATCTTTGTCCCGGTAGCGCTCCAACCGTTGCAGGCAGTCGGCGCCGCTGTAAACGCGGGTAGGGATCACAAAACGGTTCATCGTCTTTCCCTTTTACTCAACGGATTGAAAACGCATTGGCCAATACACAGCGGCGGTGGCGGGCAAAATTGCGTGCCGACGTGGTGCCTTCGCCGGTGGGCGTGGCGATGGTAAAGGTGGCGAAACCTTCAGAACCCACGCCGATGCCGGCATAAGAGGGGCCGTTTTTAACAAAAATGGAGGTTTGCAGCAGCTGCGCCGCCTTGTTCAGCCGCGAAACGTTCTGCGAATGCATGGTGGCGGTATGGTGCAGGCCGCCTTCCACCTTCAGCGCCAGTTGCAAACCGGTTTCGAAATCGCGGACCCGCACCACCGGCAGAATCGGCATCAGCTGTTCCACCATGACAAACGGGTCGTCGGCGGGCACTTCCACCAGCAACAGGCGCGGCGCTTTGTCCGGCGCGGGCAGGCCGGCGGCTTTGAGCAAGGCCACGGGGCTTTTACCGACCAGCGCTTTATTGGCATGGCCGTCGATAATCGCCGCTTTACGCAGCTTGTCGATATTGTCGGCGCCGGTGACGAGCAGGGCCCCGCATTTTTGCATTTCGGCCAGCAGGGCCGGAGCGACGCTTTCCACCACGATCAGGCTTTTCTCTGCGGTGCAAGGCAGGTTGTAATCAAACGACGCGCCGCTGACGATATCCTGCGCGGCTTTATCCAACACCGCGGTTTCATCCACCAGGCTCGGCGGATTGCCCGCGCCGGCGCCAAGGGTTTTCTTGCCGCTTTTCAGCGCCATATTCACGATGCCGGGGCCGCCGGTAATGGCCAGCATGGCGATCAGCGGGTGCTTCATCATTTGCTGGGTGGATTCGAAGCTCGGTTCGCGCACGCAGGTCACCAGATTATGGATGCCGCAGGCGGTGAAAATAATGGCTTCGATCTGCTCGATCAGCCATAACGAGACATTTTTGGCGCCCGGATGGGGGCTGAAAAAAATCGCGTTGCCGGCGGCGAGCATGCTGATACAGTTATTGATAATGGTTTCGGTGGGGTTGGTGCTCGGCGCTACCGAGCCTATGACGCCAAACGGCGAGTATTCGAACAGCACCATGCCTTCATCGCCGGTCAGGGCCTCGGTCACCAGGTCCTCCACGCCGGGGGTTTTTTCCAGCGCGACGCGGTTTTTCAGCAACTTATCCTCCACCTTACCCATGCCGGTTTCTTCGGCGCCGCGCTCGGCCAGGACCTGCAAATGGGGCACCAGCTCGCGGCGAACGGCGGCGATGACGTCTTTGCGGGTTTTCAGCGGGCGCTGCTGATAGGTCAGAAACGCCTTGTGGGCGGCCCCGACGGCCTCATCCACCTGGTCAAATAGCGCCGAGGTGGCGTTTTCCCGGCGCGCCGGTTCGAGTTTTTCACTCAGGATGGTCCGGATCAGCGATTCCAGTTCATTACTATTCATTACTCATTCCCCACATTACAATGCGTGATAGCCCGTTGGGCGATTTGCCGATCCTGGGCGACGGTTCCGCCGCTGATGCCCAGCCCGCCGATCAGTTGGCCGGCGCGGTAGAGCGGATATCCGCCGCCGAAGGTGACAATCTTGCCGCCCGACGAGGCTTCCAGTTGATAAAGATCGGCTCCGGGTTGGACTGCCGGACCAAGGTTGTGCGTGGCGGTTTTCAGCGCCACGGCGGAAAAGGCTTTTTTCGGCGCCAGATCGAGGGAGACCAGCAGCGCGTCGGTCATGCGGTAGGTCATGACCGGATTGCCGTGGCGATCCACGATGGCGATCACCACCGGCACCGCCAGTTCCCGCGCCGCTTCCAGCGCCGCCCGCATCAGGCTGTGCACCAGGATAAAGTCCAGCCCTTCTTCGGACTTGAGCCGCGGTTCAGCATCGGTTGCGCCGGCCGCGGTTTGCGCCTGGTAGCGCCGGGCCACCTCGCCGATGATGGCGTCGGTTCTGGCTGCGGCGTCTTCGCTGCGCGCCAGGGCATAGAGGCAGTCGGACAGGCGGTTGAGATAGCGCAGCACTTCTTCGCGTACTTCTCCACGCACGTGCAACTCATCCGCCAGCTCCACCACCCGCCGCTCCGCGCGCCGCGCCACGGTGCGCGCCAGATGCAACTGGCTGCCCGCGGCGCTGTCGCCGGGCAGGACAAAACCGGTCACCGGCGGTAGGGCGGCCATGCAGCGATCGATGGCCTGCTCAAGCTGCGCGATATGATCGGCATTGATCCGTTGCACCGTCGCGTCGCGCCGTTCAGGCCGGTCGTCGGCCAGTTCGGCGCCGAGCCAGAACAATTGGTGCTGTACGTCCAGCAACAGCTGGCGATTAAGCCCGTTATGCACCAGGTGTGTCGCCACGCCGAGATTGGCATTCAGTTCGTCCACCGTGCCGTAGGCCTCGACGCGGGGATGGTATTTTTTGATGCGTTGTCCGCCGATAAGCGATGTGGTGCCTTTATCGCCGGTTTTGGTATAAATGCTCATGACTGCTCCTCGCGTCAGCGCCGGTTAAGGCACAAAACTGTCGATGATGCCGACAATCGCCAGGTCGATGGCCTGATTAGGTTCGGCAAAGACCCAGCGCGCCGACGCGCCCCGGGCCAGCAGGACAATTTCACCTTCGCCCGCGCCCACCGAATCCACCGCCACTTCCTGCAGCGTGATGCCGTTGGGGGCGGAACCGTCGCTATTGACCGGTTCAACCACCATTAATTTTTTACCCAGCAGCGAAGGCGCTTTTTGTGTCGACACCACCGAACCGATTACGCGAGCCAATTGCATGAGTTAGTCCTGCCTATAGAGTTGAAGACCACGTTTAACGATTTCATCCCTGGCCAGCGCGGTGAGCAGTACCCTGCGCGCCAGCACCAGATAACCCGCCGGCAAGGACGTTATATCGGCATAACCGGCCACCGGCCGGGCCAGCAGATGCACCGGCTGGCGGTCATGGGTACTGAATTTCAACGGCAACCGCAGCAATTCGGCTACGGGCAGCAGGCCGAAGCAGGACCGCTCGATTTCCAAAACCACCCGCATCCCGTCGCGCCAGGCTTGCCGCAGGCGGTCGAAGGCGGCATCGCCATCCCCGGCGGCGGCCAGTTGCCGTAGAAAAGCCGGCGTGGTTTGCGTAACCCGCAAAGTGGCGTGGCGCAGGGCGGCATCCGCCGGCCAGTCGGTTTCCAGTGACCGCTGGCTGAGAACCAATTCGGCCAGTTGGCGCTGTTGCAGCCGCAGGATTACCTGGGCCACGCATTCGGCTATCCAACGTTCCTGCATCAGTTCCTGACCCATGCTTAACGCTCCATTAATACCGCGGTGGCGCCCTTGGCCCCGGCGTCCGCCGCGTTGGCTTCGTCGGTGTCGATATGCATTTCCAGGCGCATATGCTCGCCCACACGCACCACCACATCGTCGAATATCAGCTTGCGGCCGGTGCCGCGCAGGGCGACCCGTACCAGGTCCCCTTGCTTGACCCCGAACAGCAGCGCATCCAGCGGCGACATATGGATATGCCGCTGCGCCACGATCACGCCGTGGGGCAACTGCAATTCACCGCTGTTGCTGACCAGCAGCAGGCCCGGGGTATCGTTCAGGTTGCCGGACAGGCGCAGCGGCGCGTCCACGCCCAATAACCGGGCGTCGGTACGTGAAATTTCCACCTGCGACTGGCCGCGCAGCGGGCCGAGAATCCGGACATTTTTCAAGGTGCCTTTCGGCCCGACCAGATTCACCACCTGTTCGGAGGCGAACTGTCCGGGCTGGTACAGATCCTTTTTAAAGATCAACGGGCGGCCGGGAAACAAATGTTCATAATCCTCAAGGGATAGATGTAAATGCCGGTTCGATATGCCGAGCGGAATAGGGCGCCGTTGCATATCGAGCAGTACGTTTTCCACCAGGGACTTCAGTTCCAGAGTTTCCATCAGACTTCGCCTCTTTCTCCGTTGTGAATGCACGCCGCGCGCGGTTCGCCTTTACGGCGCGGACAGGCCGGGTCGTGACATAAATTGCAGGTTCCCGCCTCTACTCCCGGCAGGCCGGAGAGGATTTTTGGCGTATATCTCGCCATGGCGGCCGCCTTCGCTTCGCCGGCCGCGGCCGGCGTGGGCGTAACCACGCTTGCCGATTCCGCCGCCTTGCCGGCGGGCGCTTCGGTGGCCGGCGCCGTATCGTCGGCGGCCGGGTTAGCGTCATTAGCCGATTCCGCCGCCTTGTCGGCGGGCGCTTCGATGACCGCCGGCTGTTCGCGTGTGGTTAGCCAGTCGGCCAGGGCATCGGCGGGGCGGGCGATAACCCGATCCGCTACCCAGCCGTTTTCCCGCCGCGCCAGTTCCGCACCGTTGGTGATCGCCGAACTGACCGCCGCCACATCACCGGTAATCGTGACGAGCATCCAGCCGGAGCCATTGGTTTTTTCAATGCCGGCAATCTCGACGTTCGCCGCCTTGGCCATGGTGTCCGCCACCTTGATGGCCAGCGCCAGACCGGCGACTTCAAGTAAACCCAGTGAAGTTTTCACACGGTCACCTTCCGGTTATTCACCCAGCGCCGGGGTGGATTTTGGCAAAAAGCCTTCGACGTCCGAATGCGGACGCGGAATGACATGGGTAGAGACCACGTTACCGATGCCCTGCGCCGCGGCGGCCCCGGCATCAACCGCCGCTTTTACCGCGCCGACATCGCCGCGGACCATGACCGTCACCAGACCGGAACCGATTTTTTCATAGCCCACCAACTGCACGTTAGCCGATTTGACCATGGCATCCGCCGCGATAATGGCGCCGACCAATCCTTTGGTTTCGATTAATCCCAATGCGTTATTCATTACTTCTCTCCTGTTCAGGGCGTCTTGGAGCCGGATTGATTGCCGGCGTTGCGTTACATAAAACTAAAGACCAAATTCAAACGGTAAATTTAAACGGCAATCCCTTGACCAGCCGGGCCGCGTTGCAACCCAGACGGCGTATTTCCTCCGCCGCCAGCCGCGGATAGTCCTCCAGGACAAACAGCGGCCCGTCGGCCGGCAGGTGGGGGTCGTGTACCACCAATTCCCGCGCGCCCACCGCCACCCCCACCGCCAGCGGCGAGGCGGACGCGGCCTGGTGCGCCAGGGTCACCGGCGACGTATCGCCGTTGCCGCGTTCGACGCGATGCAGAACAAACGGAATGCCTTCTTCCTCCATCCCCAGAAGTAGCTGCTGCCAGCTCCGCCGGTCCGCGTCAGGGTCCACGGTGATCACGATGGCCGGCTGGCTGATATCAGGCAGTTCCATATTTCGCCTCCCCGTTCCATGACAGCACCAATCCCGTCGCCACGGCGTTGCGCGGGCCTTCGCAGCCGCGGACATTGCCCTGGCCCGCCACCAGGTGGTAATGGGCCAGCGCATCGGTAATCAGCTGCGGCACCTCGAAGTCCAGGGACGAGCCGCCCACCAGTACCACGAAAGGAATATCGCGAATGCTGCCGGTGGGGCTGACCTGGGCCAGGGCGCGCAGGGCGTTGGTGACGAATACCCGCTGTTTGGCGCTGCGCCGCACCATTCGCACTTTTTCCAGCGCCAGATCGCCCGGCAGCGGCGCCAGGCCGTCGTCCTTGACCACCACCACCCGGGCAAATACTTCCGGGGGCAGGGACTGGTTGAAAAACTGCACGCTGCCATCTTCATGGCGGATATGGAACAGGCTCTCCACCTTGGCCAGAGGGTATTTTTTGATCTCCTCCGCCAGTTGGCGCTGCTCCAGCCCCAATTCCGAATTAATCAGTAACGTGACCATGTCACCGGCACCGGCCAGATGGGTGGCGACAATGCGTCCGCCGGCGTCGATGATCGAGGCGTCGGTGGACCCGGCGCCCAAATCAAGAATGGCCAGCGGCCGCTGGGTGCCCGGCGTGGTAAGCGCGCCGAGGATGGCCGCTTCCGCTTCCGCGCCGCCGATAGTGACTTTGACGCCGGTTTGTTGATGCAGCACGTCGGCAATCTCCATCATTTGCAGGCGGTCCGACTTCACCATGGCCGCGATGCCCACCGCCTGTTCCATAAAGAACTCGCCGGCCAGGCCGCCTTTGACGTTGACCGGCACAAAGGTATCCACCGCCAGCAAATCCTGGATGGCGACGGACGCCGGGTCCTTATTGGTCAGTTCCGCCATGGTCTGGCGGACTTGCTCCAGCATGCCGCCGATATGGGTACCGGACTCCCCGCTGGCGTTATCCAGCTTGCCCAGCGCGGTCACCGCGCTCATGATTTTGTCCGCCCCCTGGTGGACGTCGATGCGGGTGACCCGGTTACCGGCGTACAGTTCCAGATGTCCGGCCGGGATGGTGCGCGCCTTAACGTCCCCTTTAGGGGTTTTCACCACCACGGCCGAGCGGGTGCCGATGAGCGAGCGCGCCACCGGAACGATGGCGCGGGTTTCATCGGCGGTAAGCTTGAACACGGTGGCGATGCCATAGGGATTTGACAGTTGGGTAATTACCTTGCCCTGGGCGGCAACTTCTACCGCCGCGGGCATGCCCAACGGGATACGCTCGATATAGTGCACTTCGTCGACAATGGGAATAGGGTGGTCCAGCCGGTTGCTGACCAACACGCCGTCGTCCCGCTGCAAGATCGCCGCCGTAATCCGGAACCCGGCTTTGGCGGCCGCGTTAATCATCGCGGCGATATCGGCGAAATCGAGCGCGGCGGGGGCGATGACGATATACGGCTCGTCGGCGGAGCGCGTAAGCAACTCGTCGAAACCGATGGTAATACCGGCGCCCAGTCCCAGGCCCCCCGGCGTTTTGGGGTTATGGCCGATCATGGTGGATTCGGTGATGACGGTTTCCGTGATGGTTTCCATCGCCACGTCGCCAATTACCGGCGTCGCCTCGTTGAGCCGGATAAGCGTCAGGTCGCCAAGGCTGATGCCGGCGTGATCCACCACGTCGTTCAGGGCGTGCATAATCCCGAAGACGTTGCGTTTGGTGCCTTTGATACCGGTGGTTTCCGTCAGCGAACTGGCGATAAATGTCAATTCCCCGGTGGAGGAGGTCTTTGCCAGCGCCGCCTCGGTGGAGGAATTACCGATATCCACACCTACGATATAACCCATGTGCCGCTCCCGCCTGTCCCGTTCCCTAAGATTAATCGTCGCCTTTGAGCTTCTTGCGCTGCACGTAATAACCCGCGGCCTCGCGGACAAACCCGGCGCAGATGGTGGCCTGGTAGCGCGTTTGCAGCTCTTCGGCGATGGCCAGCAGATCATCTTTGCTGGAACGGAACGGGCGCAGGGCGTTGTAGATTTCCAATACCCGTTCATCCGGCACGGCGGTCAGTTCGGCGGCGCGCTCGAAGTTCATGGCCAGCAAATCGCGGCCGGCGGCCCGGGCGATATCCGCCTGGATGCGCAGGATCTCCGGCGTGATGCGCACGTCCTGCGCGGTCACGCGGCCATTAAGCACATTGGCCAGCGTCAGATCGTCAAGGGTTTTACCGGTGGCGGTCTTCACCCATTCCGGGTGTTTATTGGTCAGCGGATAATCCGCCACGCCGGCTTTGATCCGGTTGGCCGCGGCGGGCGCGGAGACTGGCGCCGCTGCCGCGTCCGGGTTGTTCATGCGTGCCAGCACGTCACGCACCATGGTTTCAATTGCATCAGCATTCATCGTCGTTACCTTAATTCGCGAGCCGCCGAACGCGGATCGCGTAGAGACAGTCAGCTAGAAATCGTCACGCTTACAGCGCTACGCTCAGTTCCTGCGGCAATTTCCCGGTCACCACGTACTTGGTTTCCTTGATATGCAGCACCGCGGACTTGGCCTGGTATTTTGGCCGCGCCATCTGATCGTTTAGCGTCGGCACCGGATCGGGCGATTCGCCTTTGGCATAGCGGGCCGCGTTTTTACCGATGTGCCGGTAGGTTTCCAATGTCAGCAACGGCGCCTGGGGGAACAGTTCCAGATTCGACAGCGGCGGCAGCCCGCGTTGATGAATCACCGTCGTGCCTTTCGACTGCAAGCCGATCGAGATGCCCGAACCGCTCAGGCGATTGCCTTCCACCGCCACAAACGCCACGTCGGACGACTTAAAGCAGCGGATTACCCTGGCCCTGACGCCTTCTTCTTCGATGCCGGCAATCAGTTCACGCAGGATCTGTTTATGGGGCAAACCGATGATATTGACCGTCTGCGACAGGCCGAACGCCGGTCCGACGGCGATAATCACTTCGTCTTTGTGGGCGCCCGGTTTGGCGTCGCCCACCACTTTGAGGAAATCACAAGTCTGGTTGTCGCCGTTAGCTGCCGGGGCGGATGAAGGCGCCGCGGCGGGGGCGAAACTGACCTGGTTATCCTGGGGCCTCATCTGGCTCAGCACATCGCCGATGATTTGCCGTAATAGTGTTTCATTAATTTCCATCGTGGCCGCCTTTTAACCCAATTCACTGGGGTCGAGCGCATTGGGGATATTTTTGATTTCTTCCCAACGAGCGCCTTCCAAACGGTATCCGGTGGCCGGACCCGCATAGTCATTAATGTCATTCACCGCCGACAGCACCTGGCCGTTGCCGACGATAATGGCGGAGGTATGCAAATAGTCGCCGGCGATCTTGGCTTTCTGGATATCCAGCACGCTTTGCGCCACATCGGGGAAACCGCCTTCGGCCAGCGCCTTGACCACTTCCAGCCCGGTACGGTTTTTCTCGATGATTTCCTGGGCGAACTTCATATCCTCCACCTTGTTGCGCGCGGGCATATCTTTCGACCCGTGGGCATAGGTGGCGGCGGTGACTTCTTCGTCGGTAATGGGCGGCAGGCCCATGCCGGCAAAGGCCGCCTGCAGCGCGCGCGCCGCTTTATTGCGGATGGCGACCACATCTTCTTCGCGAACCGGACGCAGGCCGCCGTCCACTTTCAGATCCCGCTGCAAGATGTTGTAGTCGTCGAAATCCTCGGCGTCTTCATTTGAGCCGGCGAACATATTGTCGTAGTTGGGCACCGCGGAATAACCGGAGGAGATAAAGTCGGTCCCGGGCAGGAACTGCATCAGCAGGCGTGCGGTGCGGCGCATATCGGAATGGGTAAAGGTCTGGTCGTTACTTGAGGCGCATTCCAAATCCAGCGACGAGCAAATCAGGTTTTCCGCCAGCACGGCGCGAATCCCCGACGGCACCGCCGACGGAATACCGATACAGCTTACCGAGCCGTTTTGCAGCCCTTGCACCCCGGCCGCGCGGGTAATAAAGATACAACGCGCTTCCAGGTACAGCATGGATTTGCCTTCGGCGTAACCCATCTGCACTTCCGAACCGGAGCCCGAGGTAAACCGCATTTTCAGGCCGCGTGACGCGTAAGAAGAGGCGAGAAAGCCTTTGGACCAGGGGGTATCGTCACCGTCGGTAAACACCGGTTCGGTGCCATAAACCGAGATGGTTTCCGCGTAGCAGGTGTGTCCCAGCATGCCCAGCTTCAGCTCGGTGGCTTCTTCCAGCGAGCATTGGGTCAACACGCCCGGCCGGCCGACCTGCGAGCCGACAAGTAGCGCGATGGCGTTAAACGGCGCATAGCGCGCCACCGCCACGGTGGTTTCCTGTTCATCGAAGCCGCGGTAGGCGCCTTCGGCCGCATCGGCGGCAATCTGTACCGGATTGTCCTGGATATTGGTGACGTGAGCCTGCTGTGAAGGCGTGCGGCGGGCGCGCATCTTCTGCATCGACATCATCATTTCCACCACATTCATCTGCGACATGACTTCGACGATTTTCGCCGGCGTCATGGCGGTGGTCAGCGGGATAATCTCGGCGCGCGACACATTGGGATCGCACAGCATTTTCGCCAGTTTGACCGAATCCATCGCCATTACTTCTTCGGAACGCGACAGGTTGATGCCGTAATTGGCGATAAAGTGATCGATCAGATCGAACTGGGCGCGGGCTTTACCGTCCAGTTCCGTGACCTTGCCGTCGACGATCTTGATCGACGGTTTGGGATCGTTCGGGCTTTCCATGGCTATAAAGCCTTCCTCGACCCATTCTTTGACAAAACCGTCCTGGTTGACCGGACGTTTCGCCAGCGCTTCAAATCGCTTGGATTTCATGCCATCCCCCACAAGGAGTTAAATATAAGACGGACGATCGTTATGCGGCACCGAGCCGAGCGTACCGAGCAACGTCTTACCGATTTCGCGGGCGGAGGTCACCGCCTGGCGTACCGCGCCGGAATCGCCGGAAACCACCAGGATCACTTCATTACTGAAGCTGGTGCCGTTGGACGGGGAACTGTAGGCGACCACGTCGACATTGGCGGATTTAACCGCCGTATCGGCCATGACCACGCCGATGGCCGCGGGCGCCCCGACAATAACGCCGCAGGCCTTGCCGATAGGCGCGCCAAAGGCTTTTTCCAGCGCATAGCTGGCGCGGGCGCTGTATTGCAATTCGATATGGCCGGCTTCGTTGCTATAAACATCGCCGAAGGTGCGGTCCAGCTCTTTTAACGCCACTTCCACCGCGCGCTTGACGTCGGAAACGTCTTCGCCGCCGAAGATAATCAGTGAACCGTGGCCCGCGCCGCCTTTGGTATCGCGCGGTAATTCAATACTGACCACTTCGGTATTGGTCGCCTTGACCGCTTCGTCCGCCGCCATGATGTGCGGGCCGGCGCCGATGCGGGTACCGAGAATACCGATGGAGCGGTAGCGTTTTTCTAATTTCATGGCCGTCAGCACAGCGCTGTCGACATTGGCAATCACTAAACCAATAGTGTCGCCCATGGCCGTGCCGACGAATTCCGTCAGGTTACAGGTGTTTTCCGACATATCCGGACCTCGATCCAATGGAGAGTGAGAAGGGGGCACCGCGGTGGCGCCGTCACCGATTTTTGCCATCACCTGAGCTAAAATCTGGTCGATGACCTTATCGGTGTTCATTCGCGGATTCCTTTAGGCAAGAATTTCTCCACATCCGCATGGGGACGTGGAATTACGTGAGTAGCGACTACTTCGCCTACATTCGCCGCCGCCATGGCGCCGGCATCCGTCGCGGCCTTAACCGCACCGACGTCGCCGCGCACAATCACCGTTACCAGACCGGAACCAATTTTTTCATAACCGACCAACAACACATTGGCCGATTTCACCATGGTATCGGCCGCTTCGATCGCGGCGGTCAGACCTTTGGTTTCAACCATGCCCAGGGCTTCTTGTTGCATTTTTATTACCTCGACCAATCATTAAAATTCTGAGGATGTCCGGTAGAAAATATACGCGGAAGCGATAAAAAATAATGGCTTAATTAGTATGAAAATATGGAAAATGATTAGCTTTGGCATAGCAAAAAATTGCTATTTTTATTTAATGATTCCAAGCCCTGCCTGGGTTTTATCCACTTTCCTGATAGCAATTATTAACTTTCGCTACCGCAAAATAACAAACCTGCTCTTGATGAAATAGTTGATTTGTGATTCGAAAGTTAGCGCGATGGGAACAATATAAATGCTATGTGACGAAAAATTAGCATCAGGAAAAAAACGCAAAACCCTGACCAATAGAGGCTTTCAGGCCTGTAAACACTGAAAAAATATCAATAATTCCAATTAATTCACACTCAATAAAACGATATTTTATGTCCTGATTTTGTTGCATAAAAAGATAATTGCAAGCGAGATCTCATTTGATCAAAAAATAACTATGCCAAAATGTATGTCGCCATATAGCTTATTGCCATTCAGGTCTGTTTTATATTTATTCATTTTGACGTCATACAGGAATAATACAATGAGCGACACGTTAAGGTCAGTGACAGGGC
The DNA here is from genome assembly GCA_015654925.1 of Enterobacterales bacterium. Classification (GTDB taxonomy): domain Bacteria; phylum Pseudomonadota; class Gammaproteobacteria; order Enterobacterales; family Enterobacteriaceae; genus Acerihabitans. The sequence goes on along the minus strand of JAATFX010000020.1, from coordinate 88,526 downwards.
AATGTACCGCCGAACTGCTGGGTACCGGTCTCTTTATCTTTTTTGGTACCAGCGTGCTGTGCGCGGCGAAACTTGCCGGCGCCAGTTTCGGCCTATGGGAAATTTGCGTGGTATGGGGGCTGGGCATCGCGCTGGCGGTCTATTTGACCGCTGGCATTTCCGGCGCCCATCTCAACCCGGCGATCACCATCGCCTTATGGCTATTTGCCAGTTTTGATAAAAGAAAAGTCCTGCCCTATATCGTGGCGCAGGTGGCGGGGGCCTTTGGCGGCGCGGCGCTGACCTATCTGCTGTATCATAATATGTTTGACCTTTATGAACAGGCCCACCAGATGGTGCGCGGCAGCCAGGAAAGTTTGTTCCTCGCCAGTATATTTTCCACGTATCCGGCGGCGGCCATCAGCATCGGGCTGGCGGCTTTCGTGGAAATCGTCATTACCTCCATCCTGATGGGTCTGATCATGGCCCTGACCGATGACGGCAACGGCGTGCCCAAAGGCCCGCTGGCGCCCCTGCTGATCGGTATCCTGGTGGCGGTCATTGGCGCCTCGACCGCGCCGCTGACCGGGTTCGCCATGAACCCCGCCCGTGATTTCGGTCCAAAACTGTTTACGTTTTTTGCCGGCTGGGGCGACGTTTCCATGACCGGCGGCCGGGATATTCCCTATTTCATCGTACCGATTATCGCTCCGATCATAGGGGCCATGCTGGGCGCGGCCATTTATCGTTTCCTTATCGCCCGGCATCTGCCCGGCAATCTGAACCAGCCTCCGGTAAGCAATTAAGTCGCCGGACTCGTCCGCCTGGCCATAGCTCGTATACCGAGACGGCCAGGCGTCAGGCTTTTCCATCAGCGCGTATCGATCGGACCGCATGTCGATCGATAGCGCCGTATTCTTTTTTAAACTCTTTTTTGAACGTATTGTGCGCCCAAAGCATCGTGATTCACGGGTGATTAAATAATTGTGTGATAGAGCACGGTTTTAAATTATGGAAAAATGATTAAATCCGCAGTAGCTTTAAGATAATTTTTGGAGAGATGACAGGGTATATTTTGGCTAGTTGTAAGATATTAAGTCGTTATCGCTGCATCTTTCACCCGTACGTGACGATCAGATGAAATATATCTTTTTTGTTACTGGTTTATTAAAAATAAGTAAAGCGCGAGAGGGCCTAATATGAATTCCGATAATTTTATGGATTCAGAGCTGATTAATAAAATCGCGCGGGACTTCGCAAACGCCACCAGTTTGGCGGTTGTGGTGGTGAATATTCATGGTGAAGAGGTATCGGATTTATATCATTTCACTCCTTTTTGCCAACTCATGCGCCAAGATCCTGAAATGAGCCGCCGTTGCCGCATGAGCGATCGCTGCGGTGGGCTGGAGGCATCCAAATCCAACCAGCCTTGTATCTACCGCTGTCACGCCGGCTTGACCGACTTTTCCATTCCCCTGGTGATTGGCGGCCATTTGGTCGGCTTCGTCCTGTGCGGCCAGGTGCGGTTGCATGATACCGTTCAACTGCCCGAAGTGCAGGAATGCAGCTCTTATGCCTGGCAGCAGGATTTCCAATTTACCGAAAATTTCGAAAAAATTCCGGTAATTAACTACGACCGGTTGCTGTCTTCCGCCGAACTGCTGAAGATAATCGTCGATAACTATCTAAAACAGCAGCGTGATTTCGTGGTGATTAAAGAGCATGCCCCGGCCAGCGCTGAGCGGCGGGTGGCTATCCCCAGCCAGCACGACAGCAAAATGAAAAAGGCCCTGCGTTACATCGACGGCCATTACTCCGAGGACCTGCGTCTGGAGGATGTGGCGGCCATGGTCTATCTAAGTCCTTATTATTTCAGTAAATTATTTAAAAAATATCAAGGTATTGGTTTTAATGCCTATGTCAATCAGCAGCGTATGCAAAGCGCGCTCCAGATGCTGGAACAAAGCGACTGGTCGATCGCCGTCATCGCCCGCAATCTCGGTTTTTCCCAAGCCAGCTATTTTTGCAAAGTATTTCGCCAGGCCTATCGTATTACTCCCCAGGCCTATCGCGAACAGCGCCTGGCGTCTCCCGATATCAGCATAAATAAAAATATCGCGCTGCAGCGAAATTAATCATTTTATTCCTCGCGAAGACATTTTCCCGCGTAAGCATTATTTCCCTACGATCGGGATCTCATTTCTCTCATTTTGCCAACGCTATTTTATGTTATCTCCCAATCCCCGGAAAATGCTCCCTGATGACCTATGCCACAGGATTGGCTAATTTCCAATAGCTAAAAAGTGTTATCCTGTGCCAATAAATTTTAATCAAAGCGCTGCTTGCGGACATTTTTTTTGATCCAATACGGGGTATATTTCCCATAGATACTTTAGATTAGTAAAAAATAATTGTTATCAGGTCAAACGCGCCGCAAGGCCGTCAGGGAAGGAGGTGAAAATCCTCCGCAGCCCCCGCTGCTGTAATGCCGACAAATCCGGAGTTACCACTGATCGCTATCGATTGGGAAGGGCCGGAGGAGGATGACGCTCAGCCAGAAGACCTGCCTGATAATACGTAGCCCGACGGGCTCGGACACAACTCCTTCGGAGGGAAGAGGGTTGTCCTAACAGTGCCGCTGGGTTGCAGGACGCCCCACCGCCATTGCTTATGACAATCCCGCTCGCTTCCCCCAGGCATAACGGGATGATGATGAAAGCGATACTCATCGGCGGCGCGCAAAGCGGGACAGGAAAAACGTTGCTTACCCTTGGGCTGCTGCGCGCGCTGGCGCTGCGCGGCCAGCGGGTACAGCCGTTCAAATGCGGGCCGGACTATATCGATACCGGCTGGCACCAGGCGGTCAGCGGCATTCCCTCCCACAATCTGGATGCCTATATGCTGGCGCCGGATACGCTTTGCGGCCTATTCACCCGGCACCTCGCCCAGGCCGATATCGGTATTATCGAAGGCGTGATGGGACTGTACGACGGGCTGGGGGACGACGGCGAGTGCAGCAGCGCGGCGCTGGCCAAACAGCTTGGCGTGCCGGTGGTGCTGATTATCGACGGCAAAGCGGTGTCCACATCGGCGGCGGCCACGGTGCTCGGTTTTCAACTGTTTGATCCCGCCGTTAACATTGTCGGTATTATCGTTAACCGTGTCGCTTCCGAACATCATTTTATCCTAATCAAAAACGCCATTACCCGTTATTGCGATCTGCCGGTGCTGGGCTATCTGCCGCCGCTCAAGGACTGGGAACTGCCGTCGCGGCATTTGGGCTTGATCCCGCCGCAGGAGGGTCATCGCCTCGATTCCCAATGGGACCAGTTGGCCGCCTGCGTCGAACGCCATATCGATCTCGACCGGCTGCTGGCGCTGGCCGACTGCCGCCCGGCCGCCGGCTATTTGCCCGATCCCCCCCGGGACCCGCGCTATCGGCAATTGACGCTGGCGCTGGCCAAAGACGAAGCGTTCCATTTTTATTATCCCGACAACCTCCAGCTGTTGCGCGATATCGGCGTGAACATCGTTCCATTCAGCCCGCTGCGCGATAGCGAGCTGCCGCGCTGCCAGATGGTCTATATCGGCGGCGGGTTTCCCGAAATCTTTGCCGAACAACTGGCGGATAACCGCGCCATGCGGGCCTCGCTGCTGCGCGCCGGCAACAGCGGAACGGCGATCTACGCGGAATGCGGCGGCTTGATGTATTTAGGCAAAGCGCTGGAAGATCGCGCGGGGCGGTCGTTTTCCATGGTCGGCCTGCTGCGCGGGATCAGCCGCATGAGCGAAGGACTTAAGCGCTTTGGCTACTGCGAGGGGGAAGCGCTGTGCGACAACCTGCTGGGCGCGCGCGGGGAAACCCTGCGCGGCCATGAATTCCATCACTCCGAATATATTACCGACGAAGCCCCGCTGTTTACCCTGAATAAAACCACCTCCGGCGGCGAGGTCAAGCGCTGGTTCGGCGGATACGGCGATGACCATATCCTGGCCAGCTACCTGCATGTGCACTTTTATCAGCGTCCGGCATTGCTGCGTCGCTGGCTGGACAAAGGATGTGCGCAGTTATGAGCATCAGCGCCTTTATCGTCGGCTATTTGCTGGATTTATGGCTGGGGGATCCGCCGCACTGGCCGCATCCGGTGCGCTGGATTGGCCATGCGATTACCTTCACCCAGCGCGGGATACGCCGCTGCTGCCGCAGCGAACGCGCGCTCTATATCGGCGGCGCCGTGCTGTGGGTGGCGGTGGTCGGCGCCACCTGGCTGGCCACCGCCGCGCTGCTCAAACTCCTGGCGTTTAATCCTTGGCTGCACTGGCTGGCCGAAGCGTGGCTGACCTATACCCTGCTGGCCACCCGCTGCCTGCGGGATGCGGCCATGGCGGTCTACCACGCGCTGCGTGCGGGCACCCTGGAAGAATCGCGCCGCCAGCTTTCTTATATCGTCGGGCGCGACACGCAAAACCTGACGCGGCCGCAAATTATGCGCGCGGTGGTGGAAACGGTGGCGGAGAACAGCGTCGACGGGGTTATCGCGCCGCTGTTCTGGCTGTTTATCGGCGGCGTCCCCCTGGCGATGGCCTATAAGGCGGTTAACACCCTTGATTCCATGGTGGGCTATCGCACGTCGAAATACCGGGCCATCGGCTGCGTATCGGCGCGGCTGGACGATGCGGCCAACTGGCTGCCTGCGCGCCTGGGGTGGGTGATGCTCGCGCTGGCGGCCTGGGTGCTGCGGCTGGACGGGCGCAACGCCTGGCGCATCGGCTGGCGCGATCGCTACCAGCATAAAAGTCCTAATTGCGCCTGGTCGGAAGCCACCGTGGCCGGCGCGCTGGGCGTCAGGCTGGGCGGGCCGAACACCTATTTTAATGAACGGGTGGAAAAGCCCTGGATTGGCGAGGCGCGGCGCGATATCGGCCTGGAGGATATCACCGCCAGTATCCGTTTGATGTATGTGGCGTCCGCCCTGACCCTGGCGGCGATGTGCCTGCCGGGTTTACCGGGCCTACTTTAACAGGGCGTATGCCCGGAGCCGAAACGCGAATGAGCTATATCAAGCAACCACAGCAAATCGAAAGCACCAGCTTTGACATTATCCGCGGGATTATCGCCCAGGAGCGCCCCGGGTTTCGCTTCCAGGATATCTGGCAGGAAAAAATCATCCTGCGCGCCATTCATACCAGCGCGGATTTCGACTGGCTGGATATTTTGCATTTCTCGGCCGGCGCGCCGCAGCGCATCGCCGATACGTTGCGCCAGGGCTGCACCCTTTATACCGATACCACTATGGCGCTGTCGGGCATCAACAAAACCGATCTGGCCCGCCTTGGCTGCGATATCCGCTGCTTTATCGCCGATCCGGCCGTGGCGGCGCAGGCGCGCGAGCAGGGGGTTACCCGCTCCATGGCGGCGGTGGATCGGGCGATGCGCGAGCCGGGAAAACGCCTGTTTGTGTTCGGCAACGCTCCCACCGCGCTGTTTCGTTTGCTGGAGCACTGCGCCGCCACCGGCGAGACGCCTGAAGGCGTGATCGGGGTGCCGGTGGGTTTTGTCGGCGCCAGCGAGTCCAAACAGGCCCTGGCCGACAGCGCGCTGACCTGTATCGCCGCCCTGGGCCGCAAAGGCGGCAGCAATATCGCCGCCGCCATTATCAACGCCATTCTTTATCAACTGCGGGAGGCGTGATGGAAGACGTGGTTTGGTATAACGGCAAAGCGTTGCGCAAAGGCTACACCACCGGGTCGTGCGCCACCGCGGCGGCCAAAGTCGCCGCCCTGATGCTGCTGCGCCAGCAGGTGATTGACAACGTCTCCATCGTCACCCCCTCCGGCGTGACGCTGCGCCTGAACGTGGAGTTGCCGCTGATAAGTCCGGGCGAGGCCACGGCCGGCATCCGCAAGGACGGCGGGGATGATATCGACGCCACCGACGGCATGATGATTTTCGCCCGGGTCAAGCTGCGCCCCGATACCGTCATCACCATCGACGGCGGCGTGGGCGTCGGGCGGATTACCCGTAACGGCATCGGACTGGATATCGGCCAGGCGGCGATTAATAAAACCCCGCGCCACACCATTGAAACGGCGGTGCGCGAGGCCATTGGCCCGGAACGCGGCGCGGACGTGGAAATTTTCGCCCCGGAAGGCGAAGCCCGGGCGCGCAAAACCTATAACTCCCGGCTGGGCATTCTGGGCGGCATCTCCATTATCGGCACTACCGGCATCGTGACGCCGATGTCGGAGGAGAGCTGGAAAAGCTCGCTGTCGCTGGAGCTGGGCATGAAACGCGCCGAGGGTATGGAACGGGTGATTCTGGTACCCGGCAATCATGGCGAGCGCTTTGTACAGGAGCAATTAAACATCGATTCACGTTACGTTGTCACTATGAGCAACTTTGTCGGCTATATGCTTAAAGAGACCGAGCGCCTGGGCTTCCGGCAGGTGTTGATGGTGGGCCACTTCGGCAAGCTGGTCAAAGTGGCGGCGGGCATTTTCCACACCCACAGCCATATCGCCGACGGGCGCATGGAAACCCTGATTGCCTGGCTGGCTTTATGCGATGCCCCCCACGCCCTGATGCACCAAGTGGCGGCCTGCGTCACCACCGAAGAGGCGATGGCGCTGATTGACGCGGCCGGCTGGCAGCGGGTCTATCCGGCCATCGCCCGGCGCGTGGGGGAACGCATGGCGGAACTGCTGCGATTCTCCGCCCAGCCGCCGGCCTGCGATGCGCTGCTGTTTTCGTTTGACCAGCAGGTGCTGGGCAGCAGCCGTCCGGTGGCGGAATTGACGGCGGCGTTTCGATGAACCGGCATGGGGCGGCGCCCGCGGTAAGCGTGGTCGGTCTTGGCCCGGGGGACAGCGATTATCTGATTGCGCGCGCCAGGCGCCTGATCGACCAGTGCGCGGTGCTGGTCGGCAGCCCGCGGCAATTAGACTGCTTCCCGGATTTCGCCGGGGAAAAACGGCCGCTCGGCGCCCTGGCGGAGCTGGCCGGCTGGCTGGCGCAGCAGGGAGAGCGGGCCGTGGTGGTGCTGGCCTCGGGGGACCCGCTGTTGTACGGCATCGGCGATTATCTCAGCCGCCGCCTGGCCCCCGGCCGGTTGCAAATCGTACCGGGCATTAGCGCGGCGCAATACCTGTTTTCTCGCCTGGCGCTGTCGATGAATGACGTCTATCTCGCCAGCAGCCACGGCCGCGCGCCGGATTTTGATTTTTTGCTGATGCATCCCAAGGTGGCCATGGTCACCGACGACCGGATCGGCCCCTATGAAATAGCCCGGCAGATTCTGATACGCGGCCTGCGCCGCACCATGATTATCGGCGAAAACCTGTCCTATCCCGACGAGCGCATCCACCGGCTGTCCCCCGCACAGGTCGCGCCGCATTATGCAATGAACGTGGTGGTGATCCTCGATGAGAGATGAAGAATTTATCCGCGGCCCGGTGCCGATGACCAAACGCGAGGTGCGCCTGATATCCCTCGAACGGCTGGAGCTGGCGCAGGCGGGGGTGTTGATTGACGTGGGCGCGGGCACCGGCAGCGTCGGCATCGAGGCCGCCTGCCGTTATCCCCATCTGCGGGTGGTGGCCATCGAGCGCAATCCCGAGGCGCTGGCGCTGATCCGCCAAAACTGCGATCGCTTCAATCTGACGCGCGTGGATACCCTGGCCGGCGAGGCGCCGCTGCCCGTGGCGGTGCGGGCTGACGCGGTGTTTATCGGCGGCAGCGGGGGCAATCTGCAGCAGATTATCCGCTGGGCCGGGGCGTTGCTGTTACCCGGCGGCCGCCTGGTGATTAACCTGATTTTATTGGAAAACCTTAACGAAGCGTTGCGGTGCCTGGCGATGGGCGGTTTTGGCGCGGTGGACTGTATTCAGATGCAGGTTTCCGCGCTGACCGGACTTGGCAGCGGACACTTTTTTAAACCTAACAATCCCGCTTTTATTATTTCCTGTCACAAGGAGAACACGAATGACAGAGTCCTTTGATCGCCGGCTGGTCTGGTTTGTAGGCGCCGGGCCGGGTGACCGGGAATTAATCACCCTAAAAGGCTACCGGCTGTTATGCCAGGCGGACGTGGTGATTTACGCCGGTTCGCTGATTAATCCCGCCCTGCTGGACTATTGCAAACCGGATGCGGCCCGTTATGACAGCGCCGGCCTCAATTTGCAGCAGATTATCGGCCATATGACGCAGGGCATAGCCGACGGCAAACTGGTCGTGCGGCTGCAAACCGGGGATTTATCCCTGTACGGCTCCATCCGCGAACAAATCGAAGAGCTGGGCGGCCGGGATATCGGTTTTAGCACCGTGCCGGGCGTCAGCGCGTTTCTCGGCGCGGCGGCGCAGCTGGGGGTGGAGTATACGGTGCCGGAAGTGTCGCAAAGCCTGATTATCACCCGCATGGAAGGGCGCACGCCCACGCCGGAGCTGGAATCGCTGGAAGCCTTTGCCGCGCATCGCACCTCGATGGCCATTTTCCTGTCGGTGCAGGCCATCGACCGGGTAGCGCAGCGGTTGATCGACGGCGGTTATCCCGCCGACACGCCGGCGGCGGTGATCTTCAAGGCGACCTGGCCGGAAGAAAAAACCGTGCGCGGCACGTTAACGGATATCGCCGGCAAAGTGCGCGCGGCGGGGATCGGCAAGACGGCGCTTATCATGGTGGGGGCCTTCCTGGGCGATGAATATCATTACTCCAAACTTTATCACGCCGGATTCTCCCATGAATATCGTCAAGCCTGAGTCGGTCGCCCTGTTTTGCCTGACGCCGGGCGGCGTCAGGCTGGCCAAAAGATTATCCGGCCAGTTGCCCATGACCTGTTTTACCAGCCAAAGCCTGCTGGAGGAGGGGTTCGAATCTTTTCACGGCACGCTGGCGCATACGGTGGCGGAAGTCTTCAACGCCTATTCGGCGCTGATTTTTATTTGCGCCACCGGTCTGACGGTGCGGGTGATTGCGCCATTAATTAAAGACAAATTCAGCGATCCCGCCGTAGTGGTGATTGACGACCAGGGGCAGCACGCCATCAGCCTGTTATCCGGCCATATGGGCGGCGCCAACGCGCTGACCCGGTATATCGCCGGGCTGATGGGCGCCGAACCGGTGATCACCACCGCCACCGATGTGAACCAGCTGGCGGCGGTGGATATCCTGGCCCAGCAGTTGAACGCCACCATGACCGACTTTCGCCAGAACGTGAAAAAGCTTAACCAACTGATGGTCTGCGGCGGCAAGGTCGGCCTGTTTTGGGATCGGTCCTCCCTGGCCACGATAAAAATGCACTGGCCCGAAGAGTATTGCGATACCCGCGGCCTGGTGCTGATTACCGATCTGGACGATTTGCCCGAGCTGGATGCGCTGCTGTATGTCAGTTTGCACGATACTGTGCCGGACGTGCCGGTGCCGGTCTACAAACTGGTGCCGCGCTGCGTGGTGGCCGGCATCGGCTGTCGCCGCGACACGCCGCCGTCCACCGTCTCGCGCCTGCTGGCCCAGCAGTTGGCCAGCCAGCATATCGATCCCCTGGCGCTGCGCGCCATCGGCAGCGTATCCATTAAAAGCGACGAACCGGCGCTGCGCAACCTGGCCAACCAGTGCTGCGTGCCGTTCGAAACTTATTCCGTCGAGATCCTTAAACCCGTGGCGGCGCATTTCCCCGTCTCTGATTTCGTGCGCCGTGTCGTGGGCATCGGCAGCGTTTCCCAACCGGTCGCATGGCTGATGAGCAACGGTCGCTTGGTGGGCGATACCCTGCGCACCCAGGGCGTGACCATTACCTTAGGAGTTTCCTGCTGATGCTGTACGTAATCGGTATCGGCCCGGGCAGCCAGGCCGCTATGACCATTGAGGCGCTTGACGCCATCCGCGACGCCGACATTATCGTCGGCTATAAAACCTATACCCATCTGGTTAAGCACCTGACCGGCGACAAGCAGGTGATTAAAACCGGCATGTGCAAAGAGATCGAACGCTGCCAGGCGGCCTTGGATCTGGCGGCGGGCGGCCAGAAAGTCGCGCTGATCAGCAGCGGCGACGCCGGCATCTACGGCATGGCCGGGTTGATCCTGGAGCTCACCACCCAGCAGCAGTTGGACGTCCAGGTCAAACTGATCCCCGGCGTGACCTCCAGCACCGCCGCCGCCTCGCTGCTGGGCGCGCCGCTGATGCATGATTTTTGCCATATCAGCCTGAGCGACCTGATGACGCCCTGGCCGGCGATCGAAAAGCGCATCCTGTGCGCGGCGCAGGCGGATTTCGTGATCTGCTTTTACAATCCCCGCAGCCACGGCCGGCCCGATCATTTAGCCCATGCCTTTGAGCTGATGCGCCGCTATAAGTCGGACGCCACCCCGGTGGGCGTGGTGCGCGCCGCCGGGCGCAAAAAAGAAGAAAAATGGCTGACCACGCTGGGAGACATGGATTTTGCGCCGGTGGATATGACGTGTCTGGTGATTGTCGGCAACCAGGCCACCTATTGCCGGGACGGTTTGATGATCACCCCCCGTGGTTATCAGCTCGCCGATCCGGCGCAAGCGTGAGCGGGCGGCGATGAATCAGCTAAGCGGAACGCCGATGCCGGCCGGCGAACAATGCCCGGCGGATGGCCGTGGGACGGCTGCCGGTGCGCGCGTTAATGTGCTCGGCGGCACCTCCGACGCCCTGGCCCTGTGCCGCGTGTTAAGCCGGCGCGGCGTGCCTTACAGCCTGTCGGTGGCCACCGCCACCGGCGAGGCGCTGGCCGCCGGCGTAGGCGGCGCCCGGCAGGTAGGGCGCCTGGACGCCGACGGCCTGGCCGACTGGCTGCGCGGCGCGTGCTGGGCCATCGATGCTTCCCATCCCTATGCCGAGCTGGCGTCGCGCAACCTGGCCGCGGCCTGCGCCGCCTTGCGCCTGCCGCTCACCCGTTACGAGCGCCCCAGCGAAATCGCCGCCATTACTCACCCTCTATTATTGCAGGTGGACACCGTGGAGCAGGCCTGCCGGAGGGCGGCGGGGCTGGGGGATCGTATTTTGCTGACCACCGGCAGCAAGCAATTGGCCGATTATGTGCGGCTATTGCCCGGGAAAACCCTGATGGCGCGCGTGTTGCCGCTGGCCGGGATTCTCGGCCAGTGCGCGGATCTCGGCCTGGGCGTCAATCAGATCATCGCCATGACCGGGCCATTCAGCCACGAGCTTAACCGGGCGCTATACCGCCAGTACCGGCCGCAGGTCATGATCACCAAAGAGTCCGGCCGGGAAGGGGGCTACGCCGAAAAAGTTCTGCCCTGCCTGGAACTGGGCATTCCCTGCGTGGTCATCCGCCGCCCGGCCATGCGCTGGGACGACATGATTTCCACGCCGGAAGATTTTGAACGCCGCCTGGACCAGTGGCTTGACGTCGCCAACGCGTCCTTGTCGCGGCCATCGAGGAATCACCCATGAACAAAGCGCTTTTGACCATCAGTTTCGGCACTACCTATACCGAGGCGCGCATCCGCAATATCGAAGCCTGCGAGCGCCGGCTGGCCGATGCCTTTGGCGATCGCACGCCGTTTCGCGCCTTCACGTCCGGCATGATTATGCGCAAGCTGGCGCGGCGGGACGGCCTGTTTATCGACTCGCCGGAGCAGGCGCTGGAAAAACTCTGGCGACAGGGCTACCGGGATGTGGCGATCCAATCGCTGCATGTCATCAACGGCGACGAGTACGAAAAAATCCAGCATCACGCGGCCCCGTGGCGCGAACGGTTCGATGCGCTGTATATCGGCGCGCCGCTGCTTAACGACGAGCAGGACTATGGGCGGCTGATCGGAGCCCTGCAGGCGCAGATGCCGCCGCTGGCCGGCGACGAACGGGTGGTATTTATGGGACACGGCACCAGCCATCATGCGTTCGCCGCCTATGCCTGCCTGGATCATATGCTGGCCGCGCGCCGCATCCCGGCGTCGATCGGCGCGGTGGAAAGCTATCCCGATCTGGCGGGGGTCATCGATCGGCTCAAGACCCAGCGGGTGCGCAAGGTCCACCTGATGCCGCTGATGCTGGTGGCCGGCGATCACGCCATCAACGATATGGCCTCCGATGAGCCGGAGTCCTGGAAAAGCCAGCTACAGCGCGCGGGTTATGAGTGCCGGTGCTGGGTGCAGGGCTTGGGCGAGAACCCATTGATCCAGCAATTATTCGTGGATCATCTGGCGGAATGCATGACCGCGGAGGTGGCCTGATGAGCGGCAAACTTTACGCCATCGGCACCGGGCCGGGCGCCGCCGATTTAATTACGGTGCGGGGCGCCCGCATCCTCGGCGAGCTGGATGTGCTGTATGCCCCGGCGGGGCGCAAAGGCGGCGACAGCCTGTCGCTGGGTATCGTACGCGATTATCTCGGCGCCGGCGTGGCGCTGAAAACCCGGCACTTCCCCATGAGCCAGGACGCGGCGGAAAAAGGCGCCGCCTGGGACGCGGTGGCGCTGGAAATGGCCGCCGACGCGGAACAGGGCCTGCAGGTCGGTTTTATCACCCTGGGCGACGCCATGCTCTATAGCACCTGGGTATTTTTGCTGGCGCGTCTGCGTGGGCGCATCGAAATCGAGATTATTCCCGGCGTCACATCGTTTGCCTGCATCGCCGCCCGCGCCCAACTGCCGCTGGCGATGGAGAACCAGTCCCTGGCGGTAATGGCCTGTACCGATGACGAGCACGCGCTGGAAACGGCATTGCTGACCCATGACTGCGTCGTGCTGATGAAGGTTTACGGCCGGTTTGTACGCATTCAGGCCCTGCTGCGCCGCCTGGGGTTGATCGACCACGCCCTGCTGATGGCTAACGCCTCGCTGCCGGATGAGCGGTGTTTTCGCGCCCTAGGCGACCTGGCACCGGATCGGGCATTGCCGTATTTTTCCACGATAGTGGTCAATAAAAGTTGGGCCGCCGCTCTTGGGAATAGCGATTTATAACCTTAAACAGAGGATCTGACCAATGAACCTACACGTAGGGAAAGGGTATTCCGCCTTCGGCGCCGGCATGGCGATATTGCTGCTGGTGGTGCCGCAGGATGCGTATGCCATGCATATTATGGAAGGGTTTTTACCGCCCATGTGGGCGCTGGCCTGGTGGCTGCTGTTTCTGCCTTGCCTGGCCGTCGGCCTGACGCGCATGCGGCAAATCGTCGCGGAAGACAGCAATCGCAAGGTGCTGCTGGCCTTATGCGGGGCGTTTATTTTTGTGCTCTCCGCGCTGAAAATTCCCTCGGTGACAGGTAGCTGCTCCCACCCCACCGGCGTGGGCCTGGCGGTCATCATGTTCGGTCCCTGGGTGCTGTCGGTGCTGGGGGCGGTGGTGCTGCTGTTCCAGGCCTTGCTGCTGGCCCACGGCGGTTTGACTACGCTGGGCGCCAACGCGATTTCGATGGCGGTGGTCGGGCCGATGGTGGGTTATGTGGTCTGGCGGCTGTCGCTGCGTATGGGCCTGCGGCGCGATGTGGCGGTATTCCTGTGCGCGACGCTGGCGGATCTTTCCACCTATATGGTCACTTCGTTGCAGCTCGGACTGGCGTTCCCCGATCCCACCTTTGGTTTTACCGGCTCGGCGCTGAAATTTATGGGCGTATTTTGCCTGACGCAAATCCCTATCGCCATCGCGGAAGGGCTGCTGACGGTAATGATTTATGACCAGTTAACCAAACGGCAGTTAATTAGCGCGGGGAGTCATTGATATGAAAAAGATGCTGATCTTGCTCTCGCTGGTGGTGGCGCTGATGGTGATGCCGTTTTTTATCAACCATGGCGGTAGCTATGGTGGTTCGGATAACGAGGCGGAAGGGCTGATTGGCCTCATCGCCCCGGACTACAAACCCTGGTTCGCGCCGTTTTACGAGCCGGCCAGCAGCGAAATCGAAAGCCTGCTGTTTACCCTGCAAGGCTCGCTGGGTACGGCGGTGATCTTCTATATCCTGGGCTATTACCGGGGCCGGGATTATCGCGGCAAAAACCGGCGCGACGACGATAATCCGGACAGCGGCAAACGCGCCCCGGATGGTCACCATGTTGGAAATTGATCGCCTAGCCTGGCAAAACCGCTGGCAGACGCGGGATCCGATGCTGAAGTTCGTGTCCTACGTCGGTTTACTGGGCATTGCCCTGTTGACCACGCCGCTGTATCAGTGCGTGACGCTGCTGCTGCTGATCCCACTGACCTGTTATGCGGCGCGCGTGAGCTGGGTGCGTTACCTGCATTGGCTCAGCCTGCCGCTGGGTTTTCTGGCGGTCAGCCTGCTGAGCATCGCGGTCTCGTTCGCCTGGTCCGCCGAGGGCATGATTTATAGCGTACGGCTGGGAGGCTTGTTCCTTGGCCTGGATAAACACGGTCTGGTGCTGGCCAACCAGGCCATGTGGCGCAGCATGACCGCCCTGGCGGCCACCTATCTGTTTGTGCTGACCACGCCGTTTACCCAGATTATCCAAATTCTTAAACGCTGCCATTTGCCGCGGCTGTTGATCGAGCATACGTTGCTGAGTTATCGCTTTATCTTTATTTTTCTCGACGAGGCGATGGCCATTCGCCAGGCGCAATCCCTGCGTTTCGGTTATCGCTCGCTGCGCACCGGTTACCACTCGCTGGCGATGCTGGTAGGAATGCTGATGCTGCGGGTGATGACCCGCTATCGTGAAATGTCCGTGGCGTTGGACGTTAAGCTGTATCAGGGCGATTTCCATTTATAAAGCACATTTACATCGAGCCACCACTAAGGAGCCAAGATGTTAGCTACCGAGGCACTCAGTTTTTCCTGGCAGCAGGATGAGCCGGCGCTGCGTGATTTAACCCTGGATTTCGGCCGCGGCCGGGTCACCGGGCTGATTGGCGCCAACGGTTGCGGAAAATCAACGCTGTTTATGAATTTGCTGGGCCTGCAAAAACCGCAAAGCGGGCGGGTCCTATGGCAGGGCGAACCGCTGCGTTATGACAAACGCAGCTTACTGGCGCTGCGCCAGCAATTGGTGCTGGTATTTCAGGAACCCGATCATCAGCTGTTTTATACCGATATCGACAGCGATATCGCCTTTGCCCTGCGTAACCTGGGGGTGGATGAGTCGGTGATCCAGGGGCGACTGGAACAGGCGCTGGCCCTGGTGGGGGCGGATTCGTTTCGCCACCGGCCGATTCAATATCTCAGCCACGGGCAGAAAAAACGGGTGGCCATCGCCGGCGCGCTGGTGATGCAGTCGGAATATCTGCTGCTTGATGAACCGACCGCCGGGTTGGACCCCCAGGGCCGCGAGGCGATGATCCGCATCATCCAGCGTATCGCCGACCAGGGCCGACACGTGATTATCGCCAGCCATGATATCGACCTGATCTACCATATTTGCGATTATATCTATGTCATGGCGCAAGGGCGCCTGTTGGCCCAGGGCAGCGAGCGCGAGGTGTTTTTGCAAACCTCCATGCTGGCGCGCGCCGGACTCAGCCAGCCGTGGCTGGTGAAAGCCCATACCCGTCTGGGAATGCCGCTGGTTAAAACCGAAGAAGCGTTGTTCGCCTATGCCGGACAATCGCCGGGGACGCCGTTATGACTCTGTCCATTATGATTCAAGGTACCGCTTCCGACGTCGGTAAAAGCGTCCTGGTGGCGGGGCTGTGCCGTATTTTCGCCCAGGACGGTTATCGCGCCGCGCCGTTTAAAGCGCAAAATATGGCGCTGAACTCCTGGATTACCCGCGACGGGGCGGAAATGGGCCGGGCCCAGGTATTCCAGGCCGAAGCGGCGGGCATCGAGCCTGACGTGCGCATGAACCCGGTGCTGCTCAAACCCACCAGCGACCGCAAATCCCAGGTGATCGTCATGGGCGAGGCGTTATGCCATATGGACGCCATGGATTACCATTTGTATAAACCGCAGCTGCGTGAGCGCGTGGGCGAGGTCTATCGCAGCCTGGCGGCGGATCATGACATTATCGTCATCGAAGGCGCCGGCAGTCCGGCGGAAATCAACCTGCGCGATCGGGACATTGTCAATATGGGCATGGCGGAACAGGCCGATGCGCCGGTGCTGCTGGTGGCCGATATCGATAAGGGCGGGGTGTTCGCCGCCATCTACGGCACCCTGGCGCTGCTGCGGCCCCAGGAAAAAGCCCGCGTCAAAGGCGTGATTATCAATAAATTTCGCGGCGACCTGGAGCTGCTCAAACCGGGGATCGCGCAAATCGAAGCGCTGACCGGCGTGCCGGTGGTGGGGGTAATGCCCTGGTTCGACGAACCTCTGGAAGACGAAGACGGCGTGGCCCTGCAAGGGGATAAATATCGCCAGGGCGGCGACCGCGAGCTGGATGTGGCGGTGCTGCAACTGCCGCATATCGCCAATTTTTCCGATTTTAACGCCCTGGCGTTCCAGCCCGACGTCCGGCTGCGCTATGTGAAACGCGGCGAATCCCTGGGCGTGCCGGATTTACTGATTATTCCCGGCAGTAAGAATACCCTTGGCGATCTGGATTATCTGCGCGACAACGGCATCGATGCGCAAATCCACCAGGCCCATCGGCAGGGGGTGCCGATCCTGGGGATCTGCGGGGGATTCCAGATGCTGGGGCGGCGCGTCACCGACGGTATCGAGTCCGGTATCGCGCAAACCGACGGCCTGGGGCTGCTCGATTGCGCAACCCGTTTCGCGCCGCTGAAAACCACCACCCAGGTGGAAGCCGCCGTGCTGGCGCTGCCGGCCGGGGTATTTGCCGCCGGCGGCGGTTTAACCCTCAGCGGCTATGAAATCCATATGGGCCAGACCACCCTGGGGGCCGGCGTGCGGCCTTTTGCCCGCCTGACGCGTAAAAACGGCCGCACGGTCGAACAAAATGACGGCGCCATCAACGACGCCGGCGACGTGGCCGGCAGTTATATCCACGGCCTGTTTGACCGTCCGGAATTCACCCGCGCGCTGCTCGACGCGCTGCGCCAGCGGCGGGGGCTGGGCGTACTGGATACGCCGGCGATGGGTTGGCGCGAGCGCAAACAGCAGTCCTTCGACGCGCTGGCCGCCCAGATGCGGGCGAATATCGATATTCCGCTGCTGTATCGCCTGATGCGCCAGCGCGCCGAAACCGGGAGCGCCGCATGAGACGGCCACCGGCTGCACAAGGAACCCCATTATGATGTTGATTACCGGCGGCGCGCGCAGCGGCAAGAGCCGCCTGGCCGAAACCCTGGCGCAGCGGGACGGCGGCGCGGTGCTGTATATCGCCACCTCGCTGGTGACCGACCCGGAAATGGCCGCGCGGGTGGCCAGGCACCGCAGCGAGCGTCCCGCGCACTGGCTGACCTGGGAAGGGCATCGCGATCTCGACGGCGTGATCCGCCGCCATGGCGATCGGGTCGGCGCGGTGCTGCTGGAATGCGTCACCACCCTGGTCACTAATCTGCTGTTCGATGTGGCGGGGGATACGCCGGCGGAGCAGATGGATTTCGCCGCCATCGAGCAGCATATCGCCGCTCAAATCGACCGGCTGGTGGTCGCCTGCGCCGCCGCACCCTGCCAGGTGATTCTGGTCACCAACGAACTGGGCATGGGCATCGTGCCGGAAAATCTGCTGGCGCGCCGTTTTCGTGATATCGCGGGCCGGGTCAACCAGCGCCTGGCCGCCGCCGCCAGCGACGTCTGGCTGGTGGTCTCGGGGATTCCGGTGCATATCAAGGGCCGCGACGGCCAGGGGATGGCGTGATGAAACAGTTTCTGGCCGCCCTGCAATTCCTGACCCGGGTGCCGGTGCCGGCGCGCTGGACGGCGGATCTGCCGCTGGATACCTATGCCCGCGGCGTTATCTGGCTGCCGGTGGTGGGGTTGGTGGTGGGGGGCATCTGCGCGCTGGTTTTCGCGCTGGCGCAGCCCGCGCTAGGCACGCCGCTGGCGGCCTTGCTGGCGGTGATGGCCAACGCCATGGTGACCGGCGCCTTCCATCTTGACGGTTTAGCCGATACCTGCGACGGCATTTTTTCGGCGCGCAAGCGCGAGCAGATGCTGGAAATTATGCGCGACAGCCGTATCGGCACCAACGGCGCGCTGGCGATGGTGTTCGCCATCGGCCTGCGGCTGGTGGCCATAGCGGCGCTCGCCCGGCATCCCGGCGGCGCGCTGCCCTATATTATCGCCGCCCCTTGCCTGAGCCGCGCCCTGATCGGCATCTTGATGTACCGCCAGCGTTATGCCCGCGACAGCGGGCTGGGCAATGTCTATATCGGCCAGATCGGCGGCCATGATTTCGCCGTGATGCTGCTGGTCGGGCTGCTGCTGACCCTGCTGATCGCCGGCATTCACGGCGCCATCGCGGCGCTGGTGGTGCTGGTTATCGCCTACGGCTACCGCGCCAGGATCAACGGCGTGCTGGGCGGGCAAACCGGCGATACCCTTGGCTGCGGCGTGGAGGTTTTCGAATGGCTGTTTTTACTGGCGGCGCTGGCGGTGCCGCTATGAACCTGTTTTTAGTGCGCCACGGTGAAACCCAGGCCAACTGCGACGGCGTGTACTGCGGTGCCAGCGATCTGGCGCTGACGCAGCGCGGCCGCTGGCAGGCGCATCGGGTGGCATGGCAACTGGCTGAAATCCGCTTCGACCGGATACTTATAAGCCGGCTTAAGCGCAGCCGCGAAACGGCGCAGATCCTGCGCCCGCAGATCGAGCCCGAATGCTGGGCGCAGTGGGACGAAATGGACTTTGGCGAATGGGAACTGCGCCACCACCGCGATCTCAGGCTGGATGACGCCGAACGCTACGCCGCGTGGTGCGACGACTGGCAGCACGTCTTGCCCCCCGGCGGCGAGGGGTTCCAGTCCTTCTCCCAGCGGGTGGTGGAGGCCACCGGCCGTTTACGCGGGCAGGAGCAGCCAGGCGATATTTTGCTGGTGGCCCATCAGGGCGTCCTGGGCATCGTATTGGCGACCCTGCTCGGGTTGCCTCCAACCGCCATGTGGCATTTCCCGTTCCAGCAAGATGCTTTCACGCAGGTCTCCCTCGATGAGGGATTTTGTGTCCTCAAACATGTAAACGACAGCGGCCGGGCCTTGGTCGCCGGGCGTTAGACCGTCAACCCATTTCGTCAGGAGAAATAATGTAATGAAGACGTTACAACAGGTTATCGATGCCATCCGTCCCCTGGACGCCGCCGCCATGACCCGGGCTCAACAGCGGCTTGATAGCCTGCTGAAACCGCCGGGCAGCCTGGGACGTCTGGAAACCCTGGCCGTGCAGCTGGCGGGTATTATGGGCGACCGGCCGCTGGCGTTCACCGGCAAACAGTTAATGGTGATGATCGCCGACCACGGGGTATACCAGGAAGGCGTGGCGGTTTCTCCCCGGGTGGTCACCGCGGTCCAGGCGGCCAATATGGTCAAAGGCATTACCGGCGTATGCGTGCTGGCGGCCAATGCGGGGGCGGGGGTGACGGCGGTGGATCTGGGCATTGACAGCGAACAGCCTTTGCCGGGGCTGGTGAACCGGCGCATGGGGCGCGGCAGCGGCAATATCGCCTGCGAACCTGCCATGACCGCCGTCCAGGCCCGCCACGTGCTGGAAGTGGGCGCGGATCTGGTCTGCGGATTGGTGGGACAGGGCGTGACGCTGTTTGGCGTGGGAGAACTGGGCATGGCCAATACCACGCCCGCCGCCGCGCTGGTCAGCGTGCTGACCGGGTCGCCGGCGGCGGATGTGGTGGGCCGCGGCGCCAATCTGCCGGTATCGATGCTGCAAAATAAAATCGACGTGGTCGAACGCGCCATCTCCTGTAACCGCCCCGATCCGCAAGACGGCGTGGACGTGCTGGCGAAAGTCGGCGGTTTTGATCTGGGCGGCATGGCCGGGGTCATGCTGGGCGCAGCCGCCCAGGGCGTGCCGGTTATTCTGGACGGATTTTTGTCGTACGCCGCCGCGCTGGTGGCCTGCCGCATCGCTCCACGGGTACGTCATTACCTGATCCCTTCGCACCTTTCGGCGGAAAAAGGGGCGAAGATCGCCCTGGCACATCTCGATTTGCGCCCTTATTTTGATATGGAAATGCGCCTGGGCGAAGGCAGCGGGGCGGCGTTGGCCATGAACCTGGTGGATGCCGCCTGCGCCGTTTACCATAATATGGGTACGCTGGAAGCGAGCGCCATCGTCCTGCCTACGCCTTAATCGCCATCATTCCGCCAGCGCGGGGCCGCCGCCGGCCCCGCGGGGATTACCGCCATCGCCCCGCGCGCCGTATCCTCGTCCTTAATCGCTAATCGCGTCATTTGCGCAATAATCACCCTAAGTGACAAAAACGTGCCTTTCACGCCGGCTCCCCATTGACCCTCGCGCCGTAACCGGGCATGCTCATTTTTTTCAATACGACCGGTCGTATTATTATAATTTCACCTGAGGATGTTCCCCATGTCTACACCCTTGCGCACGATGCGTTTTGCACCGGTGTACCCGATATTCACGCTGGCGATACTGTTTATCGCCGGCTGTAAACCGGCGGTTCCGGCCGCGAATACGGCGCCGGCCGTCGCGGTTACGGTGGCCACGGTGACTTTCCAGCCGGTACGCGAATGGGACGACTTTACCGGCCGGCTCGAAGCCATGCAGAGCGTGGAAATCCGGCCGCGGGTGGGCGGATTTATCGATTCTATCGCTTTTGAGGACGGCGCAAGGGTTCAAAAAGGCCAGGTGCTGTACCAAATCGACCCCAGGCCCTACCAGGCCGAGGTGGACCGGCTGGAAGCGGGCCTGCAGCAGGCCACCGCCAACGCCGTACTGGCCAGAACCAATCGCGATCGCAATCGCCGGCTGATCGCCTCAAGCGCCATCTCCGGCAGCGAGATGGACGCCCAGGATGCCAACGCCAAAGTCACCATGGCCAATGTGGCCGCCGCCCAGGCGGCGCTGACCGCGGCGCGGCTGGATCTCTCGTTTACCCGGGTTGTCGCGCCGATTGACGGGCGCATTTCCAAGGCCCTTATTACCCGCGGCAATCTGGTGACCACGTCCAGCCTGCTGACCACCATCGTCTCCGATAGCCCCATTTATGCCGCTTTCAATGTTGACGAGCAGGCCTATCTGAAATATGCCGCCGCCCAGCGCGGCAAGGATAATTCGGTGTATATCGGCCTGATGGGCGAAACCGGTTTTCCCCATCAGGCCCGCCTGCGTTTCCTGGATAACGTGGTGGACCCCCACAGCGGAACCCTCGCGGCGCGGGCCGTTCTGGATAATGCCGACGGCAGCCTGACGCCGGGGTTGTTCAGCCGGGTGCGGTTGGTGTCCTCCACGGTGGAGCAGGTGGCGCTGCTGCCGGAGCAGGCCCTGGGTACCGATTTGGGCAAGCGTTATGTGCTGGTGCTCGATAAAGACAACCGGGTGCAGTACCGGGCCATCACGCTGGGGCAGGCGGTGGGTGAATGGCGCATCGTGCGCGGAGGCCTTAATCCCGGCGAGCGGGTGGTGGTGAGCGGGCTGCAAAAAGTACGGCCGGGAGACGTGGTGGCGCCAAGCGCCGCGCCGGCGGCGTCCCCTGGCGAATTGGCGGCGCTGATACCCCATGACTAATCAATATTGGGTGCGAATCACCCCCCCGGTAAACGTTGCCCGCCACGGCCGGTACTTGAGGTTTAAATGAATATTTCACGGTTTTTTGTCAGCCGTCCGCGTTTTGCCGTGGTGCTGTCGCTGGTGATTTTTGTCGCGGGGTTAGTGGCCCTGCCTTTATTGCCCATCGCCGAGTATCCGGAAGTGGTGCCGACCACTATCGTGGTCAAGACCACTTTTGCCGGGGCGGACCCGTCGGTGATCGCCGAAACGGTGGCCTCGCCCATCGAGCAGGAAATTAACGGCGTCGAAGGCATGCTTTATCAGTCTTCCCAGGCCACCAGCGACGGGGCGCTGACCATTACGGTCACCTTTGCGCTGGGCACCGATGGCGACAAAGCCCAGGTGCTGGTGCAAAACCGCGTGGCGCAGGTGCTGTCGCGCTTGCCCCCCGAAGTGCAGCGGGTGGGGGTCACCACCAATAAATCGTCCCCTACGCTTATCGAGGTGGTCCATCTCACCTCCGATGACGATCGTTACGATATGCTCTATCTCGCCAGCTATGCGCAACTGCATGTTAAAGATGCGCTGGCGCGCGCCTACGGCGTGGGGGACGTCAGCGTATTCGGGCTGGGGCCTTATTCCATGCGCGTCTGGCTTGATCCGGAACAATTGGCGGCGCGCGCCCTGACCGCCGGCGACGTGGTAGCGGCGCTGCGCGAGCAAAATATCCAGGTGGCGGCCGGCCAGGTGGGGGGATCGCCCGGCACCACCCAGGCGCAATTCCAGATTTCCGTGGTCACCCAGGGCCGGTTGGAGTCCGAGGAGCAGTTCGGCGATATCATCCTGCGTGCCGACGATAGCGGTAAAGTGATCCATTTACGGGATGTGGCGCGCCTGGAACTGGGCTCGGATAATTATTCGCTGCGCTCGCTGCTCGACAATCAGCCGGCGGTGGCGCTGGGGGTGTTCCAGCGTCCCGGCACCAATGCCCTGCAAATGGCCGATAGCGTGCAGGCCACCATGGATAAGCTGGCGAAAGATTTTCCCCAGGGCATTAAATACCATATCGTCTATAACACCACCGGGTTCGTGCACCAATCCATCAGCGAAGTCGTGCGTACTTTGTTCGAAGCCATCATTTTGGTAGTGCTGGTAGTGATCCTGTTTTTGCAGAACTGGCGCGCCTCGGTGATCCCGCTGGTCGCCGTGCCGGTGAGCCTGGTGGGCACCTTCGCGGTAATGCTGCTGATGGGCTTCGGGCTTAACGCCCTGACCATGTTTGGCCTGGTGCTGGCCATCGGCATCGTGGTGGACGACGCCATCGTCGTGGTGGAGAACGTCGAACGTAATATCGCGCGGGGCTTGCCGCCGGTGGCGGCGACCCATAAAGCCATGAGCGAAGTGACCGGCCCGATTATTTCCACCGCCCTGGTGCTATGTTCGGTATTTATCCCCACGGCGTTCCTGAGCGGGCTGACCGGGGAGTTTTATCGCCAGTTCGCCCTGACCATCGCCATTTCGACGGTGATTTCCGCCTTTAACTCCCTGACCCTGTCGCCGGCATTGGCGGCGCTGCTGCTTAAATCCCACCACGGTACCAAAGATGGTTTCCAGCGCTTTATCGATCGGGCGTTCGGCTGGCTGTTCCGGCCGTTTAACCTGGCGTTTGTGCGGTTATCCCATGGTTATGTGGGGGTCGTCAGCCGGGTGCTGCGCCGATCCTCGGCGGCGCTGCTGATTTACGGCGGCCTGCTGGCATTAACCCTCTTGCTGTTTATGCGCACGCCCGGCGGGTTCGTGCCGCAGCAAGACAAACTGTATCTGGTTTCGGTCATTCAGTTGCCCGACGCGGCCACCCTTGACCGCACCGAAGCGGTGGTGCGCAAGGTGAGCGATATTGCCCTGCATACGCCCGGGGTCAGCCATGCGGTGGCCTTTCCCGGCCTGTCGATTAACGGCTTTGTGCGCAGCACCAATTCCGCGGTGATCTTCCTGACGCTGAATGATTTTGATGTGCGCCGGGATAAGTCGCTGTCGGCGGGGGCCATTGCCATGAGCCTGAATCAGCGGCTGGCGGGCATCGCGGATGCCAATATCGCGGTATTTCCGCCGCCGCCGATCCTGGGGCTGGGCTCATTGGGCGGTTTCCGGATGCAAATCGAGGACCAGTCCGATCGGGGGCCGGCGGCGGTCTATCAGGCGACCCAAAAACTGATTGCCGCCGCCGCCAACGATCCCCGGCTCACCGGCCTGTTCTCCTCGTATCAAATCGGCGTGCCCAAGATCCATGCCGATATCGATCGGGAAAAAGCCAAGGCCCAGGGCGTATCCCTTACCGATTTATTTGAAACCATGCAGGTGTATCTCGGTTCGCTTTACGTCAACGATTTTAATCGCTTTGGCCGGACGTATCAGGTGAATGTGCAGGCCGACCAGCGCTTTCGCATGCATGCGGAGGATATCGGTCATTTACAGACCCGCAATGCGGCGGGGCAGATGATCCCCATAGGCGCCTTCGTGACCACCTATGACACCACCGGCCCGGATCAAATCAGCCACTATAACGGCAGTTTAACGGCGGAAATCAACGGGTCCCCGGCGCCGGGCTATAGTTCCGACCAGGCGCAGGGTGCGCTGGAGGAGCTGGCCCGCCAGCAATTGCCCAACGGCATGAGTTTCGAATGGACCGAACTGACCTACCAGCAGATCCTGGCGGGGAATACGGCGATTTATATTTTCCCCATCTGCGTACTGCTGGCGTTTCTGGTACTGGTGGCCCAATACGAAAGCTGGACCTTGCCGCTGGTGGTGATTCTCACCGTGCCCATGTGTTTGTTATGCGCATTGATCGGCGTGCAGTTAACCCAGGGGGATAATAACGTCTTTACGCAAATCGGCCTGGTGGTGCTGGTGGGACTGGCCTGTAAAAACGCTATCCTGATTGTGGAATTCGCCCGCGATCGGGAACTGGAGAACGAAACGCTGCTGCAGGCGGTATTAAGCGCCTGCAGGCTGCGGCTACGTCCGATCCTGATGACGTCGATGGCGTTTATTATGGGCGTGGCGCCGCTGGCCATATCCGTGGGCGCCGGATCGGAAATGCGGCGGGCGATTGGCATTGCGGTGTTCGCAGGCATGCTGGGGGTGACGCTATTCGGTTTCCTGCTCACGCCGATGTTTTACTGGACCATCCGGCGGATGACCGGCGGCACGCTTAAACGCCAGCCGGCGGCGGATGAACCTCCATTCCCGGCGCGCGGCGAACCGGCAGCCGACGCCGCCCTGGATACGCCCAAACCGGGGGCGCCAACCAACCCTTGATCTCCGCGGCGCGCGCCTCCTATTATTCCCTTGTCGAGGGAAAAGGGGCGGCCGCCGTCATGGACATGGACAAAAGCGCCTATATCGTGCTGGCGGCGGGCGGCGGCGGCTTGCAAAATACGACCGGTCGTACGTATAATTACCGGTAATTTATCAACCTACAGGAACCCTTAATGGCCAAACCAAGCGTACGCGATAAAATTGTCGATGCCGCACTGGAGCGTTTTCACACGCTCGGTTTCAGCGCATGCAGCGTACAGGATATCGTCGACACCGCAGGGGTGCCAAAGGGGTCTTTTTATAACTACTTCAAGGCCAAGGAACTGCTGGCGCTGGAGGTGTTGTCCATTTACGGACAAGACTCCAACCGGGAAATCCTCGACGATCCCAGCCTGCCCCCCATTGAACGGCTGCGCGCGCATTTTGAGTATATGGCCGCCTACTACGCCGAATTCGGTTATGAGAAAGGGTGCCTGATCGGCAATCTGGCGGCGGAGATGACCGATAATACGCCGCTGCTGCGCCAGGCCATCAAGCAGTCCCTGGAAAAGTGGACCGGCGCGGTTACCGCCACCCTGCGCGAAGGGCAGGCGGACGGCAGCGTGATCGCCACGCTTGACGCCGAAAAGGTCGCCCGCTTTCTGATTAATAGCTGGGAAGGGGCCGTGGTGCGTATGAAAATAGCCTGTTGCCGGCAGCCGCTGGACGATTTTTTTGCCGTTGCTTTACCTCTATTAAACCGCTCGCCGGGCGGACAGCCGGCATCGCCTGATACGACGGTTTGACACCGGTCCAATCTTGGCTCCGGCGCTCAGCTGGCGCCAAGATTATTGTCTGCTCTATTCCTGTCACCATGATAAAACAGTGTTTCATCCTGTATAAGACGGCCGGTCAGGTTTATATTGACGCCATTAATACGCACGTACATACTGATTCAGTGTTAAATAAAATCAATCAATCAATGCCATGCATTATGGGTGCATTGCCTGCCAAAGCGAGCCATACCATGACCGGAAGGACTTATACCCTCGGGCAACGGGCCAGTTTCTGGGTTGCCGCCGCCGTTGTCGCCCATACCATCTGGACCAGCGCCGCGCCCGCGATGACCTATCCGCTCTATGCTTCCGAATGGGGATTGAACACTACCCAGACCGCCACGATATTCGCCATTTATCCCATCGTAGTGGTGGCGATCCTGATTTGCTTCGGCAATGTCTCCGATTATATCGGGCGCCGTACGACCATGCTGCTGGGGTTGGGGGCGTCGTTAATCGGCGTGTTGCTATTCGCCGTCGCGCCCAGCCTGGGCTGGGTATATATCGGCCGGGCGTTTATGGGCATCGGGGTAGGGCTGTCGGCCGGGCCATCCACGGCGGCGGTAATCGAATTCAGCGCTCCCGGGCAGGCTAAAAAAGCCAGCGCCATCACCACCGTCGCCCAGGCGGTGGGATTGGCCCTGGCGACCCTGATCGGCGGCGCGCTGATCCAGTACGCCCCGTTTCCCACCCGGCTGAATTTCTGGCTGCTGCTGGCGATTATTATGTTGATTTTCATCGCCACTTGGTTTTTACCGCGTCATAACGGCAACGGCGGCGTGGGTCGCTGGCGTCCGCGATCTCCGTCGATTCCGCCTGGATTGGGCAAAGTCGTGCTGGCGGCGGTGGCGGCGGTCGTGAGCGCCTATGCCATCGGCACCGTGGGATTGTCGCTGGGCGCGCAGATTGCGCGGGATTTGATAGGGTCGGGCAACGTGCTGCTCAACGGCGCCACCATGTCGGTTTTCGCTATTGTTCTGGGCGCGGTGGGACTATTATGCAAAAGCTTGACGTCGCGCGCGTCGATTGCCGTCGGCGGCATCTGTACCGTGGTGGGCATGGTTTTTTTGACCGCCTCGGTCGCCCTGCATTCGCTGTTGATCTTCCTGGGGTTCCTGGTGGCCGCGGGCTGCGGCTACAGCCTGCTGTTTATGGGCGGGCTGGGCCTGATCAATACCTATGCCCCGACCCATAACCGCGGCGGCACGTTGTCCACGGTGTATCTGGTGGCCTATCTGGTACAGGGGGGATTGGCGCTGCTGCTGGGAGCGCTGGCAACGGGTTGGGGGCTGGCGCGGGCCATCGATCTGGGCGCCATCGCCATCGTCTCGTTATGTATTATCACAGGCGCCATAGCCCTGTTAATCACCGTTCCCCATCCTTCCCATCTCGCCGTGCGCTGTAACAAAGAACCATCTTAGCGCCGGTACGCCGGCTCTGAGAGTACGATGAAAATCGTTCATGCGGGTGATAACGATGAAAAAATGCGCGGTTTTGGCCGGGATATGATAATATTATCGTTCATTAATAAAAAGAGGTTGACTAAAAATACGACCGGTCATATTGTGAATGCAAGGTAATCATTTGGAGAATGTCTATATGAATCAGAATGTCATTATTAAGGACCTGATAGATTGGTTGGAAAACAATCTGGACAAGTCATTATCGCTGGATCACGTAGCGGCTAAATCAGGTTATTCCAAATGGCACTTGCAGCGTATGTTCCGTAATGTCACCGGTGATGCGCTGGGCACCTATATCCGTACCCGCCGCCTGTCTCGCGCCGCGTCGGAATTATGCCTGAAGGATCAGAGCATCCTGGACATTGCTTTACAAAGTGGCTTTGATTCTCAACAATCTTTCAGCCGTGCGTTTAAGCGCCAGTTTAGCCAAACCCCTGGCGCATATCGTTCCAAAATGTCCTATACCTGTCGGCAGGCCGCGGCCAGGGAAGGGAATTTTACCCCGGCCAAACGTCCGGCGGTTGCCACTGAGTTGGCCTATTAATTGGCTTTGGTCGCCGGCGGCTGTCGATAGACAGCCGATCCGGCCGGTGGTATTACGCGGATAAATAATCCGGGTTAATAAGCCGAAGTATTTCCCCCAGCCGCACGCATGCCTCCGGCCCGACTTTTCCCGCTCCTGAATACCCCGCGTTTTGCAAAATCATGGCCTTTAACGCCACCAGCCAGTCAAATATATAAAACGCCGTGGTATTAATCGGCGTCTGGTTCAGGCGGGTCAGCCGCTGCGGCGATCCCCAGTTCTCCGCCGGAATTTCCATACGGGCAAATATTTTATGGCCGGGATTGACCCGGCTGTCGGGACGCTGCGCGAGAGGTGCCCGCTGAAAACCCAGCCAGGCGACAAAATCCCCCAGCACGTTGAGCGCCCTGGCCACCTGGCGGTCGGCTTGGTTTGCCAACGGGCCGTCGCCGGCGCGCTCCCGGGGGATATCCTCAATCAGCGCGTTTAATAATACGCTTTCGATATCCAGCCGCTGGCCGGCGATAATCAATTCGGCCAGCAGCATTTCCAGCGTGGGTTTCGTCAACCCGAGCAGCGCCAGCAGCGGGCCGTTTTCCGGCAAGTCGCGCAAATAATTGATCCAGCAGCGCATCACGCGGCGCGCGTACCCCGCCTCGATATCATATTGCGTCCCGCTGCGGGGTTGCTGGCCGGCCGCAGAGGGGTTCGGCATCTCTGCCGTCACTTCTGCCAGCAGGTCGATAAATACGCCGACGCCAAAACCCTCCTGTTGCATTAACGGCAGGGGGGATGCGGACTGAGCCGCAAGGGCAGGTTGCGGCGACGGCGAAGCGAGATAAAGCCGGCGCAGTTCGCCGCGGGAAGGCAGCAGTTTCTCCAGCAGTTCGCCATGTACGCCGGCGCGGGTTTGCAGCACTTTGATCAGGGTATCCGCGATACGCGGTTTTCGCCGCGGGTCTTCCGCGCCGGCCGGCTGATACCAGCCGCCAAGCAGGTTTTCCGCCAGTTCGCGGCGCAGCTCGGTATACTGTTCGCTTAACCGCCCCAGCCGGGCAGCCGGTCGCAGTTCGGCCAGCAGATAATCGGCCATGCGTTCGACGCCGCCCGCATCCAATACCAGCATCGTGCCCCAGGCATCGCCGGGAAACCCCACGTAACGCTGCACGGCGTCATCATGGTTTTGCCCCTGGACGAGACGCCGATCGAAAGGGGTCACGGCCCAAATCAGCCCGGGTTTGCGGCGGTTACGCACCAGGGGCGTTGCACCCTGGGTCTGTTTGACCCAATAGTCCAGCGCCCGGGCTACGCCCTTGATTTCCGACGGTTTGCCCGCTGCGTTGCACACCATCAGCAGGCTTATCTCACGACTATCGGTGTAACGCGCCAGCAGATAAGCGCGCTTGGCGCGCGCGATGCGCCGCATCCACGGGTCGGACTGCGTTTTACCGTCCGCGTCCGCAACCTCCGGGGGGTCGCCGGGAAAATCCAGCAGGTCAATCTGCTCGAATACCGGCCTGCGAGGAGAGTTTTGCAGCGGTATCAGCCGTTCAACCGTGAGCATCGCCAATTCCGCCAGCGTCAGTTCCACCGGATGGCCCGCCCGCCCGTCGGTTAACGGACGCACCTTGATAATCCGATCCGCCGGCGGCGCGCCGTCCAGCGTTTTATCAACGGGGGCCAGTGCGGCGGGCGCGCCGGCAAAAACATGCAGGGCATGGGCAAACCGGCGGTAAGCCGCGGTCAGTTCCGGCTCTTCATCCCATAATACCGCAAACAGCCTGGCGCGATCGTCCACGCGCAAGAAAGGCGCCAGCTCCACCGCCAGCGGCCAGAAACGCGCGGATAAAAAACGGTGGTGTTTGCCGTCATGGCGGGCCAGATAGTCCCATAATGCCACCACTTCGTCGCTGGTGATGCCCGCCACCGCCTCCGGCTGGCGAAGCCGCTGCAGGAGATCAAGCCGATCGGCGAACTCCTGCGGGCCCGGCGCGGCCCGCGCAATATCGCGATAAGCCGTGGCCAGAATTTTGACGATTGCCACCTCGGTCAACAACAGCAGTTGTTGTGGAAAGTCCTTATCCTCCATGCCGGCGCGGCGGCTAAACCTGGTGACAACGTCCCTGGAAAACTGGCCGGGCGGCATATCCCCCGCCAAGGCCAGGGGTTCCCCGTCTATTGGGGTCGTTAACCGGCCGTTGGCGTCCGCGGCCAGCGCCGCGATCAGATAGCTCTTCCCCGCCTGCGACTGGCCGTAAAAACCCAGCGTCATGGGGCTTAACGCCGCTGCGGACAAAGCCCTGGCCCTGGTACGGCAGCGGCGCAATTTTATGGTCAGTCCATCCGCTTCGATGTCCAGCCGCGCTGCCTGCCGCCGGGTCGCGGCAATCCAGTCTATTCCCTGGTCAATGCCTTGTTCCATAGCTAAGAGTTGCTGATATAAGGGGAGGTGCGGCGGATTTGACATTGAGTCGGCCGTTAAAGTTTTCATTGGTTATATACGCTCCCGCTATCGATCCAGTAGTGGGTCGCGCCCGAAGAACTGCCGGCCAGGGTATTGAGTTTAAGTTGCAGATGATGGGCAGGGACCCGCCCGCCGTCCATCAGCGCCGCGTCGGCAATTTCGAAACGCTCGGGTTCGTCCAGGTTTTTGCTTTTGGCCACCCTCAGCCTGACATGCACGATACCGTCGTCGGCGACCTTGCGCGCCAACTGCGGGTCGACAATGGTCAGGGTATACAGCGGGGATGCCGGCCAGCGTTCATTATCCAGCTGGCGAAAGCCCAGGCACAGCGGGCCGCGCATCTGAAAACCGCCTTTGCGATCCAACGCGAAGTCCGGCGTATCCAAATCGATATCGCGGTAATAAACGTGCCCGGCGCTCAGGGTGTTATCGCTATCCAGCATACCGAGATAACGGACGGTGGAGTAAGGCTGGAAATCCCCGGCTTTAAACAAGAACCCCGCCAGGCGCAGGTCGAGCGCCAGCAAACAAAGCATGGCGCCAACCGCGGCGGTGGATTTGGGATTATCGATACGCCCGTGTTGGTTAAACGGATACCAATCGCTGGTATGGTATCCGTCCAACGCCACCATGCGTCCGATGGGCAGCGGTTGCAAATGCCGCAACAGCGCCTGGATTCCCGGGAAACGCGACGGTCGGCCGGTGAGCAGCAATACGTCGCACTCATACAGCGCCACCACTTCGGCGAGCGAACGCACGGCACGGGTAATGCCCAGCCGATTGGCTAAAAATTCGCCGTGCAATTTGCCCAGGTTAACCAGCAGCGGCACCCGCAGCAGCGCAAAGGGAACGGCATCCGTCGGCAGGCCGCGGCGCACTTCGCTTTCTATATAATTCAGCACCTGTGCTGTCGGCGGCTGCGTCAACAATTCACCAAAGGTACTGGCTATCTCGGCGCCGGCATCCAGGGGATCGTAGCTTTCATACGCCTGCAGAATCGACCGGCCGATGGGCATAAAAAGCTGCAGCGTGGCCTGATGGCGCAGGACCGATTGGCCGTTGATCCGTCCTTCGCTGCCAAACAGCTTGGCCATCAACAGGTTTGGGGTGGCGACGCCGGCCTGTTTCAGCCCCGCCTCCAGGGCCGGTAAGACATAAAGCTGGATCACCTCCAGCAAAATATCGTCGCCGGCCACTTTAAACCCTTCCCGGAATAACAAGCGCGGCGTAATTTTCACCTGGTTACCGACGCCGTCATCCAGCCGGTATTGGGTGATCGCCAAATCGGTGGTGCCGCCGCCAATATCAATCGACGCGATGCGCAGGCTTTTACCGGCGGGTTCCTGCGCCGTAGGCGTTTTATCCGGCCTGGCCATGCCGGCGAAAAAGGCTTCGGTACGCCCGCCGAAGTTGAGCTGGGTTTCGTTATACAAATAGACCATCTGGCCGCAGGTGGCTTCGTCCCATTCCATCTGCACGTCAGGCACCGGCACCAGGCTTTTAGCCCGGTCCGAGGCCGAAGTGAAATCATCATCCGCCGGATGCCAGCCCATAGCCTTCCAAACCAGGCCGAGGGCTTCCTGCATGCGTTGCAGGAAAATGGCGCGCTCGGGCTTGGACATCGCCGAGGGCAGGGTCAGGACAATGGTGCGCAATTGGCGCGGTGCCGAAGGGCGCACCATTTTTAACCGCTGCGCCACGCTGTTTATTTGCATCAGCGCCTGCGCCAGCAGCTCGGACAGCATAAACGTCATCACCGAACTGCGGCTGTAATGGGCGCAAAACACCGGCATGCGCTCATCCAGGGGTAGGCCGGACAGCGGCTGTCCGTCATCATTAAGCAAATGGATCAGCGGCGCCGCGATGGCCTGTGGCTCGTTGTCGCCGTTGCCCCCCTGGCGGCAGAAACGCCAGCCAGGAGCATAACTTTCCGCGTCCCACAGATAGCGACGCGGACTGGAAATGCCGGTGGCGCCTTCGATTCCCCGGCGTTCGGCGGCCATGCGCCCGGCTTCCCGGCCAACGCGGATAATCGAGGGCCAGAGAAAAGCGTCATCACGTCCGCTTTCCACGGAAAAATTCTGTTTGCCAAAGCGCGCCTCGGCAAATTCCACCCGGCTTTCAAACAGCTCGTTATAGAGATACTGGGGCCGGCTCAGATCGCGGATGTGCAGTTCATAGGTTTGTTGCAAACCGTTGGTTTCATCCGCATGGTCTTCAATCAAAATGCCGCAGGTATGGGAGTTGCCGACATCCAGGATCAGATCCACGTTAATTGCCGGCTCTTGCAGGGTGCCGGCGACAATTTTGACCTCGGGCACGCACAGCTGAGTTCCCAGCATGTCCAATAAATTCAGATAGTGCGCCTGATATTCGAAGGTCCTGAGCGCGGCGGCGATTTCCCGTTCGGGACGCTGCTCAAGGCTGCCCGCCTGCTGGGTAAACACCTCCCGCAGCCAGCCGTCCACCCAGGTCAAATCCAGGAATTGCCCCAGTTCGTCGCTGCGGTGCGCCAGGGCAAAGCCTACGCCGGTTTTACCGTCATTGGTATTGGGCGCCAGGGATTCATTATCATGGCCCGCCGGATACACCTTGGTATCAAAGGCGAGGCAGATCCGATGGGTGGCGCCGTTTTGATCCGGCGCCGCCAGGGCTAATACCTGTATTCGCGCCCAGTTATCAGGCCCGCCGGTAAATACCCGCGGCGGATTAAAACGGAAAAAAGGCAGCGGCAGCCAGACTTTATCCAGCAGCCGCAGCGACTGCTCCAACGGAAAGCTGTATTCCGGTTTAACCACTTCTTGCGGTTTTCCCGCCGGTACCGGTACCGAATATTTACCGTTAAGCGCATGGTAATCCAGGCGCAGCAGCGGGCCATTAGCGCTTTGGCGCACAAACTTACCGGGCAATTGCTGGTCCATCACCGGCCTTAAGGCAAAATCCAGCAATTGGATGCCGCTATCCTGAATCAGCGTTATTCTTTGTTTATAATCCGTTATGGTGGCCAGCATAAATTACTCTTTCTCGCGCTTAATGGTCATGGGAAACGCCGTAGCGGCGTTATAACGGCCCTGGCATTCAGCCGTGCCGTTGGCGCCCTGTTTACAGACGATTTCCGGCATTTGATAGCGGGAACCATCGCTGCACCGGGCCTTGTTGCGGCTGTTGATCACCAGGTTGCCCGATTTCATCAGTCCCGCGCTGGCGGATGCCCGGCACGTTATCCCATCGCCATAGGTGATTTTCACCGTGCCCTGGCCATGATTAAGCTGGTATCGCAGGCTCGGCGGCTTACCGGTGAGCGGGTCTTTAATCTCTGGGATGGCGCGCCAGTTGCCGTTGAGAAAATTCGTCGAACCCTGTTTTACCGCCTCGGCGGAAAGCGACAGGGCATTTTTACCGGCGGACGCGCCGGCGACGGCCGGGGCGGGCGGGGTTGCCGCCGGCGCGTCGCCGGCGCCGGCGTTGCGCGTTTCACCCGCAGACGCGGCGGTTATGGCGGGAGAAGCTGGTGCGCTATTGCCCGCAGCCATCTGATTTACCGCCGCGGCCGGCGCGACGGAAACCGGCCGTGCGGTAGGCAAATCCGCTGGCACCGGCTGGGCCGCCGCAGCCGGTAATGGCATCGCGGATGGCGCAGGGACCAGCGCGGCGGACGGCCTGTTGGCGCCCGGCGGATTGCGTTTGGCCGCCGTTACCGGGGCTGCGGCGCTATCAGTCTGGGAGCTATCATCCCGCGCAATGGCGGGCGAGGCCGGTTCTCTCTGGGTTAACGCCTTCAACGGCGCGACGGGGGAAGCTGTCATACCCGTCACCCAATCGCGGATTTGCAGCGCGAGAAACAACAACAGCAAAATGCCCGCGAGCCAGACCGTGTGCCGCCAGCGCCGGCGCCCGGTTATGCCGGCGGCGGGCAAGGCCCGCGCCTGCGCCGGCGATTCCGGCGCCAGATCCAGGACAGTATCCGGAATAGGCGGTGTGGCGGTGAGATTGACGGACGACGCGGACGGATCGCCATCGGCGGGCAGGGCGGTGAACCGCTCGTCCTCACCGGCTTCATCCGCCATCAGTTGCAAACACGCCAGGGCATCAGCGTCGGTTTTATGTTCCGGGCTGACAAAGCCCCAAAAGGTGATCACCGGTTTGCCGCCCACCAGATAAACATAATTCTGATCGGGGAATCGGATAGTTTTTGCCAACAACGCGCCAAATAACCGCCTGGCGTTTTTTTCGGCATTTTGCGCCCGTTGGCCAAGCTCGGCCGCGGCTGCCTGGCATAGTTGCAACTGGCGCAGCGCCGATGTGCGCTGGGCGAGGCTGGCCATGGCCCAGGAGGTTACCTTGCCCTCGATGGGAGAGTACCAATCAATACGGTCGCCGGCCTCGTTGGGCTGGGGAATGGCCAGGCACTCGGCGATCTGCCGCTGTCGCCTCAGGCGCAAGGTTTCCCTGATTTGCAGCGCCGAGGCATAGACCGGCTGGCCATTTTCACCCAACGCAAAAATATCATCCAAACTGCCGCTTCGTAAAAAAGATTTCGCCACGCCAAAGGCACCCTTTGTCATCAATATCCCAGGCAGAAAATAATGTGTTATCTGCGACTGCGTATACTTTAATGCGCCCGGTGGCAAATCAAACGCTTAAACAGAGGGTATAACTGGCGATTATTCATGGGTTATCCGCCGGCAGGAATCGCCCACGTCTCATGCCAGCCCCTTGGCGAGAGTGGTGATAACGTCGCGCAGCCACTTTTGCGACGAACTATGGTCATTCCTGCGGTGCCACATTAAATCAAATTGAATTGACGTGAGCGTCACCGGCGGCGGGAAAAAAACCAACCGGTCACGGACGGACGACAATAACACCACGCGTTTCATCAGCGTAGCGGTAAAATCGCTCCCGGCAATAATGGCCGGCACCGCAAACATCTGCGACAAAGTAAGGGCCAGTTGACGCGAGTGGCCCGATCGGGCAAGGGCCTGATCGACCAGCCCGTATCGGTCTCCCTCCGGGGAAACCAGAACGTGTTTTAACGCCAGGAAAGTATTTAGGTCCATACCCTGCGCCACTACCGGATGGTCATGCCGCACGAGAGTAACGAACTCATCCATCAGCAGCGGGCAACTGAGGATGCGGCTTTCAATAGCGGTGGATGGAACGCCGATTGCCGCATCAATGGTGCCTGCATCAAGAAGATCAATCGCGCTGTCGCGGGCGGTAAAGGCGTGGAGATGAAGCGTGACCCCGGGTGCCTGGATAGCGATATAACGCGCCAAAGCGGGCAGCAGCATAAAAGCCGGATAATCTGAAACCCCGAGCGTAAACGAGATAATTTCCTCCTCTGGCTGGAAGGTTCTCTCTTCAACCAGGACAAGTTCCATACTTCGCAGCGCGCGGGCAATGGGTTGCGCGATATCCCTGGCTTTTGGCGTGGGCAATAGCCCCCCGGCGCTCCTGACAAACAGGCGGTCGCTAAAATGTACGCGCAATCTTGCCAGGGCGGAACTCATCGCCGGTTGACTGACCCCCACCAACGCCGCGGCACGGGTCACATTACGTTCGTTCATTAACGCATCGAAGGCGGCGAGCAGATTGAGGTCGATACCATGAAAATTCATGAAACAAATAATCCCGTATATCGTTTATTTGTTATACAAATATAGAAGAATCATTCAGGATGCAAGCATCATCCTTATTCATCTGAAAGAGACCATCATGACCACTGTACAAAACGACGATCCAACAGAATGCCTCCTGGCGGCGCAGCGCCTGGCTGTAAACACCCTGTATCGGGCATTTAATGATAAAAACCCGGATCTGCTGGATAACGTGCTGACCGCGGATTGGGAAGACATTCCGCCGGCGCCGGGGCAAGCGCCTGGAGTGAAGGGAATGAAACCATTGGTAGCCGGCTTTATTACCGTCTTACCCGATATAAAAATCGTTATCCATGACCTCCTCCAGGTCCCCGGCAGAATTGCGGTACGGGCAGAAATTACCGGTACCCACCGGGGCGAAATTTTTGGTATTCCGGGTACGGGCATACCGGTGAATTTCAGTATTCATGAGTTCCATGAAATGGAGGGGGACCGTATCAAACGTACCTGGCATCAGGAAGACTGGTTCGGTTTTTTCCAGCAGGTAGGGCAATTCCCCTCCATTAAATGAGTAACAGCGGCGCGAATTGTTGCGCCGCTTCCCCTTTCTATTTCATTTCAATAAGCGTGACGCATGGTTTTCCTGTCAAAATGGCAGACAATGCATGAATACGGCGGCCAGAAAGCCGCTAATATAAGCGGACGCATAGAAACCGCTTGATGGTTGCTATAGAAAAGTAGAACCATACGCATGAATTTTTCACGAAATGGCTTGGAGATAGGGTAAAAAATGAAAGTATTAACGTTTGGAGAAATGATGCTCCGGTTGAAGCCGCTCGCCAACAATCGCATTATGCAGTCAGATGTTTTTGAAGCAACCTATGGCGGCGCCGAAGCCAACGTCGCCGTATCGCTGGCGCTGCTGGGCAATGACGTGGCTTATTTAAGTAAGCTGCCGGCCAATTTGCTCGGGGAAACCGCGCTGTCGACTTTACGTAAATATGGCGTAGACACCACGAAAATTTTGCGCGGCGGCAACCGTCTGGGAATTTATTTCCTTGAAAAAGGCGCCAGCGTACGCTCCACCAATGTTGTCTACGATCGGGCGGGCAGCGCCTTTGCCGAAGCGAAACAAACGGAATTCCATTGGGAAGGCCTTTTGAAGGAGATTGATTATTTCTATTTCTCCGGCATTACGCCGGCCATTTCTGACGAATTGGAACAGGTCGTCACCGCCGCGTGTGTCTATTGCCAGGCGCATAATATCCCAGTAGTTTGCGATATGAATTACCGCGGCAAGATGTGGTCGCCTGAAAAAGCCCAGGGCGTCATGTCTAAATTAATGAACTATGTCACGATCTGTATTGCCAATGACGAAGATTTTGAAGCTACGCTCGGCATTAAAGCCTTCGACGGCGATATGTCCCGCGGTATCGACCAGATAACGTCATTTAAAGAAGGCATGCTGGCGGTAACCAAAAAATATCCGAATTGTAAAGTGGTGGCCAGCGTCTTACGAAATATTCGCTCCGTAGAGGAAAGCGAATGGATGGGATTGTTGCTAAAAGACGGTAAGTTTTATGAATCTGCCCGCTACCAGATGCATGTAATGGAAGGCGTCGCCGCCGGAGATGCTTTTGGCGCCGGTTTAATGCACAGCCTGCTGCATAAAGCGCAAGCCCAGGAGTGGATTGACTTTGCCATTGCCGCCAGCGTCTTAAAACTGACTATCACCGGCGATTTAAACCTGGTGCAAGAGTCCGATATTCGTTCAGTGATGAAGAAGGGCGGCGGCGCCAGTCTTAATCGGTAAATATCACGGCCATTGCCAGGCCCCGGATGGGGCTGGAACAGATAGAATCGTAGCTGGACATACAAAATAGCGCCAAGGCCCGGTTGTATGTCCGGCAACAGAGGTTCTCCATCCTTTACTTGTTGCGTAAAACCGCCGTAACTGCCAATTCTCTACCCTGATACCTATACCTGATATCTGGTAACCCCCTGTACGCCTGGATAATGTTCCGCTTTTTTCATTTGCCCGACATTTTTCCGCCATCTCGCCGTCACACGCACTGCTTAAGGCCTGGGTAATTAAAACCGGAGGACATCCTATGTTCAGTATGGATACCGTACTTCAGGAGCTTCACCCGCAGCGTAAAACACCCCCGTGGCAGCTCAGCATCTTAAAACTGCTTTTTCGCGAGAAAGAGTTTCGCCGGCTGGGAGAGGAAAACCGGCATCTTAAAGGCATGGATATGGTCGAACAGGTACTCGACTATTTTGACGTACGGCTGCGAGCTGACCGAGCGTGACCTGGAACAAATCCCCAGTCACGGCCCGGTGGTGGTGGTGGCCAACCATCCGATTGGCACCCTGGACGGGCTGGCGTTACTGCACGCGGTAGGTTCCGTGCGCTCTGACGTCAAAGTGGTGGCGAACCGCTTGCTGTCGCAGGTTAAATCCCTGAACACCTTGATGCTGCCGGTGGATAATATGGGCAATCGTACCCGCCGTTCGCAGGTGGCATTAATGCAGGAGCAGTTGGAAAATCAAGGGGTCTTGATCGTGTTTCCTGCGGGTGAAGTCTCGCGCTTAAGCGCCAAAGGCATCCGGGACGGCCGCTGGCATCCGGGGTTTTTGCGCATGGCGGCATGTGCCGATCCTGCGGGAACTCGGCCGGCTGCGTGAAATCGCATTTCGCGCCGTGGGCGAAGGCAGCGGCGGCCGCCGCGACCTGGATGGTTACGATGACAGTTATTATCATCTCATATTTCCCACCGCCGGGCATGCCGGTTGCCACAGGCAGGACAGTATTTACAGCCAAAGCTTATTCCATTATGGACAGCAGATGGATGCTATTTTGGGCAGGGGATTGAGCTGGGCCGCAGTTTTATTCAGCCGACCTATTGGGGTAAACGCGGGCTGGATTATTTATGGCTGGGGATTGGCGCCTATCTGGCAAAATATCCGCAGACCCGGTATTTATTCGGGCCCGTGTCTATTTCCGGCGCGCTGCCAATGGCGGCGAGGGATTTGCTGGTCGCATTTTATCGGCTATATTTTGCGCCAACCTTACCGCTGGCGACATCTCGCCGCCCTTATCCAGCCTCATTGCCCAACGTGCTGGCGCAGTTTTCCGGGGATAATTATAAAGAGGATTTAATCCGCCTGAAACGTCTGCTGGCAAATTTTGGTTGCAGCATTCCACCGCTCTATAAGCAATATTCTGAACTGTGTGAACGGGGCGGCGTGCAATTTATTGATTTTGGCAGCGATCCGGCGTTTAACCACTGTATCGACGGGCTGGTATTGGTGGATATCAGTAAATTAAAACCGGCGAAGTATGAGCGTTATATTGCGGTGCATCAATGAGTTGTGTTACTAACGGATCTAAATAGTAACCATTGTGCTCTAATTGCCGACGCGGTGCAATCTGCTGGTATTCCACCAAGAAGCAACAATATAGCCGATAAGAGAACGGCTATATTGCTTGGCTGGATCAGACCGCGAAATCTTCCAGAGATTTACCGCTATCAAGCAATGCTTTCATTGCTTTTGGCGTACGGCCCTGGCCGGTCCAGGTTTTTGACTCGCCAAATTCATCCGTGTATTTATATTTGGCAGGGCGCGGATCGCGCGCTTTTTTAGCCTTAGTGGCAACTACGCTGGCAAGCAGTTCAGACGGGTCAATTCCATCTTCCTGCAACTGCTGGCGATACTTTTCAAGTTTAGCCAAACGGCCTTCGTTTTCAGCGCGAAAAGCCGCTTCTTCCGTACGGCGGTCTTCAGTAATTGCCGTAAGCTTTTCCAGAATTTCTTCTAACGTTGAAAGTTCCAGCTCACGGGCTTGCGCCCGCAACGTACGAATATTGTTCAGTGATTTAAGCATTTCTGACATTGGGGACCCTGCCTGTTATATTAGATTAAGACGTGCATTTAATAATACCCAAAAGTATATAGCATGAATGTAAAAGCGCATAACATTTTAAACGACTTAGAGAACAAAAAATTGGTTTTTGTTATTCTCATAATACTTATAAAGTTAATCATCAGCTATAAAAGACTTAATTTAATCGGCGGAATTTGCAGTTCCAGCGCATAGCGCAGCCCCTTGTGAGCGGACATTTCATAACGTTACTTCCAGTAAATATCACAAATACCTGTCAGCAATTTTATTATCGCCTCCGGCCGCCGTTTTGATACCGAATCCGCCAGGACCGCGGCATCAAGGGAGTTCGCCGCTGACAGGCAGAATCGGCACGATCTTCTATACTTATGACTTATTCTGGTAATTAAGGAGAAAAAACATGACCATTCATAAGAAAGGGCAGGCCCATTGGGAAGGCGATATTAAACGCGGCAAAGGTACGGTCTCGACTGAGAGCGGCGCGCTGCAACAGCAACCCTACGGTTTCAATACCCGTTTTGAAGGCGCAGCGGGCACCAATCCGGAAGAATTGATTGGCGCGGCCCATGCCGCCTGTTTCTCTATGGCTCTCTCTCTGATGCTGGGCGAGGAAGGCTTTACGCCTGAAAGCATTGACACCATCGCGGATGTCTCGCTGGATAAAGTCGAAGGCGGATTTGCCATCACCAAAATTGCGCTGAACAGCACGGTGAAATTGCCGGGTGTTGATGATGCGGTATTCGATAAAATTATTCAAAAAGCGAAAGCCGGGTGCCCGGTATCGCAATTGTTGAAAGCCGATATAACGCTTGATTATCAGCTTAATTAAACCACCCGCCGACTAAAGCCACCGCATCCCGCTGTCTCCAGAGGCCACTCCGGAGACAGCGGGTCATGGAGCATTTTTAGACGCTAGAAGGGGATGCGGGCAGTTGGCCGTTGGCAGTCTGTACTGCTTTGATTTCGTGGTTCCCTCGTGGTTACCTGGTATCCTTGGAGTTCCTGATTGACACCAGGTATACAAAGTATACTATGGATTCATCGACCCAAACTGGAAAACCATACTGTGACCACATCCAATGTAGATGCCTTATTTCAGCCCTTTCATTTAAATAACCTGTCGTTGAAAAATCGCATCGTTATGGCTCCCATGACGCGTAGCTTCGCGCCAGGCGGCATTCCGGGCGAAAATATTGCGGCGTATTATCAACGGCGGGCGGCGGGCGAAGTTGGCTTGATCCTGTCCGAAGGCACGGTCATCGACCGTCCCGCCTCCAGAAACGACGAAAATATCCCCTTATTTCATGGCGATGCCGCACTAGCGGGCTGGAAACGGGTCATTGATGCCGTTCACGCCGCCGGCGGCAAGATGGGTCCGCAACTCTGGCACACCGATTCAGTGGCTAGTTTTATGACCGAGTGGGTGCCTGCCGCGCCGGTCGAGAGTCCATCCGGACTGATTGCGCCAGGCCAGCCTCGCGGTGAGGCCATGAGTGAAGAGGCCATCGCCGACACGATCGCCGCTTTCGCCAGCGCGGCGGCCAATGCCAAACGGCTGGGCTTTGATGTCGCTGAAATTCACGGTGCGCATGGTTATCTGATCGACCAATTTTTCTGGGCCGGTACTAACCAGCGCACCGATCGATACGGCGGCGCCACATTGAAGCAGCGTGCCCGCTTCGCGGCCGAAGTTGTCAAGAGCATGCGCGAGGCGGTCGGTCCCGACTTCCCGCTCATCCTGCGCGTCAGCCAATGGAAACAACAGGACTTCGCGGTGAAGCTTGCTCCATCGCCCGATGAGATGAGCGACTGGCTTGTGCCCCTGGTCGAGGCCGGGGTGGATATTTTGCATTGTTCGCAACGGCGGTTCTGGGAGCCGGAATTCCCCGAGCTTGACGGAGAGGGCGGGTTGAACTTCGCTGGCTGGGCGAAGAAGCTGACCGGCGCTGCGACCATTAGCGTGGGGTCGGTAGGACTTTCCGGCGACTTCATGGGGTCTTTTGTCGGCGAGGGCTCAAAACCCGCCAGTCTGGATAACCTGATCCAGCGGCTGGAGCGTAACGAATTCGACCTGATTGCCGTTGGCCGCGCCTTGCTGACCGACCCGAATTGGGTCACTAAAATCCGTCACGGCGAACAAGGCGCATTGCTGGATTTCAACGCCGCTGACCTGGGCGAATTGATCTGATCATGGCCGGACCTTCCGCGAGATACCGTGGAAGGTCCACTCCGCCGGCGATGGCGGCACAGCTCCCAGGGTTGAATGTCCAACCGGCGGGCAGCAGATTCCTCCGAGTTACCGTT
This sequence comes from Enterobacterales bacterium, assembly GCA_015654925.1. Taxonomy (GTDB): domain Bacteria; phylum Pseudomonadota; class Gammaproteobacteria; order Enterobacterales; family Enterobacteriaceae; genus Acerihabitans. The sequence continues at coordinate 46,626 of JAATFX010000020.1, read as the reverse complement.
AATGGCAACGATGCGGGCGCCCTGGCCACTGGCGAAAGCGTAGCGCTGCATAGCTGCGAAGAGACTTTCCTGCGCATCAGCTAGGGCTGCCAGGTCCAGTGTATGATTCGCTTCCGGATGGGTGGGGCATGCTTCTGATGGATCGATTATTTAAGCGCCGGGGTCTCAATGCCGCACGAATCGGTCCACTGGAACGACTGACCTATGTCGGAGCCAATGCGATGGGAGCCTTATAGTCAATTTAACATAATATACATTATACGCACCTAGGTGAAGATACGTGGAATCCAAACCGACTCTAACATATCTATAATGTTCTGCGGATAAACAACGTCGTTCGTGGTTGTCAGTTCTTCGACATTCCACCAGTGGTGCTCGCTGATAACGTTCTTTTCATTACTGCTCCAGCTCTCTTTACCGATCTCATGATTAGTCACTCGCACTACGTAAAACTTCTCCTGTGCTTCCACCATCTCGCCGTTCGGCAATTTCATCTCGAAATTTCTTTGTGCTACGCACTGGCCAGCTTCACTGCGTATAATTCCTGTTTCTTCCCGCAGTTCTCTGATGGCCGCTTGCTCGAACGATTCACCTCGCTCGACACCGCCGCCTGGTGTTGCCCAGTATGATTTGCCCGCCAGCGCGTCCGAGCGATGCGTAAACTTAAACAGCAAAACGTGTCCTGCAGGATCGATAACCAAAAGTCTGGCTGCTGGGCGTGATCTCATATTATCTCCTGGATGATAATAACCAACCTTCGTTTGCGACCCGGGCGGATAACCTCTTCAACGCCATTGGCAGCGCGGCGCGAGCCTGCGCGTCCGGTAAATGTGATCGCGCTACGTGAAATCTGGCAAATTGTAGCTACTGGACCCGTGCAGATTGGGTTTAACAACGCCTTCGTCTTTACAATTGTCGGCGCCCCGCCTGGGTTATTCGAGCAATTTATCCAGCTCTTGCCGATCGTACAGAGAGTTTCCTGCGGGAAGCCTCACGGACATTGGCGTTCTTTTGGTATAAAGCGATAATATTTTCAGCGGTGTGATGGTCGATATTGCAATTTCCCGCGATAATACGGTAAGTTTTAGCAGTAACATGAGTTTTTTACTGAGACGCAGCCCACTTTCCTTTACAATGGTAGTCCTTTCCATTTTCAGGCCGACATTTATGCTCATTCCCAAGCTGACGCAGCAAGACATGACGGAAAGCGAACAACGCCAACTCAAGACGCTTCTCGATCAGGCAAGAAAAGCGCAAGGACGTCCTCTCACCAACTCTGAAAATAACCACATCAAAGATGATTACATTGCCAAATTGATGGAAGAACGCGAAATCATCGCTAAACAGGTAAGAACCCAAAAGAGACAGAAGAAACTTAAACCAGATATTTCAGCGACTTACGAATGGTCTGCCCATATGCATTCCCGCGGTAAACGCTAAATAAAGGTTAATCAATCAGAGCGAGGATTACCCCGCTCCTGATTGGATCGTTACTCGTCCTGCAAACCGCGGTTGACCAACATGGGTTCGATGCTGGGGTCTTTGCCGCGCCAGTCACGATATAATTGCTCCAGGTCCTGGATATTCCCCTTTGATAGGATCATATCCCGAAAGCGTTGGCCGTTTTCAGCGGTTAACCCGCCCCGCTCCCTGAACGCCTCATATGCATCATCGGCCAGCATTTCCGTCCATAGATAGGCGTAATAGCCGGCTGCGTAACCGCCGCCCCAAATATGCTGAAAATAACTGGAACGATAACGCGGGGGCACGAATGCCAAATCCACCTTATCCCGAGCCAGCGCCGCGGCCTCGAACTCGGCCACCGGCTGTTCAGGTTGTCCCGCGTCCAGCGTATGCCAGCGCATATCCAGTAATGCCGCCGCCAGCAGTTCGGTCATGTCGTAGCCTTTATTAAACCGTGAGGCTTTCTCTATTTTACCGATGAGTTCTGGCGGCATGGGCTCGCCGGTTTGATAATGCCGGGCATAATTGGCGAATATGCGCGGTTCGTCCGCCCAATGTTCGTTGAATTGAGAGGGAAATTCCACAAAATCCCGCGGGGTCGCGGTGCCCGACAGGCTCGGGTAGCGCTGGTTGGCGAACAAGCCATGCAGGGTATGGCCGAATTCATGGAATAACGTAACGACATCATCCCACGCTAGCAATGCCGGCTGTCCCGCCGCGGGCTTGGCGAAATTAGCGACATTATAAATGACCGGCCGGGTGTCAAGCAGCGTGGATTGTTCAACGAAGTTGCCCATCCATGCCCCGCCGCCTTTATTATCCCGCTGGAAAAAATCGGCATAAAATAATGCCAGGGAAATTCCGTCTTGATCGAATATTTCATATACGCTGACATCGGGATGATAAACCGGGATATCGGATCGTGGCGTAAAGGTAATGCCATACAGCAGCCCGGCCGCGTAAAAAACCCCCTGTTCCAAAACCCGGTTCAGGGCGAAATAAGGCCTGACTTGCGCATCGTTCAGGTCGTATTTTATTTTCCGTACCCGATCCGCATAAAACTGCCAATCCCACGCCGCCAGGGTAAATCCATCCGGTTGCTGGTCTATCAGGGCCTGGATATCGGCGGCCTCCCGCCGGGCGCGGGCGGTGGCCGCAGGGACGATATGGGCCATAAACTCCAGCGCCGCCGCGGGCGCTTTTGCCATCTGGTTTTGCAGCGCCCAGGTGGCATAATCGGCAAATCCCAGCAAACCGGCCTGTTCGGCGCGGATTTTTGCCAGACGTGCGATGATCCCGCGGGTATCGTTGGCATCCGCCCGCTCCGCCCGTCCGATTGCGGCGTTAAACAGCGCCTGCCGGGTTGCGCGCTGCGTCAGTGATTGTAATTGCGGTTGCTGGGTGGTGTTTTGCAACACCAACAGCCATCCTTCCCGCAGCTCGCGATCCGCGGCCGCCTGACGGGCCGCGGTTATTTCCGATTCGGATAATCCAGCCAACTGCGCCGGATCGGTTATCAGCAGCGCTCCTTGCCGGTTGGCCTCAAGCAATAAGCGGGAAAAACGCGTGCTTAACGTGGCCGCCTCCTGATTGAGCAGGGAAAGCCGCCGTTTTTCTTCATCGGAGAGTTTCGCGCCGGCCAGCACAAACTCCTGGTAAGTCACTTCTATCAGGCGCTTTGATTCAGCATCAAGCGCCGCGGACATGCGCCGATCGTAGACCTGCTGCAAGCGGGCAAACAGGGTACCGTTAAGTTTAATGGCATCATTCATCTGCGCCAGCTTCGGCGATTGCTGTTCATCTATCCGCTGCAGCGTATCGCTGGTATTGGCCGACGTCATGGCGCCAAATACGCTCATGACCCGCTTTAACAGCGCGCCGGATTTCTCCAATGCGAGATAGGTATTTTCAAAGGTGGGCGCATCATTTTGACTGGCGATGACATCAACTTCCGCCAGGTATGCCTGTATGCCGCGTTCAATTGCCGGCACGTAGTCGCTTTCTTGGATCGCGTCGAAAGGCGGCGCTTGGAAAGGCAGCGGACTGGCCTGATAAAATGGATTTTGATGCGTGCTCATAAGCCGACTCCTGTCCGTAAACGAAGCTGCGTAAATATTGATGCTAGCACGCGTTGAGGTAAAACTCAGCTTTTGCCGGCGCGGTATTTAGCGTTGTTCAGGATAGATAATGCTCTTGGCGATGATGGAATAAACCCCAACACACCATATAGGCATATTGGGGTTTTAGAGGGCTTATCGTTGATTAGAGCTGTTCCAGGGAGGCCATATCAATCACGAAGCGGTAGCGCACGTCGCTTTTAACCACCCGTTCGTAGGCGTCGTTAATCTGCCCGATATTAATCATCTCTATATCGGAGACAATATTATGCTGGCCGCAGAAATCCAACATTTCCTGGGTCTCTTTGATAGATCCGATACCTGAACCCGCCAGGCTGCGGCGTCCGCCGATCAGCGCCGCGGCATGCAAGGGAACCTTGTTTTCCGGAATACCGACCAAGACCATGGCGCCGTCTATCTTCAACAAGGAAAGATAAGCGCCCCAATCGATTTCCGCACCGACGGTACAAATAATCAGATCAAAGTTATTTTTCAACTGCTCGAATGTGTCCGGGTCCCGGGTGGCGTAATAGTGTTCCGCTCCCAGGCGTAGCCCGTCTTCTTTCTTGGATAAACTTTGGCTGAGTACGGTAATTTCGGCGCCCATGGCGCGGCCCAGCTTGACGCCCATATGACCAAGGCCGCCCAGGCCGATGATGGCGACTTTTTTCCCCGGTCCCGCCTGCCAATGACGCAGGGGCGAATAAAGGGTAATGCCGGCACACAGCAAGGGGGCAGCGGCATCGAGGGGCAAATTGTCGGGAATCGATAACACGTAGCCCTCTTTTACGACGATGTGGTCGGAGTATCCGCCCATGGTCGGGGTTTTTCCGTCGCGTTCCGTGCTGTTATAGGTCAATACCAGGCCGTCGAGGTACTGTTCCAGATCAACATCGCGTTCGGCGCAATGTGCGCAGGAATCGACAAAACAACCTACGCCGACCCGATCGCCAATGTTGAATTTAGTGACGCCGTCGCCCTTGGCGGTCACTTCGCCGACGATTTCATGTCCCGGTACCATGGGATAGATTGCGCCGCCCCACTCGTCCCTGGCCTGATGGATATCGGAATGGCAAACGCCGCAATAGGCGATTTTTATGACGACATCGTCATGATTGGGGGCGCGGCGCTCAAATGAGTATGGCGTTAATGGGGCTTTCGCGCTTAGCGCGGCGTAACCTTTGGCTTTAGACATACGACAAGCTCCGGATTAAGTTTTTAATGTAAAAACAGGATATTTTCGGCCCTGTTTTCTGGATAAGGCTTTCCACTATGACCGTAAATCATGATTAAACGGTAGACAATTTTTGTCTGATTATTGCCTAATTCTGCAATCGAGATCTCATTTCTAATCTGTTCAATCATTAATTCCACGTACATCCTGTCCGATAATTAGCGAATCGGTGTCAAAAAACCTTTTATGCTTAGGATTATAACCCTTTATCGTTACTGGAATAGCTAATGTCGAAAGGTGTTTTAATTACTTTGTTGTTTAAGGTTTAGTATTTTATTTTGAATGAGCCGAGGCGTTCAATTAATAATAATCAGCTGAATACTACAATGCCGACTAAACAAGCCAGGGGTTTAAGCTGTTTTTTATTTTTGACTGGCTAGAATACCCAACGCTAATGCATCCTGTGACTAATGGATGATTAAACAATGCACGATTTTTATTTATAATCAAAATTGAGTAAACGTAGATAACCATGAAAAAATTAAGTAAAACATTTGCCGGTGTTATTACTCTGGTTGGAGGAATAGCGCAGGCTTATGCGGGTGATACCGCGGAAATCAGGGATGCCAAGCAAAAGCCCGCCGCATTCCGGCCCTCCGCGAGTGCTGTTACCTCGTCCTCCGCCAGTCGTTATTCAGACCCTGTACGTACGTCCTACCTCAATGAAAAGACAGCTAAAACAGATTGGAATTGGCAATCAGCCGACCACGCGCGCAGCGATCGTTTCGTTCATAAAATACCCTGTGAAACAGAGGGGACATCGCGTGAATTCGATTTAAAAACATTCTTCAAAGATACTAAAAATAAAGACGTCAGGGTGATAATCAAATCCGGCCCCGGTGATTTAATTATAAAAAACGCGGCGTCTGATAAGCGTGAACTGGATAGCATAATAATTGAAGAAGGATATGCGAAACTGGATAAAACGGCCAGACTGCATGCGAAAAAATTCATTATTCGCCAAGGCGCCGCCATTGGTGGTTCTGGGGTAATTAACGCTAACGTCGATAATGCAGGCCAGATATATGTTGGGGGAAGCGCCGATTATACCTCTATTAGCCAATCCGGGGGCCTGGAAGCCTTGGCGCAATTGGATAGCAAGGCGAACAAGACCCGACATGTATTGAGTATTAATGGCGATTTTCAGGGTCATGAGCATTCCGCTGTTTATTTAAATACGAAAGTAAATGATGATAAATCAAAAACCGATACATTAATCATCAATGGCAAAACGCAGGGGACCAGTGCGCTTATCGTTAATAATATTAAGGGTAAGGGCGGCCTGACCAAGCATGGCATTCCCTTGGTCCAGGTCAGAGACATCGATCAATCCGATACCGATTTTTTTAAATTCGACAGCAAATTTGATTTAGCCGATTATGACTATTCTTTGCAGCAGCAAAAGAATGAGTGGTTATTGGTAAGCCAACATCAAAATCAAAGCCCGGTGCCGGGTGAATGGCAGCGGCCCGTTGTCGCGGCGCTAGCGCAGGCAACTGAACAGCGCAGCGATGTTTCATCAGAAAAGTTAGACGCCGGTTATCCCGCTAGCGACGAAAGTTTCCTGTCCTCGATAGGGGCGGATGGCCGCGAACTAGACAGTCTTGTGTTAGATAGTCTTGTACTGAATAGTCCCCGATTATCACCCGCGATGTCAGGGCCGCATTCCGCAGAACGCTTCCCCGCTTTAACCTCGGATGACGGCGTGGATGATTCAGATCTGGATAATTATGCAGGCGAGCTCCAGGGTACCAGCACGCCGATAGATATTATCCAGGATCCTTTTTTCAGCAAATTGCATAATGAAACCAACGAGGTTATTGCAGAAATCAATTCATTGGATATGAATGATGCTGCGCAGACCAACGCGGTGCAATCTGCGCAGCAGCCAGCGGCGGATAGTGAAGTCAACGCGGCGATCGGGAATCTGCCGCCGCCAAAACCCCCCCGCGCCATGGCCATTGCCATGGACAGCGAGAATACCAATGCCGTGCAGACGCCGGAGATACCTGGCGCCCGCTCGCGGCTAGCGGATGCCACCGCCGGATTTACCGAACCCAGCGCCCCCGCTGAGACGGAATTGGATGGGAATGGTGAGCACCTGGCCTCTGCGGCTATTATCCAGCCCTACAGCGTGCGGGATGATGATAAAGATATTAACCTAGACTTGGAATCAATACCCCTCCCATCGCTCCCATCGCTCCCATCGGCCCCCTTCGCTGAAACCGAACCGGATCGTCTAGTGCAAGGGCTGGATCTATTAATCGCGGACGCGCAGGCTGTAGCTGATACCTCTGAATCCGCCGTGCCGTCCGCCGACAAAACCGCCGAATCGGCTCCTGTCATCATCAATACCGATCGGTCAGAGCTGGTACAGGAACCTGAGCCGCAACCAGAACCGCAGCCGGAACCACAGCCTGAGCCACAGCCGGAACCACAGCCTGAGCCGCAGCCGGAACCGCAGCCGGAACCGCAGCCGGAACCGCAGCCGGAACCACAGTCGGAACCGCAACCGGAACCACAGCCTGAGCCGCAGCCGGAACCACAGCCGGAACCGCAGCCGGAGCCGCAGCCGGAGCCGCAACCGGAACCGCAGCCGGAGCCGCGGCCAGAACCTCAGTCGGAACCACAGCCGGAACCGCAACCTGATTCAGAGCCAGAGCCTGAGCCAGAGTCCGAACCGCAGCCGGAACCGGTAATTGAACCTGCTTTATCCCCTATCGATGCCGCAAAGCCGGCGCCCGGCATTGAAATGCGTCCAGAAACGGGGGTGTATACCGCCAATCTGGCCACGGCCAATACCCTGTTTGCTACCCGCATGCGCGATCGTATCGGTGAACCGGTCTTTCCTTCATCGCTCTCCGGCACGTATGACGAAACGTATCCGTCCATGTGGCTGCGCGTCGTTGGCGGCCACAATAAAGCGCGCGTGGGTGATGGCCGCATCGCCACCCGCACCAACACGCAGTTGGTACAGGGCGGCGGCGAGATTATCGGCTGGAGCAGCAATGGCACCGATGGCCTGCATTTTGGCGTCATGTTCGGCACCGGGAAAAGCCAGAGCCAAAGCCGGGTCGGTGCTTCGGGGCTGGAAGCCAAAGGGGGGATCGACGGTTATTCAACCGGTATTTATGGTACCTGGCACAGTAATGACAGCAAGCACGAAGGGCTCTATCTTGACGGATCGCTGAGTTACAACTGGTTCGGCAACCGGGTCGCCGCCAAACGTCACGGCAAAAGAACCGACGTATCGCTGGCGCATACGTATCGTTCCGAAGGGTTCGTGGGGGCCTTGGAAAGCGGCTATACCTGGAAACTGCATACTGGCGCAGGCGCCAGTGCCTATCTACAACCTCAAGTACAGCTAACCTGGATGGGGGTGCACGATCACAACCGAACGACGAAAAATGGCGAAAAATTGACGATGATGGGCGACAATAATCTCCAAACACGCCTGGGTGCCCGGCTGTTTCTCCAGGGTTGCGCCAGCATTGACCAAGGCAAACAGCGGATGTTCCAGCCTTATATGGAAACAAACTGGATACATAATACCCAAGTCTACGGGATACGTATGGATAATATGCGGTTCAGCCAGGACGGCACCCGTAATATCGGTGAAATCAAAATCGGCCATGAGGGGCAGTTGAATGAACATCTGTCCCTGTGGGGTAATGTCGGGCAGCAAGTCGGCGGCAGCGGCCTCCATCAAACCATCGGCACCTTGGGCGTGAAGGTCAACTTCTAATCCTGTAAGGCCAGAACGGCAATTTATAAGCAGACTGCTGACAAATATGCGCATAAGCTCGAAGTGGGCATGATGGGTAAGAAGAGTAAAGCGTAGCGCGCCAGGGATGGCGCGCCCGAGCCTACAGGGAGGTATTTACGGCGTCTTTACGATCTTGCCCATCATGCCCGCAAATATGGCTTTGTCATCAAGTTCAAGGGCCGGCTTAGCCGGCCCTTTTTTCCACCGCCGCCGGTAAATAATCCACCCCGCGCGCCGTTTCCATTCCCTGCTCCGCGCTATGGTAAACGCTGATGATTTCCCCCGCTATCGCCACGGCGATTTCCACCGGCAGTTTGCCTTTTACCATCTCCAGGCCAATGGGGCAACGTAACCGTGCCAACGCGTCGGCACCTAGTCCCCTTTCCGTCAGCCGATAGTTAAAACGCCGCCGTTTGGTGTGTGACCCGATTAGCCCGCAATAACGGTAATCCTCCCGCTTTAATATGCGTTCTATCAGCGCAAAATCGAGCTGATGGTCATGGGTCATCACGATAAAATAACTGTCGGTAGCCAGGGCACCCAAGGCGTCCATAGGGTCATCCACAATCACGTTAACCCGTGGATCGATATGCTGCGGAAATTGATCGGCCCGGCCGTCCACCCAACTGATATCCACGGGTAAATGCACCAGGATCTCGATAAGCGCCTTGCCGACGTGTCCGGCGCCGAACAAGGCAATATGCGGCTGCGCCAGATTTATCGGTTCAAATAGCACCGTAGTCATGCCCCCGCAGCACTGCCCTAACCGCGCGCCCAGCGAAAATCGCTCGGTGCGGCATTGGGCGCGGCGGTCGTCCAGCATTTCCCGGGCGACCCGCGTGCAGACCAACTCCAAGTGTCCGCCGCCGATGGTGCAAAATTGCCGATCGCGGGTCACCACCATTTTGGTGCCGCGGTCGCGCGGTGTGGAACCTTGCTCATCTATCACCGTCACTAATATTGACGGCGTGCGGGCGGCCTGTAATTGTGCGAGGGAACTAATCCAGTTATCGGTCATAAGCCGTCCTCACTTAATAGGTATCACTTTATCGTAACGATGCTATGCGTGCTGGCGGAATGGCACTGGTCATTTTTAGTGACAACGTCACAATTACCCGCATTCCACAGCAGCATATCATCCACCGCCGCCAAGACCCGCTCCGGCGTTGCCGGCGCATCCATGAACGGCTGATGCCGGCCATTCCCGAGGCTGGCCACCGCGTCTTTGATGGCGCACCATACGGAAATCGCCAGCATAAACGGCGGCTCGCCCACCGCTTTGGAATGAAACACCGTTTGTTGCGGGTTAGCCCGGTTTTCCAGCAGGCGAACGTTAAATATCGGCGGCACATCGCCGATAGCGGGAATTTTATAACTGGCGGGCCCGTCGGTGAGCAGCCGTCCATCGGAGTCCCAAACCAGCTCTTCGCTGGTCAGCCACCCCATGCCCTGGATAAACCCGCCCTCCACCTGGCCGATATCAATCGCCGGATTCAGGGAATTACCGACGTCATGCAGGATATCGGTACGCATTACCCGGTATTCGCCGGTCAGGGTGTCCACCACCACCTCGGCGCAGGCCGCGCCATAGGCAAAATAGTAGAACGGCTGACCGGACGCCCGCCTGCGATCGTAATGGATGGTCGGCGTGGCGTAATAGCCCTGGCTTGCCAGCGAAACCTGCTGAAAATGGGCCAGCTCCGCAACTTCGGCCAAGGTAAACAGCCGCCCGGCCACGTTGACTAAACCGTTGCCAAATGCAATCTGTTCGGCGCCGGCGTCATAGACCCGGCATAGCATCGCCACCAAGCGTTCTTTAAGCGTCTCGGCGGCATGCTGCGCGGCTTTGCCATTCAGATCGGCGCCGGACGAGGCGGCGGTTGGCGACGTATTGGGGATTTTGCCGGTATCGGTGGCGGTAATACGGATATGGCTGGTATCGACGCCCAGAACCTGTGCCACCACTTGCAGCACTTTGGTATGCAGTCCCTGCCCCATTTCCGTGCCGCCATGGTTGAGTTGCAGCGTACCGTCCGTATACATCAGCAGCATGGCCCCGGCCTGGTTAAGAAAGCTGGCGGTAAAGGAAATGCCAAACTTCACCGGCGTTAGCGCCAGGCCGCGTTTCAGGATTGGACTGGCGGCGTTAAACGCGATAATTTCCCGGCGCCGCGCTTCATAGTGCGCGGATTGTTCCAGCCCGGCGGTAAGTTCATCCAGCAGGTTGTCTTCCACCGTTTGGTAGTAATGGGTGATATTGCGCTGGTCTTTACCGTAGTAATTGAGCTTACGCACCGCCAGCGCGTCGCGGCCCACCTCGCGCGCAATATGATCGATGATATGCTCGATGGCCAACATGCCCTGGGGGCCGCCAAAACCGCGAAACGCCGTATTCGAAGCGGTATTGGTCCGGCAGCGGTAGCCGGTAATCAACACATTGGCCAGGTAATAGGCGTTATCCGCGTGGAACATGGCGCGGTCGACGATGGAGGCGGAAAGATCCGCCGAATAGCCGCAGTCGGCCGCCAGATCCAGTTTCAGGGCGAGCATCAGTCCTTGCGCGTCAAAACCTACGTCGTAACGTACCAGGAAGGGATGGCGCTTACCGGTCATCAACATATCATCGCGGCGGTTAAGGCGCATTTTGGCCGGCTTGCCGGTGAGCGCCGCGGCCAGGGCGCATAAACAGGCGGGGCCGGCGGCCTGAGTCTCCTTGCCGCCGAATCCCCCGCCCATTCTGCGCATATCCACCGTAACGTCTTTCATGGCGATGCCCAGCACCGATGCCACCAGTTTTTGTACTTCGGTGGGGTGCTGGGTCGATGAGAAAACCATCATGGCGCCGTCTTCGCCGGGGATAACTGAGGCTACCTGGGATTCCAGGTAAAAATGCTCTTGCCCGCCGATGCGCAATTGCCCCTGAAGTCGACGCGGCGCATCCGCCAGGGTCCCGTCGGGATCGCCGCGCCGGTGGCAATGGGGTGCATCCACATAATGCCGTTGTTCAAGCGCGTCTTCGATGGTTAATATCGCCGGCAACGGCTGATAGTCAATAATGGCCGCCGCCGCCGCCCGCTGGGCGGTAAGCGGGTCCCTGGCCGCCACCACCAGGATGACCTGACCGACAAATTCCACCGCCTCCCGCGCCAGTAGCGGGTCCCCGGCTACCAGCGGGCCGATATCCAGCTCGCCGGGCACATCCTCCCAGGTTATGACCCGCTCCACACCCGCGAACAAATAGCACGGCGAGACGTCGATATGGGTGATACGGGCATGGGCGTAATCGCTTAGCCGGGGCGCCAGATGCAATTGATTAGGCAACTCGGGGCGATCGTCAATATAAAGCGCCGCGCCGCTGACATGTTTCGCCGCGCTTTCATGGGGCAGCCGCTGGCCGACGGCGTCCGCCGGCCGGTCAAAACGCTGCTGACGCTGCGCCTCCGATAGGGTTTTCGCATGTTCAGGCATAATGGCCGACCTCCAAACGTTCGTTCGGCAATGCGGATGCCAAATAAAAGCGGCGCAAAAGATTTTGGGCCACTCGCAGCCGGTAATGAGCGCTGGCGCGCAGATCGCCCAGGGGGCTGAAATCCGTCGCCAGGGCCAGGCAGGCATGCTCGAAAGTCTCGGCGCCCCAAGGCCGCCCGGTCAACGCCGCTTCGGCGCCCGCGGCCCGCAGGGGGATAGCCGCCATGCCGCCGTAAGCCAGGCGGGCGGATTGGATAATCCCCTGGCGCACCTCGCAATTAAACGCGCCAAATACCGCGGAGATATCGTCTTCGCGCCGTTTAGAGACTTTATAGGCGCGATAAATATGTGACGCGGTCACTTTTGGTATAATAATCTGCTCGATAAATTCACCCGGACGCAGCGCGGTGGCGCGGTAAGCATGGAAGAACAAATCCAGCGGCAACTCCCGCACCTCTTCGCCCTGCCGCAGCCGCAGGCGGGCGTCGAGCGCCAACAACATCGGCGCTCCGTCGCCTACCGGCGAGGCGTTGGCCAGATTGCCGCCAAGCGTGGCCTGATTGCGAATTTGGCGCGAGGCGAAACGCGGCAATACGTCGGCGAATCCCGGCAGGTATTGCGCCAGGAAAGGTTCGCAGGCGCTTAGCGAGGCGCCCGCGCCTATCGTTAGCTGCCGTTCATCCGCCGCTAACGTCTTTAATTCGGGCAAATGGCTAATATCAATCAGTAAAGGCAGTGATTCCCGGCGCAGGGTGATAGCCAGCGCCAGATCGGTGCCGCCGGCCAACAGCCGTGCCGCAGGATATTGCCGGTAGGCGTCGCTGAGTTGTGTAAGGGTGCGGGGAATCAGGCAGGCAGGCCCCTTCCCGTCTAACACGCCGGGATCGGCGAATGGCGGCGGGTCCAGCCGCGCAAGCTGCGTCAACGTCTCGGTTTCCCGCGCCGCAAAGCAATCGCCGCGGCGATCCTGGCAACTCTGTCTAGCGGCGGCAGCGATCGACCGGTAGCCGGTACAACGGCACAGATTGCCGCCGAGGGCTTGTGTTATCGCTTCGTCAGTATTGCCAGCATCAGCGCGGGTATCCACGGCGGATTTTTGCAGGGCGAACAGCGACATGATAATGCCCGGCGTGCAAAATCCGCACTGCGAGGCGTGGCAATCCACCATGGCCCGCTGTACGCCATGCAGCTGGCCCTGCTGCTGCAAGTCCTCAACGGTAAGCAGCTGTTTGCCGTGCAGGGCGCTGACCAAGGTGATGCAGGCGTTGACGCTGCGATATTGCAGCTTGCCCGCCGCGGCCTGGGCCAGCACCACGGTACAGGCGCCGCAGTCTCCCGTGGCGCAGCCTTCCTTGGTGCCGTGCCGGCCTCTGATACGGCGCAGATAGGTTAATAGCGTGGTATTGGGGTCCAGATCGGCCTCGGCGACCGGCGTCTGGTTAAGTAAAAATCGGATCATTCGGCCTCCCGGTTATTTTCGCGTGCGTAGGCGCGCTCGCCTTGAATCCAGGTTTGATAAATGGTGCGATCGTCGCCCAACATCATCAGGGCGAATAGCCGTTCATGAATATCTTTACTGTTTTGGTCGCGCAACTGCTGTAACGGAGTCGCCGCCGGGTCGAGCACCACGAAATCCGCTTCTTTGCCGGGCAGGAAATTACCCAGCACATCATCGAGGGACAAGGCTTTCGCCGCCCCCAGGGTGGCATGGTAAAAGGCTTCGTAGACCGACAGGCGGTAGCCCTGCAATTGGCCGACTTTATAAGCCTCCGCCAGGGTTTGCAGCAGATTAAAAGTGGTGCCGGCGCCCACGTCGGTCCCTATGCCGATGGGCACCCGCAACTGCCAGCTTTTATGTAAATTAAACAGTCCGCTGCCGAGAAAAAGGTTAGATGTGGGGCAAAACGCGATGGCTGAATGGGAATGCGCCACCTCCCGCCATTCGCCATCCTCCAGATGCAGGCCGTGGGCGAACATGCATTTGCGTCCCGTCAGTCCGTAATGGCGATATACATCAAAATATCCGGCGCGCTCGGGGAACAGTTGCTTTACCCAGGCCACCTCGTCTTTATTTTCACTCAGGTGGGTTTGTAAATAGATATCGGGAAACTCCCGGCGCAATCGCCCCACCATGGCCAGCAACTCCGGGGAAGAAGTCGGGGCGAAACGCGGCGTCAGGGCATAACGCAGCCGGCCTTTATCATGCCAGCGCTCAATCAGCGCCCGCGTCCCGGCTTCGCTTTCTTGCGCCGTTTCCAGCAATTCGTCCGGGGCGTTGCGATCCATCATTACTTTGCCGGCGATAATGCGCATTTTGCGCGCCAACGCCGCGGCGAACAGCGAATCGACGGACTGCGCGTGCACCGTCCCGTAAATCATTGCCGTGGTGGTGCCGTTGCGCAGCAGTTGATCCAAAAAGAAATCCGACATGCGGGCGGCGCGATCGGGACAGTGGTATTGGCTTTCGGTAGGAAAAGTGTAGTGGTTTAACCATTCAAGCAATTGCGTACCGTAAGCGCCGATCATTTCGGTTTGCGGATAGTGCACGTGGCTATCGATAAATCCCGGCACGATGATTTTATCCGGCAAATGAATCATGCGTACGCGCCGATCGAGGGAGGATTGCGCCTCTTGCCAAGGCCGCAGCGAGATAATTTTTCCCGCTTCGATAAGCAGCACGCCGTCCGGGATAAAACGCGCGGTTTGCTCCAGCGCCGCCGGATCGTCAACGGTCGTGGTTAAATCAAAGAAACTGCTGCGAACGGCGGTAATAGTATGCATGGTACTGGCCTTTTTCATTCAATCCCTGGCGCCGGGAAGCGTATGGAGCGCCCGGCGTCAAAACGCATATATAAGATATGGCAAGATATGTGCCATTTTTCAAATCGCGTAATTATGATTAAAAACTTTTAAAATCAAAAGATTAAGTATATTTTCGATAACTTTTCAAGCTATCGGGTTTTATTGGGTCCGCAGGCAAACGGTTGCTTATTTAAGCCGGTTACAGGCAACCGTTTGCCTACAGAATAAACCGGCATTAAATGGTAATTTTTTTTATGATCAATGGTTGCCGGCCTCAAAACACGATTAGCGGAAGGCACAAAATGTTAACATTTCGCACAGGACCGGTACCTTTGCACCGAAATGAGGCATTTTACGCTTAAAAACAGGCTGTTGATGAGGGGGACAATGGTCTATGCTCAAGCATTGTGGTTAACAGCCATCGCGTTGCCGTCCGGTTTGGGTTTGGCCGGCATGCACCTTTTATCTATCCATCCGAGGAAAATATATATGGAATATCGTCAACTTGGCCGTTCAGGCCTGAAAGTATCGGTATTGAGTCTCGGCACCATGACCTTCGGCGGCAAAGGAAAATTCGCCAAAGTGGGCGATACCGGCGTGGCGGAAGCCCGGCGGCAGCTAGCGATTTGTATCGAGGCGGGAATTAACCTGTTTGATACCGCCGATGTGTATTCACAGGGGGTTTCGGAAGAAATTCTAGGCGAAGTGCTGAAAGATAAGCGCGACAGCGTTCTTATAGCTTCCAAAGCCCGTTTTCCCATGGGAAATGGGCCAAACGATCGCGGTTCCTCGCGCCATCATTTGATTCGCGCCTGCGAAGCGAGCCTGAAAAGGCTCAATACCGACCATATCGATTTATACCAATTACATGAATGGGATGGACAGACGCCGCTGGAAGAAACGCTTTATGCCCTGGAGCACCTGGTGACCAGCGGCAAGGTGCGCTATGTAGGCATCTCGAATTTCTCCGGCTGGCATATCATGAAGACCCTGGGCGTTTCGGAACGCCTGAACCTGATTCGTCCCGTCAGCCAGCAAATCCATTACTCCCTGCAAAGCCGGGAAGCGGAATATGAATTGCTGCCGATCACCGAGGATCAAGGGCTGGGCGTATTGGTATGGAGTCCTTTGGCCGGCGGGTTATTGTCCGGTAAATATCGCCGCGATCGCCAACCCGAAGGCAGCACCCGCCATATTGAAGAATGGAACGAGCCGCCGATTTATAACCAGGATGCTTTATACGATATCATCGACGTGCTGGTGGCCATCGCTGAAGAACGCAATGTCTCCGCCGCCCAGGTTGCTCTGGCCTGGCTGATTAGCCGGCCGGCGATAACGTCGGTGATTGTCGGCGCCAGAACCGAGGAGCAGTTAAAAGACAATTTGCGTTCGGCGGATCTGGTGCTCAATGCCCAGGAAATTTCCCGCCTGTCGGATGTAAGCCGTCCGCCGCTGATTTATCCTTATTGGCATCAGGCGCAGACGGCGGCCGATCGCCTGTCGCCGGCGGATTTATCTTTAATTGCGCCCTATCTGCGAAAACCTTAGTCTATAAATAACATTGGACTTGACCATCCGACATCATGCCCTGATTATTTAAGTACATGATTATTTAAGAGTATAAGGAATCGCTAGATGATTATTTTTGTTACCGGCGCCACCGCGGGGTTTGGCGAAACGATAACCCGCAGATTTATCCGGGAAGGCCATAAGGTCATTGCCACCGGCCGCCGCCAGGAGCGGCTGGATGAACTCAAAGCCGAACTGGGCGCTGCGCTATATCCCGTTAAACTCGATGTGCGCGACCGCGACGGTATCGCCGCCGCCGTGGCCGCCCTGCCCCCCGAATGGCGGGAGGTGGATGTGCTGGTTAACAATGCCGGTTTGGCGTTGGGCATGGAACCGGCGCAGAAAGCTAATCTCGATGACTGGGAAACCATGATCGATACCAACAACAAGGGGCTGGTTTATATGACCCGCGCCCTGTTGCCCGGCATGGTGGAACGCAAGCGTGGACATGTGGTTAATTTGGGTTCCACCGCGGGTCGCTGGCCTTATGCCGGCGGCAATGTGTATGGGGCCACCAAGGCGTTTACCCGCCAATTCAGCCTTAATCTGCGCACCGATCTGGTCGGCACCAAGGTCCGCGTCACGGATATCGAACCCGGCCTGGTGGGCGGCACTGAATTTTCAGCGGTGCGCTTCAAAGGCGATGGCGATAAAGTGTCGAACACGTATAAAAATGCCGATCCGTTAATGCCCGAAGACATTGCCGAGGCAATTTATTGGGTTACCACCCTGCCGGCCCATGTGAATATTAATGTGCTGGAAATGATGCCCGTCAATCAATCCTTTGCCGGATTGAGCGTCCATCGGGACGAGTAAATCGACGCCCCGGCCGGGAGGTCGGGGCCGTTTCGCCCCCCTCCTTTTGTGCCGCCGCCGATACCGGTTTTACGCTCTCGACCAGCCAGCAACCATTATCATCACCCCCACGAACACCACCGCCGCGCCCAGCCAGTCCAGGGATGATAATTTTACGCCGTCGATGAACCTTAGCCACAGCAAGGCGGTCAATATGTACATGCCGCCATAGGCGGCATAAACGCGGCCGCTGGCGGCGGGATGCAGCATCAGCAGGCTCACGAAAACCACCAGGCTGGCGGCGGCGGGGACCAGCAACAGAATGCTGCCCCCCTTTTTCGCCCAGAGATAAGGCAGGTAACATCCCAGGATTTCTGCGATAGCCGTGGCGAAAAACAGTAAGGCCGTTTTGAACATTCAGCGTCCGATCCTTAATCCATTGCAACAATTGCGGGTGGTTTTACGACATATGCCGATGTTATTATGCCGCTATAATATGAAGCGATTTTACCTGCGCCAATAGACCCCTACGCGTATTAACGTAAGCTAACAATAGTATCCATGTAAAAATGAAAAGGAAGAAGTTATGAACAACAACACCTACCCACGACTGCTTGGCGGGATGCTATCGGTCGTCCTGCTGGCTTTTTCCGCCGCTGGTTATGCCGCCGGCAATACGCAGCGATTGATCGTCGAATCAGGTGATTCCGCCCAGTCAAAAGAGGAGGCGCGCCAAAGCCAGGAGCAATGGAACGCCACCCATAACCTGCGTAATAAGGTCAATCAGCGCGTTGAAAAGGATTTCGACAAGTACGACAAAACCGTCGATCTGCAGGAAAAATGCGCCAGCAGCGAAAATGTCAATGCGTATTGGGAAGCCAACACCTCACGCTGCCTGGACCGCCGCACCGGCCGTTCATTAATGGCGCCATAATGCCGTCAGGCGGTTGATTTCCCCTTTTTGATAACGCTGCTATTCTTGTAGGGGATACTTCATACTCAAATAAGGATGGTAAGATGAAGACATTAAGCCTCAGGGTAAAGCACAACTTTATCAGGCTGGCCGCGACGCTGTTCCTGTTGGCGCCGCTGGCGGCACAGGCATCCTGCGACAGCGTCAAAGCGGATATTACCCAGAAAATCGTCGCCAACGGCGTGCCTGAGTCAAACTTCCGTCTGGATATCGTCGCCAACGACCAGGCTGACCAGGCCGGTGGTCAAGTGGTCGGCCACTGTGAAAACGATACCCAGAAAATAGTTTATATCCGCACCGACGATGCGTCCGCCCCCAACGACGCGCCGAGTCCATAATCAATGACTCAGGGCGAGCGTCAGGATCGGCTCTCGCCCTCTTCCAGCGGTTTGGTATGGCGCGGGATACCCCAGGCCGAAAACAAAGCGCAAAAAGCCAGTCCGGCTGACAGGACAAATACCCAGTGCAGCGATAATCCCACCTGCTGCACGATAATGGGCAAATCACTATCGCTTATTCCGGCGCCCGACCCTTCCTGGCGCGCAATCAGTAACTGCATCGGATCGCCGATCGTTGGTAAGCGCAACCGCAAATTAAAATTTAACGTCGCGCCCAACAAGGCGGTACCCAACGCCGAGCCCAGCATGCGGGTAAACATGGTGGAAGCGGTGGCTATCCCCCGCATGCTGAAATCCGCTTCGTTTTGCACCGACACCAAAAATGTCGTGCTGCTCATGCCCATGCCGACCCCAATGATAAACGCGGCGACGCGGGCGAACCACAGGCTGCTATGGGGCGTAAGCAGCAGTAATAATCCGCTACCCGCCATCAGGAACAGCGCGCCGGTCACCGCGGTAAAGCGATACGAGGTGCTGTGCATAATGCGTCCGCTCAGCACGCTGGCCAGCGGCCAGCCGAGGGACATGACCGCGAGCGTCCAACCGGCGGCCAAGGCCCCGCCGCCCATTACCGCCTGGATATAGGCGGGCAAGAAAGCGGAAATGCCCATCATCGCCGCGCCGATGGCCAGACCGCCGATATTGCCGGCGACGATGGTGCGGCTGCGCCACAGCGCCGGCGGAAAAAGCGGCGAAACGGTGGTGGTTTGCTGCCGGACAAACAGAAAACCGCTCAGCAGTGATAAGATCAGCAAGGGGATCGACCAAAGGCCGAATTGCCCGGACTGGAGGATGGTCAGTAACAACGCGCCGATGGACACCGATAAATAGCTGATGCCCAGGCTATCGAGCGCCCGGGACGGCTGGTCGTTATCGCCGCTGGGCAGATAGCGGCCAAGTAACAGCAGCGAAACCATGCCCAGCGGGAGATTGACCCAAAACACCCCGGCCCAGCGGTAATGTTCAACGATAAACGCGCCCAGCAGCGGCCCGATAATGGCGGAGACCGCCCAAACGCTGGCGAGATATCCCTGGGCCCTGGCCCGGAGGTGCGGCGGATAAATATCCGCCACGATAGTGGTGGTCAAGGGGGTAATCGCCCCGGCTCCCAAACCTTGCAAGGCCCGGAACATGATCAGCCAGACCATGGTATGGGCAAAGCCGCACAGCGCCGACCCCGCCAGAAACAGGCCGATTCCGAAAAAAAATACCGGTTTACGCCCATAAAGATCGGCCAATCGGCCATAAATGGGCACCGTGATCGCCTGCATCAGCAAATACACCGCGAAGACCCAGCCTAAAGAGGCAAAGCCGCCCAGATCGGTAACGATGGTCGGCATGGCGGTGGCCACGATGGTGACTTCGACGGCGGCCATAAACATGGCCAGCATGCAGGCGGTTAAAATCCAGCCCCGGTGCGCGGGAATTCCGTGATCCTGAACGGAGGTGATCATGGGTGCCTATGATTCCTGTGTGCCAGAACCAGAGTATATCCAGCTTGCGGTTGGCAAGGTACCCTATTTTTTAGCAACGCGGGCGTGAAGATCGTATGGAACGCCAAGGCAAAAAATCGTTGACACCCACTCGGCGTATAAGGGGGCGATTAAGCGGTAATCTTTTCTTTTAACTCAAATACCTTGCCTAAATCAATATAACCGGAAAGATCGCGCTGTTCGGGCCGAGGCAAATAAGGCAATTCACCTAACTGCGGGGCCTTAATTTTATTGCGTAATACATCCATTATTTCAGCATAATGCGCCAGACCGGGATTGATGCGGTTGGCGACCCAACCTATTAACGGCAGTCCGTCATTAATAATGGCCTCGGCGGTTAATAACGCATGATTGATACAGCCCAGCTTAATGCCGACCACCAAAATTACCGGCAACTGTTCCTGTACCACCCAATCAGAATAGGGGCGATAATCGCTCATGATGGTGCGCCAGCCGCCGCTGCCCTCCACCACTACCGTATCGGCCAGTTCGCTTAAATGACGCAGTCCCTCTGTCATCAGGCCGTAATTAATTTCATCACCGGAATAGGCGCTTATTTCCTCTTCCCGCAGGGTAATAGGATTAATTGCGCCATAAGGCAGTTGCAGCGTGGAGGATGCGCCCAGGATCAGGGCGTCTTTATTGCGCAGCCCCTCCGCCGTTTCCTCGCTGCCGCGGGCAATAGGCTTATAACCTACCGCGCTTAGGTTATTCTTGGCCAAGTTTTGCAGCAAGGCGCGGGAGACAATTGTTTTGCCGACGGCAGTATCCGTACCGGCAACAAAAATTCGTTTTAACATGACTACTCCAGCCTGGCGTTAATCCATTGGACATGTTTGGATAAGGTAAAGGGTTAACCTAAAATGTACCCGATACGGCGCTGGCGCAGCTTGCGTTAGCGCAATATTTCCTCGTTAAGCCTTATCCCTGTACCAATTTCAATAACAGCGAGCCATCGTAGAGCGCATCTTTAATCAATGCCGCGGCCGGCATGGTACCCTGGTTTTTAAAACGCGTGGCCTGAACGGTAATATCTTTGCTGTAATCGGGCAAAGATTGTTGCCTGATATTGGCGAGGATGACTGGAAAAAGAATATCCGAGGCGAGATTCAAAGGCGAGCCCACCAGGATTTTTTCAGGATTAAACAGGTTGACCATAATGGCCAATATTCGCCCCACGCTATTGCCGATGCCGACAATAATGTCGCGGGCCAGCGTATCGCCGGACATGGCCGCCTCGCAAAGGGTTTCAACGCTGACCGGCGAGCCGTTCATGGAAGAATCCATATTCAGCGCCAGGCGCTGGCGGGTAAGCTCAAGAATGCTTTCAATGCCGGCCACCGTCTCCAGGCAGCCGCGGTTGCCGCAATAACAGCGTTTGCCATAGGGTTCCACCTGGGTGTGGCCTATCTCCACCAGGCTGCGGCTGCTGCCGTGCAGCAAGGTGCCGCCGGTAATCACGCCGGCACCGACGTTATGATCGATGACGATCTGGATGACGTCGTTGCAATCCCGCGCCGCGCCATAAAGCGCTTCGGCCATGGTCCAGGCGCAGATATCATGCTGCAAATAGGCGGGTACCCCGATATGTTCGGTGAGCGCCGGCCCAAGGGCCATGTTATCGACGTTATACCACGGCATGCGGTGCACCATGCCCGCCGCCGCATCAATAATACCCGGCAGGGTTACCGCGACGGCGGTCAGCCGTTCCAACTGCTGTTGATGGCGGATAAAAAATTGATCGATAATCCGCAGCAGCCGAACCAATAAAGACTCCGGCGCCTGGGCCGGCAGCGGCAAGGTATCCTCGACGATCAATTTGCTGCTGAGCTCACGCAGCGCCAGGGTTATGGTGCCGTGGCCAATACGCACCGCCAGGAAATGCCAGGCTTGGGTATCTACCACCAGACCGATGGCCGGCCTGCCGCGCAGGCCGTTTTCCTGATATTCGGTTTCGGTTACCAGGTGGGCTTCGACCAACTCACGGACTATCTTCGTGATGCTGGCGGGCGCGAGCCGGGCCAGCTTGGACAAGGCGATACGCGAAATAGGGCCAAACGTATCGATCAGGCGATAAACCACTCCCGCATTAGTCTGTTTGATCTGATCGATATGCCCAGGTTGACCATGGCCAATCACTCACCTTGCTCCTGATATTTTCACGCTATAAAATAATATATTGGGGCTATGTTGTGACTTTTCATTTTAGCCGTCAAATATTTGATTAGTTATGTGATTTACCGCACACAATACCCCGGTCAGGACCGTCATTGTCCCTGACACAGCCGCGTGATCCTCACTTCCTGCGCAAATCATAACACTATTGCCTCAGCATTAAATTGATCAGCATCTGTGCGGAGGCGGAAAGCTCACGCTGCCGATGGGTAACCAGCCACACTTCGGTCTTGGCCTCGGGCTCGTCCAATGCGAGATAACGCACGCTATCAATTTTGATGCGGGAAAAAGAAGCCGGCAGTAAAGACACGCCCAAACCGGCGGAAACCAGGCCGATAATGGTCATGGCCTCGCCCACTTCCTGGGTGATATAGGGCGTAATGGCAAATTGTTTGAGCAGCAGCAGCGTTTCATCGTATAAGGCGGTGCCCACCTGGCGATCAAAG
The DNA here is from genome assembly GCA_015654925.1 of Enterobacterales bacterium. GTDB lineage: Bacteria > Pseudomonadota > Gammaproteobacteria > Enterobacterales > Enterobacteriaceae > Acerihabitans. Next base: position 23,926 of record JAATFX010000020.1, on the reverse strand, counting down.
AAGACAAACGGCTCGCTGGCTAACTGCCGAATACTGATTCTGCCGTTTAACGCGCCGGCCAGGGGATGATCCTGATGCACCACCGCCACCAGGGCTTCGCGCAACAAGAGCCGGTAAGTAAGCGCGTCCGGCAAGGGCGTATTGCGCATAACCCCCATGTCGAATTTGCCATTAAGCAACGGTTCGATTTGCTGCTTGGTATTCGTCTCGACCATTTGGATATGCACGGCGGGATGCTGTTGGCGAAAGGCCAGCAAGCTTGCCGAAATGCGCTGGTTAAACGGCGTCGAGGAGGTAAATCCAATGGTGATCTCCCCTAATTCGCCGCGGTGGATTCTGGCGGCCCGCTCCGCGGCCTGGTTGACCTGTTCGACGATCAGCCAGGCTTCTTGCAGGAATTGCTTGCCCGCCGGGGTCAGTCGGACATTACGGTTATTGCGGTCCAGCAGGCGTGCGCCGACTTGCTGTTCAAGGATCTGGATTTGCTGGCTTAACGGCGGCTGGGAAATATGCAGCTGTTCGGCGGCGCGGCCGAAATGCAGCGTTTCCGCGACGGCGATAAAATAACGCAGGTGACGCAATTCGATATTCATATCTTAAACATATCAATTGAGATTATTAATATATTAGACAACAAACCCACTTTTTTCTATTATTTTCAGAACGTTCTCCACCGAAGCATTGCAGATTTGCCGACTTGTCTAAGGATTAATCGTGAACACCCTTTTGCGTACTACGGCGCCAGCGCCTAAGACGCCCGCATTGCCCGTCGCCGGCCATTCCCCGACGCCAAAACCCCCTTTTATCAAACGCGGCACCCCACAATTTATCCGGTTAACTCTGGCATTATTTTCCGCCGGACTTGCTACCTTCGCGCTGCTCTACTGTGTCCAGCCCATCTTGCCGGTGCTATCCCATGATTTCGGCGTATCGCCGGCCACCAGTAGTTTATCCTTGTCGCTGGCTACCGGCCTGATGGCGCTGGGGCTGCTGGTCACCGGCCCGCTATCGGACGCGATGGGCAGAAAATCAGTGATGGTCGTGGCATTGTTGCTGGCGGCGGTATTTACCATCATCAGCGCCTTTATGACCAGTTGGCAGGGTATTTTAGTGTTTCGCGCGCTGATAGGTTTAGCGTTGAGCGGCGTCGCCGCCGTGGCCATGACCTATCTGAGCGAAGAAATCCATCCGAGCGTAGTGGCGTTTTCCATGGGGCTCTATATCAGCGGGAACTCCATCGGCGGTATGAGCGGGCGGTTGATCAGCGGCGTACTGACCGATTTTTTTTCCTGGCGGATCGCCGTCGGCGCCATCGGGGTACTGGCGCTTGCCGCGGCGCTGATGTTCTGGCGTATCCTGCCCGCCTCCCGCCACTTCCGCCCCACGGCCCTCAAACCGCGCACTCTGGCGATTAATTTCCGGCTGCATTTCCGCGATGCGGGGTTGCCGCTGTTATTTATCGAAGGTTTTTTATTAATGGGGTCGTTTATCACTCTGTTTAACTATATTGGTTATCGTTTGCTCGCGGGTCCCTGGTTTCTCAGCCAGGCAACGGTGGGATTGCTGTCCCTGGTTTACCTGACCGGCACCTACAGCTCGCCGCGGGCCGGCAGCCTATCGGGACGTTATGGCCGCGGCCCGGTATTGCTGGTATCGATGCTGATCATGCTGTGTGGTTTATTGCTGACCTGGTTCGACTCGCTGGTGATGATTTTTTTCGGTATGATGCTGTTTACCGCCGGTTTTTTTGCCGGGCATTCCACCGCCAGCGCCTGGATCGGCCGCCGGGCGCGGCGCGCCAAAGGGCAAGCGTCTTCGCTGTATCTGTTTTGCTATTATGTTGGTTCCAGCGTGTCGGGCACCCTGGGGGGATTTTTCTGGCACAGTTTCGCCTGGACCGGCGTGGTGGTGTTTATCGCTATCCTATTGGCGCTTGGAATAATGGTAGCCCAGCGCTTGCGCAAGCTTCCCGAACTGCGCGCCATCTGATTTCGTCTGGCCCCTTTCTATCTATCATGCATGCCGCGGTCCGGTGATATACAGGGCCGGACATGCCTTGTTCCGCGCTGGTAAGCGCAAATGGCGCAGTGGCGGGCATTGAGGATAATGGATAGAGTATATTGTATGTTGTAACTAAAGTATGTTATTAATAAGTCATCCTTCCCGTACGGGCACGCCGCTTATGACTTCACTCGATCTGGTTGACCGGCTCAACCACGGCTTTAACCAGTTGCAAAGCCAGATTAAGACCTTGCAGGATCTGTTGGCCGGGTTTCGTTTACTGGCCGGACGGGTGTTTGAATTGCCGGAGGTGGAAAAAGGCCGGGAGCATGATGCCATAGAAACCATCGAGGTTATTCAACATGTGGGCCAGGCCGCCCTGGATGTCGGTTTGGCCCATTTCGACCGTATGTTTATCTATCATCAAAAGCAAAATACCAGCGCCAAGACCGCCATACGGTTGCCGGGGGCGCTCTGTTTCGCCGCTGCCCCTGGGCAGTACCACAGCGCCCTGTCGTTGATAACCACCGTTAATCAGCTTAAAGCCGACCTGTCCCACCTAATTACGGTTGAATCGCAACTACCGCCCGAGCAGCGCTTTGAATTTGTGCATACGCACCTGCGCGGATTAAAAACCCTGAGCGCTTATCGTTCCCTGCAAGTTATCACCGATCCGTGGAGCGTCCGTTTTGGCTGGGCCAATAAACAGGTCATCAATAATCTGACCCGCCGACAGGTGCTGGACATGCTGCAAAAAAGCCTGGCCGCTGGACGGGCGGTACCCCCTTATGACAAAGCGCAGTGGGCGGAGCGCGTCAGGATGGAGATCGACCAGGTAAGCAAACTGCCGCCGGACGTAAAGCTGAAAATCAAACGGCCGGTGAAAGTGCAGCCCATCGCCCGGGTGTGGTACCAGGACCAGCAAAAACAGGTGCAGTATGCCTGCCCTTCCCCGCTGATTGTCTTATGCCGGTGCGATAACGGCGCGTCAATGCCGCCAAACGTACCGCAGTTGGGAGAATTGCTCAATTATCATCGGGCGGCGATCGGGTACAAATACAAACCGGCGGGACTGCCCGCGCATTTATTGATTGAGCGGCTGCATTTGTATGTAGCGACATAACCTAAAAGGCCCGGCAGCCAGCGAGGCATACCGGGCCCGGAACGTAACCCTGGCGGTTACGCCTTTAACGTGCCGACCATATCCTCGGGACGTACCCACTCGTCAAATTGCGCTTCGGTCAGGTATCCCAGTTTAAGCGCGGACGCTTTCAGGGTTAACCCTTCTTTGTGGGCTTTTTTGGCGATTTCGGCCGATTTATCATAACCGATATGGGTATTAAGCGCGGTAACCAGCATCAACGATTCATTCAGCAATTGGTCGATGCGGTCGCGGTTAGGTTCTATACCCACCGCACAGTGATGATTAAAGCTATCCATGCCGTCGGCCAATAAACGAACCGATTGCAGGAAATTATGGATAATCATCGGACGATAGATATTAAGCTCGAAATTGCCGGACGCCCCGCCGATATTGATCGCCACATCGTTGCCCAATACCTGGCAGCACAGCATGGTCATGGCTTCGCATTGGGTCGGGTTGACCTTGCCCGGCATAATGGAACTGCCCGGCTCGTTTTCCGGAATACTGATTTCGCCGATGCCGCAGCGCGGACCCGATGCCAGCCAGCGCACATCATTGGCGATTTTCATCAGCGACGCGGCCAGGCCCTTCAGGGAACCGTGTCCATGCACCAGCGCGTCGCAGGCGGCCAGGGCTTCAAATTTGTTGGGGGCGGTGACAAAAGGATGGCCGGTGAGTTCAGCCAGCGCTTTGGCCACGCGTACCGCATATTCCGGGTGGGTGTTGAGGCCGGTGCCTACCGCCGTACCGCCTAAAGCCAGCTCGCACAGATGCGGCACGCTTTGCTCGATATGGATCAAGCTGTGATCCAGCATGGCGACCCAGCCGGAAATTTCCTGGCCAAGCGTCAGCGGCGTGGCGTCTTGCAAATGGGTACGGCCAATTTTAACGATATCGCTGAACGCGGCGGATTTCTTGGCCAGCTGTTCGCGCAGACGCTTCAACTGCGGGATCAAATGTTCGCGCAGGGCAACCACCGCCGCCACGTGCATCGCGGTGGGGAAAACATCATTGGAGCTCTGGCTTTTATTGACATCATCATTGGGATGGACCAGCCGCGCATCGCCCCGCTGCCCGCCCAATAACTCGCTGGCGCGGTTGGCCAGCACTTCGTTCATATTCATATTGCTCTGGGTGCCCGACCCAGTCTGCCAAATCGCCAGCGGGAATTCGCCGGGATGCTGGCCGGCCAGCACTTCGTCCGCCGCCTTGATAATAGCATCGGCGCGATCGGCGGGCAGCAGGCCCAAATCTTTATTTACCTGCGCCGCGGCTCGCTTGGTTTGCGCCAGCGCATCAATCAATGCCGGCGGCATTTTTTCGCTGGAAATGCGGAAATGTTCGAGGGAACGCTGCGTTTGCGCACCCCATAAACGCTCTGCGGGGACTTCAACCGGACCCATGGAATCTTTTTCAACGCGTGTAGCTGTCATGATTTCCTCCTGGTATTCTTCCTAAAGATCAATCTCCTGCCCGGCAGCGGTTCCAAGCAGACGCGGGCATCGATAGTATGACGTTGATATAATGACGTTGATAGTATAGTGCCTGAGAAAAGCTTAACATTATGCGACCGGCTCGCGTTATTACAATTTGAATTGAACTCTGTAGGGGCAGTAAACCGATGAAAAAGATGATTAACTCCGTACAAAATTATGCCTGGGGCAGCACTGATGCCCTGACTCGTTTGTACGGCATCCCCAACCCCGAGATGCGGCCAATGGCCGAACTATGGATGGGCGCTCATCCCAAAAGCAGCTCGCGCATCGCCGATGAGCAGGGTAAAGAAATGTCCCTGCGGGAGTATATAGCGCAACGGCCGCAGGCCTATCTGGGCGCAGCGGTCGCCGCGCGTTTCGGCGAACTGCCTTTTTTATTCAAAGTATTATGCGCGCAGGAACCGTTATCCATCCAGGTCCATCCCAGCAAGTCCGCCGCGGAGCGGGGTTTTGCGTTGGAAAACAGCCGGGGGGTGGCGCTGGATGCCGCCAACCGCAATTACAAAGATCCTAACCACAAGCCGGAACTGGTGTTTGCCTTGACGCCGTTCCAGGCCATGAACGGCTTTCGCGAAATCAGCGCCATCGTGTCGCTACTGCAACCGGTCGCCGGCGCCCACCCGTCCATCGCCGCTTTTTTACAGCACCCCGATTCGCAGCATCTGGCGCAGCTGTTCGGCGATTTGCTGACTATGTCCGGCAAGCAAAAATCGCTGGCGATAGATGTACTGAAAACCACCCTTAGGCACCAGCACGGCGAGCCGTGGGACACCATTGGCATGATTGCCGGGGATTACCCGGACGACAGCGGCCTGTTTTCCCCCCTGCTACTGAATGTCATTACCCTGCAACCGGGTCAGGCCATGTTCCTGTATGCCCAGACGCCGCATGCCTATCTGCACGGCGTGGCGCTGGAGGTGATGGCCAACTCCGATAATGTCCTGCGCGCCGGGCTGACGCCAAAATATATCGACGTGCCCGAACTTCTGGCCAACGTGCAGTTTGTCGCCAAACCGGAGGCCGACTTGCTGACGCAGCCGGAACACCGCGACGGCGCGCTCGACTTTCCCATCCCGGTGGAAGACTTTGCCTTTTCGCTCCATAGCTTGTCCGCCAAGCCGCAGCCGCTGGCGCAGCAAAGCGCGGCCATCCTGTTTTGCGTGGAAGGCCAGGCGGTGCTGGAACAAGGAGGGGAATCACTGACCCTTAAACCGGGTGAATCCGCCTTTATCACCGCGCAGGACTCGCCGGTGAATGTCAGCGGCACGGGTCAATTGGCCCGGGTGTACAACGATCTTTGATTGTCTATGGGCCAGTTCCGCCGCCAGTTGCTATGATTAGTAGCGGATGCCGGCGGCAGCCCGTATGAATACTGTTGTTTGGCCTGCGCCCCGGGGCGGTCAGGCGATTTGGAACAGGAAATAATAATAAGGATGAACAGACTATGAAGAAAACTCTCGTAGCGGTCGGCGTTATCGTAGTGCTGGGCGCGGCATGGACCGGCGCCGCCTGGTACACCGGCAAACAGTTTGAGCAGCGCCTGCCTTCGGTGCTGGACGATGCCAACGCCCGGATCAAAGCCGCTTTTCCTGAAATCGGCGTTAAGTTAGTGGTCGAGGATTACCGGCGCCGCCTGTTCTCCAGCCGGGTAAATGTCGTTTTAGTTTCCGATGGTTCCACCGGCGATAATAAACCGCTGAAGCCCGGCGACCGGCTGGTGATCAACGAAGCTATCGATCACGGCCCCTTCCCGTTGAGCCAATTGAAAAAAGGCGTGTTGATCCCCAGCATGGCGTCGGTGCGCAGCCAGTTGGACAATACGCCGCTGGTTAAACCGCTGCTGGATGCCAGCCAGGGCAAATCACCGGTGAACGCGGTAACCAGGGTGGGTTATAGCGGCGATACGGTATCGGTAATCGATGTGCTGGCGCTGGACTTTAAAAACGCGACTACCGTGCTGCGCACCAACGGCGGCACCTTTAATGCCGCCATCGACCATAATATGGATAAGGTCGCGCTTGACGGCACGATCGGCAGCCTGGTCATCGGCAGCGAAAACCAATGGCAGCAACACGAACAGGTTACCCTGCAAGATTTCAGCCTCGACAGCAACACCCATAAAGGCAAGCTGGATTACAGCATCGGCGACAATACCATGAAGGTAAAAACGCTGACTTATAATATCGATGGCAAGGATATTCTCGCCACCGATAACCTGTCGCAAATCACCAGCGCCAACGAAGAAAATGATAAGCTCAACGTCCAGGTGGCCTACACCCTGGATGCCCTGCACGTACAGGGCCAAAATTTCGGCTCGGGCAAGCTGATCTTGAAACTGTCCAATCTCGATCCCAAGGCGATAGCCCAGTTCGGCCAGGAGTACCAGGCCCAGGTGCAGCAGATTATGCAGCAAACCGGCCAGGCCGACCCGGCGGTACAGCAACAGCAAATCAGCCAGGCGCTGTTGCAGCATCTCCCTACCGCCCTTAAAGGCAGCCCTTATCTGACCATTGCGCCGCTCAGTTGGAAAAACGGCAAGGGCGAAAGCGCCTTTAACCTGTCCCTTAATCTTAATGATGTGTCCCAACAGCCCGTAGCGGCCAACACCACCGGTCTGCCGTGGCTGCAGTTCGTCAATAAGATCGACGCCAAACTCACCGTTCCGCTGGATATGGCCACCGAACTGACCTCCCAGTTAGGCAAACTCCAGGGATACAGCGACGACGACGCGCAGAAGTTGGCTAAGCAGCAGGTGCAGGGTGTGGCGGCCATGGGCCAGATGTTCAAATTGACCACCGTCAAGGACAATACCCTGACCAGCAGTTTTCAGTATGCCGACAACCAGGTTAATCTGAACGGCCAGAAAATGTCCCTGCAAAATTTTGTTGGTTTGTTCGGCATGTTCGGCCTGCCTGATAGCGACCCGCAGGCGGTGCCGGCACCGCAGCCTTAACCCGTGACACTCTGAGTACCCCCGGTTATTCGGCCGGGGTTCCTTCCATCTGCCCACCGGCTACCTCTATTACCCTGTTATCTATTCCCATCATGGGACATTCGTCCGTTCGTGTCTGACCTGCCGCTGAGATAAAAACGCGTTATAATCAGGGCATAATCCGCTAATTGAGTGCGCTCCAATGATTGATAAACGCTTACCCCTGACGGATATCCACCGCCATCTTGACGGCAATATCCGGGCCCAAACCATTCTTGAACTGGGCCGTCAGTTCGGTATGGTTTTACCCGCCGATAACCTCGTCGATCTGATAAACCATGTGCAGGTCACCCAACCCCAGCCGGATCTGGTGAGCTTTTTGCAAAAGCTGGATTGGGGCGTGGCGGTGCTGGGCTCCGTTGATGCCTGCCGCCGGGTGGCCTATGAGAATGTACAGGACGCGGCCGCGGTGGGCCTGGATTATACCGAGCTGCGTTTCTCTCCGTACTATATGGCACTGAAGCATCAGCTCCCCTTGCAGGGCGTGGTGGAGGCGGTCATTGACGGGGTGCGCGCCGGCTGCGCTGAAACGGGCATCGAGGTACGCCTGATAGGTATTTTGAGCCGCACTTTTGGTGAAAATGCCTGCCTGGATGAACTGGAGGCGATTCTGGCCCATCGCGATCGGATTACCGCGCTGGATCTGGCCGGTGATGAGCTGGGTTTCCCCGGCAGCCTGTTTTTAAGTCATTTTACCCGCGCCCGGGACGCCGGCCTGCGCATTACCGTGCATGCAGGCGAAGCCGCCGGTGCGGAAAGCATCTGGCAGGCCATACATGAACTGGGGGCGGAGCGTATCGGCCATGGCGTCAACGCCATTGAAGATCCGCGCCTGATGGATTTCCTGGCCGACCACGGCATCGGCATCGAAAGCTGCCTGACGTCCAACGTGCAGACCAGCACGGTCCCTTCCCTCGCCCAGCATCCGCTGAAGCAATTTCTTGAACACGGCATCCTCGCCACCATCAACTCGGACGATCCGGCGGTCCAAGGCATCGATATTGATTACGAGTATCGGGTGGCGGCGCCGGCGGCGGGCCTGACTGATGCCCAGATGCTCAGCGCGCAAAAAAATGGCTTGGCCATCGCGTTTTTAAGTGAAAGCGAGAAACGAAGTCTGCTTGATAAGGTCGCAGGACGGGCCTGAGCGCCTTGATTCCCCCCTTAAGCGGGTATTGGCTGCCAGAGGTTGTCGGTAGCAGGAGACGATGGCCTGGTAGCCGGGGACGACGTATGCGCTAACAGGTTCTGGAACACGCGCCCGTCGATGCTTATCCGCTCGCCCACGGCGTAGGCGCGGGGATACGCCCAGGGAGGAACTACCCGCCAGTATTGAATCTGCGCCGGTATGGCGAATCCGCTGGGAGAGGTATGGGCTACCAGGCACTGGCTGATTGACCCGCTGAAAGTCACCAGCGCGCCAACCGGATAAAAAACATTATTCCTCCAGGGCCTGATGATCCAGCGGTCCAATAGCTGGTCGACGCGATCCAGGCTGGCGACGGTGTTAGGCCGAAAACCAATGCCCTCGCCCGCGGCCTGCCGGTACCCGGAAAAAATCATAATATCGTGCATTTGACGGCAATTGAAAATAGTCTGATATTTGTTTTTGGCATAGGATTGGACTACCGCCAGCACTGCGGCGACCAACGGGGTCGCACTGGATGTTCCGCCGTAGCGACTGGTGTAATATCGATTGGGGAAATTCCAGTTCTGTAAATCGCCATAGGCCAGCGTGGTGACATGTTCACCCCATGAATTTAACGAATTATAAATATTATAATTAGAAAAAGGTAATCGCCGCCCGGTGGTAGAGCTGCAGGCGCCGATTGAAATGGCGCCCGTATCTCCATGATTGATATATAGCGGCGTTTGCAAAATATTATTGCCGCCGTTCCCGGTTGCAAAAACCGCGACAGCACCGGCATCGACAAACGCTTTTAGCCTTGTCCAATATGAAATATCATGTGTAATGGGATAATAAGTATTATTAATACTAAGATGGATGTTTATGGCTACGATATCGCCCGGGGTGATTGAGTTCAGGATACGATCCATATTGTCTGGACCAGTGTCGTAAAAAAATAACCGGCTTAAATAAGCAATACCAACAACACCCAATCCATTATTCGTTGCGCGTATTACTCCCGCCGTGGCGGTACCATGGTGCGCGTCCTCTGACTCAGGCCGGCTGGTAACAACCGTAATGCCGCCAACTAAATCCTCATGGTTGCGATATACGCCAAAATCCGATAGTCGCACCGACACGTTCGGCGCACCATATCCCCATTGCCTGCTCCAGGCGCCATTAACATTCATACCCGCCCCGGCATTTAAATATCCCTGTTGGGGAATGAAGTTAGGAGTCGCCAGATTGGTGGTGGCTGCGCCGGTTTGCGGTATTACCGGTGGCGGTTCAACGCCCGACACCACCGGGGGCGGTGGGTACTTCTCCTTACTTAATAAATCACAATACTGAACATAATCAAGGGATTCCAATTCCTGTGCCAGTCGGAGTAGCGATGGATTATCAATATCATCTTTTGACTGGTATATATCACCAAACTCTGAAAATTGGCAATTTATTTTCATCAAATCTTCTATTTCTGCGGCATTAAAACAAGCTGAAAAGTGAATTTTTTCTTTCAGCGAGGTATACACCGGCACCTTATCCGCAAACTCGTGTCGCAATTTATTCAGACCCCCAGGATAAAATTTCACTTCTAAAAAATTATTAACATTGGGCACTAATTCCAGCCCACCTTTAATATTAAATGACGGAATAGCGGGCAGTTCCGGAATTGCAATATATAAAGGTATATAAATTTCAGGGGAATACAGCGTTTGTACATTTCCGGAAGGATCTTTGATAGTTGCAGCAATGTAATAATTTCCGGAATGTGAAAAAGGCAGGTAAACTAACTTACCCCCCCTGGCTTGTTGCTGATAGAGAATATTTTGATCCTGATATAAAAAATACGTAATATCTTTATTGCCCACATCACCGGTACATTTTGCATAAATATTTCCAGCGGTACGATAATCTTTAAAGTATTCCAATGTTATACTCATAGCCACAACCTTAGTAAGATTGATATATACAACAGCGTATGTTCAGCTATTTCCGGCATCGGGATTTTTTAATTAGTATTAATTATTAATTTTTTGTTAACTAATATTTTTCTGACTGTCAGCGTAAGCAGTTATAGCATAGAGAGGGGATAAGCGGATATCGTGTTTTTTAGCATTTCATTTTCTAGTATTCAGCCAGCCCTTAAGTACAACAGGCCTTGATGTGCTCATCAAGGCCTGTTGTTCCAGCCGATAGCCGGTGGCTGCCGGGCCGACTCACCCGGCGCGGGACTTATCCGGCACAGCATCGCCGGCAAGGGCCGCCTGTTTACGCGCATAACGCGCCGCCAGTACGGCGCAGACCATTAATTGCACCTGATGGAAAATCATCAATGGCAAGACCATGGTCCCCACCGCCGCCGCCGGGAATAGCACGTTGGCCATGGGAATACCGTTGGCCAGGCTTTTTTTCGAGCCGCAGAACACTATGGTGATTTCGTCGGCGGTATTAAAGCCAAGCCAGCGCGCCGTCCAGGTATTGATCGCCAGCACGATGGCCAGCAGGACCAGCGAAAACACCAGGATCGAAACCAGCGACCAGCCGGTAATCTGGTGCCAAATCCCCCCTACCACCGCTTCGCTGAAGGCGGTGTACACCACCAGCAATATTGATGACCGATCGGTGACATTCACCAGTTTTTTATGCCGGGCGACCCATTTGCCGATCAGCGGTCGCGATAAATGACCCAGCACAAAGGGCAACATAAGCTGCAGGATAATGGACCCGATGGCATGCAGGATATTAGCCGATCCGCCCTCTTGGGTATGCATCAGCAGCCCCACCAGCACCGGCGACAGAAACACCCCCAGAATGCTGGAGGCGGAGGCGCTGCAAATGGCGGCGGCGACGTTGCCGCCTGCCACCGAGGTAAACGCGATGGCGGACTGAACCGTCGCGGGCAAGGCGCACAGATAAAGAAAGCCCATGTAGACCGGCGATGACAGCAGCGAAGGCACGAACACCTTCATGGCGATACCCAGCAGAGGGAACAATGCAAAGGTACTGAGAAACACCACCAGATGCAGGCGCCAATGCCCCATGCCGCCGACAATGGCCTCGCGGGACAATTTGGCGCCGTGCATAAAAAACAGCAGCGCGATGGCCGCGGTGGTGAGATATTCAAAGAAAACTTTTATCACCCCCCGGCAAGGAAACAGCGATGCCAGAATAACCACCATCACCAGCACTAACAAAAACTTGTCTATCCGCAAACGTTGCAACCACGACATGTCACTACCCTTACCAACGTCAAGAACCTGGGCGCTACACAGAACGCCCGAAAACCCTTACCTTGTCATTAACCGTTCTTGACCGCCAACGTTTTTTTCTGCTCCGAGGAGGAAACGCCTAATTCTATCAGTTCCATCACCTGGATAGCGGAGGCCGCGGTCACCGGATTGGCGCCCTCGCCGCGGATCGCATCGCGGATGGCGGCATAATAGGCGGGATAATTACCGGGCTGGGTGCGCACCTGCCGTTGGCGCAGTGCGCCGTCTTGCTGCGCCAAGGTCAGCACGCCGTCCAGGCTATCGACGCCCCAGTCGGTTTGCGGCGGATGCTCGCCGTTTTTAAGCCGGCTCTCCTGCGGGTCGAGGCCGAATTTAACGTAGCTGCCCAGCGTACCGTGGATGGTGAAGCGCGGGGTTTGCGCGGCCGCCAGCATGCCGCCGTGCAGGACCACGCGCCGCTGCGGATAGATGAGCGTGGCGTGGAAATAGTCATCGGTAACCGCGCCATGGCGCAGCTGCGCCAAATCCACATTCACCGCCACCGGCATGCCGAACAGTTGCACCGCCTGATCGAGCAGATGCGGCGCCAGATCGTACCAGATGCCGCTGCCCGCCCCCGCCTGTTCGCGCCAGCGCTGGAGCACCTGCGGACGGAAACGGTCATATTGCGATGAGAAGTAGACCACGTCGCCCAAAATACCGTCGTTAATCAATTGTTTTACCGTCAAAAAATCACTGTCCCAGCGGCGATTATGAAATACCGACAGCAGCACGCCGCGGCTTTCCGCCAGCTGTTTAAGCTCATAGGCTTGTGACAGCGTCACGGTAAACGGCTTATCGACAATAACGTGTTTTCCCGCCAGCAGCGCCTGCTTGGCCAAGGGAAAATGGGTTTCATTGGGCGTAGGGATAATAACCAGTTCGACCGCCGGATCGTTAATCACCGCGGCGGGATCGTCGCTGACCGTGATCCCGGGCCAATCCGCATGCACTTTGCCCGCATCGCTGGAAGAGATGGCCGCCAGCGCCAGTCCGGGGGTGGAACTGACTAACGGCGCATGAAACGTTTTGCTGGCGAAGCCATAACCAATAAGTCCGACACCGATATTTTCTGCCATCGTGGTTCCCTCTGTGTTGGCTGACTTTTTTAATTAGCCTTTTTTACCCATCAATGGTGCCCCGCTACATGGGCACCGGGGGCAGCTTGTACCGGACTTACAGTATCAATAAACGCTTAACCCCCGATAGCTTTTTCGCTTTGCAACTGCCAATTATGAGCGGCCTGTATGCTGCGCCCGGGATAATTTATCTCGCTGCTGCGGCGGCGGAAATCGCTGGGACTCACCCCGACGCGTTTGCGGAAAACGCGGGAAAAATAAAGCTGGTCGTCATAACCCACCACCCGGCCGATGGTGGCGATGGATTCCTGCGTAGTCTGCAACAGCAGTTTGGCGCGAATCACCCGCTGATCTTCGCGCCAGCGCAGGATATTGATGCCTACCTGCTCGCGGAATAAATGGGCCAGGCGGGACGGCGACAGACAAACGTGGCGCGCCACCTCATCGATGCGCAGTTCGCCGGAAAGGTTGCCCGTAATAAACTGGCAGGCTTCGATGATGCGCGGGTCCATGATTTTACTGGGGCTTTGCGGATCTTCCTCCATGGCGCGCAGCAGCATGCGCTCCAGCAGGTTCATCCCCAATTCTTCCGAGAAACGGCGGCCGGAGCGCTGGGTCTGTTCGATATTGGCCAACAGCCGGTCGAATTCGGTAAGCAGGGTATCGTTGCCCAGCGACAGGCGGCCGACATCATGGATTTTACTGTGCCACTCCAGCCAGTCGGCCCAATAAGCCCGCGGCCGGAAGTAGACCCAGCGGTGGTACCAACTGTCGCTGTCGGGAGAGCGGCCGTAATAGTGGGCTGACTTGGGCGGGAACAGCAATAAGTCGCCGGGATTGCAGACAAACGACCGGTCGCCTTCAAAAATTTTACCCTGGCCCTTGATGGTCAGATTAAGAATATAGCCTTTCATGCCGTCGGGACGATCGATAAAAAAGTCCAGCGGGCCGCCGGCGATAATCGGCGTCAAACCGGCGACCAGATAAGCATTGAACATATAGCCCGGCAATAAGGGATTGGACTGCGTCTCGTGAGTCATTCGATGATACATCTCACCTCCGGACTGGGTTGTCATCTGTTTGAGAATATCCTATAGCGCGGACAATAGCGTGCTGCGGTTGAGAAATTGTGAGCGGGCCGACCCTGGTATCGGCCGGCCCGCACGCCTTCACACCGTCCGTTTGGCCTTTTGTTTGTAGCGGTCGAAAATCACCGCCGCCAGCAGAATAACCCCGCGCACCACATACTGCGAAAACGGGGAAATATTCAGCAAATTCATCGCATTTTCCACGGTCCCCAAAATCAGCACCCCGGCCACCACGTAGGAAATCTTGCCCACGCCGCCCTTCATCGAGACACCGCCGAGCACGCAGGCCGAGATCACGATCAGTTCATAACCCAGCGAGGTCATCGGCTGTCCGCTGGTCATGCGCGAAGCCAGGATAATCCCCGCCACCGCCGAGACCAGGCCGGTCAGGATAAAAATGATGATTTTGGTACGCACCACCGGCACCCCCGCCAGGCGGGCGGCTTCTTCATTGCCCCCGATGGCCAGCGTGTTGCGGCCGAAGGTGGTTCTGTTGAGCAAAAATCCAAAGATCAACATGCAGATCGCCATAATCCAGATGGGCGCCGGCAGGCCGAGCCAGTTGGCGTATCCCAGCACGAAAAACCGCTCATCTTCGATCCCCACCGCTTTGCCGTCGGAGATAATATAGGCCAGCCCGCGCACGATCTGCATGGTGGCCAAGGTGGTAATCAAAGCGTTAATCTTGAGTTTTGCGATAACAAAACCGTTGACCAGCCCGCACAGCGCGCCGAGCAGCAATCCGGCCGCCACGCCGAGCCACAGGCTTTCGGTCATGTTAATCACGACGGCGGTGGTCACGCCTGCGCAGGCGATAACCGACGCGACCGACAAATCGAAATCGCCCGACGCCAGGCAAAACAACATGCCGCAGGCAACGATGCCGGACATGGAAATGGCCAGGCCCAGACCTTTCATATTAATAAAGCTGGCGAAATTGGGGACGAAAACCGAGCAGGCGATAAACAGCACGACAAACACCACCAGCATGCCGAAATTATCCCATACGCGGGCCAGACTCAGGGTTTTTTTCTCTTTTGGAGAGGGTGTAGTAACCGTCGACATCATAAACTCCTTCACTCTCAGGCAACCGCGTCAGCGGGGCTGGTTTCGGTTGTATGTAACATAGCCAGGCTTAACGCTTTCTGTTCAGTGGCATCCGTATGGGTCAGTTCGCCGGAAATCGTCCCTTCCCGCATCACCACAATCCTGTCCGCCAGCCCCAGCACTTCGGGTAAATCGCTTGAGGCGAACAGGACGGCGATGCCGCGTTTGGCCAACTCATAAATAACGTGATAAATTTCGTGCTTGGCGCCCACATCAATACCGCGCGTCGGTTCGTCGAGCATAATCACTTTCATATCTTCCGACAGCCAGCGGCCCAGAATGGCTTTTTGCTGATTGCCGCCGGAGAGGTTCATGATTAATTGTTCGGCGGAAGGGGTTTTAATATTCAGCGATCGGATATGTTCCTGCGCATTCTCTTTTTCCCACCGGTCGTTAATCAGAAATCCGGCCTTGATGGTCTTGCGCCGGGCGCTGATATTGATATTTTCACGCACCGAATGCACCGGAATCAGGCCGTCGGCCTTGCGATCCTCCGGGCACAGCAGCAAACCGGCGCGAATGGCGTCGATGGGCGAGCGGATATTAAGCGGCTGGCCGTCGAGCAGCAGTTGCCCGCCGGTAATCAGGGTGCCGCCGAACAGGCCTTTCATCAGTTCGCTGCGTCCGGCGCCCACCAGGCCGAACAATCCGACAATTTCACCGGCGTGCACCGACAGCGTGATGGGCGTCTTGACGCCAACGGCTTTGATATTATCCAATTGCAGCCGGACTGCGCCATGTTCGCGCGGCTGGTAACCGTAAATATCGCCGAGATTGCGCCCCACCATCGCCTGCACCAGGCTGGTATGATCAACGGCGGTCATATCATCAAAAGTGCGTACATATTTGCCGTCTTTAAACACCGTGATGGCGTCGCCCAGCATGAAAATTTCTTCCATGCGGTGGGAAACGTATAAAATCACCCGGCCTTCGGCGCGCAATTCGCGGATCACCCGGAAGAGTTGTTCGATCTCACGAGCCGATAGCGAACTGGTCGGCTCGTCGAATGCAATAATTTTGGCGTTGCGGGTTAGCGCCTTGGCAATTTCCACCATCTGCCATTGGGCGATAGACAGGTATTTCAGCGGGGTATCCGGCGAAATATCCAATCCCAGATGCTCAAGCTGGAGTTTGGTTTCATAATTCAATATGGCGCGGTTAACCATGCCGTATTTATTCGGCAACTGGCCGAGGTAGATATTTTCCGCCACGGTCATTTCCGGCACCAGATGCAGTTCCTGGTAAATAATCGCCACCCCGGCATTGAGCGCGTCGGCGGTGGAGGCGAAATGAACCGGCTGCCCTTTGATAAAAATTTCGCCCTGGCTCGGCGTGTAGTTACCGCTGAGGATTTTCAGCAGCGTTGACTTGCCGGCGCCGTTCTCGCCCATCAGGGCGTGGATCTGCCCCTGGCGGCAATCGAAACTGATATCATCCAGCGCTTTGACGCCGGGGAAGGTTTTACCGATACCGCGGAACGATAGATACGGTGTCTGAATTGTCATGAACACATCCTCGCGTTAACCGATACGAACGGTACGCCGGTATTCCCGCTACGGTAATCATCAGGGGTTTTGGCTGACACGTGCATATCCTCTTGATGAATGACTTCGTCATGGACAGGGACGGCGCGAGGCCGTCCCGGAAAACAAGCGGATAGAGGCAATTACTTACCGCCCAGGCCTTTTTTCGCCAATTCTTCTTTGAAGTTATCGCGGGTAATGACCACGACATCGGTGACTTCGGTGAATTTCGGTGGCTCAACACCTTTGGTCACCCAGTCATTAAGCATCTGGATGCTCTTGTAGCCGTGCACGTCCGGGCTTGGCAGCAATGAACCGTAGAAACCGGTCGCGTTGGCTTTGGACAACTCGCTTACCGCGTCCACGCCGTTGATACCGATGCCGATGACGTTGGGCGCCTTGAAGCCTTGGCCTTCGGTGGCGCGGACTCCACCGAGCACGGTGTTGTCGTTCATACCGATAATCAGCCAGTTTTTAACGCCGGAGTGCTGCACCAGCAACGAGTTGGCGGCATCGAACGCCCCGGGGATATCGTTGGATTTGGTCGGCACTTTATAAATTTGTTTTTCCGGGAAGCCGGCGGCCTTCAGGGCATCCATCGACCCGGTGGTGCGGCGACGCGCGGTATCGAGTTCGTCGGCGGTGATGGCCATGACGCCGGTATCGGCGACATTCCAGCCGCGTTTATTCATTTCTTTCCATAATTCCTGGCCCTGGCGCTCGCCAATCTTGGTGGCGGCCATCATAACCAGGGGCACGGTGTCCATCGGTTTGCCTTTGGCGGTGACAAATTGGTCATCCACCGCGATGACTTTCATATCGTAGCTGCGGGCCTTGGCAATAATGGCCGACCCCAATTTAGGATCAGGAGTACAAATGACAAAGCCTTTGGCACCGCTGGCGGCCAGGCTGTCGATGGCGTTGAGGGTTTTTTCGCCATCGGGCGCGGCGATCTTGATAACGTCAAAACCCAGGTCTTTACCGGCTTTGTCCGCAAAACGCCATTCTGTCTGAAACCAGGGTTCTTCCGGCTGTTTAACCAGGAAACCCAATTTCAAATTTTCCGCCATAGCCGATTGAGACATAACGGCAGCCAATCCAATCGCCGCCAGTGCCTTAGTGAATTTATGCATGTAACTCTCCGGTATTTTTTATCGCCGTGCTTCGAAATGCTGAAGCGTGTAAGCGTTATCAGTAGGGAAGTTGTGGCCACGTGGTACAGCTAAGCGGCGGAAATATCACCGTTCACCCCACCCGGCCCTTTAGACGGGAGTAGTTTTAGCGTTAAAGTGTTGCCAAAATGTAGAGCGTTATCACAGTTCTCAATTACAGCCGTTTTGTGCATAGATACAGCAAATTTCACCTCCCTGTAACTTTTTGATGACCATCACATTTCAGCCATGGGTGACAGAAATGTGCATACTTCCAGCTAACCTTTCCTCACTGCGCGGTCAAAACATCCTTATGGTTGTTCACATCATCCGTTTTCGGGTCAACAGGAGAGAACAGCATGAGTGAAGAGGCCATCAGCCTCGGGCTTGATTTCGGCAGCGACTCGGTACGCGCCCTGGCAGTGGATTGCCAAAGCGGTAAAGAGCTGGCGACCGAAGTGGTCTGGTACCCGCGATGGCGCGAGGGCCAGTATTGCAAACCCGCGCATAATCAATTTCGCCATCATCCGGCCGACTATCTGGAATCAATGGAACGGGCGATCCGCGCCGTGGTTGATGATTTATCACCTGCCCAGCGTCTGAAGATCGTCGGCATCGGCGTGGATACCACCGGTTCGACGCCGGCGCCCATCGATGCCGAAGGCCGCGTGCTGGCATTGCGCCCGGAATTCGCGGATAACCCGAACGCCATGTTTATTTTATGGAAGGATCACACAGCCATAGAAGAAGCCGAGGCAATTAATCAACTGTGCCATAACGGCGATTTCCCTGATTACACCCGCTATATCGGCGGCGTGTACTCGTCCGAATGGTTCTGGGCCAAAATTTTACATATCACCCGCCGGGATGACCAGGTGCGGCAAGAGGCGGTATCCTGGATAGAATTGTGCGACTGGGTGCCGGCAATCCTGTCCGGCACCAACCGCCCGCAGGATATTAAACGCGGACGCTGCGCCGCGGGGCATAAATCCCTGTGGCACCCCGATTGGCACGGCGTACCGCCGAAAGCCTTCCTGGAAGCACTCGATCCGCTGCTCACCGAACGGCTGCAATATCCCCTGTTTACCGCGACCTATACCGCGGAAGCGCCGGTCGGCCCCATCAGCGCCGAATGGGCGCAAAAATTGGGTTTGCCGACCACCGTAACCGTCGCCGGCGGCGCCTTTGACTGCCATGTGGGCACCGTCGGCGCCGGGGCCCAGCCTTATACGCTGGTTAAAGTCATCGGCACGTCCACCTGCGATATTTTGATTGCGGACGAACAGACCGTCGGCGATCGCTCCATCGCCGGTATCTGCGGCCAGGTCGACGGCAGCGTGGTGCCGGGCTTTATCGGCCTGGAAGCGGGCCAATCCGCTTTTGGCGATATTTACGCCTGGTTCGGCCGTTTGCTCGGCTGGCCGCTGCGCCAGGCAGTGGAGCAAAATCCGGCGCTCAAACCCGCGTTGGACGCTATCCAGGACCAAATGCTGTCCACCCTTACCGAAGCCTGGGCGCAGGAACCGTCCCTGGACCATCTGCCGGTGGTGTTGGATTGGTTTAACGGCCGCCGGACGCCTTATGCCAATCAGCGGCTGCAAGGGATGATCACCGGCCTTAATCTGGGTACCGATGCCCCGGCGCTGTTCGGCGGGCTGATCGCCGCCACCGCCTTTGGCGCGCGCGCCATCATGGAGTGTTTCGAAACCCAGGGTATTCCGGTGGAGAATGTGCTGGTGATGGGCGGTATCGCCCGCAAATCGCCGGCGATCATGCAGGTGCTGGCCGACGTGATGAATCGCCCGTTGCAATTAGTGGCCTCCGATCAATGCTGCGCCCTGGGCGCGGCCATTTTTGGCGCGGTAGCCGCCGGCGTACATGCGGATATCGCGCAGGCGCAGCGGTCAATGGCCAGTCCGATCGAGCGCACGCTGCAACCGGACCCGGCGCGGGTGGAACAATTCCAGCGGCTGTATGAGCGCTATCAGAAATGGTGCGGCGTGGCCGAGCTTGCCTATACGCAAAAAACGGGCGCGCAATAAACGGGCGCGCAACTCGCTAGCAGCACTCATTCATCCATAACCAACCGGGCCGCATAGCTTACGCGGTCCGCAACCTCCCTTTGCCGGAGATGTACAGGAGTCATGATGGAAAATTTTCAGCAACACGAAGTCTGGTTTGTTATCGGTAGCCAACATTTATATGGTCCGGAAACTTTGCGCCAGGTCACCGAACACGCCCAGACCGTGGTCAAAGGTCTGAACGACGAAGCCGGATTGCCGGTAAAATTGGTATTAAAACCGCTGGTAAAATCCCCCGATGAGATTCTCGCGCTGTGCCGCGAAGCGAATTACAACACTCACTGTATCGGCCTGCTGACCTGGCTGCATACGTTTTCGCCGGCCAAAATGTGGATCGGCGGCCTGAGTATTCTTAATAAACCGCTGCTGCAATTCCATACGCAGTTCAACGCCCAAATTCCGTGGGAAACCATGGATATGGACTTTATGAACCTGAACCAAACCGCGCACGGCGGCCGTGAATTCGGCTTTATCGGCGCGCGCATGCATTTGAACCACCAGGTGGTGGTCGGCCATTGGCAGGATAAGCAGGCGCACCAGACCATTGCCAAATGGATGCGCGCCGCCGCCGCCAAGCAGGAGAGCCAGCAGCTGATCGTGGCCCGCTTTGGCGACAATATGCGTGAAGTGGCCGTGACCGAAGGTAATAAAGTCGGGGCGCAGATCCAGTTTGGCTATTCCGTGACCGCCTACGGCCTGGGGGATCTGGTCAGCGTGGTCGACGAAGTCTCTAAAGGGGATATCGATACGCTGATTGAAGAGTACGAAGCAACCTACATTCTTACCGACAAGATTAAACAAAACGGTGAAAAACGCGAAAACCTGCTGGATGCCGCGCGCATTGAGCTGGGGCTGAAACGTTTTCTTGAGCAGGCGGGCTGCAAGGCCTTTACCTCGAATTTCGAAAACCTGTATGGCTTAAAACAATTGCCGGGCCTGGCGGTACAGCGCCTGATGCAGCAAGGTTACGGCTTCGCCGGCGAAGGCGACTGGAAGACCGCCGCCCTGCTGCGCATCTTGAAGGTCCAGGCCAGCGGGTTGCGCGGCGGCACCTCGT
This sequence comes from Enterobacterales bacterium, assembly GCA_015654925.1. Classification (GTDB taxonomy): domain Bacteria; phylum Pseudomonadota; class Gammaproteobacteria; order Enterobacterales; family Enterobacteriaceae; genus Acerihabitans. The sequence continues at coordinate 2,806 of JAATFX010000020.1, read as the reverse complement.
TTATGGAAGATTATACCTATAACTTCCAGCCGGATAATAACCTGGCGCTGGGCTCGCATATGCTTGAGGTCTGCCCGAGCATCGCCAAGGAAGAAAAACCGACGGTGGACGTCCAGTTCCTGGGCATCGGCGGCAAAGCCGATCCGGCGCGCCTGCTGTTCTCCACCCCGGCCGGCCCGGCGGTCAACGCTTCGGTTATCGATATGGGCGATCGTTTCCGCATGCTGGTCAACGTGGTGGACACCATCGAGCAGCCGCATCCGCTGCCCAAGCTGCCGGTAGCCCGCGCCATCTGGAAAGCGCAGCCCTCGCTGGAAGTGGCGGCTGAAGCCTGGATACTGGCCGGCGGCGCGCATCATACGGTGTTTAGCCAAGCCCTGGCTCTCGATGACATACGTTTGTATGCGGAAATGCATAACATCGAGCTGCTGGTCATCGACAACGACACGCGGATTCCTGAGTTCAAACAGGCGCTGCGCTGGAACGAATTGTATTACAAGCTTTGCGCTAAATAAGTTACGTAACTCAGTAACGCCCGCTATGGCAGCATAGCGGGCCTTTTGGCATGACGTTTTTGCTATTTCTGCGGAAGAATCTATAGACACCGCAGCGGCGCTGAATATACTACCTTGCAAATATCCTCTTCCCTGAATGCCTAACCATGACTGCGCAAGATTATTTATTAAAATTTCGCCGGGTGAATACCCCGGAAAGCCTGGAAAAACTCTTTGACCATTTGAATTATTCCCTGGCCGACAGCGCCGATATCATCAATATGTACCGGGCTGCGGATCACCGCAGGGCGGAACTGGTTTCCGGCGGGCGTTTATTCAACCTGGGGCAAGTGCCGAAAGCGGTATGGCGGTACGTGGTTTGACTCATCCTGTCTTGACGCCGCCCCAGGCCGCCCAGCGCATCGGCGGCTGGCTTTGGCTGCCCGTCAGCTATTTGATTCTGGCGCTGATCGGCGCCACCCTGACGGGGGCGGTATTTGTGCTGGCCCTGGCCAATGGCTCAGCCGCCGGCGTTAACTGGGCCGCCTCCATGGCCACCGTCCTGGTGATGTGGGCGTTTACCTTTTGGACCCTGCGGTTATTGCTGCGGCGCTCCCGCCGTTTTCCCAAAGTTTTCATCATCTGGCTGCTGGCGGGCGTGCTGCTGGCCATCAAAACCTTTGCGTTTTCGCCGGTAACCGACGAACTGGCCCTGCGCATGTTGTTCTGGTCCCTTCTGTCCGCGGCTACCATGGTGCCGTACATTAAACGTTCGCGCCGGGTTAAAAATACGTTTATCCTGCCCTGATATTCTTACCGGCACGGCGCGGTCGACGATAACCCTACAGTTACTGTGTTGTCGAAACAGGCCCGATGCCGGATAATAGCCCGCTTCTTTTTAATTAGGTACGGCAATGAATGGTTACCTGTTACTGTTTATCAGCACGGTGCTGGTGAATAATTTCGTTCTGGTTAAATTCCTTGGACTTTGTCCCTTCATGGGCGTGTCCAAAAAACTGGAAACGGCAATGGGTATGGGCATGGCCACCACGTTTGTGATGACGCTGGCCTCCATTTGCGCCTGGCTGATCAATGATTTTATCTTGCTGCCGCTGGATCTGACCTATTTGCGCACCCTGTCGTTTATTTTCATTATCGCGGTGGTGGTGCAGTTCACCGAACTGGTGGTACGTAAAACCAGCCCTTCGCTTTATCGCCTGCTGGGCATTTTTTTGCCGCTGATCACCACCAACTGCGCGGTGCTCGGCGTGGCGCTGCTTAACGTTAATCTCAATCATAATTTCCTGCAATCCGCGGTCTATGGTTTCAGCGCCGCCGCGGGTTTTTCGCTGGTGATGGTGCTGTTCGCCGCCATCCGCGAGCGTCTGGCGGTGGCCGACGTCCCCGCGCCCTTCAAGGGGTCCTCCATTGCGCTGGTCACCGCCGGTCTGATGTCGCTGGCCTTTATGGGCTTTACCGGGTTGGTGAAATTCTAATGATGTCGTTATGGTTAGCTATCGGAGCGCTTAGCGTATTGGCGTTGCTGTGCGGGGCGCTGCTGGGTTTCGCTTCCCGCCGGTTTAAAGTCGAAGGGGACCCCCTGGCCGGGCAAATCGACGGCCTGCTGCCGCAAAGCCAGTGCGCGCAATGCGGCTACCCAGGCTGCCGTCCCTATGCCGAAGCGGTGGCCGGCGGTGAAAAAATCAATAAATGCGCGCCGGGGGGCGAGCAAACGATGCTGAAAATCGCCGGGTTGATGAATATCGATCCCCAGCCCCTGGAAGGCGACGACGCCGTAGCCCATCCGGTGGCCACGGTGGCCTGGATCGATGAAGGCAACTGTATCGGCTGCACCAAATGCATCCAGGCCTGTCCGGTGGACGCCATCATCGGCGCCACCCGGGCGGTGCATACGGTGGTCAGCGATTTATGCACCGGGTGTGATTTGTGCGTCGCGCCCTGCCCGACCAATTGCATCGAAATGAGACCGGTGGCGGCCCGCGCCGACCGCTGGAAGTGGGACCTGGCCGCCATTCCGGTACGGGTTATCCAGGTGGAACAGCATGTTTAATTTATTCTCCGCCCTGCGTAAAGACCGCATCTGGGGTTTTAACGGCGGCATTTATCCGCCGGAGATGAAAACCCGGTCAAGCACCGCGCCGCTGCGCCAGGTGCCGCTGGCGGCGACCTATATCATTCCGTTAAAACAGCATCTGGGGCCGGAAGGCGAACTGTGCGTCACCGTCGGCGACCGGGTGCTGCGCGGCCAGCCCCTGACCGAGGGCCGGGGCCGGACCCTGCCGGTCCATGCG
>JAATFX010000024.1 GCA_015654925.1 Enterobacterales bacterium | reverse complement strand
TAAACGACGGGGTTTTTTCATGGTGAAACGGACAACAAGCGTGATAATTCTTGCCTTGCTTTTTCAGCTTCACCCGAGCGTCGATCAGGTCGATGATATCGGTGCGAGCCAACAAGTCGTTGATAAATACGCGTGGGATTCGTCCAGCCATAAGCCCTGATTAGTTAGCCTATAAACGAGAACAAGCCGCGCAATCCTTGCGGATCGCACGGCCTTCGTATGCAACTGCTAAGTCTGCGGATTAATCACGCGGTTGGGGTTTTACACCCCGAAAAATTAATACAGACGAGTGCGGCGTGCGTTTTCGCGAGCCAATTTTTTTGCATGACGTTTTACTGCGGATGCTTTGGCGCGTTTACGTTCGGTAGTCGGTTTTTCATAGAACTCACGACGACGAACTTCGGCCAGGACACCTGCTTTTTCGCATGAACGTTTGAAGCGACGCAGTGCTACGTCGAAGGGCTCGTTTTCACGTACTTTAATTACCGGCATGTAACTCTCACCTCGATAGAATTCGGATTTTGCTGCTGACCTTGTGCCAGCCGTTTCAAAATGGTGCGGAATTTTACTTCAACCGCGACTGCTTTGTAAAGCGCCGCGGACAATGATCTTGCAAGCGCTGCGGCTATTGACCGCGCAATTTAACATTTCTGGGACTAATTATAGCGCAAATCGGCCAAATTTGCCGCACTCGATTGGCCTGATCGATTAAAAAAGGCAAAATCAAGCGGTATGGCCTTTCGATCCCGATGCCGATCCGCGATCGTTACCGCGATCCGGGATCGTATTCCCGCTCAAGGGAAGCGCGAGGGCAATACTTGTATCACGGTGTGAACGATAAAGACACTGAATTTACGCTGGCGGATTGCGCGCCTGGCACCCACGGGGCGTGATTATGCTAGACTATGCGCCGCACTAAGCGGAGTTGGGTGGAATCGGTAAAAAATTATGCGTGTATTGGGTATTGAGACGTCCTGTGACGAAACCGGCGTGGCGATTTACGATCGGCAGGCGGGATTGCTGGCTAACCAGCTCTATAGCCAGGTGAAGCTGCATGCCGACTATGGCGGCGTGGTGCCGGAACTGGCCTCAAGGGATCATGTGCGCAAAACAGTGCCGCTGATCCAGGCCGCGCTGCGCGAAGCCGGGTTGGGCGGGGGGGATATCGACGGGGTGGCCTACACCGCCGGTCCGGGACTGGTGGGCGCCCTGATGGTCGGCGCCACCGTGGGGCGCGCCCTGGCCTATGCGTGGCAAAAACCGGCCATGGCGGTACATCATATGGAAGGTCATCTGCTGGCGCCGATGCTGGAACGGGACCCGCCGGCGTTTCCCTTTGCCGCCTTACTGGTGTCGGGCGGCCATACCCAACTCATCGCCGTGCAGGGGATCGGGCAATATGAATTGCTGGGCGAATCCATCGACGATGCGGCCGGCGAGGCGTTTGATAAAACCGCCAAATTGCTGGGACTCGATTATCCCGGCGGCCCGATGCTGTCGCAAATGGCCCGGCGCGGCGCGGCCGGCCGTTTTACCTTTCCGCGCCCGATGACCGACCGGCCGGGGCTGGATTTCAGTTTTTCCGGTTTGAAGACCTTTGCCGCCAATACCATCCGCGCCAACGAGCAGGACGAGCAGACCCGCGCGGACGTGGCCCGGGCGTTTGAGGACGCCGTGGTGGACACGCTATTGATCAAATGCCGGCGCGCCTTGGATCAAACCGGGCTGCAACGGCTGGTGATTGCCGGCGGCGTCAGCGCCAACCGCACGCTGCGCGAACGCCTGGGCGAAATGATGCAAAAGCGCGGCGGCAAGGTGTTTTATGCCCGGCCGGAGTTTTGCACCGATAACGGCGCGATGATTGCTTATGCGGGGATGATGCGTTTGCAGGCAGGCGCGCTGGGCGATTTGGCGATAACCGTGCGTCCGCGCTGGCCCCTGTCCGAACTGCCCGCGGTGTGACGCGCTGCGCGGTCCCTGATACGGGCGGGAAGGGTTATTTCCCGTTTCCCTGCCCGTCTTCGTGCCGATCGATATCCCGGTCTTTTTTACGTTTACGCCAGATGCGGCTCTCCTGGCCGCGCCACAGCCGCTGGATATTGTCGTGATGGCGCAGCAGCACCAAGCATGACAGCATCGATACCGGAAAAGTGAACTGCGGTTTAAACCACCAGACGTAAAACGGCGCGATCAGCGCGCTGATAATGGCGCCCAGCGAAGAATAGCCGCTCAGCAGCACCGTCAGCAGCCAGGTGCCGGCCATCAGGCCGGTAAGATCCCAGCCGATGGGGGCGATGGCGCCAAACGCGGTGGCGACGCCCTTGCCGCCCTGGAAATGGAAGAACACCGGATAAATATGTCCGATGCAGGCGGCAATGGCGATCAGCCCCAGGTAAAAAGGCGGAATCCCGAGCCGGTAACCCAGCCACACCGGCAGCATCCCTTTCAGAACGTCAAACACCATCACGCCGGCCGCAGCGGCCTTGCCGCCAAGACGCAGCACGTTGGTGGCGCCTGGGTTGCCTGAACCGTGGGTTCTGGGGTCCGGCAGGCGGGCCAGTTTGCAAATCAGAATCGCGCTGGAAACCGAGCCGCAAAGGTAGGCGAAGATTATCATGCCAATCGCAATAGCATTCATAACCAAGTTCCGTCCCGTAATCATCGTTTTATTTGTCTAACTGTGGATAATACGCATATTCCATTGGAAGTGGTATCCAACAACCACAAAAACCGAGGATCGCGCATGGACATTGTATTTATAGAAGAGCTGACGGTAATGACGGTCATCGGCGTATATGACTGGGAACAAAACCGCCAGCAAAAGCTGGTGTTCGATATCGAAATGGGGTGGGACAACCGGCCGGCGGCGCGCAGCGATGATGTGGCGGACTGCCTGAGCTACGCCGATGTCAGCGAAACCGTGCTCTCTTTCGTATCGTCCAACCGGTTTGCCCTGGTGGAACGGGTAGCGGAAGAGGTGGCCGATTTGCTGATGGCGCGTTTTGCCTTGCCCTGGGTGCGTATCAAGCTGAGCAAACCCGGCGCGGTGCCCCAGGCAAAAAGCGTTGGGGTGATTATCGAGCGTGATAACCGAAAAGTCTGAAAGTTTATGACTCTTAATCTAAAATTCATGCAGCCGAAACCTTTTTACCGTATGTTTGTCTCATTTTCCGTACTGTTTTAGCGGCTGGGTTGGTATTACTAAACCGCCGCTTTTTTGTTGTCGGTTGATTGAGGGGAACGTGTTGTATGGCAGACCTGCATGATTTGTTCATCGCATTTATTCTTGGGGTGGTTGAAGGGTTAACGGAATTTTTGCCGGTCTCCTCGACGGGACACATGATTTTAGTCGGCACCCTGCTGGGCTTCACCGACGATAAAGCGAAAACCTTTGAAGTTATTATCCAGTTGGGTTCGATCCTGGCGGTGGTGGTGATGTTCTGGCGCCGGCTGTTTGGCCTGATCGGCATCCATTTCGGCGAGGTCAAACATGAAGGCATCGGCACCGGGCGCCTGCGTTTAGGGCATATCCTGCTGGGGATGATCCCGGCGGTGGTTATGGGGCTGGTGTTTCATGAGCAAATCAAAGGATTGTTCGAAGCCAAATATGTCGTCTATGCGTTGGTGGTGGGCGGGGTTTTACTACTGGCCGGCGAATGGCTGAAGCCTAAAGTTCCGCGGGCGGCGGGGATCGATGATATCACTTATCTGCAAGCCTTCCTGATCGGCTGTTTTCAATGTCTGGCGCTGTGGCCGGGTTTTTCCCGCTCCGGGGCCACGATCAGCGGCGGGATACTGGTGGGTGTCAGCCGTTATGCGGCGTCGGAGTTTTCGTTTATCCTGGCGGTGCCCATGATGCTGGGCGCTACGGTACTGGATTTATATAAAAGCCTGCCGTTTCTGTCCTGGCACGATTTCCCGATGTTCGCGGTGGGTTTTGTCACCGCGTTTGTCGTGGCGCTGATCGCCATCAAGCTGTTCCTGCAAATCATCAAACGCATTTCGTTTGTGCCCTTTGCCATCTATCGCTTTATTTTGGCGGCGGTGGTGTACTGGGTCATGCTGTAGGGTTCCAGGGAATAAAAAAAAACGTCGCGACCGGTTAATGGTTGCGACGTTTTTTTATGGAGCAAGCGGGACGCGGTCGCGACGTATCAGTCTTCTATAACCTCGGCCCGCGATTGTTCCTGCTGCCGTTTCCATTCCGCCAAGGCGCCCTGGCGGCGGCGGCGGATTTCGTCGCCAATCTGCGCGCCGCTAAAGCCGGCTTCGATCACCTCGCGATTGGTGATGGTTCCCGCCACGCGAAACGCTTCACGCAGGTAGTCCCCCTGCGGGTAGGAGTTATTCTCGAACCCGGTACGGCCGCGGGCGTCGGCTTCGCTGCACATAATCATCTGCTCCAGGCGTTCCGGCTTGCGCCAGGCATCGATTACCCCGAACAGTTTCATCAGGGTTTTTGGCGTCAGGCGATCCACCGTGTGGATCAAATCGTGGTATTCGGCGACGATTTTTGCCAAATCCCGCACCTGGTTTGGCACCCGCAGGCGATCGCACAACGCCTGCACCAGCTTGACCCCCGCCGGACCGTGGCCGTGATGATGGGGCCATTGATCGCGCGGCGTCAGGCCTTTGCCCAGGTCGTGGCAGAGGGTGGCAAAACGTACTGCGATATCGGCCGTAAGCTGCGCCACCACCGACACCGTCATCAGCGTATGGATGCCGGTATCGATTTCCGGATGCCATTTCGCCGGCGCGGGCACCCCGAACAGTTGGTCGATTTCCGGGAACAGCGCCGCCAGGGCGCCGCAATCGCGCAGCACCTGAAAATAAACCTGGGGGTTGAGGGTGGCCAGCGCTTTTTCGGTTTCCTTCCAGACCCGTTCCGGCGAAATAAGCGGCAGCTCGCCGCTGTCCGTCATCTGCCGCATCAGCGCCATGGTTTCCGGGGCGATACGGAAGTTAAGATGGGCGAAACGCGCGGCAAAGCGCGCCACGCGCAGCACGCGCAGGGGATCTTCGCCAAAAGCGTCCGAGACATGGCGCAACGTGCGCCGCTCAATATCTTCGCGGCCGTGATAAGGATCGATCAGTTCGCCGTTCTCATCCTGGGCAATGGCATTGAGGGTCAAATCCCGGCGCAGCAAATCCTGCTCCAGCGTGACATCGGGAGCGGCGTAGCAGGTAAAACCGGCATAACCCCGGCCGGATTTACGCTCGGTGCGCGCCAGCGCATACTCCTCGCGCGACCGCGGATGCAGGAATACCGGAAAATCCTTGCCCACCTGCTGATAACCTTCGGCCAACAGCTCGTCAGGGGTGGCGCCCACGATCACCCAATCTTTTTCATGCACCGGCAAATGTAATAATTTGTCGCGCACCGCGCCGCCGACCAGATACTTTCTCACTATGAACTCCCGTTTATGTCGGTTTCGCCATCATCTATTAAGTGTAGTCGCATCCGCAATGCCGTTTTTCCACATTACGCGATTACGCGCGGTCAACACGAAACGTCCGGCTGGCCGGCCCTAGTTCATCCAGCGATTATCTTTTTTGCGGCGCGGGACCACGTGGGGCAGCAATAACCCGAGAATCAGGCCGACGCCGGCTACCCCGCCGCCATACAGGAACCATTGCATAATAATGGCGCGCTGTTTGTCATCAAGCTGTACCGCCACGGCGTCCACTTTTTTCTTGGCCACCACGAGTTGATCTTTCAGGCTTTGGTTTTCGTCACGCAGGCCCTGGATGGTACTGTCGCTTTCGGTGACTTTTTTTTGCATTTCCGCCGTGCGCTGGTTCCAGCTGGCGTCAATGGTATCGAGTTTCTGGGTCAGGGTTTGCACCTGCTGCTCCAATGCGGGAACTTTTACCCGCAGGCTGGGCTGGTCGCTCAGTTGATCGAGCGGTATCCAGGCGGTGCGGCCTTTGGAATCGCGGACCTGGCCGTAGCTGTTCGCTTCGCTGACGCCGAGCAGTTCGACTTCTTCCCCTGAATTGAGCGTGCCGACAATGCGGTATTGATTGCCCGGCCCGCTGTGGATATAGGTAATCAGCTCATCGGAGATGTAGCGCTTCTCGTCGGCGGCATGAGTGCTAGCGGCGAAGCTTAGACTCAATAACGCGAAGCAAATATGGCGTAATTTGTGCATAGTTCCGTCGTTTTTAATCAAAGGTGGGACGATAGTAGAGGGATCAGTTTGACGACGCAATGCTTAAACAGAAATGGGAACTATCTTACTATCAGGCGGCGCAGGGCGCCTGTTGCCGGGTCGCTGGCAATTAAGCCGGGGCCAAACCCGCTTGCGAACCGATCTTGAGCGATAAATTTGCGGCTCATGCCAATAAATTGGGTTGTAAGAGATAAAAAAGGCAGTATGGCTGTTTGGCTTGATGTATTTTTTGACATAAATTGGCATTTAAATTATTAACTGACTTGTCCCTATGAGGCATTAAGGTGATGATTATCTTATCAGATAGGATGCCAACGCTGGTTTTTCGTCTTGCCCGCCGTAGCGGCCGGGCGCCGAATCCCGCTTTCTCGTACAGCAACTACACGTACAGCAACTAATAGGTGTGGCCGAAGCTATGAGTGAAGAAATAGAATTAAAATTTATCGTCCATCCGGATGCGGTATCGTCGCTGGGGGAACGCGTTTCCGCCACCGGCGGCGTCCATTCGCCTGCGCAACACCTGGTTAATATTTATTTTGACACCGCCGAGCTTGATTTGCGCCGTCACGGCGTGGGTCTGCGCGTGCGGGGCAATAACGGGCGCTATGAGATGACGGCCAAAACCGCCGGCAAAGTCGTCGCCGGCCTGCACCAGCATCCGGAATATAATATTCCTTTGCCCGGCCCGGAGCTGGATATCGCGCTGCTGCCGGCGGAGGTTTGGCCGGAGGGCGTGTCCGCCGCTGCCTTGCAATCGCGCCTGGAACCGCTGTTTCGCACCGACTACCAGCGCGAAAAGTGGGTGGTCACTTACGGTGACAGCGAGATTGAAGTAGCGTTTGATCGCGGAGAAGTGGTGGCCGGCGATGAGCGGGAGGCCATTTGCGAACTGGAAATGGAATTGCTGCTCGGCAATATTACCGATCTGCTGTCGTTCGCCCGGTCGCTCACCGTCGACGGCGGTCTGCGGCTGGGCAGCCTGAGCAAAGCCGCGCGCGGCTACCATTTGGCCGCGGGCAATCCGCCCCGGGAAATCCGCGCCTTGCCGCTGCTGCGTCCCGCGCCCAAGGCCACCGTGGAGCAAGGATTGAGCGAGGCGCTGTCGCTGGCATTATCGCACTGGCAGTATCATGAGGAACTGTGGCTGGCGGGCGTGCCTCTGGCCCGTGAAAGCATCCTCACCGCCATCACTCTGATCCGTGAAACCTTCGTGGTGATGGGCAATATGATCCCGCGCAAGGCCACCACCGTGCTGCGCGCCCAATTGGCGGAGGTCAGCGAACGTTTAGCGCTGCCGGACGGCGATCCCCGCACCCTGTGCTACGAGGCGGTTTATTTGCAGTGTAAGTTGGCGCTCACCACATGGCTGATCCTCGCCGGCTGGCAAAGCAGCGTTACCGATGCCGCCCGCAAAAAATTGGACGGTTCCTTTAAACGCTTCGCCGATGTCATGTTGTCGCGCTGCGCCGCGGAACTGAAGGTCGCGTTCGGCCGGGCGCTTTCCCCCGAGGAATATCACCAGCAATTGCCGCGGCTGGAACGGCGGATCATGGCTTTCCACCTGCTCTCCGGCTCTTATCCCGCTAATAAGGTGTTGTCCTATATCCTGCACTGGCAAGGATTGCAGCAGGCCATCGCCCTGCCCGGCACCAACGATCTGGAGTTTATGCGCCGCCAGGCGGTGACGCAGGCGGGTTTTTGGCGCAGCGTCAATAATCGTTAGTCCCTAGTCCGGGCGCGACCCGCCATCAGGAGTTTGAACATGAAGCTGCCTTTACCGCCCCCGTTAAGCCGGCAGGCGCAGGATATATCCGCCAGGCTGGCCGCGTCCGCGCCGGTGGATGACGCCATGGCCGTGCCGCTGGCCTTGAGCGATTTTATCAGCGAAACGCTGATTGCCCGGCCGGACTGGCTGGACGAGCTGCGCCAGCACCCGCCGGCCGCCGGCGAATGGCGCGGTTATGGCGACAGTTTGCGGGAGCAACTGGCGCAGGTGCGGGATGAAGCGGACCTGATGCGCGAGCTGCGGCTGTTCCGCCGCCGCGTCCTGGTGCGGATCGGCTGGGCGCAGGCGCTGGACCTGTGCGCCACCACCGAGATCCTGACCCAGCTCAGCCAACTGGCCGAAACCCTGATTATTGCCGCCCGCGACTGGCTTTACCGGGCCTGCTGCCTTGAATGGGGGACGCCGGGCGACGCGCAGGGGACCGGGCAGCCGCTGCTGGTGCTGGGCATGGGCAAGCTGGGCGGCGGCGAACTTAATTTTTCTTCCGATATCGATTTGATTTTTGCCTATCCCGAGAACGGCCATACCCGGGGCGGGCGGCGCGAAATGGATAATGCGCTGTTTTTTACGCGCCTGGGGCAGCGGTTGATCAAAGTCCTGGACCAGCCCACCGCCGAAGGGTTTGTGTATCGCGTGGATATGCGTCTGCGCCCGTTTGGCGACAGCGGGCCGCTGGTGCTGAGTTTCGCCGCGCTGGAGGACTATTACCAGGAGCAGGGCCGCGACTGGGAGCGTTACGCCATGATTAAAGCCCGGCTGATGGGCGATGGCAACGATGGGTACAGCCGCGAACTGCACGGCATGCTGCGGCCCTTTGTGTTCCGCCGTTATATCGATTTCAGCGTTATCCAGTCCCTGCGCAATATGAAAATCATGATTGCCCGCGAAGTCCGGCGGCGGGGATTAAAGGACAATATCAAGCTGGGCGCCGGCGGCATCCGCGAAATCGAATTTATCACCCAGGTATTCCAACTGATCCGCGGCGGGCGTGAACCCCGCTTGCAGCAACATTCCCTGCAGCCCACCCTGTTGGCGATCGGCGAGCTGGGCTTGCTCACTCCCGATCAGACGGAGCGGTTAAGCCAGGCCTACCTTTACCTGCGCCGGCTGGAAAACCTGCTCCAGGCCATCAATGATGAGCAGACCCAGACTTTGCCCGCCGATGCGCTGAACCAGGCGCGCCTGGCCTACGGCATGGGCGTGGCCGATTGGCCGGCGTTGGGCCTGGAGCTGGATCGGCATATGCGCGGGGTGCGGGACATCTTTAATGAGCTGATCGGCGATGACGCGCCCGATCCGGCCGATCCTGCGGATTATGGGCGCTGCGGCGCAATGTGGTTTGACGCGCCGCAGCAGGCTGCCGGACGGCCGGAACCTCAGTCGCCGTCGGACGACCCCGACGGGCGCGGGAATTTGCCGGCCCTGCTCGGCGAGTTCCGGCGCGATGTGGCCAAACGGACCATCGGGCCGCGCGGGCGCGAGGTGCTGGATCAGCTTATGCCCCGGCTGCTGGCGCAAATTTGTATACAGCCCGCGCCGGATGCCGCCTTCGGCCGGGTGGCGCCGATGTTGCTGAATATCGTTTCCCGCACTACCTATCTCGAACTGCTGGTGGAATATCCCGGCGCATTGACCCATGTGGTCCGCCTGTGTTCCGCCTCGGCGATGATCGCCACCCAGTTGGCCCGCCATCCGCTGCTGCTCGATGAATTGCTCGACCCGGCGACGCTCTACCATCCGCTGGAGCCGCAGGCGTACGGCGACGAACTGCGCCAATATTTAATGCGGGTGCCGGAAGAAGACGAAGAGCAGCAGCTCGATGCCATGCGGCAATTCAAGCAGGCGCAGCATCTGCGTATCGCCGCCAGCGATATTAGCGGCGTGCTGCCGGTGATGCGGGTCAGCGATCATTTAACCTATCTGGCGGAAGCCATGATCGCCGCCGTGCTCCAGCAGGCCTGGAAGACCATGGTGGCGCGCTACGGCCGGCCGACCCATCTCGATGAACAAGGCGGGCAGGGGTTTGCGGTCATTGGCTACGGTAAGCTGGGCGGCTGGGAGCTGGGCTACGGCTCCGATCTGGACGTAGTGTTTTTGCATGATTGCCCGGCCGAGGTCATGACCGACGGCGAGCGCTGTATCGACGGCCGTCAATTCTACCTGCGCCTGGCGCAGCGGATCATGCATTTGTTCAGCACCCGCACGCCATCGGGCATTTTATATGAAGTGGACCCGCGGCTGCGGCCTTCCGGCGCCGCCGGCATGCTGGTCAGCACGCTAGGGGCATTCGAAGAGTATCAGCAGCAGGAAGCCTGGACCTGGGAGCACCAGGCCCTGGTCCGCGCGCGGATGGTGTATGGCGATGAGGCGCTGCGCTCCCGCTTTGCGGCGATCCGCCGCGCCGTATTGTGCAGCGAGCGCGACGGCGAGGCTTTGCGCGCCGAGGTTAGCGGCATGCGCGCGAAAATGCGCCAGCATCTGGCCGGTAAAAGCGGCGGCATGTTTGATATCAAGGCGGACGAGGGCGGCATTACGGATATCGAGTTTATGGCGCAATATCTGGTGCTGCGCCACGCCGCCGCGATCCCCGAACTGACGCGCTGGTCCGACAATGTGCGCATTTTTGAGCTGATGGCCCGTAACGGCATTATCAGCGATGGGGAAGCGTCATCCCTGACCCAGGCATATATCACCCTGCGCGACGAGATCCATCATTTAACCCTGCAGGACCTGCCGAGCCGGGTGGAAAACCATCGGTTCCGGGCCGAGCGGGAGCTGATTACCGGTTACTGGCATAAGTGGCTGGAGTGAGATTCCCACGGCATGAAAAAGCGCGATTCTGCCGCCGTGAGCGAGAGAAATCACGCGGGCTATGCTACTATCTCGCGCAATAAAAAGGTTGAGTCTGGAGTAAGTGGATGAAAGTTACGTTGCCTGATTTTCGCCGGGCGGGCGTGCTGGTGGTGGGTGATGTCATGTTGGATCGTTATTGGTACGGTCCGACCAGCCGTATCTCACCCGAAGCGCCGGTGCCGGTGGTCAAAGTCGATACCATCGAGGAGCGTCCCGGGGGCGCGGCCAACGTGGCCATGAATATCGCCGCGCTGGGCGCCGCCTCGCGCCTGGTGGGCCTGACCGGCATCGATGACGCCGCCCGCGCCCTTGGCGCGCGTTTAAACGAGGTCAGCGTCACCTGCGATTTCGTGGCGGTGGCCACTCATCCGACGATTACCAAACTGCGGGTGCTGTCGCGCAACCAGCAACTGATTCGCCTGGATTTCGAGCAGGGGTTTGCCGACGTGGATCCGGCTCCGATGCAGGAGCGGATTAAACAGGCGTTGCCGGCCGCCGGCGCCATGGTGCTGTCGGACTATGGCAAAGGGGCGCTGGACCGGGTGCAGGAGATGATCCAACTGGCGCGCGCCGCCGGGGTGCCGGTGCTGGTCGATCCCAAGGGCACTGATTTCGCCCGCTATCGCGGCGCTACGCTGCTTACGCCCAATCTTTCCGAGTTCGAAGCGGTCGCCGGGCGTTGTCGCGACGAAGCGGATCTGATTAGCCGCGGCATGCGGATGATCGCCGATTTTGCTTTGTCGGCATTATTGATTACGCGCTCCGAACAGGGAATGACGCTGCTGCAGCCCGGCCAGGAGCCGCTGAATCTGCCGACCCAGGCGCAGGAAGTGTATGATGTCACCGGCGCCGGCGATACGGTGATCGGCGTGCTGGCGGCGGCGCTCGCGGCCGGACGGCCGTTGGAAGAGTGCTGTTTCCTGGCCAATGCCGCCGCGGGCGTGGTGGTTGGCAAGCTGGGCACCTCCACCGTTAGCCCCATCGAGCTGGAAAATGCGATCCAGGGCCGCGGCGATGCCGGGTTCGGCGTCATGACCGAGGCCGAATTGCAGCAGGCGGTGGCGCAGGCCCGGCAGCGCGGCGAAAAGGTGGTTATGACCAACGGTATTTTCGATATCCTGCACGCCGGCCATGTGTCTTATCTGGCCAATGCCCGGCGGCTCGGCGACCGGCTGATCGTGGCGGTGAACAGCGATGATTCGACGCGGCGGCTGAAAGGCGAGTCCCGCCCGGTGAATCCGCTGGCGCAGCGCATGATCGTGCTGGGCGCGCTGCAGGCGGTGGATTGGGTGGTGGCCTTTGACGAGGATACCCCGCAGCGGCTGATTGGCGAGATACTGCCCGATTTGCTGGTGAAGGGCGGCGATTACCGGCCCGAACAGATTGCCGGCAGCCAGGAAGTGTGGGCCAACGGCGGCGACGTCAAGGTGCTGAATTTTGAAGACGGCTGCTCCACCACCAATATCATCAACGCCATTAAAAGCGGCAAGCGCGGTTGATTCGCCGCGCGCAAGCCGTCCGGGTTGGTGCTTATAGGCTCCGCCCGGAGGCTTGACGGCACGATGGGCGGCTGCGCCTATATCGTGGCGGCCGCGTCCGGCTAGAGGTCCTTGCCGGTTTGTTTGATGCCGTTTACCGTGGCATCCACCGATGCTTCGGCGGTGGTTTCATCAGCGGCCGGAGCCGCGGGGGCGGCGGTTGCGGCGCCCGCCGGAGTCGTTGGGGCAGGCGTCGCCGTTGCGGTTGGCGCAGCGTTGCCCGGCATGGTTTCCAGCGCGTTGATCCGCAGTTCCAACTGGCTTAATTTTTCCCGCGTGCGCAGCAATACCTGTGTCTGCACATCAAATTCCTCGCGGCTGACCAAATCCATACGGCTAAACTGGCTTTGCAATATTTGGCGGATTTTTTTATCCATATCATCTCCCAGATCGCGGATGCCCTTGGGCAAGGATTCATGGATCTGACGGGCAAGCTGTTCGATTTTTTTAGTGTCAATCATCATGGTTCCCTAACGGGTTAGTTTTGGTTAAGTGTAATGCCAGATCGGTAGATTAGAAACTAAAAGAACAAGCCAGAAATTATACGTTTGCTAATTGCCCTGATTATCCAATGGCGTTATAGTTATGGCGTTTATTCTCAGGGCGGGGTGTAACTCCCCACCGGCGGTAAACCTGTGTAATTATTGCTTAATGTGATTATCGCACAGGAAGCCCGCGAGCGCTCGGATTGCACCACAATCCGAGGTCAGCAGATCCGGTGTAATTCCGGGGCCGACGGTTATAGTCCGGATGGGAGAGAGTAGCGGTTTACAATGAGTCAAATTACCAACTCATTCTCGTTATCTTTTCAGCCTGTATAAGGCTCACTCCTAAGTCTGCCCTGGTTCTGGTAATCCATATACTTTATGAGGTTTTACTTACCATGAATCAGACGCTTCTTTCCGAATTCGGTACGCCGACAGAACGCGTGGAAAACGCGCTTGATGCATTGCGCCATGGCCGCGGTGTGTTGGTGCTGGATAATGAAGATCGTGAAAACGAAGGCGATATGATTTTCGCCGCCGAAAATATGACCGTTGAGCAGATGGCGCTGGCCATTCGTCACGGCAGCGGCATCGTGTGCCTGTGCCTGACCGAGGAACGACGCCAGCAGTTGGATTTGCCGATGATGGTGGAGCGCAACTCCAGTCATTATCAGACGGCGTTCACCGTGACCATCGAAGCGGCCGAGGGCGTGACCACCGGCGTTTCCGCCGCCGATCGCCTGACCACTATCCGTGCCGCCATCAAGGATAACGCCAAGCCGGGCGATCTTAATCGTCCGGGCCACGTTTTTCCGCTGCGCGCGCAGCCGGGCGGGGTGTTGACCCGCGGTGGCCATACGGAAGCCAGTATTGATTTGGTGACATTGGCCGGGCTTAAGCCGATGGGCGTGTTGTGTGAAGTGACCAATGAAGACGGCAGTATGGCTCATGCGCCGGAGATTGTGGCTTTTGGCCGGGAGCATGGGATGCCGGTGGTGACGATTGAGGATTTGGTGCAGTACCGCCGGTCGTTGACCCGACAGGCGAGCTGAGGGCACTCACTTTCTCCCTTCAACACGGTTCGCTGCGGGTCCGGTGGCAGCGGGCCTAGCGTGCCATGAGGCGCTCTGGCGGCCAGGAAAACCATGGCCGCTTTGGCCTCGCTGGCATGGCCTCCCTTCAACACGATATTCTGTCGGTCCGCCGTTGGCTGGGCTCGCTGTTAGTCCACGGCTGGGCGTTTTTTGGCCAGGAGCGTGGCAAAGCGCAGTTTGATGCGGTTGCCGTCGGCGTCGGTTTTATGTAATTGCCCCATGTCTTCGTTGTATTTGATGATTTCCCAGCCGCGATAATAATTTTTCAGCTCGCCGGTGCCAAAGGTGAACGGGAAGGGCAGCGGGCAGGGGTAATCGTCGGTGGACATGGCGGCGACGATCAGGTTAAGTCCGCCGTCGTTGGTGCTTTGCTGGATATTGCCAATGACCCGCTCGATTTTGTCGGCCTGTAAAAACATCATCACCACCGTCGAGAGGATAAAATCATAGCGGCCGTTGATGAGCTGTTCGTTGATATCATAGATGCCGGTGCGGATATTGTGCAGTTGTTCCGTGGCGATAATGCCGTTGAGGGTGTTGATGCCCAACGGGTTTTTATCGTAGGCGGTGACGTCGAAGCCCAGTAAATTAAGGTATAAGGCATTGCGTCCTGAGCCGCAGCCCAGGTCGAGGGCTTTGCCCGGCGGCAGGTATTTGGCCGCTTCAATGACTTCTGAGTGCGTGCGGGTCAGATCGTGTTTTAAGTGATAGAAGTCTTCCGGCAGGCAATAAAACGCCAGCTGGCATTCCATGTCCGGCGAAAAACCGGCAATGCGGTGCCATTGCTGCGGTTGCACCAGCGGCGGCGGGTTCTCCGGGGTGAATACCGCGGTTTCAAGGATTTCATCGTCGTCAGTTAAAAAGGCGAAGGTCAGCGTGCCTTGCAATACCATGAGTTTGGCCCAGGCGCCCTCTTTGGTATTATGCCGTTGCTGGAATACTTCCGGCAGGGTGCCGGCATTCCAGACGGGCATGGTTTTATAACAGATCAGATCGCGCATGCTGGGTTGCATGGCCGGCTGAGGAATTATTTGAGTCTTATCCTGCATGGTTATCTCCGCCGCCCCGCGGGACGGTCAATAGCATTTAGCAAAAAATATCCCAATTCAGGGGCCGGGTAAACGTTTACCGGCCCGTATCGCGGACGGGCGCTTAAACCACCGCCGCGGGTTGATGGGCATTGATATCCAGTTGCCGTAGCATTAAAAACGCTTCTTTCATGCGCGCCTCGCCCGCCACAAAGGCACAAAGTCGCCGCTGGCCATCCCACCCCCGGGCCAGTATGCCCTGGGCGTCAAAATCAACCTGCCAGCGCAGATCCGCGCGCTGGGTTTGCCCGGCCAAGTGCAGCGGCATGTCCGGGGTTTTGACTTTTATCAGCATCGGCGGCAGCAGCAGGCTGTCGGCACCCCCCAGCAGATTCTTCGCCAGTACCGCGGCGCTTAGCTGTATCGGCTGTAAAAAAGGCATTAACACGCCGTTGATCTCCGCGCAATCGCCCAAGGCATAGATATAAGGGTCGGAAGTGCGCAGGCGGTCATTGACCCGGATGCCCAGGCCGGTGGCCAGGCCCGCCGCCGCGGCCAGGGCGGTATCGGGCCGCAGGCCGATGGCGGAGATGGCCGCATCCACGGTTAGCCGGCGGCCGCGCGGGAGGACCGCCGTCAGGCCAGTTGCGTGTTGCTGCAGGTTCAGTAAGCGGGCATTAAGGATCAGTTCCACTCCCTGTTCCACCAGCCGGTGCTGGAGGCGCGCGCTGACTTCCGCGGGCATCAGGGCGGCGAGGATGCTGGCGGCCCGATCGACCAGGGTCACCTGTTTGCCCGCCCGGGCCAGATCCATGGCCAATTCGGTGCCAATCAGGCCGGCCCCCAGCAGCAGTATCCGCTGTGACCGCCGCAACTGGGCTTCGATTTGCCGGTATTGTTGCTGGCTATTGAGCGTCAGCAGCAGTTCCCGCCCTTCGATAGGCGGAATAATGGCTTGCGCGCCCGTGGCCAGAACCAGTTGCCGGTAGGGATAATCGCCGCTCTCGCCGTAGACCCGGCGGGCAAGGGGATCGATACGGTTGATCCGCGAATGGCCGTGCAGCGCCAGCCGGTAAAGCTCGGCGAATTGCGCGGCGGTCATGCGCGTGAGGTCATCCGCGTTCTGTCCCCGGCTGACGACATGGCTCAGCTCCGGTTTGTGATATTCATCGCAGCTATCGTCGGCGATCAGGCGGATAGGTACGGCGTGGTCCAGCTTGCGGATATTTTTAATCAATTGCCGGGCGGCGAAGCCCGAACCGATAATCACAATGTCCTGGCTCATGGCGTTTCCTTATCGCAGCGCGTCAAAAACATCTTTACCCAGCCCGCATTCCGGGCATAAAAAGGTTTCCGGCACCTGCCCCCAGGGCGTGCCCGCGTCCACCGCCTGCATGGGGTCGCCGACGGCCGGATCGTATATCCATTGGCATACGCTGCACTGCATTTTTACGCAGTCCGCGGCGGCGGGTCGCTCCAGGGTGGCCTGCGCTACGTCCGCGGCGTTGTCTTGCGATAGGGTTGCCGCGGGTTCTATTTGCGCCAGGGCCAGGTGCGCCGGGGCCTGGGAGCGGTATTGGCCCTGCGCGGGTTCAAGTTGAACCGAAGACTGGGGCCGCGCCGCGGTCCGCACCGGGGCGTCGAGGGAATGAAGCGCCCATTGGCGGGCGATTTCCCGGCCGTGTTCCCGGCAAATTTCCAGCGCAGCGCCGTCCGGGCGCCATTTGATTTTTAGCGGCAGCGTGGTTTCAAAACCGGCATCCATCAGGCGCGTTTGCACCCGGTCCACCGCGCCGCCGTTCCAGCCGTAGCTGCCGAAGGCCGAAGCCTTTTTATCGCGAAAACGCAGGCCTGCCAGTTCTTCGAGCAAAGCGGCCACCTTGGGCATCATGACATTGTTCATGGTGGAGGACCCGGCCAGAACCCCCTTGGAACGAAACACCTGGGTCAGGATTTCATTTTTATCATGGCGTGCGACGTTATAGATTTTAACGTCCACGGCCGGGTCGGCCTCATTGATGCCCTGGGCGATCGCGTCGGCCATCATGCGGGTATTATTGGACATGGTGTCATAAAACAGGGTGATGCGATCTTCCTGGTAGCTGTCCGCCCATTGCAGATATTTGGCGACGATTTGCGTCGGATTGTCGCGCCACACCACGCCGTGGGAGGTGGCAATCATCGCCAACGGCAGGTTGAACCCCAGTATCTCGGTGATTTTAGCGGTCACCAGCCGGCTGAATGGCGTCAGGATATTGGCATAGTAGCGCAGGCACTGTTCAAATAATTCGGTCTGATCCACCTCGTCGTTAAACAGATGTTCATCGCAATAATGTTGGCCAAAGGCGTCATTACTAAACAATACCGCGTCGCCGGTGATATAGGTCATCATACTGTCCGGCCAGTGCAGCATCGGCGTTTCCACGAATATCAGCTGCTTGCCGTTACCGATATCCAGGCTGTCGCCGGTATTAACCGTATGGAAATCCCATTCCGGATGATGATGATGGCCGGTAATGGAATCAATGGCGTTGGTGGTGCAGTAAATCGGCGTATTGGGAATGCGCGCCATCAGCTCGCTAAGCGCGCCGGCGTGATCCTCTTCGGCATGATT
This sequence comes from Enterobacterales bacterium, assembly GCA_015654925.1. GTDB lineage: Bacteria > Pseudomonadota > Gammaproteobacteria > Enterobacterales > Enterobacteriaceae > Acerihabitans. The sequence continues at coordinate 16,708 of JAATFX010000024.1, read as the reverse complement.
GATGACGATATAGTCGATATCGGCCAGATCAATTTCCTGCTCCAGGTTTTGTACAAAAGCACGGCTGAACGTAAAGTCCACCGTATCAATCAAAACGGTTTTTTCTTCGCGAATCAGGTAACTGTTATAGCTGCTGCCTTTGAGGGTTTTATATTCGGTGCCGTGAAAATCACGCACTTCCCAATCCCGCTGTCCTACCCAATAAATATTGTTCTTAACGTGAACCGTCATGATGTAAACCTTTTGGCTTAATGGAAAAATGTTGTCTGGCAATAACATTGCATAACCGATGCCAATTATTAATTAATTGATTTTAAATAATTTTTATTTTTATTTTGTCAAAATGAATATGGACTTATAGAGTCAATTTGATATAGTAATTATCATTTTGACACAGCCTGAGCCGGTACTTATCCATGGCGTTATCCATCCAGACCCTGAGTCGTATCGCGATTGAACTTCAGGCGGGCATTTCCAGCCAGGACCGTTTTCAGCGGCTGACCGACAGCCTGCGGCGTCTGCTGGGTTGCGATGCCTGCGCGCTGTTGAGCTATGAGCAGCAGCTGTTCCGCCCGCTGGCGATCGCCGGGCTGTCTCCCGACGTGCTGGGCCGCCGCTTCCGGCTGGCCGAACATCCCCGGCTGGAGGCCATTGCCCGCGCCGGGGACGTGGTACGTTTTCCGGCGGATAGCCAACTGCCCGATCCCTACGACGGGCTGATCCCCGGCCATGAGACATTTAAAGTACATGCCTGCATCGGCCTGCCGCTGTTTGCCAATCAAAACCTGATCGGCGCGCTGACCATTGACGGCATGGACCCGCATCAGCTCGATCATTTCAGCGACGAAGAGTTGCGCCTGGTGGGCGCGCTTTCGTCGACGGCGCTGGGCAACGCCCTGCTGGTGGAGCGGCTGGAAAGGCAGGAACCTACTCCGGCGCCTGCCAATCGCCGGCCCGATACCGATGATGAGGACGAAATGATCGGCCTGTCCGCAGGGATGGCGCAGTTGAAAAAAGAGATCGATATCGTCGCCAATTCCGATCTGAATGTGCTGATCACCGGTGAAACCGGCGTGGGTAAAGAGCTGGTGGCGCGCGCCATCCATCAAAAATCTCCCCGGGCGGCCAATCCGCTGGTTTATCTTAACTGTGCGGCGCTGCCGGAGTCGGTGGCGGAGAGCGAGTTATTCGGCCACGTCAAAGGGGCGTTTACCGGGGCCATTCACCATCGCATCGGCAAATTTGAACTGGCGGATAATGGCACGTTGTTCCTGGATGAAATCGGCGAGTTATCCCTGACATTGCAGGCGAAATTATTGCGGGTGCTGCAATATGGCGATTTGCAGCGGGTGGGCGACGACCAAAGCCTAAGGGTGAATGTGCGTGTTCTGGCCGCCACTAACCGGGTACTAAAAGATGCGGTATTGGACGGGCAGTTTCGCGCCGATCTGTTTCACCGCTTGAGCGTCTTCCCCATTCATGTGCCGCCGCTGCGTGAGCGCGGAGGAGATATCGCGCTGTTGGCCGGCTTCTTTTGCGAACGCAGCCGCGCCCGCCTGGGGTTGGGGCGGGTGGCGCTCGCTCCAGCCACCCTGGCGCTGCTGTCGGCAAGCCATTGGCCGGGCAATGTGCGCGAGCTTGAGCACGCTATTTATCGCGCCGCGATATTGGCGCGCGCGGGCCAGGGCAATGGCGAAATATTGCTGCAGCCGGATAATTTCAGCCTGGAGGCCGCGGCGCAGGGCATCCGTCCGGTGCCGCCGCCGGAGGATGCCGTGGAACCGGCCACGCTGCGGCACGGTACCGATGAGTACCAGCGCCGGCTGATCCGCCTGACGCTGGCGCGCTGCGGCGATAACTGGTCCGCTTGCGCCCGCGCCTTAGCCGTTAACCCTGGCAATCTGCACCGCCTGGCCCGGCGGCTGGGGCTTAAGTAGCTATTTTAATTTACCGTTCGCCTAGAATTTTAGTTCAAATTAATTGAATATCATTATCATGCTTATCCGAGTTTATTTATTGCCCGCTTGGCGTAACGTAATCATCAAGATGCGCCTGGCGCGGCAAGATGATGAATAAGGAACCAACATGAGCGAACCCCGTATGCCCGCACTGTTTCTTGGACACGGCAGCCCGATGAATGTGCTGGAAGATAATGACTTTACCCAAACTTGGGAACGGCTTGGGCAAACCCTGCCCCGTCCTCGCGCCATCCTGGCGGTGTCCGCCCATTGGTACACCCGCGGCACCGCGGTTACCGCGATGGAAAACCCGCGCACTATCCATGATTTCGGCGGTTTCCCGCAGGCGCTGTTTGATGTGCGCTATCCGGCGCCGGGCTCCCCCGAACTGGCGAAAACCATCCAGGAACTGCTGCTGCCGATTGCGGTAACCGCGGATTTATCAGAGTGGGGTTTTGATCACGGCTCGTGGGGCGTGGTGAAGAAAATGTATCCGGAGGCGGATATTCCCATGGTACAGCTCAGCATCGACGGTACCCGGCCGCCGGAGTATCATTATCAACTGGGACAAAAACTGGCGGCGCTGCGCGACCAGGGCGTGATGATTATAGCCAGCGGCAACGTGGTGCATAATTTACGCATGGTGCGCTGGCAGGGCGACCCGGCGCCTTATCCTTGGGCCGAGTCATTCAATCAATTTGTACGTGATAATATCGCCTGGCGCGGCGAAGCCGGCGCCCATCCGCTGGTGAATTTTATGCAGCATGAAGGCGCGGCGCTGTCCAATCCCACCATCGAGCATTACCTGCCGCTGCTGTATGTCCTGGGAGCCTGGGATGGGCAAGAACCGATTTCAATACCTGCGGACGGCATTGTGATGGGATCGCTGAGTATGATGTCGGTACAGGTGGGTTAACAACCTTCACGCAGCGGTTAAGGGCGCCGCCGCGTGAACGCCGGCGTCAGCCTAGGATAATATGCGGATAAAAACGCGACAGATCCTGGGTGATCATTTCTTTATCTTCGCGGATGCTGAGGCCGCAAGGTTGATCGTTAACCAGCCAGCTGCCGATAACGGTGTAGCTGTCGCCAAAGCGCGGCAGGGGGCAAAACTCCTGCACGATGGTCCCCTCTTCGCCGTAAGGTCCGTCCACATGGGCGGTTTCCTTGCCGTTTTCCACGATGCGGATATTGGCCCCTTCGCGGGAAAAAAGCGGCTTGACCACGTAGCGATCCATGGGCGGCGGGTTATCTTCGGCGAAATAGGCCGGCAACAGATTGGGATGCCCCGGATACATTTCCCATAGCATTGGCAGCAGCGCCTTGTTGGAAATGATGCTTTTCCAGGCCGGTTCCAGCCAGCGTACGCCGGCGTCTTCCAGTTTGGTGGAGAATATTTCCTTAAGCATGAATTCCCACGGATACAGCTTGAACAGGTTGCTGATAACCTGGTTTTCCGTATCGGTGAACTGGCCCCGTTCACCCAGGCCGATCTCTTCGATAAACAGGAACGCGTTAGGCAGGTCGGCTTCCAGCGCGCAGTCTTGCAAATACTGCACCGTGCCGCGGTCTTCGATGGTGTCCTGGCAGCAGGCGAAATGCAGCGAGCTGAAACCGTGCTGCTCTTTTAATTCCCGGAAGCGTTCAATCAGTTTTTCCTGCAAACTGTTGAATTGGTCGGCTCCGGGCGGCAGTTGGCCGGCTTTGAGCTGATCTTCCAGCCAGATCCACTGGAAAAAAGCCGCTTCATACAGGGAAGTGGGCGTGTCGGCGTTATTTTCCAGCAGCTTTGGCGGCTGGCGGCCGTCATAGACTAAATCCAGCCGGGAATAGAGCGAAGGCTGATTGGCGTGCCAGGAATTGCGCACAAATTGCCAGGTGTGCTTGGGAATGCGGAACTTGGCCATCAGCGCATCGCTGGCCACCACCTTTTCCACCACCTTCAGGCACATCTGGTGCAGTTCGGCGGTGACGTCCTCCAGCGTTTCGATCTGGGCCAGCGTAAACTGGTAATAGGCGTCCTCGCACCAGTAGGGCTCGCCGTACATGGTATGGAACTCAAAACCATATTCGGCGGCTTTATCACGCCAGTCCGGGCGTTCGTTCAGGGTGACTCGTTTCATGGCTGCCGTTAACCGCCCATGCTGCGGCGCGGCGCGGTGCTACTGCTGCGCTGCATGGTGGCGTTCTGCTTGGCCACCGTCTCGCCGAACCCGCCGCGGGTCACGGTATTGGTGGTCGGCGCCTTGGGCGCCATGGCGGTTTTGGGCACGTTCATGCTGCGCCCGCCGGTGGCCGGGCCGTAATTGCGGCCGGTGGCGTCGACAAACTTGCCGTTGGCGGGGCTATTGGGCGCGCGGGAGGTGAATAGCGGCTGCTGCGAATAACCGCCGCCGCCCATCATGCGGCCCATCATGTAACCGGCCATCAGCGGCATCCAGAAGCTGCCGCTTTGCTGGGATTCGGCGGCCATGCCGGCCTGGGCCGGCGCCTGGGTACATTGCCCCTCGCCGAACTCGGCGATACAATCCTCGCGCGAGGCGTATTTGGGCGCGGTTTTCACCGCTTCTTTCTGCGCATTGTTAAACGCGGTGGTGCACTGTTCGCTCATGGACGGATTAGCGCGGGTACAGTCGTCGCTGTTCTGATACAGCGAGACGTTTTCGTCGCTTTTTTCGCAGCCGGCCAGAATGAACACCGCGCTGACCGCCAGCGCCGCCGGCGCTATGCGATAAGCACGCCATTGCTTGCGGAAACTGGCGTGGTTGATGTCTTTTGTCCGTTTCATTATTATCCTGCTTTATTAATGATTTAACATTCCCAGAGATCTTGCCTTAGAATAGGCGAAAACCGCCTAAATAAGAAGCATCCGCCGGCGTGGCGGAAACATCTTTACATAGTTATACATAACAATGGGACAGGCGCGGGCCCGCTGGCCGCCGGGAAAGGCAGGTGGACGCGTGGTCCACCTGTTCGACCTTAGTTTCTGAAAGGATTGCGGCCGGTGGCGCCGGCGGATGATGCCGGCGCGGCGGCGCCGACCGCGGTGGCCTGCGTCCCGGTAGTCTGCTGCTGGGCCTGGCTGCCCGCCCGGCTTTGGTTGGCGCGCGGCGCGCTGGCGGTCTGGCTGGGGCTTACGCCTTCGGCCTTGGCCACCTGGTCGGGGTTTTCCGGCGCGACCTGCTCCGGGCTGGTGGCGATGGGCTGGCCCAGCGACGCGCTCAGCGCCTGGATATCCCCTTCATTAAGGGTACCGAGGGCCGATTTCAGGCTCAGCTGGTTGATCACATAGGTATAACGCGCATCCGACAGTTCGCGTTTGGCGTTATATAAGGTCGTGGTGGCATCCAGTACGTCGACGATGGTGCGCGTGCCCACTTCATAACCCGCCTGGGACGCATCCAAAGAACTCTGCGCCGATACCACGGCCTGCTGGTACGCATCGATGGTGCTGATGGACGCCGAAATATTATTAAACGACGAGCGTACCGTCTGCACCACGCTGCGATGGGCGCTTTCCAGCTGCTCGCTGGCGCCGACAAAGTTATATTGGGCCTGCTTGACTTGGGACGTCACCGAACCGCCGGAATAGATTGGCACGCTCAGGCTTAGGCCAATGGCGTTCTGTCCGATGCGGCTGTTGGCAAAATTCGCATTATTGTCGGTTTTGGAGCCATTATAATCGGTATTGGTTACCGACGAGGACGCGGTAAGGCCCAGCGTTGGATAATGGCCGGTTTCAGCCAGGCGAATCTCTTCGCGCGCCAAATCCTGCGCCAGGCGGGCGCTTAACAGGTTCAGGTTACGGTTTTCCGCCTGCTTGAGCAGGCCGGCGATGGGCTGCGGGCGTTCGGTGGCGAAACGCTGGATATTCAGCGAGGCCAACTGCGGATAAAAGTTGCCGCTGACCTGGCGCAGGGTTTCCAGCGCATTGTCCAGATCGTTGCGGGCGGTGACTTCGTTAGCCAGCACCAGATCGTACTGGGCGCGGGCGTTATGCACGTCGGTAATGGCCACCAGACCGACGTTAAAGCGCTGGGTGGTCTGGTCCAGTTCGCGATAGATCGACTGCTTTTGCGCTTCGGTATAAGAGAGGGTATCGATGGCGCTTAACACATTGAAATAGGCGGTGGCGGTATTGAGGATCAGGTTTTGCTGCGCGGTCTGGTAAGTGACGTCCTGGACACCGGCGGTCTTTTCCTGGATCGTTAGCGCGCGCCACTTCGACATATCGAATATGGTTTGGGTCAATTGCAGCGAGCCGCTGGCTGCAGCGGAGTTGACGTCTTTACGGTCGCGAAAACCGTTATTATAAGTGTAATCCGCGCCCAGGCCGAGCTGCGGTAATAGTGGACTGCGCGCTTCGTTAATCTTTTCAAATGCCGCGTCGCGATCGGCCGCGGACTGGCGCAGGTCCGGGTTGGACAATCGTGCCTGCTGATACACCTGTAGCAGATTTTCTGCCTGACTTACAGCACTGAAGCCGGCGAGGCCCAGTCCAATAAGAAGGGGGAGCAGTTTCTTCATTTGCATTCCTTTTGATACAGCAAAATTGCTATGGTAGCGCTGTCGACAAAAAAGCCAGTAAATAGTGCCCGATTCTATCAGAGTCTGCCAGAAGTAGGAGGTGGCTTAATGTGCCATCTTAGATCTGTGATGCAAATTTATCACAATCCGGCTATTTTGCGAGAAATGTGATTTGCCCACCGGTGGCGATCTTGACAAATTAATTCCCTAAGGAGTCTTTAACATGACCTCACCAAAAAATACACCGGTAACTTTTGGTAAAAAAGATGTAGAAATTATTGCGCGGGAAAAATTATACAGCGGTTTTTTTTCTTTGGAACGCTACCGGTTTCGCCACCGCCTGTTCAACGGCGAAATGAGCGGGGAAGTGATCCGGGAAATTTTTGAGCGCGGACACGCCGTGGTCTTGTTACCCTACGATCCAGTACGTGATGAAGTTGTATTATTGGAACAAATACGAATTGCCTCTTATGATAGCAGTCCGACCCCCTGGCTGTTGGAGCTGGTAGCCGGTATGATCGAACCCGGCGAAACGCTGGAAGGCGTGGCCCGGCGCGAGTCGCAGGAGGAGGCGGGACTGGACATCGGGCGTTGTAAACCCATGCTAAGCTATTTGGCGAGTCCCGGCGGCACCAGCGAGCGCCTGACCGTCATGGTCGGCGAGGTGAACGCCCTGGCTGCCGAAGGCATCCACGGATTGGTGGAAGAAAACGAAGACATCCGGCTTCACGTGGTCAGCCGCGAGCAGGCTTACCGCTGGGTTGAAGAAGGCGTCATCGATAACGCGGCCTCCGTCATTGCCTTGCAATGGCTGGCATTGCACCATGAATCCTTAAGAAAAGAGTGGGCCGATTAATGATCAAGCGCTACACCCCTGATTTCCCTGAAATGATGCGTTTGTGCGAAACTAACTTCGCCCAGCTGCGCCGCCTGTTGCCGCGTACCAATGAAGTGGGCGACCAGATAACCTATCAGGTCAACGGCGCGAGTTATCGCCTGACTATCCTGGAGGCGACCCGGTATACTACCCTGGTGCAGATCTTGCAGACCGAGCCGCTGGTCAGTTTCTGGAGCCTGCCGTCCATGAGCGTGCGGCTCTATCGCGACGCCATGGTTGCGGAAGTGTGTTCCAGCCAGCAGATCTATCGTTTCAAGGCAAGGTATGATTACCCTAATAAAAAGTTACATCAACGTGACGAAAAACATCAAATCAACCAATTCCTTGCGGATTGGCTACGCTATTGTTTAGCGTATGGGGCGATGGCGGTTCCTGTTTGTTAGACAGATTTCAATAATCAAGGATACCCTTTGGAAAGCCTGTTGACACTTCCTGCGGCGCATGGGGCCATTATCAGGATTTTACAAATCACAGACACTCATCTGTTTGCCGGTGAGGATGAAGCGCTGCTCGGGGTTAATACCTACCGGAGCTATAGCGCGGTGCTGGATGCGGTTGAAGCCGAAGGGCTGCCGTATGATTTGGTGGCTGCTACGGGAGATTTGGCTCAGGATCATTCGCTTGAGGCCTACCAGCATTTTGCCCGGGGCATTGCCCGCTTGCCCGCGCCCTGCGTCTGGCTGCCCGGTAATCATGATTTCCAGCCGGCCATGGTCAAGGCGCTGGATGAATGCGGCATTTCGCCCTCAAAGCACGTGCTGCTCGGGGATCAATGGCAATTGATCCTGCTCGATAGCCAGGTGTTCGGCGTTCCGCACGGCGAACTCAGCGACTATCAGCTGGAATGGCTGGATAAAGCCCTGCGTTCGCAACCGGAGCGCTATACGCTGCTGCTGCTGCATCATCATCCGTTCGCGTCGGGCTGCATCTGGCTGGACCAGCACAGCCTGCGCAATGCGCATATGCTGGCGGCGGTGCTGGAGCATTTCCCGCGCGTCACCACCTTGCTGTGCGGCCATATTCACCAGGAACTGGATGTCGACTGGCATGGCCGGCGCGTATTGGCTTCGCCCTCCACCTGCGTGCAATTTAAACCCCACTGTACAAATTTCACCATCGATCCCATCGCTCCGGGCTGGCGTTACCTCGATTTGCACCCCGACGGCACGCTGACGACCGAGGTTCATCGGTTAACCGCCGCCGAGTATTTGCCTGATACCGATTCGGAAGGCTATTAATGGCAGTCCTGCTTTATCTTCACGGTTTCAACAGCTCTCCCGCTTCAGCCAAAGCCACATCCTTAAAAGCCTGGTTGCAACAACATCATCCGGGCATTGAGATGCTCGTTCCGCAGTTGCCGGTTTATCCCGCCGAGACGGCGGAATTAATCGAGTCGCTGGTGATGGATCGTGCGGGCGAACCCCTTGGCATTGTCGGCTCTTCCCTGGGCGGCTATTACGCTACCTGGCTGTCGCAATCCTTTATGGTGCCGGCGGTGGTGGTCAATCCGGCGGTGCGTCCTTTCGAGCTGCTGGCGGACTATTTGGGCGAAAACCAGAATCCCTACACCGGCGAACGTTATGTGCTAGAGTCGCGTCATATCTATGATCTGAAGCTGATGCAGGTCGAAAAGCTGGAGTCGCCGGATCTGATCTGGCTGCTGCAACAAACCGGCGACGAGGTGCTGGATTACCGGCAGGGGCAGGAGTATTACACCCATTGCCGGCAAACCGTGGAGTCGGGCGGCAACCATGCTTTTGTGGGTTTCGACCATTTTTTCGCGCCCATTATCGACTTCCTGGGGCTGAACCCGGCCTGAATCGCCGCCGTCCGAGCCACGCGAATAACGCTTCCCGAGCGGGTGCGCTTTGCGGTAGGCTCTCCAACAATTTGTCACGAAATACGATCTAAGCCATGACTCAATCAAGTTATAACGCCGATGCGATAGAAGTGCTAAGCGGTCTTGAACCGGTACGCCGCCGTCCCGGCATGTATACGGATACCACCCGCCCCAACCACCTGGGGCAGGAAGTCATCGATAACAGCGTGGATGAAGCGCTGGCCGGGCACGCCCGGCGCGTCGATGTGATTTTATACCCCGATCAATCGCTGGAAGTCACCGATGACGGCCGCGGCATGCCGGTGGATATCCACACCGAAGAGGGCGTGCCGGCGGTGGAGCTGATTATGTGCCGGCTGCATGCGGGCGGCAAATTCTCCAACAAGAGCTACCAATTTTCCGGCGGGCTGCACGGCGTCGGCATTTCGGTGGTCAATGCTCTGTCCACCCGGGTAGATGTCACGGTGCGCCGCGACGGCAATATCTACGCCATCGCATTTGAGAATGGCGACAAGGTGGAAGACCTGTCGGTGATTGGCACCTGCGGCAAGCGCAATACCGGCACCAGCGTTCATTTCTGGCCCGACCCGCAGTTTTTCGACAGTCCGCGTTTTTCAGCCTCCCGCCTGGCCCATTTGCTTAAAGCGAAGGCGGTGCTGTGCCCGGGCGTGGAAATCGTGTTTGACGATCGGGTGAATAACACCGTAACCCGCTGGTGCTACGAGGCGGGCCTGACCGATTACCTCAACCAGGCGATCAATGGGTTGATTACCCTGCCCGAGGCGCCGTTTGTCGGCGCGTTCGCCAGCGAAACCGAAACCGTGGATTGGGCGCTGCTCTGGCTGCCGGAGGGGGGCGAACTGCTCACCGAAAGCTACGTCAACCTGATCCCCACTCCCCAGGGCGGTACCCATGTCAACGGGCTGCGCCAGGGGCTGCTGGACGCCATGCGCGATTTTTGCGAATACCGCAATATTCTGCCGCGCGGCGTCAAGCTGTCGGCGGAGGATATCTGGGAACGCTGCGCCTATGTCCTGTCGGTGAAGATGCAGGACCCGCAGTTTGCCGGCCAGACCAAAGAGCGCCTGTCATCGCGCCAGTGCGCCGCTTTCGTGTCCGGGGTGGTGAAAGACGCCTTCAGCCTGTGGCTGAACCAGAATACCCAGATCGCCGAGCAGCTGGCTGAATTGGCCGTGGCCAGCGCCCAGCGGCGCCTGCGCGCCTCGAAAAAAGTGGTGCGTAAAAAACTCACCAGCGGCCCGGCGCTGCCCGGCAAGCTGGCGGACTGCACCGCGCAGGATCTGGCGCGTACCGAGCTGTTCCTGGTGGAAGGGGACTCCGCCGGCGGATCGGCCAAGCAGGCGCGGGATCGCGAGTACCAGGCGATCATGCCGCTCAAGGGCAAGATCCTCAATACCTGGGAAGTGTCCTCCGACGAAGTGCTGGCCTCGCAGGAAGTGCATGATATTTCGGTGGCGATCGGCATCGATCCCGACAGCGACGATCTTACCCAGCTGCGTTACGGCAAGATCTGTATTCTGGCGGATGCCGACTCCGACGGCCTGCATATCGCTACCCTGCTGTGCGCGCTGTTCGTGCGCCACTTCAGCGCGGTGGTGAAAGGGGGGCATGTGTACGTCGCCATGCCGCCGCTATATCGTATCGATTTGGGCAAAGAAGTGTTTTATGCCCTCGACGAGAGCGAAAAAGCCGGGGTGCTGGAGCAACTGAAACGCAAAAAAGGCACGCCGAACGTGCAGCGCTTTAAAGGGCTGGGCGAAATGAACCCGCTCCAACTGCGCGAAACCACGCTCGATCCCAATACCCGCCGGCTGGTGCAACTGACCATCGACGAAGCGGATATGCAGCAGACCCTGTCGATGATGGATATGTTGCTGGCGAAAAAACGTTCTGAAGATCGGCGCAACTGGCTCCAGGAAAAAGGCGACGAGGCCGAAATCGACGTATGACCTCAACGCGGGCAGCGGATTATAGAACTGCCCGCACCGCGTTTTGGTCCTGGCCATAACTCTGTTTAGCCGTAATGGAAATGCGATGAGACTCTACCAGCATATCGGTCATAAATTGCGCGAAGCGATTAACCGGGGCGATTACCAGCCGGGGGACAAATTACCTCCCGAACGCACTATCGCGGCAGATTTTAATGTCAGCCGTACCGTGGTGCGCGAAGCGTTGATTTTGCTGGAGCTGGAACAGGTGGTCGATATCCGCAAAGGCTCGGGGGTTTATGTCCTTCCCCCCCACCCCCGGGCGCCGTCATCCGCCCTGGCGGCTTCCGACAGCGTCAGCTGCGGCGTTTTCGAGTTGCTGCAGGCAAGGCAGCTGCTGGAAAGCGAAATTGCTTCGTTTGCCGCTCTTAATGCCACTAAATCGGATATTCTGGAACTGCGTAAGGCGGTTGAAGCAGAGCGCGATCAGCTGTCCTCCGGCATCATCACCGACGACACGGACGAACATTTCCACTATCTCGTCGCCGTCGCGACACAAAATAGCGCGCTGGTGGCCATCGTTACGGAAAGCTGGAAATTGCGCCAGCGCGCCGGCATGTGGCAGGGACGGCATCACGATACCAGCGATTTCAGCGCGCGCTGGGAGTGGTTTGAAGATCGCCAGCGTATTTTGCAAGCTATCCAGCATCGCGACGCGAAAGGCGCAAAACGCGCCATGTGGCAGCATCTGGAAAATGTTAAAAATAAAATGCTGGCGCTGACCGATCGCGGCGCGGACGATTTTGACGGCTACCTTTTCCCCTCGACCCCGCTGGACCCCGACCGTTAACCCCGCCGTTTGCCGCTTGGGGACGATACGCGGTTATTGGTTGGACCAAAATAACAAAATCATCTTTTTTGACGCCATTTTGCGCGCTATCTCTCATATTTTCATAAATTGGCTGTACCAAAATTTAAACTTCAGGCTATGCTGATTTATATCCCGGCTTCAACGTCTCGACATGATGAAATAATAATTCCGTAATCTAGATAATGGAGTTTAACGCTGCCCTTTATATTGACCGGCAGAAAATAATCACATCTGGACGTTAATACCCAATGCCATTACCAATTAACTATGGCAGCCATTACTGCATCCATAATATGCCACAGGGGAAACATCATGCTCGACCCTTTATTATCAAAGTACAACCCGCTATCGCGTATTATTACTTCAGACCAATTTAATAACGGCTATTGCGGCTGGCTGGATCTACGGCCTAACTTTGTCAAAGCCGGGTTTGCCCCGCATTCGGAAGAAATCGATTTAATCCACTGGGGGCCGACCATGCTCTCTTCCGCCACGTTTCCGATGATGGGCACCCATGGCGCGATGAGCGGCGGCCGGTCGTTGAAATTAACCACCCGCGCCAACAGCGCTCCGATCGATCGGCCGCCGGCCCCGGGCAGCATGGGATTGGCTATCAAACGGATGGCGGTGCCGGGCAGCCTGCATTTATTGCAGTTGGAAACCTGGTTTACCTATACGCCAGAGCCATCGGTGGCGGGGCTGGGGGACAGGGATGTACGGGCGTTTGGCTGTTTCGTCGACCTGCAAAGCCAGGGCAATCGCTGGATGCCCGGCGTTCGTTATGTTAATGCGGCAGATGGGGAATACATTAAGCGCTGGCAATATTTCCATGTGAATGAAGAGGTTGATCATCGGCGCTGGAATTACGGCCATGATGGCTGGCATAAGGTGGGCGTGGATGGGCAATGGTACGGGCAGCGCCAGGCCGACGGGTCCGGCGATGGGTTTCAGTGGATTGAAAATGGCGGCCAGGATTTAGTGGCTAACGAGGCTGACGATAAAATCAACTGGATGTATTTGCGTTTTACCATTGATGTTTCGCGGCGCGAATATGTCGAATTGCAGTGTATGGATAAAGTCATGGATTTACGTGGCAAGCAACCGACCCTGGCTCCGGAATATAAAGGCATCACGGGATTATTAAACCCCGTATTCTTTATTGAAACCGGCGCCAACCGCCGGGTATTCCTGTTCCTGGATTCGGTCGTTATTTCCACTGACGGCTACGTTAATCAAATGAATCGACCAGGAGCCGGATCATGAAAGAGTTTTATACCTCAGTCGTAGAATTGCGCCAGCCCATCAATGCCGCCTTTGCCAGCGAGCCCTATGAATGTGGTTGGGCCAATGAAGCGATTTTTTTTCTTAACCTGCATCCTGACCAGGCGAACTTCGAGCGGGCTATGGTCCAGCCGCAAATATCCCCCGATGGTATTCATTGGGTGGATGCGCCCGCAGGGGAACTTACCGTGACGCACGGCGGGCTGTACGCATTGCGACAAACCCATTTCGGCGGCTGGCTGCGGGTGAAATTAACCCTGGAAGGCGCGGCCCGCGCCGCTATGATTACGCTGCATCTTGCTCTCAAGGGGTAATGTATGTCCGATAGAAGACGTTCCGCACTGGCTTCCACCGTTGGCACCGCTTTGGAGTGGTACGACTTTGCGCTGTATGGCATGGCGAGCGCGCTGATTTTCCCGTATGTATTTTTCCCGGAGATGACCGGCGCGTATGCCATCCTCGCATCCTTCGCAACGTTTGGCGTCGGTTTTTTCGCCCGGCCTTTCGGCGGGCTTATCGTCGGATCGCTCGGTGATAAATTCGGGCGGCGCGGCATGTTGTTTTTCACGCTGGTGCTGATGGCGGTGTCCACTACGGCAATTGGCCTGATCCCCGCTTATCACTCCATCGGCATAGCCGCGCCGGTGTTGCTGGTTATCTGCCGGCTGGGGCAGGGATTCGCGGCCGGGGGAGAATACTCCGGAGCGGTGCTGCTTTCCGCTGAACACGCCGGGAAAAAAAATCGCGGCCTGTTCGCGTCCATTCCCGGCGCCGGCAATGCGCTGGGTTCGATTATAGCCAGCCTCGCCATTATCGCCGTTCAGCAGTTACCCAAAGAAGATATGATCGATTGGGGCTGGCGCATTCCATTTGTCGCCTCGCTGCTGATTGGCATTGTGGGGATCTGGATTCGAACCGGCGTGGCGGAAAGCCCGGAGTTCCGTGCGGCCAAAGCGTCGGCGCCCCCCAAGCGTATGCCGCTGGTGGAAATGATCCAGCGTAAACCGCGTAATTTCATCGGCGCGTTTTTATTGAGCATCGGTCCCAACGTCTCCTCCTATTTACCCTCCGCATTTGCCCTTACTTATCTGGTGACCCAGGTCGGAGTGGATAAAAATATCGGCGTAGTGGGGGTGATGATCTGCAATTTCATCAAGTTCGTTACCATTCCTTCCGCCGGCGCGCTGAGCGATAAATTCGGCGCTAAACGCGTGTTCCTGGCGGGGGCGCTGGGTCTGGCTCTGTTAATGGTTCCGTTCTTTTTATTGCTCAATACCGGCGAACAAGGCCTGATCTGGCTCGGCATGTTTTTAATTTATTGCCTGTGCAACGATGCGATGCTGGGCGCGCAGGCCGCTATATTGTCGGAAGCTTTTCCGCCGCATATCCGTTATACCGGCATGGCGAGCAGTCGTGAACTGGCCGGGGCGATCGCCGGAGGTACGCTGCCCTTTATCGCACTGGCCCTGCAAAGCAGCGCCGGCGGTTCGTGGCTGCCCGTGGCGTTTTACGCCATTGCGCTCGGCGTGCTGGCGGCGATTGGCGCCCTGATACTGCGCGGCGACGGCGCAAACGAACCGGAGCGCATTACCCACACCGCAACGTCCGAATATTAACCACTCACCGCCCGTCGGGCGGTGGCAGGTTTTAACCGCTCGCCGGCACGTCTTTTACCTATAATCCTCCTTTGCTAACGTGGTGTTGCCGCCGCATTAGCCCGATGTTACTATTTGGCTATCAAGCCATTCAGATGGTTAAACGGCTAAAAACAGGCCTTACGGAAAATTCGTTCAGGGAAATAGCGCAACGGGAGAGGGATGAACATGGCAGACAATGGGCAATTAGCCGCGTTGGTGGACGCATGCCATTGGATCGGCGCCCGGGGATGGTGCCCGGCGACCGGCGGCAATATGTCGGTACGTTTTGACGCGCAGCGCTTCCTGATCAGCGAATCGGGTAAAAATAAGGGCGAATTGGGGGCGGACGATTTTCTGCCGGTGGATATCGCCACCGGCCGCGTCGACGACCCGCGCACACCGTCCGCCGAGACCGGCCTGCATACCCTGGTTTATCGCAGCCTGCCGGCGGTGGGGGCTATTTTACACACCCATTCGGTCAACGCCACGGTGCTGTCCCGGGCTGAGCCGGGGCCGGGGCTGATATTGTCCGGGTACGAAATGCAAAAATCCCTCGCCGGGGTGCGCAGCCATCTGGAGACGGTGGCGATTGCCCTGTTTGACAACGACCAGGATATCGCCGCGCTGGCGGCGCGGGTGGCGTCCCGCCATGAAGCCGACCCGCTGCGTTTTGGTTTCCTGGTGCGCGGACACGGCCTATATTGCTGGGGGCGGGACGTGGAGGAGGCGCGCCGCCATCTGGAAGGCCTGGAGTTCCTGTTTCAATGCGAGTTGCAGCGCCGGCTGCTGGAGGCAAAATGATTGCGGCCATCGTTACCGATATTGAAGGCACCACCAGCGATATCCGGTTTGTCCACCAGGTGCTGTTCCCGTACGCCCGTGAACGGCTGGCGGGTTTTGTGCGGCGGCATGCCGCGCTGCCGGAAGTGGCGCGGGCGCTGGCCGGGCTGCGCCAGGAAATCAGGCAAAGCGATGCCAATACCGAAACCCTGATCGCCACGCTGTTTGGTTTTATGGATGAAGATCGCAAGTCCACCGCCCTGAAAGCCTTGCAGGGCCTGATTTGGCGCGAAGGTTATCTGCAAGGCGACTTTCTCGGCCACCTCTATCCCGATGTGGCGCCCGCGCTGGCGCAATGGCAACGGCAAGGGCTGCGGCTGTATGTTTACTCATCGGGTTCGGTAGAGGCGCAACAGTTGCTGTTTGGCTATAGCGACGCCGGGGATTTGCGCCCGCTGTTCAGCGGTTATTTCGACACCCGCGTCGGCGCCAAGCGGGAGGCGGCCTCCTATCGCGCCATCGCCGGCAAACTGCGGCTGCCCGCCGGCGAAATACTCTTTCTTTCGGATATAACCCAGGAGCTGGATGCCGCCCGCGCGGCGGGCTGGCGCACCTGCCAGCTGGTGCGCGACGAGCCGGTTGCCGGTTCTCTTCATCCCCAGGTTAACCGTTTTGACCAGATTGACTTACAGGAGATAGCCCGATGAGCGCATTAACCGTTTTTACCGATACCGATCCCGGCCAGCCGGTATGGCACAGCCGTGACGCCGACGCCATCCGCCAGCAGCTTAACGCGATCGGCGTGCGTTTCGAGCGCTGGCAGGCCGACCGCGATCTGGGCCAAAGCCCGCAGCCGGCCGACGTGCTGGCCGCTTACCAGCATGCCATCGACCGGCTGGTGGCGGAAAAAGGCTACCAGAGCTGGGATGTGATCAGCATGCGCGCCGATCATCCCCAGCGCGAGGAG
>JAATFX010000052.1 GCA_015654925.1 Enterobacterales bacterium | reverse complement strand
GCCGCTTAGCAAGGAAGAGAGCATGCCTATCGCCAATAAATTGTTCCCCTCGGCCCATATCGCGGAGCTGTTTTTCCCGTTGATGAGCGACGAAAACGCCGTGGCGCGCATTGTCGAGCGCATCGGCGACATTGAGTTTTATCGGGGTTTCGAAACCGGCATTATTCACGATGCGCGGATTGCCCGGCGGGTTCTCGACCTGGCCGAACGCAAGAAATCAAAGGTCACCCAGTGGCTGACCTTTGAGCTATTAAAAGACCACTTGAATCTCAGTAGCCTGGATAAAGATTTGCGGGAAAAATCCATCGCCCACGCCTGCGAGCTGGTGCACATCGCGGCATCATGCGGTACGACCAAGCTTGCGCTGGTCAGCGGCAGCGACCCCGGCGACGCCCTGCGCGACGAGGCGAAACAAGCTTTTGCCGAAGCGCTGGTGCGCATAGGCGAGCAGACCCGCCGCTATCCCGGCATGCTATTGCAGGTGGAGCCCCTGGATCGCTTTGCCCATAAATGCCAGTTGATCGGCCCCACCCCAGAGACGGTGGAGTGGATGGCCCGGCTGCGTCCCGATTGTCCGAATCTTTATCTGGCGTGGGATAGCGCCCACGTCGCCCTCAACCAGGAGGATTTGTCAGCCTCGCTGGAGCAGGCCGCGCCGCTGCTGTCGCAGTTGCATCTGGCCAATGCGATCCTCGACCCGCGGCATGGCGGTTACGGCGATTATCATATGAAATTCGGCGCGCCGGGCTTTCTGACCCCCGATATGGCGGCGGGCATCATCCGCGCCGCCCTGCGGCTGGATTTCCCGGCGGAACTCGGGGCGGTTTCCATCGCCATCGAGATGCGCACCGGCGCGCAGGACGACCTGTGGGATAACGAACGGCAGTGCCGGGAATTTTTGCAGGCGGCCTTGAGCGCGGCGCAGCAGCCGGACTAATGCGCAAGCGCCGGACGGATGGCGCCATTGGATAAGACATTGCGGAGCACAGACATGAAAAAGTACCTGATCGGTACCAGTTGGAAGATGAATAAAACCCTGGGGGAAGCCCTGGATTATTGCGCCATTCTGGCCAAGGGCGGACCGCTGCCCGATCGGCTGCAACCCTTCGTGATCCCGCCGTTCACCGCGGTCAGGGAGGTGACGCGGGCATTGCAGCGGGACGGGCTCAATTGTCTGACCGGTGTGCAGAACATGCATTTTGCCGACCGGGGCGCCTTTACCGGCGAGATATCGCCGCTGATGGTCAAGGATACCGGCGCGACGCTGGTGGAGATGGGCCACTCCGAACGGCGGGAGTTTTTTGGCGAAACCAACGAAACGGTGCGGCTCAAGGCCGCCGCCGCGCTCAGCCACGGTCTGACGCCGCTGATTTGCATCGGCGATAACTTGCAGGAAAAACGCTGGGGCGTATCGAAAGAGACGGTGATCCGCCAGATGAAAGCCGCCCTGGCGGGGCTGCGGCCCGAGCAGGTGGCCGGGGTGATTATCGCCTATGAACCCATTTGGGCCATCGGCGAGCAGGGGGTTCCCGCCACGCCGGAAGAAGCGCAGGCCATCCACCGGCAGTTGTATCACGCGCTGGCGGAAATCTACGGCACGGAGATTGCCGATCGGGTGCCGTTACTCTACGGCGGCAGCGTCAATCATGATAATGCCCTGACGTTGCTGGCCTTGGATCATGTCGACGGCCTGTTTGTCGGCCGCGCCGCCTGGGAAGGCGAATCCTATCGGCGCTTGCTCGATACCATCGCGGCGACGTTGTGATCGGCGCGTAAAGCGCACGCGATCGGCTCACAATCATCGCCATCGACCATGCCGGGAGCGCATTAAATTTATGCGTTCCCGGCCATGGATGGCGATAAGCGAAAAGTACCCGGCTTTAGCCTATCGGCGCTGGCCCAGCAGCGCTGCCAGTCCCCGCCTGGATTGCAGCAAGACTTCGCGGCTTTGTTCCACCGGGACCGGGCTATCGGCGCGCAGCGGCCAGGAGTCGGCCTGGCGATGCATGCGCAGCGGAATCTCCAGGCTGCACGGGATATTGCGCCGCGCCAACGCCTGGAGCAGCGGCCGGTAATCCAATTGTCCCTGGCCGATGGCCGGGAAAAAGAACTCGCCGTTAACCGTCCGTACATCTTTGATATGGCAGTGGCGCATGCCGTCCAACATCTCCAGCGCCTGATCGATGGCCGCCATATCCGGCCGCAGGGAAACCATATTGCCCGGATCGACATTAAATGCGACGGCGTCATGCCCCACGTCCTCCAGCAATTGCCGCCCTTCCCGCGCCACGGCAAACGCATCGTAGTTGGGATCGCCGCCGTTCTCCACGCAAATCACGCACCCGCGATCGGCGGCTTCGGGGGCCAGGATACGTAAATTACGCACCAGCCGCGCGTAATCCTCCCGCTTGGCGGTACAGGTATTCAGATAGGTCGCGCCGATGTCATGGGCAAAACGGATGCGCGCCCTGAATTGCTCCACCGCATCCGCCCCCGCCAGGTTGATGGTGCAGCCCAGCGCAATGCTGCGTAACCGATATCGCCCGAACAACTCCTTGACCCGCTCGGCGTTTTCGCTGCCGAACAACGCCGGATCGAGGTTGCCCACATAACCTTGATTATACGCCAGCTCAATCACCGTAAAACCCGCCTCATGCACGGTACGAAAGGTGGTCTCCAGGTCGATACCGTCGAACATGGCGGTATTCACGCCGACTATCATCTGCTGCGTCATGCATAACTCCTTACCGTCCCGGGCCAGCGCCCGCGGACGCTGCCCCTATGCGGCGATTACAGGGCAACCGCTTCAGGTTGCTTGATCCCTTCCGCCATAAAAGAAAGAATGAGATACATGGAGATGGCGCCGGGATCGGGATGGCCTATGGAACGCTCGCCCAGGGATTTCGCGCGGCCGAATACCGCCACCATTTGTTTAGTCTCATCGGCGCCGCGGCTGGCCGCCTGCGCGATCTTCGGCAGCGCGTCGCCCAGAGGTTCGGATTCCAGCGGCTGCGAAGCCTCGACCGCGGCCGCCAGCGCATCCACCATGGTTTTATCCCCGGGTTTGGCCCCGCCGCGTTTACGCACCGCTTCCAGCCCATTCACCAAAAAACGGGTCAGCACCGGCGTGGTCAACTCGGTTTCGCCGGCGACGCTTTTACCGCCGGCGCGGAACATGGTGCCGAAAATGGCCCCTGAAGCGCCGCCCATGCTGGACATCAGTTCGGTGCCCACGCGGGTCAATAACACGCCGATATCATCGGTCTCTTCCGGCGCCTGGGTTAACAGCGCATGCACGGCGGTAAAGCCGCGCTGCATGCCGATACCGTGGTCGCCATCGCCCACCGCCATATCCAGGCGGGTCAATTCCGGTTCGCTGGCAATCATTTTATCGGCGACGAAGCACAGCAGGCGGGACGTTTCAGTGGTATTCATGATTATTTCCTCCAGGCAAAACTATGGCAGGGCGCGTCATACAGCGGTTTGAGTTCGTCATCCAGCTTGAAGAAAGTGATTGAATAGCCGGACATTTCTTGCGAGGTGCAATAGCTGCCCACCAGGGTGTCGTGGATGCGAATGCCGCGCTCGCCCAGCAGCAGGTGGACTTTCCGGTTGGCAATCAGCAGTTCGGTATAGGTCGACGCCCCCAGGTTATTCACCACCAGGCAAATTTCATCACCGGCCTCCAGGCCCAGGTCATCGCACAGGCGATCCACCAATTCGGTGACCAGTTGGTCGGCGGGAATCATTTTCTGGCGGCGCACGCCGGTTTCGCCGTGGATACCCATGCCCAGTTCAAATTCATCTTCCGGGATCTCGAAATTAAACGCCCCAGTCTGCGGCAATGAGCAAGCGGACAGCGCCACGCCGATGGTGCGGGTATGCCGGTTGGCTTTTTCCGCCAGCCGATATACTTCATCCAGGTCCTGGCTGTGGCGTGCGGCCGCGCCGGCAATCTTCAGCACCATCATATCCCCCGCCACCCCGCGCCGGTCGTGCAGGCGATCGCGGGGAGCCGAGGCCACATCATCATTGACCCGCACGGTGCGCGTAGGGATGCCCTCTTCCTCCAGCAGTTCGGCGGCAATATCGAAATTCATATTATCGCCCGCGTAGTTGCCGTAAATAAACAACGCGCCCTGGCCGCGATTGGCGTGTTTCACCGCCGCCATAATCACATTCGGCGCCGGCGAGGCGAAAATATCCCCCAGCGCGGCGGCATCGGCCAGTCCGTCGCCCACATACCCGGAAAACATCGGTTCATGGCCGCTGCCGCCGCCGGTCAGCACCAGCACCTGGCCATCGCGCAGCCCCCGGCGCGCCACGGCGCTGATCCCTTCGATTTTCCGCAAATCGCCGCCGCACGCGGCAATCATGCCGTCCAATTGTTCACGGCAAACATCGATGGGGTTATTTAGTAATTTTTTTGGTTTTCTCATTACCTGCTCCATTGTGATCCATGGATATGCGTGTCGCGTTTATCATTAAAGACATTAACAAATTTGTATGATTAAAAGCGCGACAGCGTTAAAAATTAGCTTAATTGCGGTTATGCCTGCGGTTAACGGTTTAATTACCGGCTACCGGCGCCATCAAGAAATTTATTTTCGTAATAACTGATGCGATCGACTTTAGGCGCCGAACCGCCGGCTTCGAATTCCGATTCCAGCCAGGATGCAACGATACTTTTTGCCAGCTCGGCGCCAATGACCCGGGCGCCCAGGGTAATAATCTGCGCATTGTTACTTTTGCGCGCCCGCTCGGCGGAATAATTATCGTGGCAAAGCGCGGCGCGGATACCCGGCACTTTATTCGCGGAAATACACATGCCGATACCGGTGCCGCATAATAAAATACCGCGCTCATGCTCGCCGTTGACAATTTGCTCCGCCAGATGAACCGCAATATCGGGATATAACTCGCCCGTATCGCTATAGTCCTTCACCGCTAACCCTTTTTTACGCAGAAAGTCGACCAAAATATCTTTTAATGCCGTGGCAGCATCATCACAACCGATAGCTATAGGTAACATGGTTTCTCCGTAAGGCTGAACCGCTATGGCACATCACAGCCTGGTTTTATGAACACGCATTGATACGCAACACATCGATGCCCGGTCTAAACAAAAGAACATCGACGTTACTTTTGTTCACTTATATAAATAATTAACCGTGGCGAAAAATTGAAGTAGGTCACAAAAACTCGCTATTTAGGTTAAAAACAAGAATATTTGATAAGTGAATCGTGTCAGCTATGTTGATTATTTCTTTCAGTTAGTGTTCATATGCTCATTAACGTTATCGGCGCCCGACAAATGCTCTCTCCCTCTTTCTCTGAACGCCGGCGCGCTGAAGCGGAGTCGCTATGAATAGCGAACCCACGTACCCCGAAGAGGTCCCGTTATGGAAAGGCAATTGGTTCCTACCGATAATGAGTTACTTACAGAAATTGCGGTCGCCTACTACCAGGAAGGCATTACCCAGGAAGAAATAGCCAAAAAATTCGGCATCTCGCGCATTAAGGTCGGCCGTTTGTTAAAACGCGCCAAAGAAGAAGGCATTGTTGAAATCACCGTGCGTTATCATCCGGTGTTCAGTACCCGCATGGAACAGCAGTTAATGGAGCAATTCGGCGTCAAGCGGGCGCTGATTGCCCTGGATTATAACGACGACGACGAGCAGCGCAGGCAAATCGCCACGCTGGTGTGCAATTATCTCACCACGGTTTTAAAAGATAATATGGTGCTGGCGGTGGGGCAAGGCCGCAACGTGGCGGCGGTGGCCGATCATGTGGGCATCGTGTCGGAAAAACAGTGCAAATTTATCTGCGGCATCGGCGGCACCCACCGCCCCGGCGACGCCATTAACGCCGACCATATCAGCCGCCGCCTGGCCAAGAAATTCGGCGGCAGCAGCGAAACGCTGTATGCGCCGGCCTATGTGGAAGACCGGGCGCTGAAAAAAGCCTTTATGCAAAACGGCACCATCAAAGAAACGCTGGATCGCGCCCGCAAAGCGGATATCGCCCTGGTGGGCATCGGCGATATGAATGAAAACAGCTATATGGTGAAACTGGGCTGGTTCACGCCGCAGGAAATTGCCGACGCCAGCCTGCACCAGGGCGTTATCGGCGATATCGCCGGCTATGACTTCTTCAACGCCCACGGGCAGCACGTGGATACGGTGATGAACGATCGGGTGATTGGCTTAAGCATCGACGAACTGCGGCAAATTCCCTGCGTAATCGCCATCGCGGCCGAAAAAACCAAAGCCATGGCTATTCTGGGTGCGCTACGCACCGGCGCCATCGATATTATCTGCACCAGCGCGCTTAATGCGCGCACCATTCTCAATATGGTTAAATAACCCGCCGCTCACATGCGCCGCCCGGCCATCGCTGCCGCGGCGGCAGTACCGCCAGGATCGACGCCCGCCCAAAAAAACCAAAACGAGATCTATCTCAAGTTTATTTTTTTCTTTTCATGTAGCATCATTACAAATGTTCGCTTACATAACATTTGTATTGCCCACACTTTTTTCCTTATCAAGTTCCTTGTAAAGAGAGACGCGAGATGAACCAACTTGATGCGTTAAAACAGTTTACCGTCGTCGTTGCCGACAGCGGGGATATTGAATCCATTACCCGCTTTTCCCCGCAGGATGCCACTACCAATCCTTCATTGATTCTTAAAGCCGCCAAGCTGCCGCAATACGCCCCCCTGTTCAGCGAGGCGCTGGGCTATGCGCGCCTACAGGGCGGCAGCCGGGAAACGCAGTTGATCAACGCCTGCGACAAGCTGGCGGTGAATATCGGCGTGGAGATCCTGAAAAGCGTGCCGGGACGGGTTTCCACCGAAGTGGACGCCCGCCTGTCGTTCGATCGCGGCATGTGCGTGGCCAAGGCGCGCAAGCTGGTGAATCTCTACCACCAGGCCGGGATCGACAAGTCGCGCATCCTGATCAAGCTCGCCTCCACCTGGGAAGGTATACGCGCGGCGCAGGAACTGGAAAACGAGGGTATCAACTGCAACCTCACCCTGCTGTTCTCCTTTGCCCAGGCCCGTGCCTGCGCCGAAGCGGGGGTGTACCTGATATCGCCGTTCGTCGGCCGTATCTATGACTGGTACCAGCAGCGCCAGCCGCAGGAACCCTATGTGGCCGAGCAGGACCCCGGGGTAAAATCGGTGCGCGGCATCTACGACTACTACAAGCTGCATCGCTATCACACCGCCATCATGGGCGCCAGTTTCCGGCGCATCGAGCAGATCCTGGCGTTGGCCGGCTGCGATCGCCTGACCATCTCTCCTAATTTGCTCAATGAATTGCAAGCCGGCGACCAACCGGTAGACCGCCGGCTGTCGCCCCCGGTCCAGGCGCGCAACCAGCCGACCCCGCTGACGGAAGCCGAGTTCCGCTGGCAGCATAACCAGGACCCGATGGCGGTGGATAAATTGGCCGAAGGAATCCGGCAGTTCGCGGTGGATCAGCAAGGATTGGAAGATCTGCTGGCGGCGAAGCTGTAAGCGGATCGGTTAACTTTTATTCAATTTCATTATAGCTTCACCATAGGAGCAGCTATGACCTCCCGAAAAGTGCTGGCGAACGCCATCCGCGCCTTAAGCATGGACGCAGTGCAACAAGCCAAATCCGGCCATCCCGGCGCCCCCATGGGCATGGCGGATATCGCCGAAGTGCTGTGGCGCGATTACCTTAACCATAATCCG
>JAATFX010000078.1 GCA_015654925.1 Enterobacterales bacterium | reverse complement strand
CTGGCTCAGCTATCGCACCAGGTTATACTTTCGGCGCCGCTTTTTTTGCTCATCGCCACGGGGTTTTGTCTTGGGCGCTTTGCCGGCTGGCCCGAGTCGGTCAACGAGGGGCTCAACCGGTTTTGTTTTACCGTTGCCCTGCCCTGCATGCTGTTCAAAGTGATGAGTAAATTTTACCAAAGCCCCGCCGTGGACGTGCGCTTGCTGATTGCCTATTTTGGCAGCTGTTTTGCGGTTTACATCGTGGGCAGGATACTGGCAAAACATGTGTTCCGGCTCGATCCGGTTTCAGCGTCCGTGTTTGGACTGGGCGGAATTTTTTCCAATAACGTCATGCTGGGCATTCCCGTCGCGCTGATATTACTCGGTCAATCGAGCCTGCCCTCGGTGGCTTTGGTGCTGGTATTCAACAGCCTGATCCTGTGGACGCTGGTAACGGTTTCCGTCGAATGGGCGCGGAGCGGGAGTTTCTCACTGCAGGGGATTGTTAAAACGCTGCTCAGCGTCTTGCGTAATCCCCTGATTATCGGCATTTTCAGCGGCTTCGCATGGAGTTTTCTGCTCCACCGATCGCTGCCCCGGGCCATCGATATATCGGTCACGATGCTCGGCGACGTCTCCGCGCCTTTGACGCTGGTGACGCTGGGCATGAGTCTCGCCCGCTATAACATCAGCCAGGGTCTGCGCGAAAGCGCTGCCCTGTGCGTATTAAAGCTGTTGCTGATGCCGGCCATTATCTGGGGAATTGCGTTCCTGCTCCACTTGCCGCTGCAAGAAAGCCAGGTGGTCGTCCTGCTGGGTTCGATGGCCGTAGGCGTAAATGTCTACCTGATGGCGCAAAAATTCAAAGTGCTGCAGGGGGTGACGGCGACCAGCATGCTGCTGACAACGCTGCTGTCGACCATCACTACGCCCCTGCTGATGATACTTATGACCCGTTATTATCCTGTGTGGCAGTAGCCTGGCATCCGGGCGGCCCGTTTTTTACATGATTTTATGCAGCAGCGCCCGCGTCCGTTCATGGGCGGGATGCGCAAAGATGGCTGCGGCCGGCCCGCTTTCCACAATACGCCCCTCCTCCATAACGATCAGCATATCCGCCATTTCGCGCGCGAACGACATCTCATGGGTGACCACCAGCATGGTCATGCCTTCGCCGGCCAATTGCTTCATCACCGCCAGCACTTCGCCCACCAGTTCCGGGTCCAACGCCGAGGTCGGCTCGTCGAACAGCATCACTTCGGGTTGCAGCGCCAGCGCGCGGGCAATGGCGACGCGCTGCTTTTGTCCGCCCGACAGGCTGGCGGGCATCGCTTGCGCCTTGTCGGCCAGACCGACCTTTTGCAGCAGTTTGCGCGCCATCTGTTCGGCATGGGTTTTGGGCTGCCGGAGGATCTTGTGCGGCCCGATGGCGACGTTTTGCAAAATGGTCAGGTGGGGAAACAAATTGAAGGACTGAAAGACCATGCCCACATGAACGCGTAAACCGTTCAGCCGCCCTTCTTCCAGCATCGTCCCCTCTTGCAGCAGCCATTCCCCGCAGATGCGGATCGAACCGCCCTGGGCGTGCTCAAGCCCGTTGCAGCAGCGTAAAAAAGTGCTTTTGCCCGACCCGCTGGGACCGATAATCACCACCACCTCGCCGCGGTGAACCTCAATATCGATTCCCTTCAGGATAAGCTGGTCGCCAAATGATTTTTTAAGATTTTTGACCTGGATAATACCTTCGCTCAATTTACCATCCCCCCGGCCCGCAGCTTGTGTTCAACCTTGCGCAGGGCATACATGGTACTGCCGGTCAGCACAAGATAAATAAGGGCAATAACGATATAGACCTCCAGGGAGCGATAAGAGACGCTGATGATTTTCTGCCCTTCATGCATCACATCGTGGATGGTCACCAGCGACACCAGCGCGGAATTTTTTGTCAGGGCGATAAACTCATTCGCCAGCGGCGGGATCATCCTCACCAGCGCCTGCGGCAGGATAATCCACCGCATGGCCTGGCCGGAGGACATGCCCATTGAGCGGGCGGCTTCGGTCTGCCCCCGATCGATGGAGATAATGGCGCCGCGCACCAGCTCGGAAACATAGGCCGCCGAATAGCAGCCCATGCCGATCACGCCGCAGACAAAAGCCGGGATGACGATATCGAAATAAGGCAGGCCAAAATACAGAATAAACAATTGCACCAGCAGCGGCGTACCCCGGATAAACACCACATAGATATTTCCGGCCAGCCACGGCAGACGCCGCTGCGGATTGGACCGCGCCAGGCCAATCAGCGTGCCGAGCAGGCAACTGACCAGCATCGCGCACAAAGTTATCTCAACGGTCACCAGCGCGCCTGCCAGTAAATCCCGCCAACCCGCCAGCGCGGGCGTGAAATCAAAGGTGACCATATTGCACGATGCTCCTTATTTTCCCGCCTCGCCAAACCATTTTTGCACCAGCGCATCGTAGGTGCCGTCCGCCCTGATTTCCTGCAAGGCCTTATTCAGCGCCGCGCGAATTTCCGGCTCGCGTTTGCTGACGGCAATCCCATATTCCTCGTGGGTCAGAGGTTCCGGCAACAGAATGGTGGTGCCGCGCGTTTTGGCATAAAGCAGCGCGGCGGGTTTACCCGTGACCACCGCATCGGCGCGCCCGGTTTCAAGGGAATTGAACATTTCTTCATTTTTTTCCACCTCGACCGGTTTTGCCGTCGGATAAGCAGCGCTCAATACCGAGACGGATTTGGTACCGACCTGGACCGCGACACGTTTACCCGCCAGGTCCGCCGGGGTTTTTATACTGTCATTGCCCTTTTTCACCATCACCACCAGACCCGCGGAAAAATAGGGATCGGTAAAATCCACCACCTTTTTGCGTTCATCGGTAATGTAAATGGCGGACATGACGATGTCCTGGCGGCCGGCCAGCACCGACGGCACCATGGCCTTGAAATCCATATCGGTGTAATTCATCGTACGACCGATTTTTGCCGCCAGCGCATTGGCCAAATCGATATCAAAGCCGACGCGCTGGCCATTTTGCATGTATTCCATCGGCGGAAAGGTCGGGTCGATGGCCACGCGAATCGGCTCTGCGGCCAGGCAGGCCCCGGCATAAAAAACGGCCGGCGCGAGTACGGCCAATAAAATGCGTTTGATATTCATGAATTGCCCTCAGAGGTCGGTTAGCGTACGGAATCACAATAACCGGCGCGGATGGCGGCGCCGATAAAATTCAGGATCAGGCGTCCAGCGAGGGTGCAGGAAAGCTGGTGAACGTCTTTTGACGGTTGAATTTCAACGAAATCCATACCGATAACCCGGCCTTTTTTTACCAAGCCGTGGATCAATTTCCGCGCCTGGACAAAGGTCACGCCGCCCGGCGCCGGACCGGCCACGGCGGGCATGCAGGTGGGGTCCAGGCCATCGGCGTCGATGGAGAGATAATAGCGGCCGCCGTCGGGGATCTGCGCCAGCACGGCGTCCATCCCGATATCGTGTAATTCATAGGCGGTAAAAATTTTGGCGCCCCAGGCGCGGGCATAATCCGCCTCCTCCTGGCGCGCGCTGCCCGATGCGCGCATGCCAATCTGGATAATATCTTTCACGTAAGGCAATTCTGAGGCGCGGCGCATCGGGCTCGACAGTCCGTCTTTTACGCCGTTAACCTCATCGCGCCAATCCAGATGGGCATCCAGATGAACAATGGTTATCGGCCCCTGCTCGTCAAACGCGCGCAGGATGGGATTGGTAATGCCGTGATCGCCGCCCAGCACAATCGGGATGGCGCCCGCCGCGAGGATCTTGCGGGTGGCCTGTTCCGCACGGACAAAGTGGCCGCGCGGGTCGTTGAGATCGGCTGGAATATCCCCGCAATCGACAAAACGGATATCGTCCCGGCCTTGCAGCAGCGGGCCGTCAATATCAAAGTCGTAGCGTTCCGGACTGCGGATCACCCGATCGGATGCCTGGCGAATAGCGGTCGGCGCCCGGGTTTGGTCGTTATTATAATCCTGCGGCGTATAGGCGGCGCCATACGGCATTCCCAATACCGCGAAATGGGCCTGTAAATTATCCAGGTCGAGCGCCAGATCGGCAAATAGCAATGATTTATGATTGGTCTGCGGGGCAATGGTAAGCGCGTCTGACATATATTATTTCCTGCATTGGCAAAAAAGATGTTGCAGCGATTGTATAGAGAGAATATCCGGTGGAAAATAGACATTATTTGCAATCATAGTATCGGAAATGACAACCATGAAAAATCGGATGCTAAATGAGCGCGATCTGAGGGCATTACGAATATTCTGTGTGGTTGCCATGTCAGGTGGTTTTTCCGCTGCGGAAAGTAAGCTTAATATGACCAAGGCCACCATCAGCCGCCAAATCAAATCGGTGGAAGAAAGCCTGGGTGCGCAATTATGCACCCGCGGGCCGCGGGGATTTGAACTTACCGCCGCCGGGAAAGCGGCATTAATTTACGCCCAGGAAGCGCTGAACGCCCTTGACCGGATTTTTCCCGCCATCGATGCCAGCCGGGGAATTATTTCCGGCCCCTTATCCATAGGTTTTACTGATAATATAATCGGCAACACCGCTACCGCTATACATATAGCCCTTAAAGAATTAAATCGCCTGGCGCCGCTGGTTAATTTGTCTCTGCATACGTTAAATGCGCAACAACTTATTCAGGCATTAATCGATCGCAAGCTGGATATTGCCGTAAAAGGAATAATGGAGCATCAAAAGGTCATATCTTTACGTTATATTGAACTCTATAGCGAAACCCATCGCTTGTACGCCGTCAACCGGCGGCAAAACGGCGAAAACCGTCCGGTGGTGTTTCGACAGCAGCAGGCGTTCGTGGCGGAAAGCATCTCGGTGCTGGGCTATGCCCAGGGCCCCGAAGCGACCGGCATCGAGGCGGTCGCCATGCTGATCGCCACCGGGCAATATATCGGCATTTTGCCGGAGCATTACGCCGCGCTGTTGCGCCCGGTACTGCCCCTGGAAGAGATCCCGGGCACGCCTTCCTGGGAGATGAAGCATTATGCCGTGACCCATGCCGCCTACCCGCTTTCCCGCGCGGCCGAAACCATGGTGGAATTGCTGGTGTCGGCGCATCGGACATGATGAACCGCGATCGCTTCTTGCAATCGAGGGTTAATTGATCAACGGTGATATACCCGGCACTATATATGCGCCAATCCTTTCGGCAAGGTCCAACACCTCAGCATAAGTATGAGAATCCAGTAAGATATCCTGTGAGTTAGCCTTTTGTCGCAAGCTCATATTATCGATACGATCGCCAAACAGCATGAATACGCAATCAAATGAGGTTCCGACATATAACGTGGGTATCGGTTGGCCCTGTTCATTTCTAATCGGACTGAATCTTGCATTTCCCTGAATGCCGGGATTGAATTGCACGGGTTGGTACTTTCGCTGATGTACCCGGTGCAGGATCTGCCCCTTCGGCAAGTTAAACGTAGTGACATGTAATTCCGAAGGCGGTAACGGCATATACGTACGATCGGTAGATATGCAGGACTTCTCGCCCAAGTTAGATGATGTACTGCTGCACTCAACCATGGGTGATTTCCTGCACCTCGTCTTCGGCAGCATCGATCACCCGTTGTGGTTCGGTCGCCAACACATCCTGCGGCCGTTCGCCGCCAAGAAAACCGTTGGCCGAAAGAAACCAGTAAGCGACCCCCCAGCTATCTTTACGATCGCCGAAGACCTTAAGAATCTGTGCCATCGCCTTAAACGGGCGAAAGCCGGCCTTAGGGTCTAGTCCATAGCCGGGAAAATAATCGACCACCCCATGATGAATAGCGAATATCTGACGCTGCTTTTTCCATTTATTGGGTTGCGCGCTGGGATTACGAGTACTAAGTCCCGCCAGTTGCGCCACATCCGCGGCTGTCAGCCAGTCGGCGCTTTCGAATACGACCGTCTTCGCCTGTGCCAGCATGGCCGCTTCTTTGAGCAGATGGGGCGGCATCGGCGCCTTCGGCATTAATACTTCTACCAATTGCCTCAGAGTCTCGCGCTCACGCTGTTGAATCAACACATCAAACATAGCGATCGCGCTGGTTAAAGTTTCACCAGTACATCAAAATGACGCGACTCCACACGATCGAAAGCGCTGACCAGAACGTGGTCCGCGTGTGACCGGCCAAGCCAATTACAGACTTCTTGCGATGTGCCGGTCTGGGTCGAGATACCGGAATGATCATTGCCGGATATCATGGCAGGTCTCCTTTTATGACATGGGTTATATAAATAAATGATAACCCATATAACCCTAAAACTTCACCATCGCCGGTCGCCCTGTTCATCCCGAACCGGTGTTACTTGGCTTTATCACGCCGCGCCGCAATTTATTCGGGTTACTTACCGCGATGAAAATGCTGCCGACGATCAGCGCGGCGCCCAGCATTTTACCCTGGTCCAGTTTTTCGCCCAGGATTGCCGCCCCCATCAACAGCGCCAGCGCCGGGCTAAGCAGCGACCAGGGCAGGATCTGGTTAGCCGGGTATTTTTTCAATAGCCCGTACCAGAGCGAATAGGACAGCAGCGACGACCCCAGCGCGCTGTAAATTATCCCCAGCCAGCCGCGCCAGCCCGCCGACAGCAGTAACGTAAATTGATGATGTTCGGTGAGAAAGGAGCTCAGCGAAACCAGGGGAATGGCGAACAGCGACAGCCAGCCGGTCATCGCCAGCGGCGGGATCGGCGGCGACCGCTTAATCACAATGTTGGTAACGGCCCATCCGCCGGCGCTGATCAGCAGCAGCGCCGGGCCATGCCATGAGTCGAGCTCGGGGCTGCCGGACAGCACCATTACCCCCGCCACGGCGCCGCTGACACCGATGATTTGCCGCAGCGAAAACTTTTCCTTAAGCCATACCGCCGCCAGCACCATCGCCATCGGCGTTCCCATTTGTACCAGGACGGCCGCGCTGCCGGCATCGGTATGGCGCATTCCGAACAGCAGCAGGCCAAAGTGCACGAAACCAAAGGTAAAAGCCAATAAACACAGCAGCGGGACCTGTTGCCATTGTATCGGATTAAACGGCACCAGCACCGCCGCCACAATGATAAAGCGAACCAGCAACATCAGCAGCGGCGGCAGTTCCATCAGCCCGAATTTCATGGCGATCACGTTGAATGCCCAGCCCGATACCACCACCAGCAGAATCAGCACATCTCGGAACCGCAGTTTTTTCAACGTTTGACCATAACCGGCGTGCGCCGGTGGTAGTCGCTTTCCCGCTGGAAACGGGCGGCGATGCCCATCAGTCGCTGTTCGCCGCCATCCGGGCCAATCAGCTGCATGCCGATGGGCAAGCCGGCGCGGTCAAAACCCGCGGGCAGGCTCAGGGCGGGCAGCGCGGCCAGGCTGGCAAGCGCGTTGAAGCGCATATTGCCGGTGAGCACGCTCTCCTCCTCATCGCCGATGCGCACCTGCGTCTGGCCTTTCAACGGCGCGGTAAACGGCAGCGTGGGCGCCAGTATCACGTCCACGTGGTTGAATTTTTCCAGCAGTTGCTGCCGTAATGCGGTGCGATAGCGCTGCGCCTGCAAATACTCCACCGCGCTGATGCCCAGGCCGGCCTGCAACAGCAGGCGGACATCTTCGCCGTATTCCCCGGCCCGGTCCGCCAGCCACGGGGCATGCAGCGCGGCCGGCTCGGCCATATTGATTAAGACCAGGGCATTGACCGCCTGCTCCAGTCCGCTGAAAGCCAGGGTTTCGCAGCGCCCCCCGGCGGCGCGGAACCAGTCCGTCAAATCATGATAGGCGCGCGCCACGTCCGGCTGCACGTTCTCGCTGTATTCGCCCAGCAGGCCGATGCGCAGGCCGTGCAGATCGGGTAAGGCGGCGGGTACGGTATCGCCGGTTAGCGCACTGAACATCAGCGCGCAGTCTTCGGCATAGCCGGCCAGCGGCCCGACGGTGTCGAGACTGGCCGCCAGCGGGAAAATGCCGTCGGTGGCGATCCGTCCCACGCCCGGGCGCAATCCGGTTACGCCATTCATGGCGGCGGGCAGCCGGATGGACCCGCCGGTATCGGTGCCCAGCGCGCCCAGCGCGCTGCGCACCGCCGCCGCCACCCCCGAACCGCCGCTTGAGCCGGCGGGTATGCGGTTGCTATCCCAGGAGTTGCCGCTGGGGCCATAATGGGGATTATCCGTCGTGCCGCCCCAGGCGAATTCATGCATATTGGTGCTGCCGATGATAATCGCGCCGGCCCGTTTTAGCCGCTGCACGACCCCGGCGTCGCGCTGCGCCAGCGATCCGGCCAGTATCCGGCTGCCGGCGTGCATCTCCTGTCCCGCCAGGGCGATATTGGCCTTAATGGCGATCGGCATCCCCTGGAGGGGACCGAGATCGTAGCCCTGCTCCAGCAGGGTCTGGCTGGCCTGCGCCACTTTGCGCGCCCGATCGCGATAAAGCGCGTTAAACGCATTCAGATCGCGGGTGGCGGCTTCGCGCGCCAGACAAGCCTCCAGCAGCTCCGGGAAGCTGAACTGCCGGGCGCGCACCCGGCGTCCGGCTTCGCCCATGGAAAACTGCAATAGGTCGTCCATCAGCCCTCCTCCACGGCCATCGCCGCCGGCGGATGCAGCGGCGAGACCCAGGCGGTGGCCGGCAACAGGGCCGGCGGGAAATGGCGCGCGCCATAGGCGGCCACCCCGGCGGCCCGCTGCGCGCAGTCGTTTAGCAACGGGAGTAATAGCCCGGCATCCGCCGGGGTATAAAGGTTAATCAGCGCCAAACGTGCGGCGATTTCATCGTTCATGGCCAAGCTCCTACTGTTTACCCATCGCGTCTACCGCCTGCTTGGCTTTGCCGGCCAGTTCGGTATTCACATTACTTTCGTAGGAGGTGGCGGACGAGGGATAAGCCTTGATGTTTTTGGCATACAGGGCAATGTTCATATTGTTATCCCAGGCTTTTTGCGATACCAGCACGTTCTCCGGATAGCCTTTGGCGTCGATTTCGCGCAGCACCGCGGTGCGCACCAGATCCTTGGGCACGTTGGGGAAGTATTTGGCGGCAATCTCCACCGCCCGGTCGGTGTTGCTGTAAATAAAGCGCGACGCCATTTCAAAGGCGGTCACCACGCCCTGCGCCTGCGCGGGGTGCTTGTCGATGTAGTCCTGGGTAGTGGTCAGGCTGGAGAACGCAAAGGGAAACCAGTCCTGGTTAGCGGAAAATGAATACACCACGTGCAGGCCGTTCTGTTTTTCCGCCATCGAGGTTTGCGGCTCCACCGCCAGCGCGTAGTCGGCGCGATCGGCCACCACCGCCGGGATTTCATTGCCTATCGCCACATGCACCAGCTTCACATTGCTCAATTTCTGCTGTTTGATCAGATAGCTCATAAACGCCCAGGTGGTGTCGGGCTGCGGACTGGTTACCACCCGCTTATTGGACAAAAAGCCCAGGTTATTTTGCAGCGGCGTGGCGTCCTTGCCGAAGATAAACACCGTCGGCGCGTTTTGCACGCCGGCCACCACTACCCCGCCGCCGCCATTTTCATGGGATTTCGGCACAAATACCGGGTCCTGGATGGAGAAATCCGCCGAACCGCCGATCACCGCCGCCCAGGACTGGGAACCGCCTCCGCCAGTGCTGATCTTGACCTCAAGGCCCTGCTGTTTAAAAAAGCCCTGCTCCTGCGCGACATACAGCGGCAGGTAGAGCAATGATTGAAAAGCCTGGTTGATGCGCACCGGCGTTTGCGCCGCCGACGCCGGACCCCATACCGCGCCGCACAGTAACGCCGCCAGGGTAAAACTACGTATACGCTTGCTTATATTCATTTTTCAGGCCCTTTCCCATGAGAGAATCATACGTTCGAGTAAAGCAACTAACCCGTTGAAAATCAGCATCATAATCATCACCAGCACAATACCCGCCAGGACGATATTCATACCGAAATTGGAACTGCCCAGCAGGATCATATGGCCGACGCCGGCGTCGGAGGAGATATATTCCCCGACGATGGCGCCCACCAGGGCGAAACCGACGTTCAGGCGCAGGCCGGACACCACCCACAGCATGGCGGACGGCACCACCAGCTTGACGAAAATCACCGTGCGCGAGGCATCGAAGGATCGCAGCAGGTTTATCAGGTCGGGGTCGGTGCGCAGCGCGCCCTTATAAGAGGTGGTCAGCGAAACCACGACGCAGGAGAAGGCGACGATAACCACTTTGGACAGCATTTCCGTGCCAAACCAGATAATGGTGATCGGCGCGATGGCCAGTACCGGTATGGCGCCGATGGCGGCGATAAACGGCGCGGCCAGATCCGAAATAAATTTGGAGTACCACAGCAGCAATCCCAGGATCGATCCGCCGACCGCGCCGACCGCAAAGCCTATCAGCGTCTCGTAGGTGGTGATTTGAACGTCGGCCAGCAGTTCGCCGGACTGGAAGCGCTGCACCAGCACCTCCCACACCATGCTGGGACTGGCGAACAGGAACTTGCTGATACTGCCGTTGCGTACGCCGATTTCCCAGCCGGCCAGCAGGCCGGCCACTATCAGGATCTGCAACAGCAGCAAGGTATAGCGCCTGACGGCCGGGGTACGGAAAAAGGACTCCAGCCGTTCGCTCTTGCGGGAAGCGTTCACCCGGGTAGGTTGCGGAATACTGCTCATGATTGCGCCTCGCAAAAAACATTCATATATTGACCGGGGCGGCGCCGATGCTGCGCCAAATCATTTCGTAATACTCATTGAAGCGCGGCGAAAGCCGGCGCTCGGGAATGATCATGCTGTCGGTTTCCAAATCGACCTTTATCTCGTGTACGATTTCGCCCGGCCTGGCTTTCATGACATAGACCCGATCCGAGAGCGTGACCGCCTCCTCGATATCGTGGGTGATAAATATCACCGTCTTTTTCTGCTGTTTAACCACCGTCAGCAGTTCCGACTCCAGCGAGACTTTCAGCGGATAATCCAGCGCCTTATACGCTTCATCCATCAGGATGATTTCGGGCTCGGTAACCATGGTGCGCATTAACGCCACCCGTTGTTTCATGCCGCCGGACAGCTGGGCGGGATATTTATCCTCGTATCCTTCCATGTGGTAGGTGCGCAATAAGTCGGCGGCGCGTTCCCGGGCGATTTTTTTATTAATCCCGCGCACCTCCAGGCCCAGGATGATGTTCTCCAGCACGGTCCGCCAGGGGAACAGCAGGTCCTTTTGCAGGACATAGCCCAGATCCGGCGAGGGGCTGCCGGTGGTCTCGCGGTTTTTGATAATGATGTGGCCGTCGTCGGGCGCCAGCAGGCCGGTGATAATATTGAACAGCGTGGATTTACCGCAGCCGCTGGGGCCGACAAAGGAGATAAACTCATTTTCATCGGCGTGGAAATCCAGGGCATTGAGCACCGCCACCGGCCCCGAGGCCGAGACATAGCTTTTCGAGATATTGACTGCTTCCAGGGTGTGCGGCATGGCGTTATTCCCCAACCTGTCGGGTATGGTAATGGCGGACGGTCAACTGCGGATCGGACGCCTGCACCGGCACATAATCCTTGAGGAAAAAATACCCCATATACCCTACGCTGCGCGCGCGGACGATCTCCTGCCTGATATCGACGCTCGCCAGGGCGATGCCCGCGGCATTGCCGGTATCGGCAATAATGTTGCCGCGCGGATCGATGATACGGCTGTGGCCGTGATACAGCAGGTTGCCATGGGGACCGTGCAGATTGGATTCCACCATCCAGCATTGATTTTCCATCGCGCGCACCCGGCCGAACAGGGTATAGCTGTCGACCATGGAATCCTGCTCCGGGTCCCGGCTATCGCCCGCCAGCCCCCAGGCGGTGGGCATGATCATGATATCCGCCCCCTTGAGCGCCAGTTCGCGGGTGCTTTCAGGAAACACCTTGTCATAGCAAATCAGCATGCCGATGCGCCCGAGCGCCGTATCGAATACCGGAAAACCCTCGCCGGGATAATAAACATGCTTCTCGTCCCCCGGCTGGTGCACTTTGCGATAGCGGCCCACCTCCCCGTCCGGTCCCAGCAGCACCACGGTGTTGAACAATATTTCCGGGTAACGGGGATGACGCTCGGTCATGCCCACCACCGCATAGACCTGGTGCCGTATCACCGCCTCGCGGATCTGGCCGATGCCCTGCCCGCTTTCGAT
This sequence comes from Enterobacterales bacterium, assembly GCA_015654925.1. Lineage (GTDB taxonomy): Bacteria > Pseudomonadota > Gammaproteobacteria > Enterobacterales > Enterobacteriaceae > Acerihabitans. The sequence continues at coordinate 23,512 of JAATFX010000078.1, read as the reverse complement.
TACTTCGGCGTTGGCGAATTGCCAGGCCACGTTATCGAAATCCAGGCTCAGGGTATCGGTCAGGTAGCCTTGCAAAATCTGCTCGGGAAACACCACCAGCCTGGCGCCGGCGTCGACGGCCTGCGCCAGCAGCGCGAGGATATTGCCGACATTGCGCGGCTTGTCATAAAACGCCTGCATGGACACGGTGGCAATAATGGTTTCGCTCACGTCCTTCTCCCGTAGCTTAATGGATCAACCGCCGCCGGTTTTCCCGGACCCGCAGGTTGCGCTGGTTTTCACATCATGCCGCCTATTTTTCATTTATACCAAAATGTTTTTCTTATAGTAAAAAATAAGCGATCGGCGAGAAAATAACGTACACTTCAGCGCTAGGTAGGTACTCAGTATCCCGGAGCGGACGATGGCGAATAATAGCTACAGTAAAACGGCAGGCATAAGGACCGCCTTGACCACGGAGCAGGATTTCGGCAAACGGATTAAAGCCATGCGGGTGGAACGGCGCTGGACGCTTGAACAGGTGGCGAAAAACTGCGGCGTGTCCATCTCGACGCTGTCAAAGATAGAAAATGGCCAGGTGTCGGCCTCCTTCGACACCATCACCAAAATTGCCAACGCCTTTGATTTGTCCTTCGGCGATTTGTTTAAACAGCCCGCCCCGGCGCCCGCAAGCATCCGCCCGCCGGTGGCCGGCCGGCGTACCGTCACCCGCGCCGGCGAGGGGCTGGTATTTACCAACGCCCACTATATTTATAACGTGCACTCCGAAGATCTGACCCATAAAGGCATGATACCGATCGTGATGCAGATTACCGCGCGCGAAGCGCCGCCGCAGGACCAGTGGTCCTGCCATGAGGGCGAAGAGTTTATTTACGCGATCAGCGGCACCACCATCCTGCATACCGCCTGGTATGCCCCGCTTTGCCTGATGCCCGGCGACAGCGCTTATATCGACAGTTCGATGCCGCACGCCTTTGTGACGCAGGGAGAACGGAATGCATCCATTTTGTCTATCTGCCTTACCGATAAACTGGACTTTGAATCGCAGGCCGGCGCCGCGCCGCAATAAGGCGCAGCCAGGCGCGGCGCGGCGGCCCCGCTAAACGGACGCGGCGCCAGGGGCCGCGTCCAGCCGAATTCCCGCCCGATCGAAGACATGGACTTTCGCCCTATTCGCCCCAAGGAACACCTGCTGGTCGAGTTGCCAGCGATGGTCGGGTTTTTCCTCGACCACCACCGTTTGTCCGTTCCCCAACTGCACGCGGATATACGTGACATTGCCCAAATACTCGGTGCCGACAATGCGCCCCGTGAAATCGCTGTTCGCCTGCGGATCGGCGTGAATCATAAAATCCGCCGGCCGGATGCCGACGGTGACCGGGCCATCGCCCTCCACTGCCAGGTTCAGGGCGCCGGCGGCGGCGATATCAACCCGGCGTTGGCGCAGCCGCCCGGACAGCAAATTGATCTTCGGCGTGCCGATAAAACCGGCGACGAACAGATTGGCGGGCTGGCGATACAGATCCGAGGGGGTGCCAATCTGCTGGATGATGCCCGCATCCATTACCACGATACGATCGGCCAGCGTCATGGCTTCCACCTGATCGTGGGTGACATAAATCATGGTGGTGCCGAGCCGGCGGTGCAAATCGGCGATCTCGACCCGCACCTGATTGCGCAACGCGGCGTCGAGATTCGACAGCGGTTCGTCGAACAAAAACACCTCCGGATGACGCGTAATGGCGCGGCCAATGGCAACCCGCTGCCGCTGTCCGCCGGATAGCTGCCCGGGCTTGCGTTTAAGATAGGGTTCAAGTTCCAGGATACGGGTCGCTTCATTGACGCGATCGGCAATAATTTTCGCCGGCTCGCGCGCCTGGCGCAGGCCAAGCGTCATATTGCCCTCGACGGTCAGGTGCGGATAAAGGGCATAGCTTTGGAACACCATGGCGATTCCGCGCCGGGCGGGGGCCAGGACGCTGACATTCTTATCGCCGATGATCACCTCGCCGCTGGTCTGGTTCTCAAGGCCGGCGATAATGCGCAGCAAGGTTGATTTTCCACAGCCGGAAGGCCCGACGATCACCACGAACTCGCCGTTGGCCACTTCAACGTCAACCCGCTTTAGCACCTCGGTTTTATGAAAACTTTTGGTGATATTGCGCAGAATAAGATTTCCCATGAGCCTGGTTCCCTTTGGTTAAGCCGGCTTATTTCACGGCGCCGGAAGTAATGCCGCTGATGATTTGCCGTGAAAAAATAAGATAAAGAACCACAATTGGAATAATCGCCAGCGTCAGCCCGGCCAGCACGGCATTCCAGTTGGTGACGAACTGTCCGATGAAATTCTGGGCGCCCAAGGTCACGGTGCGGGTTTGCTCTCCGGGCGCGAGCACCAGCGGAAACCAGAGGTCGTTCCAGATGGGGATCATGGTAAACACGCAGATAGTGGCAATGGCCGGACGCATTATCGGCATCACCAGCCGAAACAGAATACGGTATTCCGACAGCCCGTCGATCCGGGCGGCGTTCTTGAGATCGTCGGAGACTTGCCGCATTAGTTCCGACATCACAAACACCGCCAGCGGCAAATGCTGCGCGGTATATACCAGGATTAACGCGGTACGGGTATTGCTGAGCCCGGCGTCCGCCATCAGCCGGAGAATGGCCACCGTGCCCAGCCTGATGGGGATCATAATCCCCAGGATCAGGTAGAGGTTGATCGCTTCTTTGCCGCGAAACTCATATTCCGACACGGCGAAGGCCGCCATGGCGCCGAACACAATGGTCAGCACCAATGAAACCAGGGTGACAATAAAGCTATTTTCAAAATAAAGCGGGAAGTTGCCAATACTGAATACGGTTTTATAGCCAATCAGGCTGAACGCTTTTCCTACCGGCAGCGATAGCGGTTCATTGAATATCCAGGCGCGGCCTTTGAATGAATTAATCACGATCAGCAGCACCGGCGCGATGCAAATCGCCGCATAAAAGATCAAAATGGCATGAATGGGCGCGATGACGCGCAGACGGCTATAACATGAATTCATGGCGCCTCACAATTTATAATAAGTTAGCCGGCGTTGAATACCGAACAAATACAGCACCACGCCCAGCAGGATAATGGCAAACATGATGCTGGCGATGGTGGCGCCCATATAGGGATCGCCCAACTGGGTGGTATTGCCAAAAAAGGTGCGGAACAGCAGCGTACCCAGCAGTTCGGTCGAGCCGTCCGGTCCGGCGAAAACGCCCTGCGCGACATACACCAGATCAAAGGCATTAAAATTGCCGACAAAGGTCAGGATGGAAATAATGCCGATGGACGGCCACAGCAGCGGGAGTTTTATTTTAAAAAATTGCGCGAAACCGGTGACGCCGTCGCATTCGGCCGCTTCGATCAGTTCATCGGGGATGGATAACAGCGCGGCGTAAATCAGCATCATCGGGATGCCGACGAATTGCCACACCGAAATAAGCGAAAGAGTGAACAGCGCGGTGCTTTGCTGGCCGAGCCAGGGCTGGAACCAGCCTCCCAGGCCCACCGCGTTCAACAGCGATTCCGCCACCCCCCAGGTGGGACTCAGTATTAACCGCCAGGCAAACCCGACGATGACAAAAGAGAGCATGGCGGGAATAAAAAATATCGTGCGGTAAACCGCTTTGCCTTGCACGATGGGCAGCGACAGCAGCGCCGCCAGGGCAATGCCGATCGGGTTTTGCACCAGCATATGGACGGCGAAGAAAATAAAATTATTTTTCAGCGCGTTCCAGAATTGCCCGGACCAGAAGGCGTCGCCGAATAGCTTGGTGTAATTAGCCAGTCCGTTGAAAACCTGCTGGTTGGTGCCGTGGCCGGAATAGAGCGACATCCGCAGGCTTTCGAATAACGGCCAGACCATGACGACGCTGTAAATAACGATAGTCGGAATAAGAAATACCGGGATATACCAGCGAAACGGACGCTTATTTCGAACTGCGGACATAAAAACCTCGCCAATGGGCATTCGGCCGGCGTTAACCGGCCGAATGCGGGATCTTGCCATTATTTCGCCGCTTTCTGCGGACCATACCAGCCCACGCTATCCTGCATGCGTTTTGCCGCTTCCTGCGGGGTAAGGGTTCCGCTGATCACCGCGGCCGACACTACTTTATTCAGCTCTTCGGTGCTGGGATTGCCCCGGGAAAGAATTTGATAAAACGGCCGGATGGTGGTTTCGCAGGTGGTGCGCATTTTCATAAAATCCAGGGCCAGCGGGTCGTCAATCTTGATATCGGCTTTCGACAGCGGGAAGAAGCCCGGCAGCGCGCTGGCGTAAAGCTGCGCGAACTCATCCGACGCCACCCAGCTCAAAAAGATTTTTGCGGCTTCCGGATGCGGGGTTTTGGCATTCATTCCCATCGCGACATCCGGATGGTCGGTGACAAAGCATTTGCCGTTTTCGTCCACCGGCGGCGGGAAGGCGCCCATGGCAAAATCCACGCCCTGGCTTTCGAACGGCGCGATTTCAAACGAGCCGCCGGGATAGATAATCGCCCGGCCGAGGGTAAACATGTTCTGGCTATCAGAGTAGGAACGGGCCTTAAAACCATTGCCCATATAAGGGGCCCAGCGTTGAAGCACCTCGAACGGTTTGACCCAGTCCGGATCGGTCAGTTTCTGCGTGCCGTCGAGCAGCGCTTTGCGCCCGGCTTCCCCTTTCCAGAATACCGGGCCGATATTCTGATACCCCATCGACGCCGTGCCCCACTCATCGGCGGTTCCCATCGCCAGCGGCGTATAGGTGCCGTCTTTTTTTATCGCCTCCAGCAATTTAAAAAACTCATCCTGGGTGGTTGGCGGCGTCAGTCCCAGTTGCTTAAACGCATCCTTGTTATAGATAAAACCGTGCAGCACCGCCGCCATAGGCACGCAGAACGAGGATTTTCCGTCATCGGTGGACCAGGCGGTTTTCGCCAGGGGGGTAAAATTATCCATGCCCGGCAGCTGGGTTAAATCCGCCAGCTGGCCGCGCTGAAACATATTTAGGGAAAGATCAAAAGGCCGGCAGGTAATCAGGTCGCCGGCGGTGCGGGAATCCAATTTGGCATTCAGCGCCGCGTTATATTGAGTGGAAACGGTCGGCGTAAAGGTCACGTGAATCTCGGGGTGTTCTTTATGAAATACCGGCAGAATTTTTTCCTGCCAGATCATCAAATCGTCATTACGCCAACTTTCTATGGTCAGCTCGGTGGTCTGCGCGGCGGCGGGCGCTACGGCTGCAAGCAAAAAGCCGGCGGATAAGGCCGCTATACAGAAAGATTTCATAAGCGTTTCCTTTTGATGTTAATTTTCGTGACGATTTGATTACATAAGCCCTAAATTAATACCAAAAAAAACCATTTAGCAAGATGTGATTTCTAATTTTTGAGACGCCCTGCATGATTAATAGTGAGAATCTTATCTTTAGCGCTAAATTTAACATTTGTCCGCAGCCATAATAGCTGCTGCGGCAAGGGTTTGCTGATAATTTAATGATATGTGACGCCGAATGGGCCATAGGAAAAAACTATGTCTAGGAAAAATTCTTTATGATTAATAATAATTTTATTTAAATTCAATTAATTACAATTAATCCTTTTGTTGCGGGTAAAATAAAAAAACCAGCGCTCTATCAAGGGGAATAGTTATCAATGGTATGATTATTAACTCTTTATCGCTAGCGACTTTCCCGCCAAGACATAATGAAATCCGTCGTTCGTTTTCCGCAGTAATGCGCCACTAAAAAATTTTTTGCCAAAAACAAACGGATAACGCCTGGATGATATTGATCTTTACCTGCTCATTGGTATTATATTGGTATGAATACGACAATCATCTTTTGTATCGACGGCGGGGGAACCAAAACGCGCGGCCGGCTCTACGGCCGCGACGGCGCGGTGCTCGCCGAGGCGGTGGCCGGCCCCTGTAATGTCTCCTCCGATCCTGCGCTGGCCGCCGCCAATGTCGCCGCGGCGTGGCGCGCCTGCGCGGCGCAAATCGGCCAAGACGCGGCGGCGCCGGAACAGGTCAAGGCGGTGATCGCGGCCGCGGGCACGTTGCCTGCCGCCACCCGGGACGTTTTTCTGCGACAGATCCCGCCCTTCGGCGTCCTCTCGCTGGAAATGGACGGCCACGCAGCGCTGATAGGCGCGGGCGGCGGCCAGCCGTGCGCCCTGATTATCGCCGGCACCGGGGCGGTGGCCCACCGGCTGTATCCCGGCGGACGATCGATCCGCCGGGACGGCTGGGGCTGGATCGGCGGCGATCGCGGTTCGGGCGTGTGGCTGGGCCGCAAGGCGCTGCGCCACGCGGTGGCCGTGTATGACGGCATCACGCCGCCGACGATATTGGCGCGCCGCATCCTGCGCCAATTGGCGGCGCAAGGCGGCATTGCCGAGACCTTCGCCGGCATCCGACCGTATCAGATTGCCGCTTACGCCCCGCTGGTGATCGACTGCGCGCTGGAAGGCGATGCGTTTGCCCTGGGGCTGTTAAGCACGGCAGCGGATCATTTCGAGCGTCTCGCCGGCCTGCTGGATTTAACCGACGGCGTGCCGCTGTATATCGCCGGCGGCCTGGCCGGCGTACTCGGTCCCCATTTGGCTCAGCGATTGGGCCGGCCGGTGGCCGTTCCGGCCGCCGATGCGCTGTATGGCTGCTATCTGATTGCAATTGGCGCGGCGACATCTGAAGATGCCTCATTTAGCACTTATCCGGATGAAGAGGCATTAAATGGAAATGACCAGGCTCGGTAACTTTCTCAAAGCGCGCATGGCATTGCAGCCCAATGGTTTAATCAGCGCCATGGTCGCCAGGGTATTGGAAGAGGCGGTACAGGCGGGTGAGTTGCTGCCCGGCGAGAAGCTGCCGGCCGAACGGCTATTGTGCGAGGTGCTTGATGTTTCGCGCACCACCCTGCGCAGCGGACTGGCATTTCTTGAGGAGTCGGGGGTGATCGATCGCCGCCCCGGCGCCGGTACCTTTATCAGCGCCCGGGTGATGGCGCCTAAAGCGGTGCTCACCGGCTTTACCAAAGATATGGAAAACCGCGGCATCAAGGCGCACTCGCGCCTGCTGTCCAGCCGGCGCGGGCAGGTATCGCCCGACGAGACCTTTAATCTGGGCCTGGCCCCCGGCGCGTGGGTGCTGCGCCTTGAACGGCTGCGCTTTGCCGATCAAATTCCGATTTATATCGAGTCTTCGGTGATCCCGGTGGACGCCGTACCGGCGGACTACGACGGTTCAACGTCGCTGTATGCCGCCATGCAATCCATGGGAACCCAGCCGGTGAAGATTGTTCAGCGCTACGGCGCCATGCTTGCCGCCGCCGACCAGGCCGCGCACTTGGATATTTCGCCGGGAGATCCCCTGCTGGTCTTGCAGCGGCTCGGTTTTTCCGCCCAAGGCCACGCCGTGGAATTCACGCGCTCCCATTTTCGCGGGGATCGCTTCTTTATCTCAACGGAGCTCGATGTCTGATGCAAAATAATTTTTTTATCGATGGAACCATACTGACGCCCGGCGGGTGGGTAAAAGGGCGAATCGAGGTGAACGGTTCGCTTATCGCAGCAATCCGCGGCGAGCGGCTGCGGCCCGGCGAGCATCCCCAGGCGCCGTTTATCTTGCCGGGCTTTGTCGATCTGCACGTACACGGCGGCGGCGGATTTGATTGTCTGGAAGGCGAGGCATCGACGCGCGGCATGGTCGATTTCCATGCCCGCAACGGAACGGTGGCCATCCTGCCCACCACCTCCACCGCGCCGGAAGCCATGATCGAAACGGCGCTGGCCGGTATCGCCCGGGTGATGGCAAGCCAAGGGAGTACCGATGCGGAAATTCTCGGTTCGCATCTGGAAGGCCCTTTTATCAGCGAACACCGCCTCGGCGCCCAGGAAACACGCCCGCTGGAAGGCGATGCCGCGCTGGCCGCGCGCTGGGCGGCTATCTGCCCGATCCGCGTGGCCACGGTGGCGCCTGAAATCATCGGCGGAATGGCGGTGGCAAGCGAACTCGCCAGGCACGGAACCCGGGTGCAGGTCGGCCATAGCATCGCCGACGACGAAACCCTGCGCCATGCTTTCGCCATTGGTTATACCGGCTATACCCATTTGTTTAACGCCATGACCCCGCTGGATCACAAAACCTCGGGCATCGCCGCCTATGCCATGGCCCATGGGCTGCATGCCGAAATCATCGCCGATTTGCGCCATGTGCATCCCACGGTGCTGCTGGCGGCCTGCCGCGCCATTCCCAAGCTTTATGCGATTACCGATGCCGTCGGCGTGGCCGGGCTGCCGGACGGGGAACATACCACCCGCGGCGGCCGGCGCACCATTATCAAAACCGGGGTCGACGTGTTCCTTAAAGATCGACCGACCACCCGCGGCGGCAGCGGCGCCACCATGATCTCCAATTTTCAAAGCCTGATGTCGCTGGGCTTATCCCTCGAACTGGTATCCGAAATGACCTCGACGCGGGCGGCGGACTATATCGGCGCAAGCGATTTGGGCAGGATCCAGCCCGGCATGAAAGCCTCCGTGGTGCGGCTGGACGCCGGCTACCGTCTGGAGCAGGTGTATATCAAGGGCAATGCCGTGCTTAACCGATGATGGCGTGGCGGTTTATGCCGCCCCGTCGCTATGTCTTATACAGCAACGCCTTATGCTGCAACCGCCGGGAGCGGCGGTAAGCAATGCATTGCCGTATCGCCATAGGGTTGTATCATATCTGACATAACGATCTCTTCAGATGGATAACGACACGATGAATTTATATATGTTTTATATTGGCGGCAATGCGGGAAAATCCAATATCGAAGTTCATGACATTCAATTCGCCGCCGTCGACCGGCCAGAGGATGCCATACCGCTGCTGCGCGAATCCTGGTTTGGCGATAAAGATAAAATCCATTTGGATGGCTATGCAAAAATCACCTGGGCGGACGGCTACGACATTGTTTTAGCCGCGCAGCCCGATCCCGGCAGCAAGCGGCTGTTTTTTGTGAACGCCGGCGGCTACCGCCCCGACACCCTGGCCGAGCTGCATGAGTTCGACCTTTTTGTGGCGGACAACCCGGCGCAGGCGAAGCAAAAAGCGCTGGCGGCCCTGCTTACCGGCTCGAACCAGCAGCACAAAGATAACCTGAAAGAGGTGGATGATTGCCTGTTGCTGACCAAAATCGGCGATTATTACCTGCACCTCACCGCCAACCCCCATGGGCGGCATTTTACTCCCGAGTGGCAGGGATACAGGCCCATCGGCCGCTAGCCGAAAGTAAAGCATACGCATGCAATCGATAAGTAATGCGCCAGTGGTTTTTATTCACCGTCATTTTTTCATCGCCGGCGGTCCCATCGCCTTGCGGCCCCCCACGAGTCCACTTGCAACCGCGCCGGAAGAATAAGTCACTTTTTAGCGCCTAACGGCGGGCAAACCCGCGGCTTCGCCAGAGCGGCGATGGGCGCCGCCGGGAGCATTACACAACGGATGATCCAGTACGCCATGGGCCATTTGAATAAAAACCTTATAAAACAAATGATAATAGAATGTTTATTTTTCAAACAGCATCTATTTTCGTTTTAGTGTGTAAAATTACACACCGATCACATTTAGCGTTTGGTTAACATGATTTAATCATCCCACTTATCCAAGCGAGAAATTGATATGAAACATATGATGATCTGTTGTGGCGCGGGCGTGGCAACCAGCACGGTGGCATTGAAAAAACTGGAAGCCTTTTTGCAAAGCGAGAATTTGCTGAATAAAGTGCGGATCTCCCAGGGGACGGTGGCGGAAGCGACCACCCGTGACGATCTTGATTTTATCGTATCGACCTCCCCGGTGAAGGTTTCCGTCCCGGTGGTCAACGCATTGCCTTTGTTGACCGGCATGGGTATCGACAAGGTCTTCGACAGCGTAAAAAAATTGATTCTCGCCGAGGGTTAACATTATGTTTATTATCGATTACATCTTGAGTATGGGGGCCTCGGTGATGATGCCTCTGATATTCATCATCCTGGGCCTGTTGCTGCGGTTATCCTTCGCCAAAGCGATAAAAGCCGGTCTGATGGTCGGGATCGGTTTTATCGGGTTAAGCATTACCGTGAATTTGATGATTGATTCATTAACGCCGGTCAGTAACGCCATCGTCGAGCGTTTCGGTTTACATCTGACGGTGCTGGATATGGGGTGGCCCGCCGCCGCCGCGGTCGCCATGGGCACCCGGGTCGGCGCGCTGGTGATTCCGGTCTGCGTGGCCATCAATATCCTGATGCTTACCACCAAGACCACCCGCATCCTGAATGTGGATATCTGGAATTTATGGCACCACGCCTTCACCGGTTCGCTGGTGGCGATTATTACCGATAATCTGTGGCTGGGAGTATTGGCCGCCGGGCTGAACTGCGTCGTTACCATGGTGATTGCCGACCGGACCACCCGCGACGTGGAAAAATACCTTAATTTGCCGGGTATTTCGGTGCCCCATGGCTTTTCCGCCTCGTTTGTGCCCGCCGCCTGGCTGGTAAATGCCATTGTCGATCGCATCCCCTGGGTACGCGATATTAAAATCGATACCGAGGTTATCCAAAAACGCTTGTCCATCCTGGGCGACCCCGCCTGCCTGGGGGCCATTATCGGCGCCATCCTGGCGATTATCGCCGGCGTGAATGTGAAGTCAATCCTGCAAACCGCCATTACCATGGCCGCGGTGATGACCATTATTCCGCGCATGGCGAAAATGCTGATGGAAGGGGTTTATCCCATCAGCGAACGCATCCAGGATATCGCCCAGTCGCGGGCCGGTTCGTTTGGCAAAATTTCCATCGGGCTGGATTCGGCGGTCAGCGTCGGCCATCCGGTGACGTTATCGGTTTCCATGTTAATGATCCCGATCATGCTGGTGCTGGCGGCGATTATTCCCGGTAATCAATTTTTGCCCTTCGCCTCGTTGACCGGCCTGCCGTTTGCCTTTGTGCTGGTGACCGCCGTGTGCCGCGGCGATATGTTCCGCACCCTGCTGACCGGCTTGCTGACCCTGAGCCTGGCCCTGCTGATTGGCACCGCGCTGGCGCCATTGGTGACCAGTACGGCGATGAGCACCGGTTTCTCCCTGCCTCACGGCGCCACCAGCATCAGCAGCATCGATTACGCGGGCGCCATGCTGCCTTGGGTGATTATCCAGGGGTTTTATTTTAAAGCTATCGGTATCGGCTTATTGATTCTCTGCACCCTGTTGCTGGCGCTGTGGAACCGTAAAAAAATCTTGCTTGAAGATAAAGCGCTGCTGCAATCAGATGCGGCGCAGGTAGAGATAGGGGAATAATGATGTTCAGCGCAAAACGTGTTTTTACCATCGACCAGCCGATCGGCCGTACCGGGCTGCTGACGTTGCTGGCCAATAGCCTGTATGAAGATGGATTGGTGAAAAAGAGTTTCCTCAAAGGGGTGCTGGACAGGGAAGCGATTTATCCCACCGGCATCGATATGGAAACACATAGCATCGCCATACCCCATACCGAGTTTGAGCATGTTATTCAAACCGGGTTTGCCGTGGCAATCAATCATGCCGGGGTGGAATTTCATCGTACCGATGAACCGGATAAAGTGGTTAAGCCGGCGATTGTGGTGTTAATGGCCATCGATCCCAGTTGCGAAAAAGTGGCGGTGATACAATCGCTTTTCGCTTTGCTGGCGGATATTGCCCAGGTTAACAAAATCAGCCGAAACACCCCGCAGGAGATCGCAAAATTATTCACTGAAGCCATCGCGACACGGTAGAATGAACCACTGAAACTTCCACCGACCGGAAAGAGACGTCAGAGAAAAACGATGTTAAGAATAAGCCAGGTGATTGAAATTGCGATGGTCAGCCGCAAGACCATTTATAACGCGATCAACAGTGGCCGTTTGAAATATCAGTTGGTGACGCTGGATAACCGTCAGGTACGTATGTTTGATGAAAACGACGTACTTGACGCGTTTCCCAAGGCCAATCGCACCACGCTGGAAGTCCAGGCCCTGCAGCAGGAAATTGCATCCTTGAAATTCGCGTTGGCTGAATTACAAAAGGCCGTTGAAGCCATGGACCCCGCCACTGCGGTGGAGATGGTCTCGGTTAAGCCGAAAAAATAAGCCAGCCAATCCGTTAAGCTACTCCCCTACGCCACCGGGTGTGGCCGCCATGATCTGCATGGCGGCGTATTTCAGCTGGCCTAGCACCGCTTCGCGCGAAGGCGTGCCCATGCTGTCAAGATGTTGTAGATAGGGACATGCCAGAACGGCAATAACCTTATCGCTGGTGGCAAACAGCGGGACGGCGATATTATAAACCCCCTCGGTCTGTTTACTGGGCATCATTTCATAGCCTTGCCGACGCACCTGTCCCAATACGCTAATCAGCTCATCGGCTACATATCCCGCCGGGGATTCTTCACATTCCCTGAGCATCGATTCACGTTCGCTGGCAGAGGAAAACGCCAGCATCACATGTCCCGAACCGGTATCAAGTAAACCGATACGCGAACCGACGCGAATGCCGAATCCCCAATAACCCGGCGCATCCACCTGGGCGATGGCGGTCAGCGCCCCGCGATCGTAAACCACCAGATGGCAAGCCTGTTGCGTCTCGCGGGAAAACCGGCGCAGGTGGGGCAATGTCTGGGTGGTGAGCCGTCTGAACGGCGAATGGCGGTTAGCCAGCTCAAAAAGCTTCAGGGATAATTCATACTGATCGACACTGCTGCGAATGACATATCCCCGGCGCACCAGCCGATCGAGCATGCGGTAGATTTCATTGGGCTTGCGCCCGAGCGCCTTGGCGATTTCAGCCTGCGAGACCCCTTCTTCCCGTTCAGCCAGCGCCTCCAGGATATCCAGGCCTTTATCCAGGGCGGGCGCCCGGTAGCGATCTTCCGGTTCTTCCGTTTCTTGGGCAATTTCAGTCTTGTGCTGCGCCATGACCTTTTTCTCCCCGCCAACCGCGCCCTCGTTACCCGAACGCGGTGATTGCATGTTCTCCAATGCAGCCAAGTTTACCATTTATGTGAGGCCAATCGAGATTATGGACGAATAAACTCAAAATATGTGATGTTCATATATGAATTTAAAATTCACTAATGAGCATATTAAACAGCAGTGCTACATTAAATTTCAATTTATGAAACAACATCTGTCATTCAATAAGGGGCAAGTCGATGACGCAGCGCACAACCCAAAAAATATTGATCACCGGAGCGGCGCAGGGTATCGGGCGGTCAACCGCGCTACGCATGGCCGCCGCGGGTTTTCACGTTATCGCCAGCGATGTGAACGCCGAAAAACTCAACGAGCTGGATGGGCGGGAGAATATACAGACCGAGCGGCTCGATGTGCTGCGCCGATCCGATATCGATGACGTGGTCAGCAGGCAAGGCACGATTGATATGCTGTTTAATTGTGCCGGTATTGTGCATAACGGCACGGTGTTGGAGTGTAACGGCGCGGATTGGGATCTGGCCTGGCAGCTCAATGTGAGTGCGCAATACCACTTAATTCAGGCGGTGCTGCCCGGTATGCTCGCCCGGCAAGAGGGTTGCATTATCAACATGGCGTCCGTGGCTTCAAGCGTAAAAGCGGTGCCGAATCGGTTTGCCTATAGCGTCACCAAAGCCGCCGTAATCGGCCTGACGAAATCGGTTGCCGCCGATTACGTCACGCAGGGTATCCGTTGCAATGCCATTTGTCCCGGCACGGTCGACAGCCCGTCGCTGCAACAACGCCTCCGGTCCCAGGGCGATTACGATACTGCGCGCAACGCGTTTATTGCCCGCCAGCCGATGGGCCGTATCGGTCGCCTGGACGAGATTGCCGACCTGGTGCTCTACCTGGCCGGGGCCACCTTCACTACCGGCCAGATTCATATTATCGATGGCGGCTGGGCCGCGTGATCCTCCAGCCGCTCATCTTTGCCCGTTCATTACCCATCCGTTAATAGAGAGAGATACGTTATGAAGTTGCTTCGTTATGGTCCGTCCGGTCAGGAGCGTCCGGGATTGCTCGACGCGCAGGGGCGGATACGCTCGCTCGCCGGCCAGGTCGACGACATCGGCGGGGCGGCCCTCGGCCCCGACGCCTTGGCCAAACTGGCCGCGCTGGCCGTTGATCGACTCCCTCTGGTGGACGGCCAGCCGCGCCTGGGCCCCTGCGTGGCCAATAGCGGGAAATTTATTTGTATCGGCCTGAATTACTCGGATCATGCGACGGAAACCGGCGCCGCCGTGCCGCCCGAGCCGATTATTTTCATGAAATCCACCGGCGCCATTGTCGGTCCCAACGATCGCATCGAGATCCCCCGCGGTTCGCAGAAAACCGATTGGGAAGTGGAACTGGGCCTGGTGATCGGCAAAACGGCAAAATATGTTGCGCAGGAAAGCGCCCTGGATTATGTGGCGGGGTATTGCGTGGTCAACGATCTTTCCGAACGCGCGTTCCAACTGGAGCACCACGGGCAATGGTGCAAGGGCAAAAGCTGCGACACTTTCGGCCCGATCGGCCCCTGGCTGGTGACCCGCGACGAAGTTGACGACCCCCAGGATTTGGCGATGTGGCTGGAAGTTGACGGGCACCGCTACCAGCAAGGATCAACCCGCACCATGGTGTACGGGGCGGCCTATCTGGTGTCCTATATATCCCGGTTTATGACCCTGCACCCCGGCGACATTATCTCCACCGGCACCCCGCCCGGGGTTGGCATGGGGCAAACCCCGCCGGTTTACCTCAAACCAGGACAACACATCCGCCTGGGTATCGCCGGACTGGGAGAACAACATCAGGAAACCAGGGCCGCCGATTAAATCGGCCGGCAGAAAGACCGCCGCCCCCGACCACGCAGGAGTATTCGTTATATGGCCAGAATTACGCAAGTTGAAATTTTTATGGTTGAACTGCAACCCAAAGTAAAACGGGTTGACGCCATCCAATCTTTTGTCTGCCAGGAAACGCCTTTTGTACGCATTACCGATACGGACGGCGCCGTGGGTACCGGCTATAGCTATACCATCGGCACCGGCGGGCCCGCCGTGATTTCCTTGCTTGAGCGAACCCTGGCGCCGGCCCTGCTGGGTAAAGACGCGGAGCAAATCGAAGGCATCTGGCGCGAGCTGGCGTTCCTGACCCATGCCACCACGGTAGGCGCGATCACCGCGCTGGCGCTCGCCGCGATTGATACCGCCCTGTGGGACTTGCGCTGCCGCCGCGCCAATTTGCCGCTGCACCTGGCGGCGGGCGGCGCGCAAAGCAGTATCCCCCTGTATACCACCGAGGGCGGGTGGCTGCATCTACCCCCGCAGGCCCTGGTTGACGATGCGCGGCAAGCGCGGGAAAAGGGGTTCATGGGCTGCAAGATCAAAGTAGGCCGCCCGCTTAATGAGGATATCGCCCGGCTCGGCGCGGTGAGGGAAGCGGTGGGCGACGGCTTCGAGATTTTCACCGATGCCAATCAGGCGTTTATGGTGGATGACGCCATCCGGCGGGCGCACCGCTATGCAGAGTTGAATATCGGCTGGCTGGAAGAACCGCTGCCCGCCGACGATATCCAAGGCCATGTGCGCCTTTCCCGGCACAGCTCCGTCCCCATAGCCGTGGGCGAAAGCATTTACAGCGCCCTGCACTTCCGCGAATACCTGCAACGGGGGGCTTGCTCGGTGGTACAGGTGGATGTCGCCCGCATCGGCGGTATCACGCCCTGGTTAAAAGTGGCTCATCTGGCCGAATGTTTTAATGTCGCCGTGTGCCCGCACTTCCTGATGGAGCTGCACGTCTCCCTCTGTACCGCCGTGCCCAACGCGCGCTGGCTCGAATACATCCCGCAGCTCGACGATCTGACCCAGGCCGGCATGCGGATAGAAAACGGCCGGGCTTTTCCCAGCGACCAGCCGGGACTGGGAATCGACTGGAGTTC
Organism: Enterobacterales bacterium; assembly: GCA_015654925.1. GTDB lineage: Bacteria > Pseudomonadota > Gammaproteobacteria > Enterobacterales > Enterobacteriaceae > Acerihabitans. The sequence continues at coordinate 7,553 of JAATFX010000078.1, read as the reverse complement.
CGCAGCCATTGATGCCCACCGTATTCCGGGTTCATGTCACCTGATCAAATAGCTGAAAAGGAGACTTTATGCATTCACGTTATGACATGCGGGCGATCGCGGACCTGGGCCGCGACTTGCTGATTAAGCACGGCATGCCCCGCGACAAGGCCGAAGCGGTTGCCGAGGTGCTGGTGCGCGGCGAGGGATTCGGTAAAACCACCCACGGACTGGCGCTGCTGCCGGCCTATCTGGCCGAAATCGCCCGCGGCGGCATGAATGTCGCCGGCGAGCCGCGGGTTATCCATGACCATGGCGCTTGCTTAACCTGGGACGGGCGCAAATTGCCCGGTCCATGGCTGGTGCAACAGGCCGTGCGTACGGGCGCGAAGCGCGCCGAACGCTATGGCATCGCCACAGTTTCTCTCTACAACAGCCATCATACCGCGTGCCTGAGCGCCTACCTGCAGGCCGCGACCGATAAAGGGCTGGTTATTTTCATCGCCCTGACCGATCCGGGCCATAGCAGCGTGGCCCCGTTTGGCGGCACCGGCGCGGTAATGACGTCCAACCCCGTCGCCCTGGGCGCTCCGACCGGCGACGGGCCGGTGCTGATCGATATGTCCACCGCCCTGGCGACCAATGGCGCGGTGGCGCTCAGACGGCAAACCGGCGCGCAGTTCCCTTATCCGGTATTGCTCGATAATCAGGGCCGGCCCAGCGCGGACCCGGCGGTTATGGCGACCAATCCGCCCGGCACCATTATGCCGCTGGGCGGCGTCGAGGCCGGCCACAAAGGCTACGCTCTGGGGCTGATGGTCGAAATATTGTCGGGCTGCCTGAGCGGCGGCGGACGGGCCGAACCCCATGAGGGTTGGAGCGCATCTATGACCATTACGCTTTACTCCCCACAGGCCATGGGCGGCAGCCAGGCTTACCTCAAACAGATTGGTGCGCTGGTGCGGGCTTGCCGCGATTCGCCGCCAAAACCCGGTTTTGAGCGCGTCATGCTACCCGGCGAACGGGCGCTTAATGCATTAAAAGACTGCCAGAACCGGGGAATTCCGCTACCCGTTTCGCTGTGCGGCCAGCTGGATGAACTGGCGCGGGCACACGGACTGACGATGCCGACGCCGGTGGCGAACGGCTGACATCCGGACCGTTCCCGGCAACCACCAACACACAGGAATACCGCCATGAGCCAAACACCGCGTTCTTCCCATCAGACCGGCATCCGTAAAGCGGTTGTCGCCTCTGTTATCGGTACGATTATTGAGTGGTTTGATTATGCCCTGTACGGGGCGGCAGCAGGTTTGATTATTAACCATATTTTCTTTCCCGAACTGTCGGCTCTGGCCGGCACCGTGGCGTCTTTCGCCACGTTTGCCATTGGTTTTATCGTGCGTCCGCTAGGAGGGGTGCTTATCGCCCATTTCGGCGACCGGTTCGGCCGTAAGCCAGCCTTGATATTCTCCATTTCCCTGATGGGTTTTGGCACCGTCGCCATCGGTTTATTGCCGGGCTACGCCCAGATTGGCTTCTTCGCCCCGGCGCTGCTGGTCATGATGCGTATGGTACAAGGTTTTGGGGCCGGGGCGGAATACGCCGGCGCGGTGACGCTGGTATATGAATATTCCCCGGTTCGCCAGCGCGGCTTTTACACCTCCTTACTGCAATCCTCCACCGTGGTCGGCATTTTGTTCGCCAGCCTGGCATTTCTCGGTGTTTCGCATCTTCCCGAACCGGCGCTTATCAGCTGGGGCTGGCGTTTGCCCTTCCTGTCGTCGGCCGTACTGTTCGTGATTGCGCTTTATATCCGTAAGCAACTGGATGAAACCCCGGAATATTTGAGCGCCGTACAAAAAGCCGAACGGGACAGAAACGCCCATAAATTACCGCTAAAGGAACTGCTGACCCGGTATCCCAAACAGCTGGCGTACGGCTTTCTGGTGGTCACCGGCCACAACGCCAATATCTATATCCTCAGCGCCTTTACGTTAAGCTACATGACCAATACTTTGGGCATCGCCAAGCCGCAGGCCTTGACCGCCCTGCTGTATGCGGCTTTATGCGGGGTGATCGGCGCCCCCTTTATGGGCTGGCTGGCGGATAAATTCGGTTCGGCGAAAATCCTGATCCTCAGCGCGCTGTTCACCGCCCTGTTCGCTTTTCCGCTGTTTGCCTTGCTCGATACTCGCAATATGCTGTGGATCACGACGGCGATGTGTATCGGTTTCGCCATCGGGTTTGGCGGTATGGCGGGGCCTCAAGGGCTGCTGCTGGCCAATATTTTCCCCACGGAATATCGTTTCTCGGGCATCAGCGTGGCGCGGGAATTGAATAGTATGCTGATTGCCGGACCCACTCCGTTGATTTGCACCTTGCTGATTGAAGCCGCGGGAGGGCGTTCGCTGTATGTTTCGGCTTATCTGGCGGTTTGCTGCCTGGTGACCCTGTTCGCCGTGGTAAAGCTGACGCGTTATGAAAACTCGCCGGGCCGGGCGGTTTTCACTGAGCTGGGGTAAGCGCGGGTTTTACCTCAAGACCCGATCCCGCGCTCACCGGGCCTGTTGCAGCACGCGGATGATATCACCCAACATTTGATGCAACCGATCCCGATGACCGGAGCGGGCGGCGGACGAACCGCCGTCAGAGGTCATGACGACGGTCAGGGCCAGCCGGGGCACGATATACAGCATCTGTCCGCCGTAGCCCCAGGCGTAATGCACCGTCTCATCGGCGATCCGCGTCTGGAACCAGCCGTAGCCGTACCCGTCGCCGGTATAAGGCGATTGCGTGCGCGACCGCCAGGATGCATTAACCCACTCCTGCGACAACAGCCTTTTACCCGTCGCCGCGACGCCGCCGGTGCGGTAGAGTTCGCCAAAAGCCAGCAATGAACGCGGACTCATCGCCATCTCGTTGCCGCCCAGATAAATGCCCTGCGGATCGCGCATCCAGCCGGCAATGCTAAACCCCGTCTGCGGCCCGAGCCAGTCGCGCGCCAACTGCAAGGTGGTGCGTCCGGTGCGCCGGGCCAGGATCGCCGACAGCAAATGCGTCGAACCGGTGGAGTAAATCATGCGTCCGCCGGGATCGTCCGCAAAAGGCCGGGCCAGCGCCGCGCGCACCCAGTTGCGGCTGCCGACCCAGGCCCCGTACCCGGCCCCCGAGGTCGACTCCAGCCCGGCCTGCATGGACAGCAGATTACCGATGGTTATCTTTTGCAAACGGGGGTCGGGGTTGGCGGGAAGCTGGTTGGCCAGCAGCGGCGCCATGGTTTGATCGGGACCCGCGAGCAGGCCTCGGTCGATGGCGATGCCGACCAGCGCCGATATTACCGACTTGGAGGCCGACTTGATATTGGTGGCCGCCGTGGTCGAATGCCCCCGGTAGCCGCGTTCGGCCAGAATCTCGCCATGGCGGGCGATAACTACCGTTTCCAGGGGAGTAATGGCCTGCGCCTCATCGAGCAGCCGGGTCAGCCCCGGCATCGGCTCCGCCGCCTCAGCCGGCGCCAGCAGCAAAAACAGCGTGACGGCAGCGGCCAGCAACCCCGGCAGCGCGCCGGGCCGTCGCCGGCTATGGTGGTAATGCTCGCGCCTGGCCATCCGCTCCCCCTCTATGATATGATGGTGCTGATATTTCCTCCGGCGGCGCGGCAAGGCCGTCTTATCCGCCATGGTTTTAACCCGCGATGTCTTCTCAGCCTTTTTGCCGTTTTAATACGATCGAGCACGCATATCTTTCCGCGGGATGCACGGAGACCGTGGTTTCAAATACGTTGCCCGCGATATCGGTATAGCGGCGGATAATCTTCAGCGCCGGCGACCCCGGTTCGACCCCCAGCGTTTTCGCCATTTTGGGCGGCACGCCGATAGCGGTAATCGTCTGTCTGACTTCTTCGCTTTTAATGCCATAGTGCTTTTCAATCAAATCGCTGATTAACGCGAACGGATCGCTGCGCACCAACTGGCGCACTTTTGCGTAATCGGTACTCGCATAGCTGTCCGTCCAGCAAATCGGCGCATCCTTTTTCTTACTGTCTTCACGAATACTGGCGATATGCAGCCAGCGCGATCCCGGCTGGCAGCCGATGGTTTTGGCCAGTTCATAATCAGCGACGATTTCGTCGATTTTTTTGACCACCCGGATATTGGTCTTTGCCAGCGTCAGTAGATCTTCCAGGGTCGCCAAGGAATGGGCATGGCCGTTGTCATCCCCTTTACCGATAACCAGGGTCCCAATGCCTTTACGCCGCGAAACCAACTCAAGCGCGGCCAACTCACGCAGCGCTTCGCGTATGGTATGCCGGCTGACTTCATAGTGCTCTGATAATTCCAATTCGGATGGTAATAACGAACCCGGCGAATACTTACCGGAGGCGATGCTTTGCACGAGTTCGCGGGCAATCCGTTTATAAAGCGATTCTTTCATAGGTTATTTTCTTCAACTGTTATTGACCCCGGTCAATTAATAAGCACAAAACGCTTCCTTTCACATGTACGTACATTTTAGTATGAACGGACATGATTACCTGTACGTACATTTAAACATATCCGTACATTTAACCATCCTGGTGCCCTGCCCAAGCAGGGATCAAAGCATATGTTAATTTTTTGTAAACATAGCATGCGCGGATTGACGGTTCAACTTCCTTGATTTGTAACCGTTATTTGCGCAAACGCTATTTATCTCACTTCCATAGGTTTTATTCATTAACTTTTAAGGAAATGGTATGGCTTCTAACGTTATTGACTCAATCCTGTTCCGCGACTCATTCGGCACGCCTGCCATGCGCGCCATATTCGACGATCGCGAATTGATTCGCAAATATGTCGCGGTCGAGATCGCGTTGGCCAAAGCGGAAGCACAGTGCGGGGTAATCCCCGATGAGGCGGCAAAAGAAATAGCGGCGAGTTGTAATGCGGATACGCTCGACTTTGATTTATTACGTGATGAAACGGAAATCGTCGGTTATCCCATTTTGCCGTTGGTGCACCAGATTGCCAAACAGGCCAAAACCTATGGCGGTTATGTGCATTGGGGCGCAACGACGCAGGATATCATGGATACCGCCGTGGTATTACAGCTACGGGATGCTTTTGAGTTAATAGACACGGATATTAAGGCATTACGCCATATCCTCGCCGGGCTGGCCAAACGTTATCGCGATACGCCGATGGCGGGACGTACCCATTTACAACAGGCATTGCCGATCACCTTCGGTTATAAAGCCGCGATTTGGCTTGATATGTTCGATCGCCACGCAGAACGCCTGGCGCAGGCCCGGCCCCGGGTGCTGGTCGGCGAATTCGCCGGCGCGGCGGGAACGCTGGCGTCATTGGGCGATAAAGGCCTTGCGGTCCAGCAAGCGATGATGAAAGAACTGGATTTAGGCGTGCCGGTTTCGACCTGGCATGTGGCGCGGGATGGTTTTGCGGAAGCGGTGAATTTACTGGCCGTTATCACCGGTTCTTTAGGGAAAATAGCCTACGACGTTATTTTGCTGGCGGCAAATGAGTTCGGCGAGCTTTACGAACCCTTTGTTAAAGGACGCGGGGCCAGCAGTACTATGCCGCAAAAACGCAACCCCATCTCAAGCGAACTGATATTGGCTTGCGCTAAAGGCGTACGTCAGCAGGCCGGTTTAATGCTCGACGCCATGGTGCAGGATTTAGAACGCGCGACCGGCCCGTGGCATGCGGAATGGATCGCCATTCCAGAAAGCTTCATTCTCGCGGCCGGGGCGCTGAATCAGGCCAAGTTCATGCTGGGCGGACTGGTGGTGGATGAACAAGCCATGGCCAAAAATCTTGATTTAACCAAAGGGCTTATCGTGGCGGAAGCCGTGATGATGGGTCTTGCGCCTTATATCGGACGCCAGGATGCCCACGATATCGTGTATGACGCGTGCCGCGTCGTAAATGAAAAAGGCGGCCGCCTTGCCGACGTTCTTAATGCCATGCCCAGCGTCTCTAACCGTCTCGAACCCAGCTTGATTGAACATTTGACCGATCCGGCTAATTACCTCGGCATGGCGGCGGAAATGGTCGATCGGGTATTAGAAAACTCCGCTAAATAGCCCGCATGGCAAAGAAATTCGTCTGCATGAATAAGGGGTTAATATGTCATATGAATCATCTAAAAAAAGAACGATTATTGCCGTTGCGATTCCAATCTTGATCGGATTGGCCATATGGATTATTCCCACACCGGGAGGGCTCACACCTAAGGCGTGGCATATGCTGGCGATTTTTGCCGCAACCATTGCCGCTATTTTGACTCAACCCTTACCTTCCGGGGCTGTGATGCTGATAGCGATCTGCGCGGCGATATTTACCAAAACGCTAACGGAAGCACAAGCGCTGTCAGGATTCGCCAACGGTACGGTCTGGTTGATTTTTTGCGCTTATATTTTGTCGCTGGGCTTCGTCACCTCGGGATTGGGCAAGCGGATTGCGTATAAAATGCTGTCGCTGTTCGGCGGCAGTAGCTTGGGCATCGCTTATTCCCTGGGTATTTCCGATCTTATTATGGCACCGGCCATGCCCTCGGTAACGGCGCGTTCCGGCGGTATTATTTTTCCCATCGCCCGATCTATTAATAGCGTATTAGGCTCGGCTCCCGGAGTGACCGGAAAAAAAATAGGCGATTTCCTGACCATGGTCTGTTTTCAGTTTACGCCGATCACCGGGGCCATTTTTCTGACCAGTATGGCGGCGAATCCGCTGGCAGGCAGTCTGGCGAAAACGTCATTAGGCATTAATATCACCTGGGGCGGATGGTTTATCGCCGCCGTGGTGCCGGCGATGGTGTGCTTCTGCCTTATGCCGCTATTATTATACAAAATATTAAATCCGGAACTTAAACGTACCCCGGAAGCAAAACTAATGGGCCGCAACGCGCTTGCCGAATTAGGCCCGATGCTCATAGCAGAAAAAAAAGTGGCCTGCGGTTTCATCCTGGCGCTGATCGGCTGGGGCACCAGCCTGATTACCGGTTTGTCGGCGACCACGGTGGGGCTGGGGCTGGCGGCTTATTTGTTCGCGACCCGCGCGGTTGACTGGAAAGACCTGTTAAAAGACCATGCGGCCTGGGATACGGTGATCTGGTTTGGCGTCATTATCAGCCTGGCGACCGGATTATCGGATCTGGGGTTTATCAAATGGATGACCGGCCATTTGGGCAGCGTTATCCATGGCTTTGGCGCGATGGGCACCTTTGTCCTTCTGGGAATCTTGTATATTTACGTGCACTACTTATTCGCCACCGCCACGGGTCATGTCGCCGCGCTGTATGCGCCTTTTGCCGCAACGGCGATTGCCGCCGGCGCGCCGCCGATGATGGTGGCGATTTGTTTCGGTATTTTCAGTAACCTGATGTGGGGGAATACGGAATATGGCGGCGGTCCCGGTCCTATCTATTTTGCCCAGGGTTATTTTGAACGACCGCGCTTCTATCGCATTAATTTTTGCATCGTCACCTTTAATGTCATTTTGACTTTTATCGTTGGCCTCTTCTGGTGGAAATTACTCGGCTATTATTGACAAAGCATAATATTGACAAGGCAT
>JAATFX010000040.1 GCA_015654925.1 Enterobacterales bacterium | reverse complement strand
GAGGCGCGCAATTAGCGGTCGGTCTTGATATCCGCCGCGTCGCGGGCGCGATCGAGGGCCAGGGTAATCAGTTTATCCACCAGTTGCGGATAGCTCAGGCCGCTGGCTTCCCATAATTTGGGATACATGCTGATGGACGTGAACCCGGGGATGGTATTGACTTCGTTAATGATGGGTTCGCCTTGCCTGGTCAGGAAAAAATCCACTCGCGCCATAACCGCGCAACCGAGCACGCGGAAGGCGGCCTTGGCAATCAGGCGGATCTCGTCGCTTAGCGACGCGTCCAGCTGCGCGGGTATCACCAGCCCCGCCTGCCCGTCATTCAGGTATTTGGTGTCATAAGCGTAAAATTCGTCATTGGCCAGTATCTCGCCGCAAACGCTGACGGAAGGATCGTCGTTGCCCAATACCGCCGTCTCTATTTCACGCCCTTCAATGGTGGTTTCAATCAGCACTTTGTGGTCGAAGGCGAAAGCCAGCGCCAGCGCCTGCCGGAAACCGGCCTCATCCACTACCTTGCTGACCCCCACTGACGATCCCTGGCTGGCGGGTTTGATAAACAGCGGCAGTCCCAGTTCGGCGACGATGGCATCATAATCCGCTCCGGCAACGTCCGCCCGATGCAGCGTAACCGATGGGGTAACCGGCAGTCCGGCATCGCGCAGCACCCGCTTGGTCATGTCCTTGTCCATACAGACGGACGAGCCAAGCACGTCGGGACTGGCATAAGGAATGCCCAATACCCGCAACAATCCCTGTACCGAGCCGTCCTCCCCCGCTGCGCCGTGCAGCACGGAAAAAGCCACATCCACGTGCGGGAGCGTTTTGCCGCTCGCGATATCGATAAGCTGCGCGGAATTTTGCCCGGCAACCATCTGACCTGGAACGACAGCAAGATAATTTGCGCAGGGCGCAAGCTTGATCCGCGCCGGATCGTCGGGGTTGATCAGGTAGTCGGCCTCATTGCACAGGGTCCAGCGGCCCTGCTTATCAACGCCAATCAGGGTCAGATCGTATTTCTGCCGATCGACTGCATTGATAACGTTAATTGATGACCGCAACGAGACTTCATGTTCGGTGGATTGTCCACCAAACAGTACCGCCAGCCGTTTTTTGCCGTTTACCGGTTGTTCCATCACATCCTCTTTGGTCGCTGATACGTCATTCTAACGTCAACAGAGTATTAGCCGAAGGAGTGCAAGTAAAGCCCATGATTAAAGCGGCGTTTAAAGTTTTGCATAATAGCGCCCCCGCCGCGATTAAGCCGGCTGGTCATGGGAACAAAGGCGCGTTGCCGCCCCGGGTGAGCTTGGGTCATACCGGGACAACAGGGCGATGAGGTCATCTTCCAGGGCGATAAAGAAGCTGGTCACGGCCAGGGTGCGTATCCTGGCCCGGGTTAGCGCGTTTTTTACGGCGTCGGCATCGTTATCCCGCAGGGTGGCGTATAATTCGGCATAACTGGTGAATAAACCCGCAATGCGTTCATCATATACCTTATCGTAATTGACCTGGTGGCTAGCATTAAAGGCCGACGCGGCTTCATCAGCGGGCGCATGGTTTAATTGAGCGAGCAGCATCTCTTTTATCTGATTAAAAGAGGGTAAGGGGCCGACCGATGTCCGTTGACTCATGGCATGTATCCCCGAGGCTGGCCTCGAATAAATAAAGAGGTAATTAATTTAATGACAATGAATGACTGATAATAATTTATTGGTTGGGCATGGTTCAGGATACTTTGCTCCTAGAATAACCGTTAAAAATTATTTTGGCGATTTTATAACTTTTCGCGCTGGTTTGCCAGGAGGTAATATTCAACAATTCCTCAATGGAGTATATGCAAAAAATTTTTGTATAAGCGCGCTCCTTTTTCCCCACCCGTAATATATGATGAGCAACAATACTGGTGAAACCCCCTGTCATCACGAGACTGCGGGTTGCCGGGCCAAATAAGCGCATAAGTGCGCTTCGGCGGAGCGTTTGCGGTCCTCCATTAACCTATGATTTGCCAGATTCAGGGGCATGTACGGCACGCCCCATGAGGAGTGCGCAATGGCGCTGGAGATAATATTATTGCGATCATCGGTGTGAATACTAAAAATCTCACCGCTGTTTTGCACCATATATCGCTGGCCGTCCGGGGAACGGGCGATACCGGCGGCCAGGCCCATCATCCCGGTTAACAGGCTTTTAATTTTATTTGCATCATTTTTATTTTCCGCGGAAAAATAAACGATATCACGGCCGCCCGCACTGACCTGCAGCACATCCTGATGTACCCAGATGGTGGCCCCGCGAAACGATCGGCTGCCATGGTAGATCCTGATTTCTTTCGCCGCGGGCTGGGTGCCTCGCGCCAACGATTGCTCCGGGGCGGCCACGCTCGCATAAAAAAGCTGGGAACTGATATTTTGACTCGCGTTCATGGTGATCCTCGATGATAAATAATATTAAATAACTCAACAACGCCTATTATTGCGAATTGTTAATTTCTAATTAATATATTCAAATGACACATTTTTATCATTAACCACTTATTTTAATAAGATACTATCATTCCCCACACGTCACGCATCAATAATGGTTAAACGAAACGGGCGCTTACCCGCCAAAGACTTATTAGGCCTTCATATCATAAAACATGCGTCCGCGATCCGGCAGGATAATATGATAGGCCGCCCCCGGGTTTATCGCCGCAACCCTTTCACAGGGCGATAAAGGGATGTTGTAGGTTATTACCCTGCTCTATTTAGTAAACAGGATTTAGCAAACAAAATTTGGCGAACAGGGGGCGCACTCATGGATTCAGAAGGAAAAGAGCGTTACCGCCGTCAAGCGGTCGGCGGTTGGTTAGCCGGCATGGCGGCGGGCCCTGAGTGGCATAATAGTTGGTTTACGCCCGGCGAGGTGGCGTACTGCCGGGTGTAAACCGGGATAGAGAAGAGATCTCAAACCGCTTTAGCGTTTAACGCGCGTCCAGGCCGGGTTTGTCGTCATGTTCCCGATCGCGTCGCTGTTTAGGCTTGCCGATTTTCGAAATTACGTTGAACAACTCGCCCAAGCCGTAAATCAGCCCCAGGATGACCGCCATCACGATGGGCACCATCAGCACGACCATAACCAGACTTTCCAGTAATTCTAACATCTTCACCTCGTGTAATGCCGCAGCTGTATGGATTTTGCTATCCTTATTCCTCTTTATACCAGTTTATCGCACTGCCACTTAAGCTTTTTATGTTATACCTCGCAGAAAGCGCACTCATGGTGCCTGGTCATTTGCCCATGGCGCCAAGATCGGTGACAATTTGCGGTAAACCAGCGCCACGAATAATGTACTAACCACAGTCTTCAACACTGGACCTCTACATAAGGCAGACCGGCATGCAGGCCGAAATCCTCTTGACCATGAAACTCCAGCAACGCCTTTTTGCCGATCCCAGGCGCATCGCCTTGCTCAAACAAATCAAGCACACCGGCTCCATCAGCCAGGGGGCGAAATTAGCCGGCATCAGTTATAAAAGCGCCTGGGACGCCATCAGCGCCATGAACGAACTGGCGGAGCAGACCCTGGTGGAACGCGCCACCGGCGGCAAAGGAGGCGGCGGCGCCACGCTGACCCGCTATGCCGAACGGCTGTTGCAGCTTTACGATCTGCTGGGGCAAATCCAGCAAAAGGCCTTTGACGTATTGCAGGACGACAGCTTGCCGCTGGACAGCCTGCTGGCGGCGATTTCGCGCTTTTCGCTGCAAACCAGCGCCCGCAATCAATTTTTCGGCACCGTCCTGACGCGCAGCCACCAGCAGGTGCAGCAGCATGTGGATATCCTGCTGGCGGACGGCCGCACGCGTTTGGCGGTGGCGCTGACGCAGCAAAGCGCCGATCGCTTGCTGTTATCCCCGGGCAAGGAAGTGCTGGCGCTGATAAAAGCGCCCTGGGTGTCGATCCGCGCCGGGCACGACGCCGCGGCGCCGGCTGATAATGTCCTGCCCGGCACGGTGAGCCATCTGCAGACGGGTGAAGAAAACGTCGAGGTGCTGCTCAAGCTCACGGGCGGGGAAGAACTGTGCGCCACCCTGACCAAAGCCGCGGCAGCCGAACTAAATTTATCGGTCGGGGCCGCGGCCACAGCATATTTTAACGCCGACCAGGTGATCATCGCCACGCTATGCTGAAGACGGTTTTGTGCATTGACATACGCCGATAAAATAATGATGCTGGCGTATCCGTTGCATAGAAAGGAATAATTGATGTCATCATTGCAAATTTCGCAAGGCTCGTTTCGCTTAAGCGATACCCGCAGGCTCAGCATTGAAGCGTTGGAACTGCACGGCGACGAATGCTGGGCTTTCGTCGGTTCGAACGGAAGCGGCAAGTCGGCGCTGGCCATGGCGCTGGCCGACGAGCTGGCGCTGCTGGGCGGCCGGCGCCAAAGCGATTTCCAGCGCGTGGCCCGCCTTTCTCTCGAACAGCTGCAAAAACTGGTGGCGCAAGAGTGGCAACGCAACAATACCGATTTGCTGAGCGCGGGCGAGGACGATACCGGGCGCACCACCGGCGAGATTATCCAGCAAGATCATGATGACCCGGCGTTTTGCCAAAGGCTGGCGGAGCAGTTCGGCATCACGCACCTGCTGGAGCGCAGGTTCAAATACCTGTCCACCGGCGAGACCCGTAAAACCCTGCTGTGCCAGGCGCTGATGGCCAGGCCCGATTTATTGATCCTCGATGAACCTTTTGACGGGCTGGACGTGGCTTCCCGCGCACAACTTGCCGCCATGCTGCGCGGATTGGCGGGCCAGTCCATGGCCTTGGTGCTGGTACTCAACCGGTTTGACGATATTCCCGAATATATTGATAACGTCGGCATATTGGTGGACTGCGCGCTGACCCGGACCGGCGGGCGGGCCGCCCTGCTGGCCGAAGCCCTGGTGGCCCAGTTGGCGCTGGCGGAGTCCCTGGACGGCGTCAGCCTGCCCGATACCGAGGTACCGGGGCAAAAAGATGCGCTGCCGGCCGGGCAGCCGCTGATTACCCTGCGCCACGGCGAGGTGTCCTACCAGGATCGCCCCATTTTGCACCGGCTCGACTGGGAGGTGCTGCCGGGCCAGCATTGGCAAATCGTCGGCCCTAACGGCGCGGGCAAATCAACCTTGCTCAGCCTGGTCACCGGCGATCATCCCCAGGGCTATAGCAACGATCTCACTCTGTTTGGCCGCCGCCGCGGCAGCGGCGAAACCATCTGGGATATTAAACGCCATATCGGGTACGTCAGCAGCAGCCTGCACCTGGATTATCGGGTCAGCGCCAGCGCGCGCAGCGTTATTTTATCCGGTTTTTTTGATTCCATCGGCATCTATCAGGCGGTATCGGAGCGCCAGCAGTTGCTCACCCGGCAATGGTTGCAACTGTTGGGGCTGGCGGAGGCGGCGGATGCGCCATTCCACAGCTTATCCTGGGGCCAGCAGCGCCTGACGCTGATTGCCCGCGCCCTGGTCAAGCATCCGGCGCTATTGATCCTTGATGAGCCGCTGCAGGGCCTGGACCCGCTTAACCGGCAATTGGTGCGGTGCTGGATTGACGTACTGATTAGCCAAGGGGATACGCAGTTGTTGTTTGTCTCCCACCACGCCGCGGATGCGCCGGAATGTATTACCCATCGGCTGACCTTTGTTCCACAGGGCGAGGTTTATCGTTACCAAATCGATAATTTGGCGCAGGCCGCCACTGCCGCCGGCTAAATAATGCCCTGGTCAACGGATAATATAGCGACAGGCCCGGCCGGGGCTGGTTCGCCGGTAATGAGAGCGTTACCATATTGCGTGCCGGTCCTCCCCCGCTCCACCCCCCTCCTATTTTGCTGGTTTGCCCGCGCTTTGCCTGGCATAGCGCGGCGGGAATGCGCTAAAATCAAGTGTAATCGATTTCATTTTTATCGATAAGATCACTTTTTTTAACCTTAAAGCATGATAATTTAATGCCAAGGAATGACATAGGAGACCTATATGTCCATATTGATCACGGGTGGTAGCGGTTACATCGGCAGTCATACCTGCGTGCAACTTTGCGCCGCCGGTTACAGCACGATTATTTTGGATAACCTCAGTAATAGTAAAGCCAGCGTAGTGGAGACCATCGCCCGTCTGGGCAACGCCGGAGAGCATAACCGGCCGGTATTCCATCAAGGAGATATCCGCGATAAAAGCGTATTGGCCAAGCTATTCGCCGAGCATACCATTGATGCCGTAATCCATTTCGCGGGTCTTAAAGCGGTGGGCGAATCGGTGAGTAACCCGGTTGAATATTATGATAATAATGTTTACGGCACCCTGACGCTGATAGAAGCCATGCGCGACGCGCGGGTGAAGAATCTGATATTCAGCTCCTCCGCCACGGTTTACGGCGATCAACCCGTAATCCCCTATGATGAAAGCTTGCCTACCGGCCAACCTTCCAGCCCTTATGGGCGCAGCAAGCTGATGGTCGAGCAGATCCTACAAGATCTACAGCATGCCGAGCCGGACTGGAGCATTACGCTATTACGCTATTTCAACCCGGTGGGCGCCCACCCCTCCGGCGATATGGGTGAAGACCCGCAGGGCGTCCCCAATAACCTGATGCCGTTTATTGCCCAGGTGGCGGTGGGCCGCAGGCCTTCCCTGGCGATCTTCGGTAATGATTTCCCCACACCTGACGGCACCGGCGTACGGGACTATATTCATGTAATGGATTTAGCCGACGGCCATGTCGCGGCGCTCAAGGCGCTGCGCAATAAAGCCGGTACCCATATTTATAATCTGGGGGCCGGCGTCGGCCATAGCGTGCTGGAGGTCGTTGAAGCCTTTAGCCGGGCTTGTGGTAAACCGGTTCCTTACCATTTTGCCCCGCGCCGCGATGGCGATTTGGCCGCCTATTGGGCCGCGCCGGAAAAAGCCGCCCGCGATTTGCATTGGCGCGTAAGTCGTTCCCTGGAAGATATGGCCAACGACACCTGGCGCTGGCAGTCCCGGCACCCGAACGGTTATCCGGATTAAGGAGAAAGTATGCAGCAGTTCAACCCCGTCGATCATCCCCATCGCCGGTACAATCCGTTAAGCGGACAGTGGGTTTTGGTATCGCCCCATCGCGCCAAGCGCCCATGGCAGGGCCAGCAGGAGACGCCTTCGGCCCTGACGTTGCCCAAACACGATCCGGATTGTTTTCTTTGCCCCGGCAATACCCGCGTCTCCGGCGACAAGAATCCCGATTACCAAACCACGTACGTTTTTACCAACGATTTTGCCGCCCTGATGACGGACACCCCGGATGCCACGCCAAGCGCCAATCCATTAATGCGCTGTGAAAGCGCGCGCGGCACCAGCCGGGTGATCTGTTTTTCCCCGGATCACAGCAAAACCTTGCCGGAACTGTCCCTGCCGGCATTGGAAGCCATTGTCAAAACCTGGCGCGAGCAAAGCGCCGATTTGGGTAAAACCTACCCCTGGGTGCAGGTGTTTGAGAATAAAGGCGCGGCTATGGGCTGCTCCAACCCCCATCCCCATGGCCAAATCTGGGCCAATAGTTTTTTGCCCAATGAAGCCGAGCGGGAAGATCGATTACAGCGGGAGTATCTGCAAGAGCATGATGCGCCGCTGCTCATGGATTATTTGCGCCTGGAGTTGGCCGACGGCAGCCGCACGGTGGTGGAAACGGAACATTGGCTGGCGGTGGTGCCCTATTGGGCGGCCTGGCCGTTTGAAACGCTGCTGCTGCCCAAAGCCCATGTGCTGCGCCTGGACAATCTCAATGAAGCCCAAAGCGCCGATCTGGCCGTGGCGATCAAAAAGCTTACCAGCCGTTATGACAATCTGTTTAACTGCTCTTTCCCTTATTCCATGGGATGGCACGGCGCGCCGTTTATCGATCGGGATAATAGCCATTGGCAGTTGCATGCCCATTTCTATCCGCCGCTGCTGCGTTCGGCCACGGTGCGAAAATTTATGGTCGGTTATGAAATGCTGGCGGAAACCCAGCGCGATCTGACCGCTGAACAAGCCAGCGACCGCCTGCGTGCGGTTAGCGATATTCACTTTCGGGAATCCGGAGCGTCACTATGACCATTCACCCTGCCAGCTTGAAAAACAAGACTGAATCTGTGTTTCGCCAATCTTTTGGTTACGATGCGGCCCTGACCGTGAAAGCCCCCGGGCGCGTCAACCTGATTGGCGAGCATACCGACTATAATGATGGTTTTGTGCTGCCCTGCGCCATTGATTATGAAACGGTGGTCAGTTGCGCCAAGCGCGACGATCGCCAAATCCGGGTGATTGCCGTGGATTGTGACGGCGAGCAAGATATTTTTTCGCTGGATGAGCCAATTTTGTCTCATGAAACCCAGCAATGGTCTAACTATGTGCGCGGAGTGGTAAAGCATCTGCAGCAGCGCGATCCCGGTTTCGGCGGCGCCGATTTGGTGCTGAGCGGCAATGTCCCCCAGGGCGCGGGCTTAAGCTCGTCGGCGTCGCTGGAAGTCGCGGTGGGCAAGGCGATTCAAACGCTTTATCACTTGTCCCTGGACAATGTGGCCCTGGCGCTGAATGGCCAGGAAGCCGAAAATCAGTTTGTCGGCTGTAACTGCGGCATCATGGATCAACTGATTTCCGCATTGGGCAAAGATAACCATGCCTTATTAATCGACTGCCGGACGTTGGGGGCGCGCGCGGTCCCCATGCCGGATAACGTGGCGGTGGTAATTATCAACTCCAACGTTAAACGCGGGCTGGTGGATAGCGAGTATAACGCCCGGCGCGAACAGTGCGAAACCGGCGCGCGCTTCTTTACCGCCGACAAGCTGCGGGATGTTGAGCTTAGCCAGTTCAAAGCGGTGGAAAAGGACCTTGATCCGGTGGTCGCCAAACGCGTACGCCACGTGCTGACTGAAAACGCCCGGACGCTGGCCGCGGCCGACGCCCTGGCGGCGGGCGATTTAACCCGGATGGGCATTCTGATGGCCGAGTCCCACGCTTCGATGCGTGATGATTTTGAGATCACCGTCCCGCCGATTGATACGCTGGTGGAGATTGTGAAAGAAGCAATCGGCGATGACGGCGGCGTGCGTATGACCGGCGGCGGTTTCGGCGGCTGCGTGGTGGCGCTGATGCCGACCGATCGGGTGGATGCGGTGCGCACGGCGGTGGCCAGCCAATATCACCAGCAAACCGGCATTAAAGAGACGTTTTATGTGTGTCACGCGTCAGAAGGAACAGCGATATGCTAAAAGAGTATGAATCCGGTATTGCCCCCGACGGCAAGCCCTTCCAGTGCGTGACCTTGGGAACCGAACAGGGTATGCAAATTACCCTGATGGACTGGGGCGCCACCTGGCTGTCCTGCCAATTTCCCTTGTCCTCCGGCAACAAGCGCGAGGTGCTGCTGGGCTGCCCCTCGCCGGCGGAATATCCTACCCAGGACGCCTATCTGGGCGCCACGGTAGGCCGCTACGCCAACCGCATCGCCAATTCTGCGCTGTCCCGCGCCGGCCAGACCTGGGCGCTCAGCGCCAATCAGGGCGCCCATCAGTTGCACGGCGGCCCCGAGGGCTTTAACGCCCGGCGCTGGGAATGTATTGAACATACGCTGACCACGGCGCGCTTCCGGCTGCATTCCGCCGACGGCGATCAGGGTTTTCCCGGCAATCTGGTGGCCGAAGTCGGTTATACGGTGACCGAAGACCAGCAGGTGGTCATCGACTATACCGCCACGGTGGATCGGGCTTGTCCGGTCAATTTGACCAATCACGCCTATTTTCATCTGGACGGGGCCAATAGCGACGTGCGCAAGCAAACCCTGCAACTTTACGCCGCGCAATATTTGCCGGTGGATAGCGAAGGCATCCCCTGCGCGCCGCTGGCGGACGTGGAAAATACCGGCATGGATTTTCGCCAGCCGAAAACCATCGCCAAGGATTTTCTGGGCGATCGCGATCAACAGCGCATGAAGGGATACGATCACGCGTTCCTGCTCTATCCGTCCTGCCAGAACGGCGACAGTCCCGCCACGCAGCTGTGGTCGGCGGACGGACAGGTCTTGCTGAAAGTGTTCACTACCGCCCCGGCCCTGCAGCTGTATACCGGTAATTTCCTGGCCGGCACGCCGGCGCGCCAGGGCGGGGATTATCAGAATTACAGCGGCGTGGCGCTGGAAAGCGAGTTTTTGCCGGATAGCCCGAATCATCCCGAATGGCCGCAGCCTGATTGCTGGCTGCAGCCCGGGGAAACCTATCATTCACAAACCCGTTACCAGCTAATCGCGTTATAAACTATTGTGCAAAACCATTTATTTCGCACTGTTTGACCTTATGCGGTTGCCGCCCTACCCGGCCAGGCAATATAATGATAATAGTTTTCATAAAAATCTTTAGACTTTAAGGAGTCAAGCGATGGCTGTAACGAAACTGGTTCTGGTACGACACGGTGAAAGCCAGTGGAACAATGAAAATCGTTTCACCGGCTGGACGGACGTCGATCTGTCCGACAAAGGCCGTACTGAAGCGAAGCAAGCGGGAAAGCAGCTGAAAGAAGAAGGCTTTATCTTTGACTTTGCTTACACCTCCGTTTTAAAACGCGCTATCCATACCTTATGGAATATCCTGGATGAGTTGGATCAAGCCTGGCTGCCGGTGGAAAAATCCTGGCGCCTGAACGAGCGCCACTACGGCGCGCTGCAGGGTTTGAATAAATCCGAAACCGCTGAAAAATACGGTGACGAACAGGTTAAGCAGTGGCGCCGCGGTTTTGCCGTGACCCCGCCGGAACTGACTCGCGATGACGAACGTTTTCCTGGCCATGACGCGCGTTATGCCAGCTTGACCGCCGAAGAATTGCCGACCACCGAAAGCCTGGCGCTGACCATCGAACGCGTCACTCCTTACTGGAATGAGACTATTTTACCGCGCATGAAAAAAGGCGAGCGCGTCATTATCGCCGCCCACGGTAACTCCATCCGGGCGTTGGTTAAATTCCTCGATAATATGAGCGAAGACGAAATCCTTGAACTGAACATCCCTACCGGCGTGCCGCTGGTATATGAGTTCGATGAAAATATGAAACCGACCAAGCATTACTATCTGGGTAACGCGGAAGAAATCGCCGCCAAGGCCGCCGCGGTAGCCAACCAGGGTAAAGCGAAATAAGCCCGTTCGCCCCGCCGCCTGACCGGGCGGGGCAATCTCGTTCTCATGCCTGCCCCATTTTAACCGCCCATCCGTCCCAACTAATCACACCGCGTCTTCGGACAGGCGGGTTTTATCACGCCGGAACGACGGCCTGCGGACTAAGGCTACGTCGGGCGCGCACCGCCTGCGCCAGTTGGCTTAGTAGGGTTTCGGTATCTTCCCAGCCTATGCAGGCATCGGTAATACTTTTGCCGTACACCAGCGCCGCGCCGCTTTCCAGGCTCTGGCTGCCTTCCACCAGATGGCTTTCCACCATAACGCCGATAATGCCCGTTTCACCGCTGGCCAATTGCGTGCAAACGTCCTGGGCGACGTCCATCTGCTTTTTAAATTGCTTGCTGCTGTTGGCGTGGCTGAAATCGATCATCACCTGGGCCGGCAGGTTGGCTTTGGCTAACCCCACTTTTACCGCATTAACGTGGTGGGCGCTGTAGTTGGGCTCCCGGCCGCCGCGCAGGATAATATGGCAATCGCCATTACCGCTGGTGTTCACAATGGCGGAATGGCCCCATTTGGTCACCGACAGGAAGCAATGGGGCGCGCCCGCGGCATTGATGGCGTCGATGGCGACCTTGATCGTACCATCGGTACCGTTTTTAAAGCCGACCGGGCAAGAGAGCCCCGACGCCAGTTCGCGATGCACCTGCGATTCCGTGGTCCGGGCGCCGATGGCTCCCCAGCTCATGAGATCGGCGACATATTGCGGGGTGATCATATCAAGGAACTCCCCGGCCGCCGGCAAACCGGTATCGTTGATCTCCAGCAGGAGTTTGCGGGCGATGCGCAGGCCTTCGTTGATCTGGAAGCTGTTATCCATCAACGGATCGTTGATCAGCCCTTTCCAACCGACCGTGGTGCGCGGTTTTTCAAAATAAACCCGCATGACGATTTCCAATTCGCCCTGCCACTGGTTACGTAGCTCCAGCAGGCGCGCGGCGTACTCTTTTGCCGCTTCGGTATCATGGATGGAACAGGGCCCGATAACCACCAGCAGGCGATCGTCGTTGCCCTTGAGGATTTTGTGGATGGCGGAGCGCGCGGCCGAGACAGTCCTGGCGGCGCGATCGGTGGCCGGGAATTTCTCCAGCAATGCCACTGGCGGCAGCAGCTCTTTGATGTCTTTAATTCTTAAATCGTCGTTGAGGTAATTCATAGTCGGTCTGTTTTCTCTCCACGCTGCTGCGCTAATCTGGAAGGTCAATAAAATATGTCTGTAACGCCATGAAATGCGCCGTTTAATCTAGCCGGCTAAAATCACGCTGTAAATGTACTTTTCAAGCTTTGACGCTTAAATCAGCTGCAAATTTGATAACTGCCGATTATTGACTATGCTTAAACAATGTTAAGGCAAAGATATCGGGGAGTTATCTTCCTAAATTAATTGTCATAACACTTCCTTGCGAGGCCATCCCACCGGCCTTACAGAGGTTTTACGTTCGCTGAAAATGTATAAATGCGGGCTTGATATCCACCCCTGGCACGAAAGAGGGATAATAATATGCAAACCAACACTACCAAGAAAATGGCAATGCTTTTTATTACCGCAGTTATGACCTTTGGCAGCGGTGCGGCTTTGGCGGCAAGTAACTCCGCTGCGGCCAATGACTCCAATAACGGCCAGGAAAATCAATCTGGCAGCGCCGGTTCCAAAGAAAATTCTGCGCCTAATGGCGTAAGCAACAGTCAAATCAACACTGGCGGTACCGATACGTCCAAGACCGGCAGCACCGATGAAAAAGCCGATCTGAACGCATCCGAAGTCCATAAAAATACCATGTGTAAAGATGGACGCTGCCCTGACACCAATTCCAAAGTGGAAACCGGCACTGGCACCACCAATACCGAAGCGACTAAAACCGACGGTACCACGAATTAGTATTTAGGTGTATGAGTGCCATTGCGGACATATATCCATACATCAATTTAATCGCTGCAAGTTACACCACGCTTTTTAAAGCGACAGCTTAGACAGATTTAGGCTAACCATGATAATCAGGCTCCGGCCTGATTTCTTTTTTTATAGGACCGGCGGCTAATTGTCCTCATGCGCCGGTTGCCGCGGCGCCTTCTCTATAATACCCCGATAAATTCCTACGGCAACAGCCCCCTTTCTCCGGTATTATCGAGGTAGATTGATTCAATCAATGACGGGATATTTATGGCATCGACACCTGCCCATGCGCATGGCGCGACGGAAAATAGCAATAACAAGCGCCTGATGGCGGCGTTTGTGGTGACGGCCGTGTTTATGGCGGTGGAAGTGGTCGGCGGCGTAATGTCGGGTTCGCTGGCCTTGCTGGCCGATGCGGGGCATATGCTGACCGACGCGGCCGCTTTGCTGATGGCGCTGATGGCGGTGCGTTTCGCGCAGCGCAAGCCCAATAGCCGGCACACCTTCGGTTATCTGCGGCTGACGACCCTGGCGGCCTTTTTGAATGCCCTGGCCTTGTTGGTAATTACCCTGCTGATTGTGTGGGAGGCGATTCGCCGTTTTTATCAGCCGCATCCTATCCAGGGTTGGACGATGATGGTGATTGCCGTCGCCGGGTTGGTGGCCAACTTGCTTTCTTTCTGGTTGTTGCACGGGGGCGAAGGCGAGAAAAATATTAATTTGCGGGCCGCGGCGCTGCATGTGCTGGGGGATTTGCTGGGGTCGGTGGGCGCCATCGCGGCGGCGGTGGTGATTGTGATGACCGGCTGGATGCCAATCGATCCGATTTTATCGATTTTGGTGTCTTGCCTGGTGTTGCGCAGCGGCTGGCGGTTGTTGCGCGAGAGTTTGCATGAATTGTTGGAGGGGACGCCTAGCAAGATCGATATCGATAAGTTGAAGCGCGAGTTGTCGCTGAATATTCCCGAAGTGCGTAATGTGCATCATGTGCATATTTGGCTGGTGGGGGAGAGGCCGGTGATGACGCTGCATGCGCAGGTGGTGCCGCCTTATGACCATGATGCGCTGCTGCATCAGATCCAGGATTATTTATTGGATCATTATCAGATCGGTCATGTGACGGTGCAGATGGAGTATCAGCAGTGTCCGCAGGATGATTGCGGTATTACCGAGGGCAGTAGCGAGCTGGCGCACGCGCATCATCATCATTGAGGGTGGAGCTGGTTGAGTACCACTCGCTGGGACCCGGCGGATCGCGGGCTTGACGCGCCGCCGGGTGGGCGCTGGCTCAGGCGTTGCCGGTGACGCGGAGTTTAAGTTCAGCGGCAAAGGCCAGCATGCGGTTCAAGGGTATAAGGGCCTTGTGGCGGAGTTCATCGTCAACCAGCACCTCGTGGGTTTGTCCGCCGTGTTCGAGGCCGTCAGCGACCGCTTTAAGGCCGTTCATGGCCATCCAGGGGCAGTGGGCGCAGCTGCGGCAGGTGGCTCCTTCGCCGGCGGTGGGCGCTTCAAGCAGGGTTTTGTCGGGGCAGGCCTGCTGCATTTTATAGAAGATGCCGCGATCGGTGGCAACAATCATTTGCTGCTGGGGCAAGGTTTTGGCCGCCTGGATTAGTTGGCTGGTGGAGCCCACCGCATCGGCCAGGTCCACGATGGCCTGCGGGGATTCGGGATGAACCAGGATCGCCGCGTGCGGGTAGAGCTGTTTCAAGCGCAAGAGCGCCTGGGTTTTGAATTCGTCATGAACGATGCAGGCGCTTTGCCAGCACAGGATGTCCGCGCCGGTTTGCTGTTGGACATAGCGTCCCAGGTGGCGATCCGGCGCCCAGATGATTTTTTCGCCTAGGCTGTCAAGGTGCTCGATGAGTTCAACGGCGATGCTGGAGGTTACGACCCAGTCCGCGCGGGCTTTGACCGCCGCCGAAGTGTTGGCATACACCACCACGGTACGATCCGGGTGGGCATCGCAGAAGGCGCTGAATTCATCTACCGGGCAGCCGAGATCGAGGGAGCATTCCGCTTTGAGGGTGGGCATCAGTACGTTTTTTTCGGGACTGAGGATTTTTGCGGTTTCGCCCATAAACCGTACGCCGGCGACCAATAAGGTGGTTGCGGGGTGGGTGCTGCCGAAGCGGGCCATTTCCAGGGAGTCGGCTACGCAGCCGCCGGTGGCTTCGGCCAGGGCCTGAATTTCCGGGTCGGTGTAGTAGTGGGCAACCATGACCGCGTTGCGCTGTTGTAGCAGGCGTTTGATTTTTTCATGGTAAAACTGCTTTTCATCCGCACCCAGTGCGCGGGGTTTGGGAGGAAAAGGGTAAATCGCCGCATTGACGTCCAGGAGTTCGCTCATAGCTAGTCTCTTCACTTTAGTTCAGTAACGGTTATTCCGTCACCTGAGTTCCGCGCTTGGGCTACGTGCTGTAAAGCCGGGTAGTCTTTGCGGTCTGCGTGTTTTATATACTAAACAAAATAATCAATTTTAAGGGGAAAGTCGCCTTATTTTTGTTATTTTACGTTTTTTTGTTTAGCTGGGATTACTTTTGGGCAGGTTCGCATCAATAGCGATGGATCAGGGCAAAACTTTAGATGATTTTGGCCCGCGGAACTACTCGATAAGTGCGATAAAGGGATGCCGATCGAATTTTAAGCAGGTTCAAATCCGGCACGACAAGCGCGTTCTGTGAGTTCTGTATTAGGATTTTAAAAAGGGGATACTTTGAAAGTGGTGGGTCGTGCAGGATGACTCGGCCGTTGGCCTCGCCCTGCGGGTCGTTGCCGTGCGGCAACGCTGTCTCGCAAAGCTCGACTCGAACCTGCGCAGGTTCAAATCCGGCACGACAAGCGCGTTCTGTGAGTTCTGTATTAGGATTTTAAAAAGGGGATACTTTGAAAG